>NZ_SCOL01000001.1:0-619081 GCF_005503015.1 Bacillus sp. E(2018) | reverse complement strand
GGACCTAATCCTGGTATGAACTCTAGCGGTATCTGGTGAATATAAGGTGGTCTGTTTACTTTACTTGTCTTTGTTCCTTGAAGTTCGTTGATCCGATCGTTGACTCCCTTTATAAATTTCTTATTTCCACATTTATTACAGCTCTCACTGTTGGGAGGAAAAACTTCTAAACATGTTTCACAGACCGAATTATAATATTTTCCGAGATAAGGATTCAGGCCATAATTTGCAATAATCTCTCTACCATTCTCACCTTGGAGAGCCATTTTGAATTCTTTAAAAGTCGGTTCCTTCAAGGAAAGCATCTGATATTCACGTGCGATCTTCTCTAATGAATGTGCATCTGAATTCGTTAGGAAGGTGAATGAAGAAAGCTCTTCTAGTCGGGATGCCATTTCTGTATTCGAACTTAAGCCTAATTCAACACCATCTATCATGGATGGATTTAACACTTCCGTTAGAGAAGTATCTACTCCTTTTCCGTATAAACTTTTAAATGGAGTAAAAATATGAGCAGGGATAAATAATCCACCTGAATTCTTCACGAACTGTTGAAGTTCATGGGCACTGCCATACATCCGTTGCGAGCTTAAATGGATATTCTTCATTCGAGATGTTAGCCATACACTTAATCTCTCCATCGCAGCAAGACTCGGCATATATACAAGAACGTGGATCGGCCCCTTACAATGTTCATCGTTAATCTCAATCTCGGCCCCTGGTATGAGTGTCAATCCATCAATTGATAAGCCGCCTTCTTCGAGCTCTCTCAAGCAACCATCTTGTTCAAGTTCTTTTAATTCTTGAAGTACTTCAGGCGAATGACAATCAATGATCCCTATGACATCCATCCCTTTTACATGTTTAGCTACATGTAAGATATTGCGAAGTGTCAGGGATCTTGAACCTGTAATCTTAATGGCTTTACCTGTTCGAGATGCTCCGATGTGAATATGCATATCCGCAAAGAATGGTACGAGTTTATTTTTTAAGTGCACGAGTTAACTCCATATACATGACACTGTAAGCTGTTTTTGCATCATGAATCTTTTCTTCTCTCATTAATTCTTTCGCTTCATCTACGCTTAATTCGAGGACGTTCAAAAATTCATCTTCATCTGTCATCTGATCACCTTGTTTTGTAAGAGTGTTCGTATAGTAGAGATGGATCAGTTCATCTGCAAACCCTGGGGAGGTATAAAAAGAACCGATGGACTCCATAGATTCGCAAGCAAAGCCCGTTTCTTCTAACAATTCACGCTTGGCACATTCTAAAGGATCTTCTCCTTTTTCAAGCTTACCTGCTGGGATTTCAATAATCGTCTTTTCGAGTGGTTTACGAAATTGCTCTACCATTAACATCTTACCTTCATCTGTTACTGCTAGTACGGCAACAGCTCCAGGGTGTTTCACAATCTCTCGTTTTCCTACCTTCTTATTCGGCAGTTCAACTTCCTCTATATAAAGATCAATAACTTTACCGCTGTATATCTGTTCTTTGCTTATCGTTTTTTCGTATAAGTTTTCCATTTTCCACACTCCAATGGTCTATTTATCTTCTTTTCTACATAAAGTCTATCATACTTTGGAATACTTCATTTAATAGGACATTGAAGGAGGCATAGCAGATGAAGATCTATCTTCAACCTAAAGGAATTACGCTAGTGGGCAAGGCTTGGCAGATCAAATATATGCTACAAAATTATAGTAAGCAGCATGAACTTGTTCAAGACTGGATCAACGCTACTTCTCCGAAAAAATAAACACACCTTAACGGCTGACGATGTGAATTTTTATTCGCATCTTTTTTTGTGCGGACTTTTTTCTTTTTTTAAATCATTATGATAGGTTTAAAGCAGGTACAAATTGAATGAAGTTGAGGTGAAAAGGATGAAGAAAAGAAGAATAGGTTCTTCTGATCTGTATGTGAGTGAATTGAGTTTAGGATGTATGTCACTTGCTCCTGAGCTAGGAAACGAGAACGAAAAAATTGTGAAGACTGCGCTCGATCATGGTATTAACTATTTTGACACAGCCGATTTATACGGTTTTGGGTGGAATGAAGAGTTTATTGGCAAAACACTAAAAGACGTTCGACAAGACATCATTCTTGCGACAAAAGGTGGAAACGATTGGAGCCAACCTGGTGATGGATGGAAATGGAATCCTTCTAAAACTTACATAAAAACCGCCTTAAAAGACAGCCTAAAGCGTCTACAAACCGATTATATTGATCTCTACCAGCTGCACGGGGGAACGATCGATGATCCGCTGGATGAAACGATTGAAGCTTTTGATGAACTCGTGTCAGAAGGTTATATCCGTTATTATGGTATTTCTTCTATACGTCCTAACACGATTAAATATTTTGCAGAGCACTCTAATATTCAAAGTATCATGATGCAATATAGTTTGTTGGACAGACGTCCTGAAGAACTGTTTCCTTATCTCAATACTAAGGATATAAGCGTTATTGCAAGAGGCTCTGTTGCAAAAGGATGGTTGAGCGAGAAAGCATTACAAAAGAGTGCTGATGACAAGTTTCTTCATTACACTGGCGCTGACATCCAAAAAAGGATCGAGATGTCTAAAGATGTCTTAGGTGATAAGAACATCACACATGCAGCGTTGCAATATGTGTTGAGTCAAAAGCCAGTGGCCACTGCAGCTGCAGGAGCAAGCTCTGTTGAACAACTTTTAGAAAACATTAAAACATTTAAATCTTCACCTTTAAGTGAAGAGGAGTCAGAATCATTACACTCTCTTTTTCCAGCTGAAATCTATGAAACGCACCGAGCATGATTCAATTGAAAAAGTCCCGTTGCAGCGATTTCGCTCCACCGGGACTTTTTTTATACTAATTTCAGTAACATCGCGATTCCTTGCCCACCGCCAATACAGAGACTCGCAATCCCGTATTTTTCTTGACGCTGTTTCATTTCATAGCTCAATGTAAGCAACAGCCTTGCGCCACTTGCACCTACAGGGTGACCGAGCGCAATCGCTCCTCCGTTTACATTCGTTTTTTCTCGATTTAATCGTAGTTCTTTTTCTACAGCTAAGTATTGAGAACTGAACGCTTCGTTGATTTCAAACAAACCAATATCATCGATGGAGAGACTTGTTTTTTGCAGCAGTTTCTGAATCGCAGGTACGGGACCGATTCCCATTACCGATGGATCAACGCCTGTTACGGCCCACGAAACAATCTCTACGAGCGGTTTTAACCCTTTTTCTTTGACCGACTTTTCGTGAGCAAGAATGAGTGACACTGCACCATCGTTAATAGAAGAAGAATTCCCTGCTGTAACTGTTCCGTCTTTTTGAAAAGATGGCCTCAATTCTCCTAGCAAAGAAACAGATGTTTCAGGTTTGATCCCTTCATCATCTGTAAAGAGTGCTCCGTTTCTTAAGGGAACAGAAACGATCTCCTTTTGAAATCTTCCGCTTTCTCGTGCTTCTGCCGCTTTTCTATGACTCAGGCTAGCAAACTCATCTTGTTCATCTCTTGATATGGTATATTGATCAGCTAAATTTTCAGCTGTTATCCCCATGCCACACCCGATGTATTCATCACTTAACGTCTGAAGAAGCATGTCATCAAACGTGATCGGACCAAACTTTTGATTATGGAACCGGTGGTGAAAAGAAACGTGCGGCGACTGCGACATATTTTCGATGCCTCCAGAAAGCGCGACTCCTTCTTCCTGATCACGAAGGTTCTGCACGGCTGAAACGACTGCTTGCAGGCCAGAGCCACACAAGCGGTTGACGAGCATGGCAGGAACATCTGATGGCACGCCTGATTTTAGAGCAGTATGTCTCGCTACATATGCAGCATTCTTGCTCGAATGAATAACATTACCATAAACTACATCCGTTATATCTGCTGGAGAAATATTGGCACGTTTTATCGCCTCTACCGCCGATATCTCACCTAGAACTGTCGGACTCACACCAGTCAATGATTTCCCATATGATCCAAACGGCGTTCTCGCACCGTCTATTAAATAGATAGCCATGTGGTTGCACCTCTTTATTTAAAAGATTTAGAACCTTGTATGGATTACGAATCTTTTTCATGTATTAAATAAATTTCACAAGGACTTACCTTAATAAGCGTTTAACTTAACATCCTCTGCAACAGATAGTTTTGCCTCGGTGGAATTCACTACATCCTCAACGGAATATCCTTCCGCTACTTCTCTTAACACGAGACCTTTATCAGAAACGTCCATGACAGCACGGTCGGTGATGATTCGTTCTACGACACCTTCTCCTGTTAAGGGTAGCTGACATTCCTTTAAGATTTTACTGTCACCTGCTTTGTTCACATGTTCCATGATAACGATGATCTTCTTTGCACCATGCACAAGGTCCATCGCCCCGCCCATTCCTTTTATCATCTTTCCTGGGATCATCCAGTTGGCTAGATCACCATTCTCTGAAACTTCCATTCCGCCTAGTATCGCGATATCGATGTGACCGCCACGGATCATAGCAAACGACTCAGAACTGTCAAAGTAAGATGCACCTTTAATTGCCGTTACTGTTTCTTTTCCTGCATTGATCAGGTCAGGATCAACTTCATTTTCAAGTGGATAAGGTCCGATTCCCAAAAGCCCGTTTTCTGATTGTAGAACAACCTCTTTATTATCGGAAATAAAATTGGCAACCATCGTCGGCATTCCGATCCCTAAATTTACATAGAATCCTGATTCGATTTCTTTTTCAGCTCTTTTTGCAATTCTTTCTCTAATATTCATAATGGTTTCCCTCCTTTTATCCTTTTTTTACAGTGAGTCGCTCAATGCGTTTTTCTTGTGTTCCAACAATCAACTTTTGAACATATACACCTGGTGTATGTATGTAATCAGGGTGCAGATCACCGATCTCAACAATCTCTTCTACTTCAGCAATCGTCATCTTTCCAGCTGCTGCGATCATCGGATTAAAGTTACGAGCTGTTTTGTTATAGATCAGGTTGCCAGCTTTATCTCCTTTTGCAGCACGAATCAAACTGAAATCTGCAACGATTCCCTCTTCCAGCAGATATTCTTTATCGTTAAACGTTCGAGTTTCTTTTCCTTCAGCGATCGGTGTTCCTACTCCAGCTGGTGTGTAGAACGCTGGAATGCCTGCACCGCCTGCTCTAATTCTTTCCGCAAGTGTACCTTGTGGGATTAAATCTACTTCAATCTCACCTGATAAAACTTGTCTTTCAAATTCTTTGTTTTCACCAACATAAGATCCGACCATCTTTTTAATCTGTTTATTTTTTAATAGAAGGCCAAGACCCCAGTCGTCCACTCCACAGTTGTTTGAGATGACGGTAAGATCTTTCGTTCCTTTTTCGACTAGTGCTAAGATTAAGTTCTCAGGAATTCCAACAAGACCGAACCCTCCTACTAAAAGAGTAGATCCATCTTTTATATCTGCTACAGCTTCAAGTGCTGAGTTCAATATTGGTTTCATTTTTCTCTCTCCTTTTTACGATCATTGTCTTTAAACAGTCATTTATTCTTCTTCGTTCTCAAAAACCGACGCTACCCCTTGGCCACCACCAATACAGAGCGTTGCAAGACCTCGTTTTGCATTTCTGCGTTTCATCTCATGAAGCAATGTCACGACGATTCTTGCGCCGCTTGCTCCGATCGGATGCCCGAGTGCAATCGCTCCACCGTTTACATTCAATTTTTCTTTATCAAATTCAAGATCCTTGCCAACCGCTAGAGATTGACTTGCAAACGCTTCATTTGCTTCAACTAAGTCAAAGTCATTCATACTCAATTCAGTTTTCTTTAACACTTTCTTAACCGCTTCCACAGGTCCGATTCCCATCACTTCTGGTGCAACACCTGCGCTCGCATTGGCTTTTACAACAGCGATAGGTTTTAATCCTAGTTCTTCTGCTTTCTTTCGGCTCATCACAACAAGTGCTGCAGCACCGTCGTTGATGCCTGACGCATTACCTGCTGTAACCATGCCATCTTTCTTGAATGCGGGGCGAAGTTTCCCTAACTTTTCAGCCGTTGAACTTGGCTTTGGATATTCATCTGTATCAACAATGATCGGATCACCTTTACGTTGAGGAATCTCTACCGGCGTGATCTCGTCATTAAATTTTCCTTGTTCTTGCGCTTGTGCACATTTTCTTTGACTTTCTGCTGCGAACTCGTCTAGCTCTTCACGGGATAATGAATGAGTCTCACATAGGTTTTCCGCAGTGATTCCCATATGATAATCACCAAATGCACACCATAATCCGTCTTGAATCATGGAATCTACCATAGGAGCGTTACCCATTCGAAGACCATCTCTCGCGCCGTTCAAAAGATAAGGAGCTTGGCTCATGTTTTCCATTCCGCCGCAAACGATAATATCTGCTTCGTTCAGCCAGATCGCTTGGCATGCTAGATGAATAGCCTTAAGACCTGAACCGCATACTTTATTAATCGTCAAACTGGATACCTCGTTCGGCAAACCAGCTTTGATAGCCGCTTGTCGAGCTGGGTTTTGTCCAAGACCTGCTTGCAGAACATTCCCCATGATGACTTCATCTACTGAATCTTGCGGGACACCAGCCTTTTTCAATGCATCTTTTATCGCGATTGCTCCTAATTCTGTTGCCGCAACCGTTTTAAAACTTCCCATAAAGCTTCCGATAGGCGTTCTGACAGCGCTTACAACTACAGCATCTCTCTCCCTTGAAACCATTCCTAGTCTCCTCCTTGTAGATCTCTTTTAAATTTCTGAAAATTCCTTTTTATCATACCATAACAATTTAAATGTGTTGCAACAGACGATTTTTTTTAGTTAAAATAACCATAGGAAAACGTTTTCAAGAAAGGGGTTTAACTAGTGGACTTACCTGAAAGGGTTACGCTTATAGAAGTTGGACCGCGAGATGGTCTTCAAAATGAGAAGAATTTAATACCTGCAAAGAACAAGATAGAATTTATTTCTCTATTAAAAAATGCCGGGTTTCAAGAGATGGAGCTCACCTCATTCGTGTCACCGAAATGGGTTCCTCAAATGCAAGATGCCTCTGTTATTATTGATAACTGCCTGGACGACCAACGAAATTTTGTCCTCGCTCCAAACCAAAAAGGAATCGACTTAGCTGTTGAATCTGGAGTGAAGCATATTGCTGTATTCGTAGGTGTCAGCGAAACGTTCAATAAGAAGAACATTAATAAATCAACAGAAGAGAGCATGAATGAACTAAGACCTCTGATTGAAGATCTAAAGCGCAGAGGATTCTTTGTGAGGGCTTGTATCTCTACTAGTTTTTATTGCCCATTCGAAGGAAAGATCGATGAACAGGACGTTCTAAAGATTTGCCTAGATTTTGAAGAGATGGGTGTAGATGAACTGAGTGTGGCAGACACGATCGGTATGGCTAATCCATCAGAGTGCTTTGAACTATTTTCACTTTTAAAGCATCATCTGCGTGGAACAACACTTTTAACCGCTCATTTTCATGATACGAGAGGAATGGCACTTGCTAACATTTTTGCCAGCCTTCAAGCCGGCATCGACCGTTTTGATACATCTGCTGGAGGGCTTGGCGGTTGTCCGTTCGCACCTGGAGCTTCAGGTAACGTGGCTTCTGAAGACGTTGTTCACATGCTTTCTCAGATGGGAATATCCACAGGGATTCACCTCGATAAGCTACTTGAAGCTGCAGTCTACATATCTCCTCTTCTCTCAAAACCTGTTTCAAGCAAGCAGTTTCAACTGTTAAAGAACGTTCCTCAGCCTTAAAAAACAAAACACGGGCTTCTTACATGCCCGTGTTTTGTTTCGTTCTATCATAATATTTCATTGAAGGATTCAGCATCTCACCAGGGCTTTTTAATGAAAAATGGTTGCCTGGTGGTGCATCAATGGTCATCTTTTCAGCAAAGAATACAGCCGTATTGTATTCCATGAATAGATCTGGACCATTCGTCTCAATTTTGGTATCGTTCTCCTCTGTTTGATCGACGAGAACAAGGGCAGCTACACCGCTCACAACGCAGCCACAGCCTTCTGTATCATGTTTGAGCTTCAGGTACCCTTCTTTTCCCTGTACCTTCTTTTCCAATCGGGTTAATGCTGCATCTGTAAATACAATTTCCATACTGTTTTATGACTCACCTTTCTTCTTTAGCACTTTAATCGCCCAGTTACACCATGATAACCAGCTTTCCATATATCGAATGCCGTATTCACTTGTTAAAAACTCACCAAGTTCGTTTTTTCCATACGTTCCTTTTGGAAAGTGCTCTTCTTGCCATTTTTTCGTCATCATCAGTCCCATTTGATGGTGTTCTTTACTCTTTTCTAAAAAAGCAATCGCTTTGTCTGTCGGGATAAAATGAAACATGGATACCCTTAATAACAAATCGTCTTTCAGCTTTGGTGCATTTACCGGTTTATTCAGCATCCACTCAAGCAGCTGTTCAAAACCTTTGTCCGTGATCGCATATATCTTCTTATCAGGATAATCACTCTGCTGTACGGTCTTTGATTGTGTGAGTCCTTCTTCTTCCATCTTTAAGAGTTCTCTATAGATCTGCGTGTGATGGGCTGTCCAAAAATGAATAACTGTTTCTTTAAATTGCTGTGTTAGCTCGTAACCTGTTGCTTCATTTTTCGCCAATAAACCTAACAGCGCATACCTTAACGCCATTTGATACCCTTCTTTCTTTCTGTTCTGCTTTGCATTGTAACACATTTTTCACAAATATTTTATTCTTAATACTTGATATAAATCTTATACAGCTATTATATTATATATAAACATATGTGAAAATACACATATGAAAAATAAAAACATACGTAGGAGAGGAAACAATGAACTGGTTAACACGATTTAGTTTAAAAAATCCAGTAGCAATATTCATCTTTTCATTTTTACTCATTGTTGGTGGAGTCTTCTCATTCACGAACTTAAAAGTGGATCTGCTCCCAAACGTTGAGTTTCCACAGCTTACCGTTCAAACCGTTTATCCAGGAGCATCTCCTGAAGATGTGAATGAGCAAGTAACGGATAAACTTGAAACCCAATTGAAGCAAGTTGAGGATGTAAAAACCGTTAAAAGTTCTTCAAACGAAAGTATCTCTATCATTAGTATGGATTTTCCTTTTACCGCAAACATGGATGAGGTAGAAGATCAAGTCAAATCCATCATCTCAGAAACGGATCTTCCTGAAGATGTAGAACCAGAAGTAAGCCGTTTCTCATTTGGAACGATTCCTATCTACAATATTTCTCTATTCCCTGAAAAAGAAGGAGAAAACATCCAAGCATTTGTGAATGACGAATTAGTTCCAGAACTTAAAAAGATTCAAGGTGTGAACAACGTATCTGTAGGTGGTGTTAAAGAAACATTCGTCTCGATCACACTTGATAAAGAAAAAGCAAAAGAAGCTGGCATCACCTTAAACGCTGTTAAAGAAGCAATCAACAGCCGTGACCTCTCTTTCCCTGCTGGTACCGTAACCGATGACTCGATTACAGTCCCCGTTCGTGTTGAAGAAGTAGTTGATACAGTTGCAGAGCTTAAAGAGATTACCATCTCTTCAAGTCAAGGCGCACCTGCGCAGTCCCCTGGGGGACCTGGTGGAAGTGCTCCTGGTGAAGCAACTCAACCCGGAGCTGGAGGCGGAGCACCTGGTGGAGCACAAGCACCTCAGGGACCAGCAAGCTTAAAGCTTGGTGATCTTGCTGAAGTTAAAGAAACAGATGATGTTAGTGAAATTACAAGATATAACCAAAAAGCTTCACTCTCTATGGCCGTAACAAAGAAACAAGATGCAAATACGGTCGAAGTTGCTGACAAAGTTTTAGAAGTACTGAACAAAAATAAATACGATGATAAGTTAGACTATGCGATTGGTTTCGGTCAAGCAGAAGGAATTAAAGACTCTGTAAACACGCTAGTTAAAGAAGGATTATTTGGAGCATTGTTCGCTTCTCTAGCCGTGCTGATATTCCTTAGAAACTTCAGAGCAACCATCATCGCCATCATCTCAATCCCGCTTTCACTACTCGTGTCCGCGATTTTCTTAGACCGTCTTGATATTACTTTAAATATCATGACACTCGGTGGAATGGCAGTAGCAGTCGGACGTGTTGTAGATGATAGTATCGTAGTTATCGAGAATATCTTTAGAAGAATCCGTAAAACAGATGGTGACTACGACCGTGATGAGTTAATCATTGACTCTACACGCGAAATTTTAAAAGCGATCGTATCTTCTACGATTACAACCGTCGTTGTTTTCTTACCACTTGGTCTAGTCGGCGGTATCACAGGTGAGTTCTTCTTACCATTTGCATTAACGGTTGTATTCGCATTATTAGCTTCACTGATCGTTGCTGTTACGATCGTACCTATCCTAGCAAAATATGCATTTAAAACCGTAAAACCTGAAAAGAACGATGGTCCTTTGCAGCGTGGTTATGAAAAACTGATCAAAGCATCATTGAATCATAAAATTCTAGTTCTTTTCACTTCATTCATTCTTTTAGGCGGATCTTTCTTCCTTGCAACAAAACTTGGAATGGTCTTCCTACCGAATGAAGAGCAGAAAACATTAACGATTAACGTTGAATTACCTGCAAGTACAAACGTAACAAAGACGAACGAAGTGTCTTTAGAAGTTGAAGACTACCTCTCTAAGCGCGGTACGATTGAAGATGTAACAGCTGGTATTGGATCTCGTGATTTCCAAACCGGTCTTAAGCGTCAAAATGTTGCTAACTATTTTGTTAACCTCAAAAAAGAAGCAAACATTGACACAGAACTAAAAGAGCTAGAAAAAGGTATTAAAGAGATCACAGACGAAAAAGCAGAAGGAACCGTAATCAGCTTGCAGGAAGTTTCAAGCGGTGGGCCTCCAGCTAATAACGAAGTTAATATCGATCTGTATTCAAACAACTTAGATGACCTTCAAAAAGCTGCAAGTGAAGTTGAAGAGTACATGAAGACGATTGATTCGATCAAGTATGTATCCAACAACTTCAAAGATACACAAAAACAATGGGCTGTTGACATTGATACCGAAAAAGCAGCTGAAAAAGGCGTGTCAGGATTCGCTATTCTAGGAGCTGTCTCAGATGTAACAAAACCTGTTGAGGTAGGAGAACTTACATTAGACGGCGATCAAAAGAATGTAAAAGTTGAATATGACGAATCAGTTAAATCTCTAGATGAAATCAAAGATCTGACTGTATTCGGTTCTACTGGTCCAGTTAAAATCTCAGACGTTGCTGAGGTAACAGAGAAAGACACTGTAACCGGAATCCAAAAGCTTGATGGTAAAATTTATGCACAAGTCTCTGCTCAAGTAAAAGGCGACAACGTACAAAAAGTAACACAAGACGTTATTAAAGGCGTTGAAGATAATGTAGACCTTCCTTCTTCTGTATCAACAGAAGGTGGTGGAGGAAGCGAAGAAACAATGGATACGTTCAAAGATCTTGGCCTTGCGATGCTAGTTGCGATCGGTCTCGTTTACTTAACGATGTTGATTACATTTGGTCGAGCTCGTATTCCATTCATCATCCTTTCTTCCCTCATATTCGTTCCTGTTGGAGCAATCGGAGGATTATACTTGATCAACGAACCATTGTCTGTAAGTGCGATGATCGGAATTCTCATGTTGATCGGTATCGTTACAACAAATGCGATCGTATTAGTAGACCGCATCGGACAAAACCGTGAGATTAAAGGTATGCCAGTTCGCGAGGCGCTATTAGAAGCTGGTAAAACTCGCTTACGCCCGATATTAATGACAGCATTCGCGACAATTGCAGCACTAATCCCGCTTGCATTAACAACGTCGTCAGGAACGCTGATCTCTAAAGGATTAGCGATCGTTGTAATCGGTGGTCTTACGACTTCTACGCTATTAACATTAATCATCGTACCTGTTCTATATGAATTATTCTTCAGAAGACAGGCGAAACGTGAAAAAGCAAAATTAAATGCATAAAAAAGTAAGAGTACAGCCCGGTTTCATATGCCGGCTGTACTCTTTTTTGTTTATTACACTTATTCAACTCACTATGTCTTTACGCCAGAACTGCAAGATAATGCTTTGCATCCCATCGAGCTTCTACAAAAAATTCATAAGCCATGTAGCACTTATATACGGCATATACAGCGAACATTGCAACAATCGTCAATAGTTCTTTTCTTTTTTTCCAAACCTTCTTATATAAGATGAATCCCACGATTCCAATAATGAGGAAATATAAACTATAGATCATCAATGAAATTTTTTGTACATTCATCTCATTCACTGCGTTCCTAAATTGATCTAACTCTCTTTGATTCTTTTTATCTTCCTGAAGCTCACTCTGTTTTTTCCCGTCTCCAATACTCCAAGTCAATGTTCCTCCATCTGCTTTTATGTTGTAGTAGAAACCACCTGCCTTGTTTTCAGCAACGACCTTTGATGAGGCAAACACACAAGTTTGTGACAGATTAAAAAGGAAAACAATCATAACGAATACTTTTAGTGAACTTCTCAATCAAACTCCCCCTAATTTCTTGTTTCTGTCTCCTTTCTACCACTTTGTATCTACAGCCCCTCTTTTCATTCAGCAAAATATATCGTTTAAATGTACCCTTCTTTATTCCAAAGCACTACAGATTTTCCATCACTTTGCACATCGGGACTAAAGACCTTGTTTCGGCCTCTCAACTTATGGGAAATATATCAGCAATCATCTCATACAGGAGGCTTAAGATCATGAAGCAAATCTGCTCACAAAAAGTGATCGTTACCGCTAAATATACAATAAGTAAAGCCATCGAGATTATGCATTCTGCTAAGAGACTTAACAGCCAGCTGTTTCTAAGTAAAGACGGTATTACCATTCATGCCACAGGGTTATCACAGCTCGTAGCATTCTTTTTAACGTTAAAAGAAGGAGATTCTTTTCTTTATATCGTTGAAGGTGCTGATGCTGAGTCAGCCATGAATCTGATCTTACCTCAAGAGCAACCTTCTTAAGTTCTACAACCCTACCTTTTCTTTCATCTTCTTCTTAAATATCATGGGTAGACCGACCAGGACAAATAAAAGAGTAGTGCCGATCCAGACGACTTTTTTGCTTCCTGACGTCATAGATGTACCTAGATACGTATAAGCGATTGTTCCAGGAATGATTCCTATTGCAGTAGCGATCGCATAGTCTTTAAACTTTACCTTTGTTAAGGAGGTTAAGTAACTGACGAGATCAAAATTCAATACCGGAAGCAGTCTCAACAATAAGACGAAACGAATTCCTTCTCTTTCAATCTTATTTCGTACTTTTTCGTAGTTTTCGTTTTTCCATTGTTTATTTTTCTTAAAGCGGCCAAGGCGGTTGATCGCGAAATACGTTAGGAGTCCTCCTCCTAGTGATCCAAGATATGTATACAGACATCCCCAATAAAAACCAAACGATAAACCGCTTGTAATGGCAAATATGGAAGATGGGAATAACACAAATGGCCTCACTGTATATAGAACAACAAAGATAAAAGGTGCGATCCATCCCCACTGTACGATCCAATTTCTAAATTCTTCAGGACTAAATCCCTTATAATTCTTTTGCATCCAGAGAAATAAAATGATTAAACCAGCAACCAATAACGTAAGATATAGCCACTTTTTTGTAAGTTTCATGTTTCCTCCATGTGAAAGTTTCATTTAGTAAGCATTTTTCCTTCTTATGCACATATCCATACATAGTGTGATTGGCAAAGGAGGTTATATTATGATCGTAAAAGCAACTCGCCCTATTTATGCAGAACGTGCTGCTAAACTCGTTGAACTAACAGGCAGTTTTAAAGAATCCGTCTATCTACAAAAAGGAGATCGAACAGCTGACGGAAAGAGCTTTCTCGGTATTATCGCATTGTCTATCTATCCTGATGACTTCATTGAAATTATATGCGATCCACCAAATACAGAATTAAAAGAAAAAATACTTTCGTCTGGCCTTTTCGCAAGCTGTAAATCTTAATCGTTTTGCTCTCATTATTATCTTATTACAGATCACTCTTTTTTGGCTAATTCTTCCTTACTTTTAAGAGTCAATACAGTTTAGCTATGTCAAAATTCAGTGAAACGTTCGAATGTGACTCAGCGTCTGCCCCCGTGGAAAGTGAGCAGCCTGAAACGGAAATCAACATTTCCAAAAGCAACAAAGTTTACGCACATATCCAAATAAATAAGGACTTCGCATGAAAATGATTTACATGCGAAGCCTTATTTTTTACTGTTTATGAAAAAACACTCGTGAATTCAACGTTTTTATAATTCATTCAGCATTGCATTTAAAGAATTCATTCTTGTTTGTAACGGGATTTTAGCTTCGTTTAGCATTTTTTTGTAAATATCCAATATCATAGTACTGTACGTCGTTCCCGGAATGGCCCATTTTCCGTTCAGCTGTGCCCATGTCATGGCACTGCCTCTTTGGACATATTTGAATCTAGGGTCAACAAGAGGATATTGGGAAGGCAGAGGCTGTGTAGACGTATAAGCAAACAAGTGCTGGATGTGTGCCAATACCCCTTCTAGAGGAGTCTTAAACACGGCTGATTCGTTCTTGCCTGTCGCACCAATTCCGGCATAATTATTCTGGGAAGCCTTAACATTGCCTTCAAAACGGAAATACCCTGTTTCTTGAATAGCCTGAGCGAATGCCACATCCCCTCTTATCCCGTACACTTGTCCGATTTGAACGTAAAGAGCAGCTACAGATGGCGCATTCGGATTGACCTTCCTAACAAATCGATCCATCTCTTCTGCTGTTAATAGCGTTGAACCTCCTATCGTCAGTCCTTTTGGAGTTTCGGGTGTTGGTTTTGGTGGTTCTGGGCTTGGCTTGGGTGGCTCTGGACTTGGTTGTGGCGGCTCTTTAACCGGAGGAGGCTCATTTGTATTTTTCTCTACCACATAAGCATCTGCTACCCCTTCTGAACGTATCTTTTTAGCAAAATTCTCTGCGTATTCTCGATTCTGAAAAGCTCCAGCTTGAACTCTATAATACGTTTTGTTGCCGCTTTTTACTTCATCGATAAAGGCTGTTACGTTTTGTTTAGCTAGAAGTGAAACACGAGCAACCGCATTCTCTTTTTGTTCAAACGCGCCTGCGATTACATTGAAGATTTGTGTTTGTGTGATCTGCATCTGTTTTTTGGGAAGAGATAGACTTTGCGCGATTCCTTGTGCAATCGCTATTGACACTTCATTTTGAAAATCTTCTCTTTTTAAAAGAGCCAAGTTTTTCTCGTTATCCATGAAAAGCACTTCTAATAAGACTGCAGACTTTTTCGTTTCACGAAGGATATGAAAATCAGCCTGTTTTTGTCCTCTGTCGCGCGCACCGTACTTATTCATGACAGCTGCGACTGATGCATGTAAAACGTTTTGTATCCTTTTCGTTTCCGCACCCGCTCGCTGGTGCACATAGGTTTCAAAGCCTTCTCCTCCACCGATGTTTTGGTGGATAGACACAAACAGCTCTGCATTCTTGCTGTTTGCTACATTTGTTCTTTCTTCTAATGATACGGTTGTATCACCTGTTCGAGTCATGATGACCGTCACTTCATAATTATTTTGAAGATTAGCTTGTATCTTTTTGGCGATTGCCAGATTATATACTTTTTCTAATTGCTCTTTATTTACCGCTCCAGGATCATTACCTCCATGGCCCGGGTCAATGATTATGACTTTCAAATTGTCACCTTCTTATTTTTCCGATAGAAGCGCTTTTTGAAATGAAAATGGCGCTTACTTCTATTAAAAAGGATTTGGCGGTATACTAAAAGAGCCATATGACTATTTTTATAAAATTGGATATTTGACTAAGGTGGGTAACAGAATGGAAGCTGCTTTATTTGGAAGTGTATTATCTGCATTAGCAACCGGTTTTGGTGCACTGCCTGTTCTTTTCTGGTCTCAGGTAACACACCGGTTTCGCGACATATTACTTGCTCTTACCGCAGGTATCATGGTCGCTGCTTCAACGTTCAGCTTGATTCCTCAAGCTCTTGAACTATCAAATCTAACTGTACTTACGATCGGTATCACACTCGGTACCTTAACACTCTTACTCTTAGAAAGGTTTGTTCCGCACGTTGATCTTGATCATTCTAAGATTTTTAAAGGCATTGACGCTAAAGCTTTTCTTGTCATTGCTGCGATCACATTGCACAACCTGCCGGAAGGTCTTTCTGTTGGGGTCAGTTATGCTAGTGAGAATACAGGACTTGGCGGTTTGATCGCATTTGCAATCGGACTTCAAAATGCACCCGAAGGTCTGTTAGTAGCTCTTTTTCTCATTCATCAAAATATGAATCGATTCAAGGCTTTCCTTATTGCAACATTAACAGGTGCTGTTGAGATCGTTACGGCTTTGCTCGGGTATGTGCTCACCTCTTATGTAGAGAATCTTGTCCCTTATGGCCTTTCCTTTGCAGCCGGTGCCATGCTCTTTATCGTCTATAAAGAACTCATTCCTGAAAGCCATGGTGACGGTCACGCTCGATCTGCTACTTTATCCTTTATCGCCGGCCTCTTGATCATGATTTACTTAACTCAAATCTTTGGATAGATAAACAGCAAAAACTATCTTCAACGTTAGTTTTTGCTGTTTTTTTATGCCACTATTTCTTATGTGTCTATGCGTATTCCACGTCCATGATGTCAGTCACTTTTAAGAGATGCATCCTTTTTTCTTCATCCAGCACCCTTAACTCTTTTTTATATTCATCAATATAGTGTACATGACCTATAAGCACGTGCACCTTGCCTTTTTCAAAATACGTAAACTTCAGCGCTTGGTTCTCTTCCATCGCAACACAGATTGTCTCGTTGAATTCTTCGTACTTTTGTTCATCTAATTCTGGCTTTCTTCCATAGTCCAGACCGTCTTGATGTTCTCTTAACATTTTAACGTGCTCTGGCAGCATCATCGCCGTCCATTTAATCGTTCCTCTGTCACGAATCACCGTTCTTCCGCCCCCTTATGCCTTATGTCCACCTAAAAGTCGGCTTCTGTACAATGCTGTTCCTCCTTTTGTGTAAGAAACAGCCCGCAGAAGAGAGTTGGAGCCGTATTTTTGCCGAATATCATCCATAACATAGCCGATCTTTCTTTTTTTTGGATGGTCTAGAGAAAACAAAGTAAGCTGTGTTTCTGTATCTTCACAGACGTTAGAAAGAGCGATTGAAATCTTACGCACCGTCTCTCCCCGATAAAAGGTTTGCAGAAGCTCTAGACACACTTCATACAGCTCCATCGTAATGTTAGATGGCTGGTCGATCGATTTAGAACGATGAAAGCCGCCGCCACCCTCATCTTTGCTGTATCCTAATCCAAAGCTGATCGTCCGCCCTGCTTTTCTTGCTCTTCTCGCACGTCTTGCCACTTCTTCACACATTTCCAAAATGACATGTTTGATCTCCGTTATATCCGTATAATCCCGAAGTAAAATCTGGCTTTTTCCGTAGCTGACCTGGCCTTGCATGATGGGCGCACCGATTTCAGACAGATCGATGCCCCATGCATGATGATAGAGTTGATTCCCCATGATCCCGAATTTTTTCTCTAAAAGTTCGAGCGGATAATGCGCGAGGTCACCGACTGTTACAATCCCCATCCTGTTTAAAGTCCGCTCTACTCTTGATCCGATTCCCCACATCTGGCTTAATGGGGATAGAGGCCATAGCTTCTGTTCTACATCTTCATACCCCCACTGCGCCACTCCTTTTTTCTTCGCTTCAAGATCGAGACAAAGCTTTGACATGAGCATGTTCGGGCCAATTCCGATCGCACACGGCAATCCAAATTCTCGCCAGATATCACGTCGAATTCTCTCAGCAAGTTCTTGTGCGCTTCCCCACAACCTTTCTGTTCCGTCAGCTTGAAGAAAACTTTCATCCACGCTATATGTGTGGATTGACTCTGGTGGAACATATCGGTGCAGCATCTTCGTGATCTCCATCGATCTTTCTAGGAAATAAGCCATCTGCGCATTTACAACGATAATGTTTTTATTTTTGGGAATCTCAAATAGGCGGTTTCCTGTTCGAATACCAAAATCAGCCTTTAGCCTTGGTGATGCTGCAAGCACAACGCTTCCTTGTCTTTCCGTATCCCCTACTACTGCCAAATGACATGTCAGCGGATTTAAGCCTAAGCGAACAGCAGCACAGCTTGCATAAAAACTTTTCATATCCATACATAAGATCGTACGCTTAGGCATTTCATCATAGTTCATTCGACACACCCCTTTCGTGTTTTGCGAACATTTGTTCTTTATATGTATACCCATTTTAACCGAATGTATGTTCTTATAACAATGGTAATTTTTTCAGCAAATTTTGCAGATTGACGTTTTCGAGCCAAAAGTCTAGGATTTATAAGGAAAGATAGGTGAAGAAATGAACCGCTTATTGATAAGAAAAATGATCCAACAATCGTTGAAGGATTATTTATGGGAAGAAGAAAATTGTCCATTAACGGAGAAAGAGTGGAGAAATCTCGAAGAAAAAGTATTGCGCCAGATGCAAGAGGAAGATCAAAATGAGGCTGTTTACAGCATCATTCAGGACGTTGTATATGCTTATTTTACAAATAAATAAGCAGGTTCCGCCTTTTGAAGAGGAAACCTGCTTATCTTGATGGTGGTATGAGAGGTTTGGACTGTAATCAATGAGATTTTAAGCAAGCAATCCATAAGTTTCGGGTTGTACTCCACGAGTTTGGGGCTTCAATCCACAAGTTTCGGACTCCAATCCACGAGTTCGGGGCTTCAATCCACAAGTTCCATCACCAGCTCCAAAAGTCCTACAAACCTTTAGTTTACATAATAATATTATAGAAACTTACTTCTGTCTAAACGATTTCCCACCTAGTGTTTCGATTAATTTAGGCATTACTTGATACATCGTACTTCCTACGTTCATCCACCATGGCAGGTTGATCTCACGAACGGGACGCTCCATCGCTTTAACGATTTTTTCTGAAACATGCGAAGGCTGAAGCATCAGTTTTTGAACGTTTTTAACGTAATTGCCAGACTGATCAGCCAGTGTAAAGAAGTTGGTCGCGATTGGTCCAGGGTTGATGGTTGTCACGTCTACTCCTTTATGTGCGACCTCCAAACGCAGCCCGTTTGAGAATCCTAACACAGCATGTTTCGTTGCGGCGTATACGCTCGATTTTGGTGTCGAGATCTTACCGGCCTGGGAAGCAATATTCACGATATGGCCGCTTCCTCTTTGAAGCATATGAGGCAGAACAGCTCTCGTACAAGCCATCAGCCCAAGAACGTTCGTTGAAAACATTCCCTCGATATTCTTCCATGGTGAATCAACAAACTCTTCAAAAATGCCATAACCCGCGTTGTTCACTAAAATATGTATGTTTTCATGTTCACTAAGGATTGTTGAAAGAACTTCCTCGACGCTATCTGTGTTCGAAACATCTAAAATATAATAAGGCGCTTTTATATTCGTAGCTTTTAAGATGGCTTCCTGTACCACTTTTAGCTGATCTTCTCTTCGTGCAGTGAGGATGGGCGTTGCTCCTTTTTTAGCAACATCCATAGCAAGATGTGCGCCGAGTCCCCCTGATGCTCCTGTTATCAACACCACTTTATTATTTAATATACTCATCTTATAACTCCTGTTCTGCGATAATGTAATACCTTGTTCTCTTCCTCTACTCGCACTCTTCCTTCTGATTGAAGAAGATCGAGGTGCCCTACAACTTCAGAAACTACTAATCCGAGCTGCTTTTCATATAATTTTGGAAATAGACGTTGACACAGTTCAAAAACCGTTAATGGCTCATCGCTCAACAGATGTTCAAGCGTCTTCGCACGCTCGGTATGATCGTGTAAGCGTTTTGTGATCAACTGTGCTGCATTCGTAAAAGGTTCGCCGTGCCCAGGGTATACTGTTTTTAAGTTCAGCGTGTGTAGATATCGCAATGTTTCGCGGTATTGAAGCAACGTTTTTGGCCGTTCCGTTTCGTTCAAAGCAGGCGGTTCTAATAGGGCATTGGACGAAATATGAGGCAGCAGCACATCTCCACCGATTAAGATGCCTTCTTCTTCATGATAAAGAGAAAGGTGATCTGGTGCATGTCCTGGCGTCTTTAAAAAAATAAACCCTTCGTGGCCAGGCACTTCATCACCAGGCAAAGGCAGAGTATCTGGAACAAAGGAACTTGAGAACGTACGATATTTCCGCAGCTTTAATAGTTCTAATCTACCGAGAGCATCTGGCACTCCGAAAGAATGATAGAGATTGGTATAAAACATTTCTCCCTGTTCAATAAAATGAAGGTCGCCACTCACGTAAGGAACCCCTTCATTTAGCATGAGGGTCTGAACACCATTGTCTTGTATCTCTTTTGATAGTCCCGCATGATCAGGATGGTAGTGCGTACAGATATAATGGTCTAAATCTTTAAAAGTGAGTCCGTGATCCTTGAGAGTAGAAATTAGCAGTTGTCTGCTTTCTTCGGTTTTTGCTCCGGAATCAATGAGCGTAACCGCATCACTTTTTAGGAGGACACAGTTTACAGGACCTACATCAAACGGTGTAGGAAGCGTAATCGGGATAATTGCTGTTTTTTGAGTCATCTTTTCCTCCAAATAAAATAACTAGTTGACATACATATAGAAATCATAGCATAATGTTTTTTAAAATATAAAAGAAATGCCAATTATGGCCAATAAATAAATGCGTTGAAAGGGATTAGTACGTAATCTCCTCCGTTTAGAGAGTGGAATCCATAGGCTGCAAGATTTCACCGTAAAGGAATTACTGAACCTGCCCTGGAGCAGTCTGGAGAAATCCGGCGCAGTTCTGCGATAAAGACATCTTGAGCGGGCAAGCAATCATGCCAACAAAGGTGGTACCACGGATCACTCCCATCCGTCCTTTATATTTAGGACTGGGAGTTTTTTTATACTCAAAATTCTGGGAGGGATTACCCGTGGGAACAGAAAAAATTACGTTTATTGGTGCCGGATCGATGGCTGAGGCCATTATGGAAGGGTTGATTAAAAAAGAAAAATGGCAAGCTGATCTGATTACGATAAAAAATCGAAGCAATACACAACGAGTAGATGAACTTCAAGTTAAGTATGGTGTAGTACCTGCTTCAACGATAGAAGAAGCAGTCGCTGGTGCTGATATTATCGTTCTTGCAGTTAAGCCAAAAGATGCACAAAATGCGGTTAACACCATCAAGCCGTTTGTTAAGAGTCATCAGCTGATCATTTCTGTTATGGCTGGCATATCCACAGAAACGCTAACAAATTGGCTTCAGCTGAATAACCCTATAATGAGAGCTATGCCAAATACATCCGCATCGATCGGACATTCTGCGACTGCACTATCCTCAGGAATGTATGCCTTGTCATCGCATATTGAAAAATCTCTTGAGCTGTTTGAGACGATTGGAACGGTGACACGCGTACCAGAAGAAAAACTGCATATCGTTACAGGTCTCTCTGGAAGCGGTCCTGCCTATATTTATTACATCGCGGAGGCGATGCAAAAAGCGGCTGAAGAATTAAATCTTTCCGAAGAAGAAGCAAAGACTTTAATCACTCAAACGCTTTTAGGTGCCTCTCTTATGCTGAAACAAACAACAGATTCCCCAGTTGAACTTAGAAGAAAAGTAACCAGTCCTGGCGGTACGACAGAGGCAGGAATCGGTAAACTTGATCAATTCGGAGTTCAAGATGCTTTCTTAGCTTGTATCAAAAGAGCGGTGAAACGATCAGAAGAACTAGGAAGAATGAACTGATCTGTTAACGGGCTGTCTCTTGAAATGAAATATTCTTAAATACACCACCTGGAGTTAGCGTGATCGTTATAATAACTCCCTTTTCTGAAGCACCTTTCTTGATCCACAATTTAAATCTTTCGACAATATCTTCATTTTGAGCTGTCGTTCGTCCAACGTATAAGTAATCAACGATATCATAATCGGGATATCTTTTACCTGTTTCAAATACAGCGAGCCTTCCCCATTTTGCATAAGCAGGTTCTTGTACCCTTGGACTTTCTGCAGAGACTGTAAGGGGAAGTGAGCTACAAATTAAAAAACTGGCCATAATCAAGCAGAATAACTTGCTGGAAATCTTCATACTATCAACTCCTTTTCGTTATTTTGTACCAAATCTCTCGTTATCTCTGCAGAAATTGGCGATTAGAAAAAATTGACAAGCCCTTCCCTTACTCTTTATCATCTAAGTAGAAGCTAGAGCTAGATTTAGGGAGGGATTTGTGTGACCGAAGTAGAAATTTCCCAAAGATACCTTGAATTGCGCGTTCAGTTTGAAAAATTTACGAAACGATCTCTTACTGACAAAGAGCTTGTTTTTATCCACTGGCTGACAGAAAAAGGAGCCACTGTTGAAGAACACAACAGAGAAGAAAGAAAGAAGCGTTCTAGACGCAGAAAATAACTCACCCTTCCTCTTCAAACAGGAAGGGTTTCTTTCATTCCGGCTATAACTTTGTTCCTTATGAAAGTGGTTGATTTCCATTTCAGGTGCTCCCTTTCCGCGGGGCGACCGGTGAGCCACTTGCCACTTTGCGCCTCTAAGTGTCTCACCTGACCGCTCGTCCCGCAGGAGTTTCGCACCCTACACTCCAATCAACCTAATCAGTGATGGGTATAGTTAATGCTTGAGGCACTTAGGAACCTTAGTTTGTAAGTCAAAGCTAAAGTACAATAACTTAAAAGAACCCTCTTGATAAAACGGTTGAATAGCAGGCTTTTTTCCTCTTCTTCATGCGAGATGATTGAAGCGATAGATGCCGACGCTTATAGGACGAGCGGTCAGTTCGAAATGTGGAAGTGATTCGTTCAACTTTTGACCTCTATGGGCTAGCCACTGCAACTAGACAGGTGGAGACTTCTAAGGACGCGTAGCGGCAGAGACTCACCGCCTGCTCCTCGGAAAGCGAGCATCTGGAACAGAAATCAACTACTGCCAAAGCTTAAAAAAGCACGAAGCCTTTCATTTTATCTCCGTTTTTATTTACCTTATACTGTCTATATCTATTTTTAAGAAGGGAGCTTACATTCTTGACATATATATTTGCTCACAGAGGATCTAGTAAGGATTGTCCTGAAAATACGATGGCTGCATTCCAAAAAGCATTTAAAGATGGCGCTGATGGGATCGAGCTTGATGTACAGCTTTCTAAAGATGGTGTGCCGGTCATCATTCATGATGAGAAGGTCGATCGAACAACGAATGGAAAAGGTTATGTTGTGGATTACACCTATGATGAACTATCACATTTAGATGCGGGCAGCTGGTTTTCGAAAAAATTTAACAAAGAATCCGTTCCTTCTCTTCAACAATTTTTAGAATGGATTGCTCCACTGCCAATGTTGCTTAATATTGAATTAAAGAACAATATCATTGAATATAACGGTCTTGAAGAAAAAGTCCTGCAATTGTTGCACCACTCCGGAATGATGGATCGCACTGTGATTTCGTCATTCAATCATTACAGTTTAGTCAAGATCAGAAGATTGAACAGTTATGTACAGACGGCACCTCTATATTCTTCCGGATTATTTGAACCATGGGAGTATGTAAAGGCCGTTTGTTCACAAAGTGCGCACCCGAACTATAGATCTCTTCACCCTTACATCATGAAAGGCTTTAAGAGAAATAATATACCTGTTCGTCCGTATACGGTAAACAGTCAAAAGTGGATGAAGTATTTTTTTGAGTGGAATACGGAAGCGATCATAACCGACTATCCGGTTCTAGCAAGAGAACTGTTAAACAGCTTCCCACCACATTCTAAGAGCAGATTTCTTCAAAAATAGTGATCAAACGTACTACAATGAGAAAGAAGAAAGAAAAGTAATGATACTAAAAAGTGGTTCTCAAAGAAAAAGGAGTTGTTTCATATTCAACCGTTATTGTTTCAACCATTGACCATCCGTGACGTAACGATAAAGAATCGGATCGTCATGTCACCTATGTGTATGTACTCTTGTTATGAACAAGATGGGATTGTAACCCCTTGGCATATGACTCATTATACGTCTCGAGCAATGGGTCAGACCGGACTGATCATGACAGAAGCAGCAGCGGTAAGCCCTCAAGGACGAATAAGTGCAGAAGACTTAGGCATCTGGGATGACAGCCATGTGGAAGGTCTGTCTAAGCTCGGTGCAGCCATTCAAGAAAATGGTTCAAAAGCAGCTATTCAGATCGCCCATGCCGGACGTAAAGCGATGATAGACGGACCAATCATCGCTCCTTCTGCTGTCGCTTTTTCTGAAAAGATGAAGACACCAGAAGAAATGTCCCTTCAGCAGATCGAAGAGACAGTTAATCAATTTCGAAGCGCAGCAAAAAGAGCGAAGACTGCAGGATTTGATGTAATTGAGATTCATGGGGCGCATGGATATTTGATCAATGAGTTCCTCTCGCCTCTGTCTAACAGAAGAACGGATTCTTATGGAGGCAGTCAAGAAAATCGCTACCGTTTCTTACAAGAGATTATAGCTGCTGTCAGATTAGAATGGGAAGGTCCGCTGTTTGTTCGTATTTCAGCGAATGACTATCACCCAGAAGGAAATACACCAGAAGATTTTATAACCTATTCGAAGTGGATGAAAGAAGATGGAGTCGATCTTATCGACTGCAGTTCGGGTGCTGTTGTACCAGCGAAGATTCCGACGTTCCCTGGTTATCAGGTTTCATTTGCAGACAAAATTAAAAATGAAGCTGAAATTGCAACGGCTGCTGTTGGCTTGATCACAACAGGAAAACAAGCGGAAGAAATTTTACAAAACAAACGAGCCGATCTTATTTTTATCGGTCGAGAGTTTTTGAAAGATCCGTATTGGCCGCGAACAGCTGCACAAGATCTTGGAACAGAGATCGAAAGTCCGAAACAATATGAACGTGGTTGGTAAGAATTTGATGAGAAGCTGGCTCTTTAAAGAGTCAGCTTTTCTTATTCATATACATTCCTCTTAAAAAAATGGTTCAGCCCTTTATACAGTAAAACGCAGATTAAGAGCCAGGTTCCTCCAGCCGAAAATCCACCTAGAACATCTGTCGGATAATGAACACCTAGATACACTCTGCTAAAACCCACTAATCCAATAAAAAGAATTGTAACGCCGTACATGAACTTTCGATATCTGTACAAAAAAGAATAGTTTTGTACGAGAAGATAAGAAAGAAGACCAAAAAAAGCGATGGAGATCATTGCATGCCCACTTGGAAAACTATAACCTGTGATCTCAATAACTCGGTCGTACATCGGTCTATCCCTCTCAAACCAATCTTTGAACCATTGATTTTCAAAGCGAATTCCCATGAGACAAATGCCTAGCACGAACGGTTCTATCCATTTTCTTTCACCGATCAGCCAGATTACAGCAAAAAAGAAAAAGATGGCGAATTGATAAGGTCTAGAAGCGATGTTCGTCAAGAACGTAAAGCTATCATTTAAAGCGGGCTGATGGATGACCGACACATTTTTCATCGCCCACACATCAAGAACTTCTACTCTTGATTGTTCGTAGATAGATGCAAACAGAATAAAAAGCCCAAGGCAAAGAACCATTAACACTACTGTTCTGATCACGCTGTTCTTAAAGATCATGAAACGATCAGCTCCTGTTACTTTTTTCCCTTCTTTATGATGCCTTCTCCATGCTTTCTCTCGATCGATGATAATACATCGTGAATCAGAGCATCTTTTTCGTTCTTTTCGACAGAGAAGAGATCAAGCTGATAAGTCGCTTGTTCCCTCTCCACTACTTCTGTTGCTGTAATGCCCAATAATCGAACAGGTTCTTTATTCCAGTGCCGACGAAAAAGTCCGACCGCTGTTTTTTGAATATCTATTGAATGCTGTGTTCCGTTCGCGAGCATCTTACTTCTCGTGATTGTTTTCCGATCGTTGTAGCGAATGGTGATCGCAAGCGTCAGGGCAACATATCCTTTTATTTTAAGCCGAGAAGAAACTTTTTCCGCGAGCTTTTTAAATACAGCTTCTGATTCCATAACAGAGATAAGATCTTCACTCAATGTCGTAGAACTGCCGATCGACCGATAATCACTTGCAGCACTTGGATCCACTGGACGCGTATCGATGCCGTTTGCTCGTTCTTTCATCTTTATACCGTTGATGCCAAAACGATGTTTGAGTTCATAATCTACGGCATCTGCTAGATCTTTGATTGTTATGATGCCATATTTATTCAACTTTTCTTCGGTTTTTTTACCGATTCCGTGCATCTCACCGACTTTCAATGGCCAAAGCTTTTCTGGAAGATCTCTTTTTCTAAGAACTGTGATTCCAAGCGGCTTCTTCATGTCTGAAGCTGTCTTGGCTAAAAATTTATTCGGACCGATTCCAATAGATGATGGCAAGTTCAGTTCATTCAAAAGTCTGGATTGAATCTCTTTTGCCAATTCGAGTGGTTTTTGACAGTCTGTTACATCCATATAGCCTTCATCGATGGAAACAGGCTCTACCTTTTCTGTATATTCCTGCAGAAGCTGAAACATGCGTGATGAATATATTTTGTATGTTTCAAAGTCTGGAGGAACAACAACCAGATTAGGACAAAGTTTTCTAGCTTGCCAAAGTGGCATCGTGGTTCTTACGCCTTTTTCCCTCGCTTCATAGCTGCAAGTTACGATGATTCCTTTCCGCTCTTCTACATTTCCTGCTACCGCAACTGGCTTTCCTCGAAGATCAGGGTTTTCAGCCATCTCTACTGAAGCATAGAAGCTGTTCATGTCCACATGAAATATGATTCTTCTTTTAGACCCAGGAGACTGATACACATGAACACTCCCTTTACAAAAAACTTATCTATTAGTATATGTTAGAACAGCGTTTAAAAACAAAAGGATAGACAGTCTACACAAAAGAAAAAGACAAGGTATCTACCTTGTCTTGTGAAGCCGCTTCCCAGTATCCTCTACCCATTCAACAAATTCTTCACCATGAAAATGCTTGTTTAAATCTTTATGTAATTGAATAAGATCTCGATAGAAGTCCTTTTTACTTTCATCTTCCATCCATTTTTGAAGAAAGCCATAAATTTGGCAGTTGAAGCTCGTAGACTCCTTATGTTTGACCGTTCCTTCTTCTGTTAAATAAACATAAGATATTCTGCGGTCATCGTTCTTTTTCTCTAATCTTACATAGCCTTTATCCTTTAGACGTTTGATCACTTGCATAACTGTAGATACATCCCACAATCCGTAATAAGCGATCTTAGAGATCGTAATGTCTTCTTCTAGTGAAACGATCCATAAAATATGTTGCTCCGCCTGAGTTAATCCAATGGCTTTCGCAGCTTTCTGCCAATCTTCTTCTAGAACTTTATACACGCCACGCATATAATTTACCATCATGTGCATGTCAGATAGTTGACTCATCCCATTTCCTCCCCCGAAATAAGATTCTTTTAAATTACCAATATTTTCATTTATACGATAAAAACATCTTACATAAATCTTAAAGTGACTGTCAACTTTTTGCGACATTTTGTTTTAAAGACCAACAAAAACAGGCAACAAGGCCTATTAAACACTAAAAACTTGGCGAAAATCCGCCAAGTTTCGTCATTTTTCTTATTCGCCGGCTGCTATTCCGATAACCGCAAGCACCATTTCTGCTGTCTTTGTCAATTCTTCTATCGGCATTCTTTCATTCGTTGTGTGAATCTCTTCATAGCCAACAGCTAAGTTTACGGTTGGAATACCGTGACCTGCGATAATATTCGCATCACTTCCACCACCACTATGAAGAAGTCTGTGAGGGCGTCCGATCTTCTCCGCTGCTTTTTTAGCAACTTCTACAACATGATCCCCTTCACCGAACTTGAATCCAGGATACATCACTTCGATCTCAACTTCTGCACGTCCGCCTAATTCTACAGCCGCAGATTCATAAGCTTCTTTCATTTTTGCTGTTTGAACTTCCATTTTCTCGTTAATCAATGAACGAGCTTCAGCTAGAACGAAAACAGTGTCGCAAACGATATTTGTTTGCTCTCCTGTACCTCCACCGTGAAAATGACCGATGTTAGCTGTTGTTTCTTCATCAATTCTGCCAAGTGGCATGCGAGCGATCGCTTTTGCTGCAATCGTGATCGCTGATACTCCCTTTTCTGGAGCGACCCCCGCATGTGCTGATTTTCCATAGATCTTCGCTCGAACTTTTGCTTGTGTAGGAGCAGCAACGATAATATCTCCAACAGGACCATCACTGTCTAGGGCAAAACCATATTTGGCAGTGATCTTAGACGCATCCATTGCCTTTGCCCCTACCAATCCAGACTCCTCTCCTACTGTTATGATAAATTGGATATCACCGTGAGAGATATTTTTTTCTTTGAGTACTTTAATCGCTTCAAACATCGCAGCAAGTCCTGCTTTGTCATCCGCTCCAAGAATCGTAGTACCATCCGTTACTACATATCCGTCTTTTATCGAAGGTTTAATCCCGTTACCTGGAGTAACGGTATCCATATGAGAAGTGAAATAGATCGTGTCAACGCCTTCTTTATTTCCCTTTAACGTACAGATTAAATTTCCTGCTGCGTGCTCTGTAGTAGATTCAGCATCATCTTCATAGACTTCAACACCAAGCTCTTCGAATTTCTTTTTAAGAACGATTGAGATCTCTTTTTCATGTCTAGTCTCAGAGTCAATTTGAACAAGCTCTAAAAATTCGTTTAACAAACGGTCTGCATTTACCATTTATGTATTCCCTCGCTTCTTATAGTGGTATGTTTCCATGCTTTTTGTAAGGTCTGTCTTCACTCTTGTTGCGCAGCATGTCAAGCGCCTGAATACATTTAATTCTTGTGTCTCTCGGATCAATTACGTCATCTACCATCCCGTTTGCAGCAGCGATGTAAGGGTTAGCAAACTTCGTACGATACTCTTCAATCTTCGCGGCCCTAGTCGCTTCAGGATCTTCGCTTTTTTCGATCTCTTTGGCAAAGATAATATTCGCAGCTCCTTGTGGTCCCATTACAGCAATCTCTGCATTCGGCCATGCAAATACTAAATCAGCACCAATAGATTTACTGTTTAAAGCGACGTATGCACCGCCATATGCTTTTCGCAGGATGATCGTAATCTTCGGAACCGTTGCTTCTGAGTATGCATAAAGGATCTTTGCTCCATGACGGATAATACCACCGTGCTCTTGTTTTACCCCTGGAAAGAATCCTGTTACATCTTCAAACGTAATGATCGGAATATTGAAAGAGTCACATAAACGGATAAAACGCGATGCTTTATCGGAAGAATCAATGTCTAGTCCTCCAGCCATGACTTTTGGCTGATTACATACTAATCCTATCACTTCACCCTTTATCCTTGCAAAACCTACAACTATATTTCTTGCAAATTGAGCATGAACTTCCATGAATGAATCCTTATCAACCACTTCTTGGATAACCGTTCTTACATCATAAGGCCTAGTTGAATCATATGGGATGATCTCTGTAAGTTCTGGGCGATCATCCTCTTCATCTCCCCAAGGTAAGACCGGCGTTCTCTCTTTATTATTCTGCGGAAGGTAAGAGATTAAACGTCGAACATCTTCTAACACTTCTGATTCCGATGGTGCAGTAAAATGTGCGTTCCCACTCTTAGATCCATGAACTTCAGCGCCACCTAAATCTTCAGAGGAAATCTTTTCCCCTGTTACAGTCTCGATTACTTTTGGTCCTGTAATAAACATCTGACTTGTTTTTTCTACCATAAACACAAAATCTGTAATCGCTGGAGAATACACGGCTCCCCCTGCACAAGGTCCCATAATTACAGAGATCTGAGGAATCACGCCAGAATAGATGCTATTTCGATAAAAGATGTGCCCATAGCCATCAAGGGACATGACTCCTTCTTGGATTCGAGCACCTCCTGAATCGTTCAACCCGATAAAAGGAGTTCCGTTCTTCGCCGCAAGATCCATAACTGCAGCGATCTTTTTCGCGTGCATCTCTCCAAGTGCCCCGCCAAATACCGTAAAATCTTGAGCAAACAGATATATAGGACGACCATGAATTTTTCCGTAGCCAGTTACTACACCTTCTCCTGGTGCTTTCATCCCAGAAAGACCAAAGTCATGTGAACGATGCTCCATGAAAGGATTTAGTTCAACAAACGTACCTTCATCTAATAAAAGATCGATACGTTCTCGCGCCGTTAACTTTCCTCGCTCATGCTGCTTGTCGATGCGGTCATCACCGCCACCTAATTCAATCTCTGTTTTCTTTTCATAAAGTTCATTAATCTTGTCATAGATGTCCATTATTTTGCTTCCTCCTTGCTTTTTGTCTTCTCACAAAGCTCAAACAATACCTTGTGTGTGGAAGAAGGATGCATGAACGCAACGGACGCACCGCCTGCGCCAGGAACAGCAGCATCGTGGATCATCTTGATGCCATTTGATTTCATCTCATCTATGCGGTCTTGGATGTTTGTAACGCCAAGAGCAACGTGATGGACGCCTTGCCCACGCTTTTCAATAAACTGTGCGATAGGACTTTCTGAAGTTAAGGCTTCAAGCAGTTCTAGCCTGGTCTCACCAATTTTTATGAAAGCTACTTTTACTTTTTGTGAAGGAACTTCCTCAATCGCTTCAAGTGTTAACCCCAGAACATTCACATAGAACGGGAGCGCTTCATCTAATGATTTTACAGCGATTCCAATATGATCGATCTTTTCTGGCGCTACTCCTGTAAACACATTATCTGTAATCCCATCCCGCTGATATACCGCTTGCTCAATAAATTTAGCTGTTTCAATCGTCGGTGTTCCTGGTGTGAATACTTTTTGGATCCCTTTGGATTCTAAGAAGGGAATGTCTTCCCAAGGAATTACACCTCCACCGACAACTATGATATCGTCTGCTCCTTTTTCATGAAGAAGTCTCATCACTTCTGGAAAAAGTTCGTTATGCGCGCCTGACAGACAAGATAAGCCAATCGCATCCACATCCTCTTGAACAGCAGCTGCCGCGATCTGTTCTGGTGTTTGTCTTAATCCTGTATAAATGACTTCCATTCCATAATCTCTTAACGCTTGAGAAACAACAAGAGCTCCTCGGTCATGACCGTCGAGTCCTGGTTTGGCAATTAAAACACGGATTGTTTTCTTCATCGTTTCTCCACTCCTCTCTATTTTTAGACCCCTGTGTACTCTCCAAATTCTTCTCGAAGCACACCGCATATTTCTCCGATCGTACAATATGATTTCACACATTCAACGATGATTGGCATTAAGTTATCATCACCTTTAGCAGCAGTACGCAATAATTCCAACTGAGCGCTCACTCGGTTTGGATCTCTCTTTGCTTTCAGTGCCTGAAGCTTTTCTTTCTGTTTCTCTCCTAAAGTCGGATCAACTCTTAATAATTCGGGCTGAGGTTCATTTTCAATACTAAATTTGTTCATTCCTACGATGATTTCTTGGCCACTCTCAATCTTTTTTTGTGTTTCATAGGACGTATGGTGGATCTCACGCTGCATATAGCCTTGTTCGACGGCAGCAACCGCACCACCCATCTGATTGATCTTCTCGATATATTTGTTTGCTTTTCGTTCTAACTCATCTGTAAGGTGTTCTACATAATAAGAGCCAGCAAGTGGGTCAACTGTATCCGCCACACCTGTTTCGTGCGCTAAGATCTGCTGAGTACGAAGAGCGATCCGAGCCGAATCTTCTGTAGGAAGAGCAAGTGCTTCATCTCTTGAGTTCGTATGAAGACTCTGTGTTCCACCTAAGACGGCTGAAAGTGCTTGGGTTGTAACTCGTACAATATTATTATCCGGTTGCTGGGCAGTGAGGGTCGAACCTCCTGTTTGCGTATGAAAACGTAGCTGCCACGACTTAGGATTTTTAGCTCCATAATGTTCTTTCATAAGTTTGGCCCACATTCTGCGAGCTGCTCTGAACTTCGCAACTTCTTCAAAGAACTGATTGTGTGCATTAAAGAAGAACGCTAACCGTGGAGCAAAGTCATCAATTTTTAGTCCGGCTTCTATGGCAGCATCCACATAGGCGAGCCCATTTGCAATCGTAAAAGCAAGTTCTTGTGCCGCATTCGCACCAGCTTCACGTATGTGATAGCCAGAGATGCTGATTGTATTCCACTTAGGCACAAATTCCTGACAATAGCCGAAGATATCTGTGATCAATCGCATAGAAGGCTTAGGCGGAAAGATATATGTACCACGTGCGATATATTCTTTTAAAATATCATTCTGTATCGTTCCGGAAAGTTTTTCTGGTGCCACTCCCTGCTTCTCTGCAACAGCGATATACATAGCGAGCAGAACAGATGCAGGTGCGTTAATCGTCATGGAAGTACTTACCTTATCAAGCGGAATGTCTTTTAAGAGAGCTTCCATATCTTCGATCGAATCTATCGCTACTCCTACTTTCCCTACTTCACCGCGTGACATCGAGTGATCTGAATCATAGCCGATCTGTGTAGGAAGGTCGAATGCTACAGAAAGCCCGGTTTGACCTTGATCAAGCAAATAACGAAAACGTTTATTCGTTTCTTCAGCTGACCCAAAGCCTGCGTATTGTCTCATCGTCCAGAATCTCGCACGATACATGGTAGATTGAGAGCCACGTGTGTATGGATATTCTCCTGGAAGCCCGAGGGATTCCATCGGATAATGATCTTCTTCTGTACCGTATAGCCTTTCAACCTCTATGTCTGATGAAGTATGAAATCTTTCTTTTCGTTCTGGAAATCTATTCATGGTTTGTTCGGTCTTTTGTTGCCATTCTTTTATACGCTGTTGTTTATCCATTAGAAGCCTCCTGTTTAACAAAGAAAAATAGTCTCAACATAACATCTTTCGTTTTGTAAGCGCTTTTTCCTGCTTGAAAGCGCAAATTTTCGACTAAATTTGCAAATTGGTCTTTTGAGATTTCTTGTTTCTGCTTTCTAAACACGGTACAATTAAGATGGAAATGTTTATAGGAGGGTTATGGCTTTGAATCAAAAACTAATAAAAACGATTGTGTACGTTATGATTATCTGTCTTGTTCTAAGCAGTCTTTTAACAGGAGTCGCTTTTTTCTTATAAAAATAGTTAACCCCCAGTCTGCGATGGACTGGGGGTTTTACATTATTGTTTAATGATATCATCAAAGCTTTTTTTGGAGTGAATCACTTTTATCTTTGTGCCTATTGTCAGTTTGCTATAAAGTTTCTGAACATCTTTTTCATACATCCGTATGCAGCCGGCAGTAACATATCTTCCGATGGCAGATGGATTGTTATTACCATGTATGCCGAAGGTGCGACCGTCCGTTCCGTTTGCATCAAAACCGATCCAACGTGTGCCAAGGGGATTTGTTTTATCTCCGCCTGGTATATCCTTCTTTCGATAATACGGATCCACAGCTTTGACCGTGATGGTAAATTCGCCCTCTGGTGTTAATTCTTTCGACTTTCCTGTTGCTACTTTATAGATTTCTTTAACGGTTCCATCTTCAACGTAAGCCAGTCTGTTGGATGTCTTATTAATGATGAGATAAGGGTCTCCTAAGGCATGTGCGTCTCCGATCGGCCATATTGGTGAAAATAACAAGATAAAAGCTAACTTGAGTTTTCCCATTGATATCACCCTGTCATTTTTTACTTAGTATTTGTAAATGCAGGGGAAGTCATGAGTTTCATTTTTGTTTTTTCTCTTAGCCACATGAGGGTAGTCAATCTCCGTTTCAGGTACTCGCTTTCCGGGGGGCGTGCGGTGAGCCTCTTAGCGCTCTGCGCTATCAAGAGTCTCACCTGTCCCGCTGATCCCCCAGGAGTCTCGCACCTTACACTCCGATCGACTTTTCGATGAAGAGAAGTAAAAAAGATGAGAAGTCTTATGTTGAGAGTGAAGTAAGAATTAATAAACGTCTACTTCTTAAACTTACTTTTGATGATTAAGTAATCCTCGATGTCTTGAAGTAACTGATAGAGCTTTGAGCGTGTTTCGAATTCGTCTCTGTCTTTTGGAAGATGCATTTCCCGGAATTCTTGTCTCATGTTTTCTAGTTCATCTAAAAACAAAACGGCTGTATTTCCTGGGTGAACAGCAGCGCTTAGGCGTTCGAAGAAGCTGCCTAGCTTTTCACACTGTACATATGTCTTATCGATGGAAGAAATGATAGGGAGCATTCGTTGAATGATCTCAAACTGTTTTTCTCTCATCTTGAAATAGTGATAATACTGGTTTTCGTATCGAAGAAAATGATTTTCAATGTCTCGAAAGGCAATACTTTTCGCGTTTGAGATAAGGTCTGCACATTCTGTAATCTCTTTTCCGTCCCATTCGTGCTTATCATGAGCTAAATACAGATGAAATTCATGAAAGATCACTTTGTATCTTTTTTCAAGTTCTCTTTGCATGTTTAACAGTATTTTTTCCACAGACGGCATGTAGAGATTCATGATTAATCCCATTCCTATACCGATTACAATGATGCTAAATTCATTAAGCACGATCTCCCATGTGACCTTTTGAAGCGTATATAGATGAAGGATGATGACTGACGATGTGATGATACCTTCCTTCAGGTTTAGGGATACGAGGGTTGGTATGAATAGAATCAAAAGTATGGTTAGTGCATAAGGATGATAGCCGACCAGCGAGAAGATCGCACTCGCAAATCCTATTCCAAGAATACAAGCTGCAAATCTTTCCCATGAAGAGATGATCGACTTCTTTTTTGTTATCTTTATACAGAGAATAGTAAGTATTCCTGCTGACGTATAAAAATCTAATCCTAGCCACTCTGCTAAGGCGATAGCAAGGCCTGCTCCGATTGCAGTCTTTAATGTTCGATAGCCAATTGTAAATTTCATCAAATGCATGCCTTCTTTCCGATCTCGTTTCTGCACCTTGTACCATTATTCCATAATTCAGGAATAATTTTAAACGAAAAAGGACTTCAGCTAAGAAGTCCTTTAGTCCGTATTATAGCACTTTTTCTAAGAAAGCTTTAGCTCTATCTGTTTTCGGATTTTCAAAGAAAATAGCGGGTTCTTGATCTTCGACTAATTTTCCATCATCCATGAACAGAACACGATCGGCTACTTCTTTTGCAAAGCCCATCTCATGTGTCACGATAACCATCGTCATACCGAGCTTGACGAGGTTCTTCATCACTTGCAGCACCTCTTTTACCATCTCGGGATCTAGAGCTGAAGTTGGTTCATCAAAAAGCATAACTTCAGGTTTCATCGCGAGTGCTCTAGCTATAGCCACACGCTGCTTTTGTCCACCTGAAAGGTTAGAAGGATAGCTGTTCGCTTTATCACTCAACCCAACGGTTTTAAGAAGATCTAAAGCTTCCTTTTCAGCTTCACTCTTGGAGATCTTTAATACTTGCTGAGGCGCAAATGTAACATTTTCTAAAACGGTTAGATGAGGAAAGAGGTTGAAGTGCTGAAAAACCATGCCAACCTTTTTGCGAAGATGAAGTTCCATCTCTTTTATGTCTTTACCTTCTACCAAGATCAAGCCTTCATCGTGCGTTTCTAACAGATTCAAACAACGAAGAAATGTAGACTTACCTGATCCTGAAGGGCCGATCACCGCGATGACTTCACCTTTTTTGATAGAAGTTGATATTCCTTTTAGTACTTCGTTATTTCCGAATCTTTTTTTCAAACCTTGAACATCAATCACTCTTTGCAAGCCTCCTCTCCATAACTCGACCAGCCAACGTCAACATCATAACTAATAGATAATAAACGAGACCCGCTAATAACAACGGTTCAAAAAAGCGATAGTTACTTGCGCCAACGATTTGAGCCCGTCTCATGATATCAAGCGCTCCAATAACAGAGACGATCGCTGATTCTTTTGTTAGTGTAATGAATTCGTTCATCAATGCCGGTAAAATATTCTTAAAAGCTTGAGGCAGGATAATCTTCAACATCATCGTGCGGTATGGAACACCTAAAGCCATAGCAGCTTCTTTCTGTCCTTTGTCAACAGCATTAATACCCGCGCGAATAATTTCTGATATATACGCCGCGGAGTTCAGTGCAAATGTTAGAACCCCCGCTGAGAATGCACCAATATCGACTCCTGTTAGCTGAGGTACAGCATAATAGATCAACAGCATCTGAAGAATTAAAGGCGTTCCTCTAAAGACCGAGGTATATGCATCTGCAAACCATCTTAAAATTGTGACCTTACCTATCTTAAATAGGGATAGTACGGTTCCCCATAAAAATCCTAGTACTAACGAAACCGCCACGAACTGCAACGTAACCCATATTCCGTATAGAATATACGGAATAGAAGGCACGAGCTGGGCAAAATCCAAGTTCATGCCTACCACTCTCTTTCTCTATTTTTTAACACCGAACCACTTTTCAACAAGCTCGTCCAATGTACCGTCTTCTTTCATCTTCTTAAGTTCTGTATTAAACTCTTTTGTTAGCTCGCTATCCTTAGGAAAAGCGATAGCCGATCCTGCAGCGTCTGTGTTAGGCAGTGCAAACGAGGAAAGGTCTTTATTTTTTTTCAAAAATTCGTAAGCAACAGCATCTTCAATAATCGCCGCATCAACACGGTTTGATTTCATCTCTTGAACCAATTCTGTTACTTTGTTGCGCTGAACAACTTCGAATTTGTGGTCCTGTAATAATTTATCTGCTTCTTTTTCTTGAATGGAAGCCAATTGAACGCCGATTGTTTTTCCTTCAAGATCTTCCACACTTTTAATCGTTTTATCCTTTGTAACGATTAATTGTTGAGCTGCATAATATTCATCTGAAAAATCTACTGTTTTTCGTCGTTCTTCATTAGGTGTCATACCAGCGATTACAAAGTCAGCTTTGCCGCTGTCAAGTGCAGGAATCAATCCATTAAAGTCCATGTCTTTGATCTCAACCTTGTACCCTAGCTTTTTAGCAATATGATTTGCTACATCGATATCAAATCCTACGATTTCTCCGCCTTTTGCTGTTTCCACATATTCATATGGAGGATAATCAGCTGAAGTTGCCATCACTAACGTCTTTTCGGACGAGTCGCTTCCAGTATTAGTCGCACTCTTTTCTTCTACTGCCCCACATCCCGCCAACAACGCGAGTACTATGATAAAATAGATGCTAAAAAGATTTCGTTTCATTTGTAGTTCCCCCTGTATAAAACATTTATATTTATTCGTTAAAATGAATATTAACACATAATTATGCAAAATTAAGTATTTTAATAATTCTGAATGTATTTATATGCATTTTAGTTAGGTGGCTGGTTACTTTGAATTTTGGTGAAAAGATGAAGGATGTTAGTTATCGTAGACGAGAAGCCGTGTATGCTGTAGTCACGGATAAGAGTAAAAATATTGCCGTTATGGTTCAGAACGGCAAAGGATTCTTACCCGGAGGCGGTATAGAAACTGGAGAGGATCATATAGTCTGTTTGAAAAGAGAATGTATCGAGGAGACAGGTTATAAGTTTAAGATGGGGCACTTTTTGGGAAATGCAAAGCAATATTTTAGAACGAGACAAGGTGAACATTTAAGGAATGATGGGTATTTTTATACAGGTTCTTTTGGGGAGTATGCAAATGAGCCTTTAGATCAAGATCATGAGTTAGTGTGGATGAATATAGACCAAGCTGAAGAAATACTATTTCATTCGTCTCACGTTTGGGCTGTGAAAAAGGGGCTGGGGTTGGATTAAGAGAGTTTTTCTGGGTCTGTGAACAATAGTTCAATGATCGATCATAAATTCCTAGAACCGATCATAAATCTTTGGAATCGGTCACAAACCCCTAGAATCGCTCACAAATCCCTGGAATCGCTCAAAAATTCCTAGTATCGATCATAAATCCATATTCACCGTTATTTAATGGGCAATAAAAAAAGCTGGCTCAATTTCGAGCCAGCTTCTTTCATTCATACACACTTCGTATCCCTACTTACAATACGTATCAAAAGCACTTCTTAGCTTGTTTACGACTTCCATCGGTTCATGGCCTTCGATCTCATGACGTTCGACCATCATTTGAATCTCTCCATCCTTTAATAGAGCAAATGATGGGGATGAAGGCGGATAGCCTGTAAAATAAGAACGCGCTGTCTCAGTTGCTTCTTTATCTTGTCCAGCAAATACCGTAACAAGATGGTCTGGGCGAACGTCTTGTTTTACCGAATATGAAGCCGAAGGGCGTGCGATTCCTCCAGCACAGCCACAAACGGAATTAATCATAACAAGTGTTGTACCTTCTTTTTTAAAAGCTTCTTCAACATCTTCTGGTTTGAATAGCTGCGTATAGCCAGCCTCTACCATTTCTTTACGAGCCGTTTCTACTACATCATTAAAAAGATTAAATTGAAAATTCATTCGTATTCAGCTCCTTTCTTTCTTATTGTACTCAATTATTGCTATATAAAAAAGAAAAATGCCGTAACATATACGGCATTTTTCTTAGGGGGTTATGGGGTTTGGAGGTGTTGATAGTTATCTCTACCCGCAATAAAACCCGCATAAACCTGAAAAACACATTTTTTAATAAATTGATGTATTTTCTTTTGTCATGCTTTCTAAACGTGCTTTTACTGCAGCTAAGAAGCGTCCGCATACGAGGCCATCAAGAACTCGATGATCAAGAGAAAGACAAAGGTTAACCATATCTCGTACAGCGATCATGCCATTGTTCATAACAACTGGGCGCTTTACGATCGATTCTACAGAAAGGATAGCCGCTTGCGGATAGTTGATGATCGGCGTAGACATCACAGATCCAAAAGAACCTGTGTTATTTACCGTAAAGGTTCCGCCTTTCATGTCATCACCAGCTAATTTATTCGTTCTTACTTTATCAGCTAGTTCTTTCACATCACGTGCGATTCCTTTGATAGACTTTTCGTCCGCATGTTTGATGACTGGAACATATAATGCATCATCCGTTGCGACAGCAATCGAGATGTTGATGTCCTTTTTCTGAATGATTTTATCTCCTGCCCACATGGAGTTGATCTGTGGGAATTCTTTTAGTGATTCTACAACAGCCTTGATAAAGAAAGGCAAGAACGTAAGGTTGTATCCTTCTTTTGTTTTAAAATCACCTTTTACAGAATTACGATATTCTACTAAGTTTGTAACATCCACTTCTACCATCGTCCACGCATGAGGTGCTTCGTGCTTTGAACGAACCATGTTTTGAGCGATCGCTTTACGAATACCCGATACCGGAATTTCAATATCACCAGGCATTGTGTCGATAGCAACCGGCTTTAATGCTGGAGCTGATTGTTGTTGCGGTTGAGACGTTTCTTGAGAACCAGAAGAAACAGGTGCTGCAGAAGAAACATCTTCTGTAGCTGGCTTGTTACCTTTTGTAGGAATCTGACCAGAATCAATGATCTTTTGAAGATCTTTGCGAGTGATTCTTCCGCTTTGTCCTGATCCCTCTACTTGGTCTAGATCAATGCCATGTTCAGATGCCATTCGCACAACTGCAGGTGAAAAACGTCCTCTCGCCGCTCGATCTATGTTGGCCGCAGATTTATTAGCACTCGACTCTGAAGATGCTGTAGGTGTTGAAGCTGTTTCAGCTGGCTTTTCTGCTGAAGCTACAGATGCAGGTGCACTTGCCCCACCTTCTCCTTCTGTCTCGATATAACAGATCAGCTCGCCAACAGAAAGAGTATCTCCTTCACCAGCAACGAGTTCTTTTATCGTTCCAGAAAAAGATGATGGAACTTCTGCGTTTACTTTATCTGTCATAACTTCTGCTAGTGGATCGTATTTCTTAACCGTATCACCTGGCTGAACAAGCCATTTACTGATCGTACCTTCTGTTACACTTTCCCCTAATTGGGGCATTGTAATTTTTTCTGTAGCCATTAAAGTCCCCTCCTATTGTTAAAATGCCGCAAGATCTCTCATGGCTTTTTCTACTTTGTCAGGATTCACCATAAAGTGCTTTTCCATCGTTGGTGCATAAGGCATTGCAGGTACATCAGGACCAGCTAGACGTTGAACAGGTGCATCAAGTTCGAACAAGCAATTTTCTGCAATGATAGCAGAAACTTCACTCATGATACTTCCTTCTTTGTTGTCTTCTGTTACAAGAAGTACTTTACCAGTCTTAGAAGCTGCTTCGATGATCGATTCTTTATCCAATGGATATACAGTACGAAGATCGAGTATATGAGCTGAAATTCCGTCTTTTTCAAGCTTTTCAGCCGCTTGAAGAGCAAAGTGTACACAAAGTCCGTATGTAATAACGGTAATATCTTCGCCTTCACGCTTCACGTCCGCTTTTCCGATCGGCAATGTATATTCTTCACTCGGAACTTCACCTTTAATGAGTCGGTATGCACGTTTATGTTCAAAGAAAAGAACAGGATCTTCGTCACGGATAGCAGATTTTAAAAGACCTTTTACATCATAAGGTGTAGAAGGCATTACGATCTTTAAGCCTGGTACGTTAGCGAATAGTGCCTCAACAGATTGTGAGTGATAAAGCGCACCATGAACGCCGCCGCCATAAGGAGCACGAATCGTGATCGGGCATGTCCAATCATTATTCGAACGATAGCGGATTTTAGCCGCTTCAGAAACGATCTGGTTAACAGCAGGCATGATAAAGTCAGCGAACTGCATCTCTGCGATCGGGCGCATGCCATACATGGCAGCACCGATCCCTACACCTGCAATAGCAGATTCTGCTAAGGGAGCATCGATCACTCTTTCTTCACCAAACTCTTCAATTAGCCCCGTTGTTGCACGGAAAACTCCTCCGCGTACACCAACATCTTCACCTACTACAAATACTCGCTTATCGCGTTGCATCTCTTCGCGAATGGCTTGTGTTACAGCATCAATATATGAAATTACCGGCATCTCGTTTTCCCCCTTTACTCTGCGTATACATGAAGAAGTGCGCTTTCAGGATCAGCGTATTTTGCGTTCTCTGCATAATCTGTAGCTTCATCCACTTCTTTTTGAATCTCGTCAGTGATCTGTTTTTCTAATTCTTCTGTTAAGATATCATTTTCTTTTAAGTACGCAGCAAATGTATGAATCGGATCTTTTGCTTTTGCTTCTTCAACCTCTTCACGCGTTCGGTAGGCACGATCATCATCATCAGATGAGTGAGGCGTTAAGCGGTACGCTACTGTCTCAACTAAAGTAGGTCCTTCACCGCGTCGACCGCGATCAGCAGCTTCTTTTACCGCTTCATAAACAGCTAGTGGATCATTCCCATCTACCGTTACACCAGGCATACCGTAACCGATCGCACGGTCAGAAACGTTCACACAAGCTAATTGTTTAGAGATTGGAACAGAGATTGCGTATTTGTTGTTTTCACACATAAAGATAACAGGAAGTTTATGAACAGAAGCAAAGTTTGCTCCTTCATGGAAATCTCCCTGGTTTGAAGATCCTTCACCAAACGTAGTGAACGTTACTAAGTCTTTGCCTTCCATTCTTCCGCCAAGTGCGATTCCAACAGCATGAGGAACTTGAGTCGTTACAGGCGAAGAACCTGTTACGATACGAAGCTTTTTAGAACCAAAATGCCCTGGCATCTGGCGACCGCCGCTGTTAGGATCTTCTGCTTTTGCAAAGCCAGAGAGCATCAGATCTTTCGCTGTCATACCAAACTGTAAAACAACACCCATGTCGCGATAATACGGCAACACATAATCTTTTTCATTATCTAGCGCCATCGCTGCACCAACTTGTGCTGCTTCTTGCCCCTGACAAGAAATAACGAAAGGAATCTTCCCAGCGCGGTTCAACAGCCACATACGCTCGTCAATTTTTCTTGCTAATAACATCGTTCTATACATATGGATGACATCTTTATTCGTTAAACCTAATTGTTCATGACGTAATTCTGCCATTTGTTATACCTCCTTAGAAATGGATCGCTTTTCCTTCAACAGCTAATGCTGCTTCACCAAATACTTCTGATAGAGATGGATGTGGATGGATGGTATGAGCCATCTCCCACGGTGTTGCGTCTAAAACTTTCGCTAAGCCGGCTTCAGAGATCATATCCGTTACATGAGGTCCGATCATATGAACACCTAATAGATCATCAGTGTCTTTGTTTGCAACGATTTTTACAAACCCGTCACTCTCACCATAAACTAGAGCTTTTCCGATCGCTTTAAAAGGAAACTTGCCGACTTTTACATTAAAGCCTTGGTCTTTTGCTTGTTTCTCCGTAAGACCGACACTTGCCATCTCTGGACTTGAATAGATACATTTCGAGATATTATCGTAGTTGATCGGTTCAGGTTTCAGGTTAGAAAGGTGTTCTACTGCCGTGATTCCCTCGTGGGATGCTACATGCGCAAGCTGAAGTCCTCCGATTACATCTCCGATCGCATAGATGTGACTTTCTGCGGTTTGGAAATATTCATTTGTCTCAATGTATCCGTTTTCAACTTTTATGATGGTGTTTTCTAATCCGATTCCTTCTGTGTTCGCCATGCGGCCTACAGAAACAAGCATCTTCTCTGCACTAAATTGTTTGGTTTCGCCTTTATGTTCAGCAGAAATCATCACGCCTTCGCCTTTTTCTAACGTATCAGGAAGGACTTTTGCACTCGTTACGAGCTTGATGCCTTTTTTCTTAAGAACACGCGCTGCTTCTTTCGAAATTTCTTCGTCTTCTGTTGGTACGATTCTGTCAGCATATTCTAGTACCGTTACTTCCACTCCAAGATCATTGAGCATAGAAGCCCATTCAATCCCGATTACTCCACCACCGACGATGATGATTGATGCTGGCAAAGAACTCATCTCTAATGCTTCATCACTAGACATAACTAGATCACCGTCAATCTCTAACCCTGGTAACGATCGTGGTCTAGATCCTGTTGCAATAATAACGTTCTGCGGGATTAGAATCTCATTTTCTGTACCATCATTAAACTCAACTGAAATCGTACCTGGCATCGGTGAAAAGATGGATGGTCCAAGAATGCGACCAATTCCTTCATAAACTTCGATCTTTCCTTTTTTCATCAAGCTTTGCACACCCATATGTAGTTGATTTACAATGGATTGCTTGCGTTCTTGCATCTTGGAAAAGTTCAAACCAAGCCCTTCGATCTCAACACCAAAATCTGCAGCTTTTTTTGCAGTTTTATATACTTCAGCACTTCTTAATAACGCTTTACTTGGTATACATCCTCTATGTAAGCAAGTACCTCCAAGCTTTCCTTTTTCAACTACTGCAACGGTTTTTCCTAATTGAGCAGCTCGGATGGCAGCTACATAGCCGCCAGTCCCTCCGCCCAATATGACCAAATCAAAGTCTTTTGACATCGCTCATATCTCCTTTTGCTGTTAGTTAATCCAGTGACACTCTAGCAATGGTTTTTCCGCCAGGGTAAACTTTTGCTGTTTCTTCTTCTCTTAGTACACGAAGGCCACCTTCAGCTAACGCTTGAAGCTCATTCTCTCCCGGCTGAATGATACAATCAGAAATCCATTCAACTCGGTCTGTTATTTTCTTAACAAATTCTTTTCCGAAAGCGAGACCGCCTGTTAAGATGATTGCATCAACTTGTCCAAAAAGAACCGTACTTGCTGATCCGATCTCTTTTGCGACTTGATAAGCCATTGCGTCATAGATAAGCTCGGCTTTTTTGTCACCGTTCTCTATTCTTTCTTCAACGGTTCTTGCATCGTTTGTTCCCAAGTAAGCCACAAGACCACCTTGGCCAACAAGCTTCTTCATCACTTCTTCTGCGTAATATTCACCAGAGAAGCAGAGTGAAACCAAATCACCTATCGGAACTGTACCTGCACGTTCAGGAGAGAAAGGTCCCTCTCCATGCAGTCCGTTATTTACATCGATCACTCTGCCATCCTTGTGGACACCTACCGTGATTCCTCCACCCATATGAACGACAATGAGCCGTAAAGCTTCGTAAGATTTATTCAACTGTTTCGCTACACGTCGTGCAACAGCCTTTTGATTTAGCGCGTGAAAAATACTCTTTCTTTCCATTTCAGGTACACCCGAAATTCTTGCGATCTCATCCATCTCATCAACAACTACTGGATCTACAATAAAAGAAGGAATATTCAAACCTTCTGCTATTTCGAATGCCAAAATACCACCTAGATTCGAAGCATGTTCACCTGCGTAACCATTTTTCAAATCTTTGAGCATCGGTTCATTAACGCTGTATGTACCGCCTTCAATCGGTCTTAACAAACCGCCGCGGCCGACCACACAACTAAGCTTTGAAATATTAATGCCTTCGTAGTCTAGAGCTTCTAAGATCGTTTCTTTTCTAAAAGTGTACTGATCAATAACAGAATCAAACGAATGGATAGTTTCTGTATCATGACGAATCGTTTTTTCAAATACTGGCCGTTCGTTATCGAAAATACCAATCTTAGTAGAGGTTGACCCCGGATTGATCACTAGTATGCGAAATTCTTTTTGATGCACGTTTCAAACCTCCATTGATACGAACTCTTAACGAGATCGGTTAGACAGGATATGTCTTTCGTTTAATAAGAACTGACTTCTAGACATTCTCATGCGTTCAATACGCTCTTCTGCAAGGCGATCTGCTGCAAGATAAGTCGGAATGTTATCACGTTTTGAGATTTCGATAACGCTCGCAATGTTGTCATAGATCGTTTCTACTTTTTTCATGGCACGATCACGGTTATAGCCGTTAAGCTCATCAGCTACATTGATTACTCCACCAGCGTTAATTACATAATCCGGTGCATAAACGATTCCCATCTCATGAATCGCATCACCGTGACGCGTTTCTTTCAGTTGGTTGTTAGCAGCTCCTGCAATAACTTTAGCTTTGATCTGTGGAATCGTATCGTCGTTAATAATAGCTCCTAGTGCACATGGAGCGAAGATATCGCAATCTACGCTGTAGATCTCATCGATTTCAACAGCTTTTGCACCAAAATCTTCTACAGCACGTTGTACAGCTTCTTTATTGATATCTGTAACAATCAATGATGCGCCTTCTTCATGAAGGTGTTTACATAGAGTGTAAGCAACATGTCCAACACCTTGAACAGCGATAACTTTTCCTTCGAGAGAATCTGTACCAAACGCTTCCATTGCTGCCGCTTTCATACCACGGTATACACCGTAAGCCGTTACTGGAGATGGATTACCGCTTGAACCGAAAGCAGGTGATACACCCGTTACAAACTGTGTTTCTTGGTAGATAAGGTCCATGTCTTCAACCGTCGTACCTACATCTTCCGCTGTAATATAACGTCCGTTAAGTCCTTGGATATAACGACCAAACGCACGGAACATTTCTTCATTCTTGTCTTTCTTAGGATCACCGATAATTACGGTTTTTCCGCCACCAAGATTTAATCCTGCCGCTGCATTCTTATACGTCATCCCTTTAGCTAGTCTAAGTGCATCTTCAATCGCTGCATCTTCTGTTTCATACGTCCACATTCTTGTTCCACCTAGTGCAGGTCCAAGTGTTGTATCGTGAATACAGATAATTGCTTTTAGACCAGATTGTTTATCTTGGCAAATCACCATTTGCTCATAATCGTAAGTTTCCATATATTTAAAAATTTCCATTGTGTTTTCCTCCTAAGGTTTAATTATCAGTGATGACTGAGTTTACAGCTAAAGCGATAGAATAATATTTACTTTCTGCTGAATCAGCTCTAGATGTTAAGACGATCGGCGCTTTAGCACCACAGATCACAGCTCCAACTTTTGCACGAGCAAAATAAATCAGCGATTTATACAAAACATTTCCTGTTTCAATAGTTGGAACAAGAAGGATGTCTGCATTCCCTGCTACACTCCCTGTGATTCCTTTTTGAGCTGCAGCTTCCTTCGATATGGCATTATCTAAAGCCAAAGGACCTTCAACGATGCCGCCCTTGATTTGATTTCTAAGATTCATAACCGTTAGACTCGCTGCATCCAATGTGGCCTGCATAGCAGGATTTACATTCTCTACAGCAGCAAGCACAGCAGCTTTTGGAACATCTACACCTGTTCGAACCGCAAAATCGATAGCATTTTGTAGAATCTGTACTTTTTGATTAAGGTCAGGCTCTATGTTCATGGCAGCATCTGTAATAAAGATTAACTTTTCAAATCCTTCTACTTCAAATGCAGCAACATGTGATAGCACTTTGCCTGTACGGAGACCAAATTCTTTATTAAGGACTGCTTTTAAAAGAGAAGACGTTGAGATGAGCCCTTTCATCAAAATATCAGCGTCTCCATCATGTACAGCTTTTACCGCCTTTAATGCAGCCGAAGCTGTATCTGAAGGTACAATTTTTATTCCATCCAACGGAACATCTGCATTTCTGTCTAACCAATCAGAAATTTTGTCACCGTTTCCAAACAGAATAAAATGGGCGAGCCCCTCTTTATATGATTTCAGTATGCTTTCCAAAACCTCCTGATCCCCAGCTTCTGCCACTGCGATGACTGGTTTCTCTTGTTGATTTTTGGCTTGGCTCACCAAGTTTTGTAAACGCATGCTATCCCCCCTTGTTAACCGCTTTATTAACTATGCAATTTTCATGCCAACGATTAAATGTGTTTGAAAAGTGGATTTCACGATTTAACTATGCAATAAAATGCAAATACTTTGCAATAATTTGCATGAAATTATTTGCGCAGTTTTTCATCCAGATTATACTTTTCTAATTTATAGTAAAAATTTCTAAGTGAGATACCTAGCGATTTAGCTGTTTTTGTCTTATTGCCGCGAAACCTCTCTATAGCTTCTGTTAAAATGCGTTTTTCAAACGCATCGATTTGTTCAGCTAAAGTCTTAGCATCATCGGTAGTTTCGGTCATATCTTTCTGATGGACGTCCTCTTTATTCGATGGTTCTATAGATAACAGCGAAATATGACTTCGATTGATCTGTGAATCAGTATGACTCATGTGGATGATCGCTCTGCCTAATACGTTTTCAAGCTCTCTAACATTTCCCGGCCAATGATACGCTAATAAAAACTCTTCCGCATCCTTGCTAATAAAATCAATGTTTCTTCCATAGTCTTGATTTAACTTCTGCAGAAGGTGATATGCTAAAAGCAAAATATCATGATTTCTCGCTCTTAATGGCGGGATATAAATTGGCATCCTGTTGAGTCTGTAGTATAAATCCTGCCTAAACGTACCATCCGCGATCATTTTTTCAAGGTTAACATTGGTTGCGGCGATCACACGCACATTGATCGGAATCGCTTTTGTCCCACCAACACGTCTGATTTCATTCTCTTGCAGAACACGCAATAGTTTGGCTTGTGTATTCTGAGACAACTCACCTACTTCATCTAAGAAGATGCTTCCACCGTTCGACTCTTCAAAGAGCCCTCTTTTTCCACCTCTTAACGCACCTGAAAAAGCTCCTTCTTCATAGCCAAACAATTCACTCTCTAATAAAGATTCAGATAACGCTGCGCAATTGACGCGTATAAACTTATTAAACTTCCTGCTGCTCGCATTATGTATCGCATGAGCAAAAAGCTCTTTTCCTGTTCCAGATTCACCACGCAGCAAAACGGTTGCTGGAGTAGAAGCTGCAAGCTTTGCCTGATCGATCGCAAAACTCATCTCTTCTGACGATCCAATAATATCTTCGAACGAATATTTGGCTTCAAGTGTCCGAATGATCTGTCTTGCACGATTCAGTTCTTCTGTAAGTCCTTTTATTTCTGATACATCGTGAATAACACCTACACTGCCTTTTAAGAGACCATCTACAATAACAGGCGCAACGTTAACGATCACATCTTTGCGGTTTGGCCCAACTCGTAATCGAGCACCTCTTACAGGTTTTCGTGTTTTAAGAACCTGCATGTGAATACTCTCACCTTCGGATATATCCGTTGTTGCAGGTTTTCCAATTACTTGCTCGGCTGTGTACCCCGTGAGCCTCGTATAAGCAGGATTGATCATAATCCCTTTGCCTTCTTCATCAACAACCGATATGGCTTCTTCAGAAGATTGGATAATAGATCTTAACATCGTTTGTATGCTTTTTAAATTTGTTACTTCTTCTGCCAGATCCACGATTTCTGTAATATCTTTAAAAACAGCAAATGCACCAAGCTTTCGACCTTTGTTATTTAGAATAGGTGTTCTTGTTGTATAGATTTTAGTGCCATTCGCTAACATTTGTTCTTGATTTACTTCTTCAATGCCTGAGTCCATAACTCTCGGAAGCTGACTATTAGGCATCACTTCTAAAATGGATTTACCGATAACTTGCTCTTTCGATAATCCTGTCATTTTCTCAGCACTCTTGTTAAATATAGTGATCGTTAAATCTTGATCGATCACGATCATGCCATCATGTGTATTATCTAAAATTGTTTTGAGTTGTTGCAGATGGTTAATGTCTTTTTTATTTTTTGTTTCGTCAGATATGGTTAACACAAATTGAAACTGAGTTGTAGTCAATTTTCCTGACATAGGATATTTGTGTTCACATAACCAATCTGCGCTTTCTTTAAGTGAATCTGAATAAACAATAACGTCTATCTCTTCATTTGGTGCGGATGAATATGTAAAAACCGGAGTGTTATCTAATTTGGCCGGCAACGATTGAAGAGGTTCTTGAAAGATAGCTGCAAGTTCAAAAAGTTCGGACTGATTGATCTTTTGAACCAATTCAATTTCTTCTTGCGTTGCCAACAATACGATCCTTTGCAACAATTAGCCCACCTTTATATTATAACATGCAATTTTTTTCACATTTTTATCATAGCTCACTATGAAAGGGTTTGCAAACTTATTTTGCATCGACAAAAATTTTAACTTTATGTAAAATAAGACGAGTAGAGGAGTGAAATTCTTCATGAGTAGATATGCGGCACTAGTGATCGTGTTAATACCTGGGATCATGGCTGTAATGGGCATTAAATGGATGAGAGACACGTTATTCGGAGTTTTACAATTCCCGTTTCCATACTTATGGCTACAGTTTATCGCAGGTTTACTGAGTTTCTTAGCAGGGTTAGCTTTTGTAGGCGGATTCATCTTTTATAGAGACCGTAAAAGAAATAAAGTACAGTTAAAATACAGAAAAAAATAACCACCTCATTAAGAGAGATGGTTATTTTTTATAGGTAAGTATTTATGCCATAACTTTATGTTCAATTCTTAGCTTATCAGCGACCATCGCGATGAATTCTGAATTCGTAGGCTTCGCTTTTGACATGGATACTGTATAGCCAAACAAGGATGAAATGCTGTCGATGTTTCCACGGCTCCATGCTACTTCAATCGCATGACGTATAGCTCGTTCAACTCGGCTAGAAGTGGTATTGAATTTCTTTGCGATATCTGGATAAAGAACTTTTGTGATCGATCCTAATAGTTCAATATCATTGTATACCATAGAGATTGCTTCTCTTAAGTACATGTACCCCTTAATATGAGCAGGGACCCCAATCTCGTGAATGATACTTGTGATACTTGCATCCAGATTGCGTGGTTTATTGTTAATTGTAGATTGGAAGTTATTTCGATTATTTCCGGACGCACGTTGAACAGTTGATTTTTCTGCTCCACAGATCTGACGGATCTGACTCGCAAGGTTGTCCATATCGAATGGCTTTAAGATAAAGTATGATGCACCAAGGTCTACGGCTTTTTTCGTTACATCTTCCTGACCAAACGCCGTTAACATGATAACATTCGGCTGCGGCAGATCATCGCTAGATCTGATTTTCTCCAGCACAGCTAATCCATCTAAATGAGGCATGATAATATCAAGAACTAAAACATCAGGATCTTTATTCTCTAAAACGGACAAACATTCTTGACCGTTGTAAGCTACCCCAATTACCTCCATATCATCTTGACTTGAAAGATACTCCCTCAAAAGACTAATTAGTTCACGGTTATCATCAGCTAGACAAACTTTAATTTTTTGCACCATTATTTCCTCCCCATCCAACAATTTCTTGTTTTTCCCAATGTAACATTTCAACAATAAATCTTAAATCCCTTTATTTTGTTTTAAATTTTTTAAAATTATTTTGTTTTTGTAGCAGATGGAGCTGTTTTCTTCAATTTACTTTGAATTTCGACAGTTATTATATTCCGAGAAGCATTTTTGTCGAATTTTCTTTATATCCCTCATTATACAAAATTTTCATAGGATTGTCTAAATTATCTAAAATAATGAAAAACAAATTTATCACCAATTTCTGCTTATGTGTTCAAAATAAAAAAACCGGTGAGATTTCAACCGGTTTCAAAAAATGTTAACTCGCTTGCTTTGCATCTTTATAGATATTTACACCAGCTTCATCAAGCATCCACTCGATATGAACGCCATACCCTGAAGTTGGGTCATTTACAAACACGTGCGTAACTGCTCCAATGATTCGTCCGTTCTGAATAATCGGACTGCCGCTCATCCCTTGAACGATTCCACCGGTAATTTTCAAAAGCTCGGGATCTGTAATCTTGATGACCATGCCCTTTGTAGCCGGAAACTTTTGCGGAACAGAGCTTACGACATCAACATCGAACTCTCGAACCTTCGACCCGTTAACGACAGTCAAAATCTTTGCCGGACCTTCTTTTACCTGATGTGAAAGAGCGATTGGTAATGGTTTATTCCAGTCCCCATTCGATAATTCATTGTTTAATTTTCCGAAAATTCCAAAAGGGCTATTTTTTGAAATGTCCCCTAAAACTCTTTGATCGTTGGAAAAACGCGCTAGCTTTTCTCCAGGATGACCGTTAGATCCTTTTTCTATGGAAGTTACTGTAGATCCAAGGATTTCCCCATTGTTTACCTTGATTGGCTTTTTCGTATCCATATCTGAAATAACATGACCGAGTGCCCCATATTTAAATGATGCTGGGTCAAAAAAGGTAAGTGTTCCTACACCCGCTGCTGAGTCACGAATATATAGTCCAATGCGATAAGACTGATCATTCTTGTCCTGCAAAGGAGTAAGTGTTTTATGAAACGTTTTACCATCACGAATGATGGTTACATCTAAAGGATTTCGAGTTTCCCCAGACTTTTTAACAAATGGGCTTACATCTCCCATTTTTTTAATATTTTTTCCGTTAATTTTGGTAATAATATCTCCTACTTGAATATCGGCAATTTCACCTGGAGATTGTTTTCCTGCTGTTGTATTTACAAGGTGATGTCCGACGATCAGTACCCCAAGAGTATTTAATTTCACTCCTATTGATTGTCCACCAGGTACAACCTTTAGATCAGATAAAACTTTTACATTCATCTTCTTGATGGGAAAACTTGCTGCTTCGAGGGTTGCCATACTATCACCGTTTGTTTTGGCTTGTATCGAAACTTTATGTTCGCTTTCCATTGCGGTCGTATAAATGTTTGTTCCTTCCTGCTTCATGTTTGTTCCAACAGGAAGAGCTTGTAAAACATGCTGTCCTTCAAAAAAGGTAATCGATTCAGGCAGTGCTACATATTCTCGCACAGGAGACAAAAAACCGATTCCCACTAAACTTCCAAGGAGAATAACGCCGATCATTCGCCGAAGTAAATCCTTATACATCATACACTCTCCTCGCTCCTAGCTCACACCCTCACCATGGCTGTACCTTTAATTTAGCCTACGGACCATGAGTTTATAACCTATAAAAAAGAAAAAGCTATTCCTTAAATGGATAGCTTTTTCATGAATAAAATTTTTATGATGTTTTTTTGATGGACGCTGCAAGCTCTAATAATTCTTGTGCATGTTGCCTCGTAAGGTCAGTAATCTCTACACCAGAGATCATTCTGCCTATCTCATTTACTTTTTCATCTGTTTTTAATGTTAGAACCTTTGTAACCGTTCTTCCTTGAAGTGTATCCTTAGAGATATGAAGATGGGTGTCAGACATCGCAGCAACTTGTGGAAGATGAGAAATACAAAGTACTTGTGAACCGACAGATACTTTGTAGATCTTTTCTGCTATCGCTTGAGCAACCCGTCCAGAAACTCCTGTATCTACTTCATCAAAGATGATCGCGGTGATTCCTTGGTTTTCAGAGAAAATGGTTTTCAATGCTAGAATAATCCTGGAAAGCTCACCACCTGATGCAACTTTTGATAGTGGTTTAAGCGGTTCACCAGGATTCGGTGAGATATAAAATTCTACAGAATCCAGTCCAGTTCTTAAAAACTGTTTATCTTCAATACGTTTCATCACGACTTCAAACTTGGTTTTTTCCATATAAAGTTCTTTTAGCTGTTGTTGTATGTTGTTCTTTAAGACTTTAGCGGTTTCCGTTCTGCGCTTAGTCAGTTTTTTACCTGCAGCCTCAAGTTTAGCAACGAGCTTGTCTTGCTTCTTTTTAAGAACTTCAATATGATTATCTTTATTCTGAATGAGTTCTAATTCTTTTTTAATTTTTTCACTATAATCGATCATTTCTTTTACTGATGAACCGTATTTGCGTTTGAGCTTACTTAGTTCATCAAGACGTGATTCGATGCTGTTAAGCCTCTCCGGGTTGTATTCTAATGAATCAAACATATCCCGTATCTTATATGTAAGCTCTTCAAGTACGTAAAAGCTGTTGCCAAATTGCTCTTCATCGGCTTTTAATGATTCATCTAGTGCTGCAACCTGCGAAAAATCAGCTAGGGCACTAGAAACGAGTTCAAGCGCCTTTCCTTCCCCATAAAGGTTATGGTAAGCATCCTGAAGAGAGCCATGAATTCTTTCAAAATTAGATAGCATTCGTTTTTCTTCCTCAAGCTTAACATCCTCATCAGGGATGAGGTTGCTACCTGCTATCTCCTGGTACTGATATTCGAGCAGATCTATTCTCTGTGCGATCTCTTGTTCGTTTCTAGAGAGCTCAGAAAGCTGCTTGTTGATTTCTTTGTAGTCCCTGAATGTTGATTCGTACGAAACCAGCTCTGCTTTAAATTCCTTATCACCAAAACTATCGAGTAAAAAAAGATGCTTGTCAGGCTGCATTAAATATTGCGTTTCATGCTGCCCATGAATATCTACTAATGCCTGTCCGATTTCTTTAAGAACAGACAGGGTAACAAGCTTTCCGTTTACTCTGCAAATGCTTTTCCCGTTCTCTGTAATATCTCTTTTAAGCACGACCATCTCATCTTCATCTGAAATCGCAATTCCAAATTCCTCACATTTATCGTAAACACGATGACCTGGATGAATATGAAACAAACCTTCGATCTCGGCTTTTTGAGTACCATAGCGCACAAATTCTGTGGAGCCGCGGCCACCGATCAAAAGTCCGATCGCATCAATAATGATGGACTTTCCTGCCCCTGTCTCACCCGTTAATACGGTTAACCCTTTACTAAAAGAAACACTCAGAGAATCAATAATAGCAAAATTACGAATACTTAATTCTGCCAGCAATTACATCACACCTTATTTTAAAAATTACAGCATATCTAAAAATCGCTGCGAAACATCTGCACTAACTTCTTTAGAACGACAAATAATCAAGATTGTATCATCGCCACAGATCGTTCCCATTAAATCTTCCCAATCTAGCTTATCAATTAACGCTCCAATGGCATTTGCATTGCCAGGAAGTGTTTTCATGATAATCAGATGATCTGCATAATCAATGCTAATAAAGCTGTCAGTCAGCGTTCTTTTTAATTTTTGCAGAGGATTGAACCTTTGGTCAGCCGGTAGACTGTATTTATAGCGACCATCGTTCATCGGTACTTTCACAAGATGCAGTTCTTTAATATCACGCGAAACTGTTGCTTGCGTTACATTAAAGTTGGCTTTCTTAAGTAGTTCCACTAAGTCGTCTTGTGTTTCAATATCATGATTGCTGATCATCTCACGTATTTTAATATGTCGTTGTCCTTTATTCACTCGTGATTCCACCTCAATTTACACTGTCACATTCTGCCTTTATCTTATACTATTGTGCATAGGATGTAAATTTTTCATTAGTGAAATGATGAAAAGAGCGAGAAATTTTATTCTCGCTCTTTCTTTAATGTTTCATGAGCAGACTTAACAACTTCTTCTATATTTTCTGAAGTTATAGTCAGACAGTCCTCATTATTTACTTTTCCATGCATTAAAAACTCAATGTTTCCATCTCCGCCTGTTATAGGTGAGAAGGACAACGAAACCGGATTAATTCCTGTTTTGCGGGCAAAATCGGTTATCTCTTCGATCACGCGTTTATGAACTTTTGGATCTCTAACGATTCCCTTCTTGCCGACTTCTTCACGTCCTGCTTCAAACTGAGGCTTGATCAAAGCGATCACATCACCAGTGGGCATAAGCTGAGTTAGTACAGGTAGAATGATTCGTAGAGAAATGAATGACACATCGATCGTTGCAAAATGGGGCATCCCCTGTTGAAGTTGATCAGGTGTTACATATCTAAAGTTCGTTCTTTCCATCACCACTACTCTAGGATCGTTTCTTAGCTTCCAAGCGAGTTGATTGTAGCCCACATCAATCGCATAAATATAGGAAGCCCCGTTTTGAAGGGCACAATCTGTAAACCCACCTGTTGAAGCTCCGATATCCATTCCAATCTTTTCTTTCACATCAAAATCAAAGATTTTAAGTGCCTTTTCAAGCTTAAGGCCGCCTCTTCCTACATAAGGAATGACATCTCCTTTAACCTGAAGAGGAGCATCTTGTTCTATCTTTTCACCCGGCTTATCCATTCGGTTCGTTCCTGAGTACACAAGACCAGCCATAACAGAACGCTTGGCTTTTTCTCGCGTTTCACAAAGTCCTCGATTGACAAGCAGTACATCTACACGTTCTTTTTTCATGTAAGAAGACCCTTTTCTGTCTTTCTTTTAACGAGTGCTTTCACACGCTTAACGAGATCAGGAGTTGTGATTCCGATCTCTTCTAATAGTTTTGTTACACTTCCATGCTCAATAAAGCAATCTGGAATACCCATACGATCAATAAGGACACTCGCCTGATGATCAGAGGCATGCTCTAATACCGCACTTCCAAAACCGCCCTGAAGAACAGCTTCTTCTAATGTTAGAATAGGCATGTTTTCCGCATATAGTTCTTTTAACATTTTTGAATCAAGCGGTTTGATGAAACGAGCATTGATCACGCGTGCTGACACACCTGATTTCGCGAGGATCTCCCAAGCTTCAAGCGCCATTGGAATCGTCGTCCCAAACGTTAGAATCGCAACGTCATCTCCATCTTTTAGCACTTCCCATGAGCCGATTGGAATATTCTCAAACTCCTCATCCATTGGTACTCCTGAACCGTTACCTCTAGGGAATCTGATCGCAATCGGACCGTCTTCATATTTGAGAGCAGAGTATACCATGTGCTGAAGTTCGTTTTCATCTTTACCCATCATCAATACCATGTTTGGGATATGACGCAAGAAAGCAATATCAAATACACCTTGGTGCGTTTCTCCATCAGCACCAACGAGACCAGATCTATCTATTGTGAAAACAACATTCAAGTTCTGTCTGGCTACATCATGAACCACTTGGTCGTAACCTCGCTGCAAGAACGTTGAATAAATGGATAGGACCGGTTTCATATTCTGCGTGGCGAGTCCAGCTGCCATCGTTGTGGCATGCTGCTCTGCAATACCAACATCAAACAAACGATCCGGAAACGCTTTTCCGTAATCAGTTAGCTTTGAGCCAATCGTCATGGCAGGCGTTATCACTGCAATTCGATCATCTTTATGTGAAAGTGTCTCAAGTGTTTTACTAACCACTCCGCTGTAAGATGGTCCAAGTTGCTGCGGTTTGATCTGCTCACCTGATTCGATCTTATAAGGACCTACACCATGCCAGCTATCCTTTTTATCACTTTCAGCCGGCTCATACCCTTTTCCTTTTTTCGTAAGAACATGGATGATTACTGGACCTTCAGTCTTTTTGGCATAAGTTAGATTCTCAATCAAGTCGTCTACATCATGACCATCTACTGGTCCTAAATAGGTGTAGCCTAGCTCTTCAAAAAACATACCAGATACTAACAAGTACTTTAAGCTATCTTTTACACGTTCAGCTGTGGCAGCCAGTTTACCGCCAAATGCTGGTATCTTACGGATCAGTGATTCTAGCTCATCTTTTGCTTTATTGTATTTTCTAGCTGTTCTCATGCGTCCTAAAACGTTATGAAGAGCTCCAACATTGGGAGCGATAGACATTTCGTTGTCATTAAGAACAACGATTAAGTCTTTCTTTTCATGACCGATATGGTTCAGCGCTTCTAAAGCCATACCACCCGTTAAAGCACCATCACCAATGACCGCAAGAACCTTATCATCCGTCTTCTTAAGGTCTCTAGCAATCGCCATACCCATTGCCGCAGAAAGTGATGTAGAACTATGGCCTGTTTCCCATACATCATGTTCACTTTCAATTCTTTTTGGAAACCCACATAGACCTTTATGCTGACGAAGTGTATCGAACTGAGATGCTCTTCCTGTAAGGATCTTGTGCACATAGGCTTGATGACCTACATCCCAAATAAACTTGTCTTTTGGACTGTCAAAGACTTTGTGCATAGCGAGCGTTAGCTCTACAACACCAAGGTTTGGTCCTAGATGTCCACCTCTAACTGAAAGTTTTTCAATTAGAAATGAACGAATTTCGGCAGCTAATGAATTTAATTGTTCAGTTTCATAGGTTTTTAAAAACTGAGGATCTTGAATTTCTTCCAGATTCATGGAATATGCCTCTCTTTCCATTAACGCCTTTTCTTCTCTCTTTTAGCAGGCGATAGCAGTTTAATTCTTAATTTTTCCTCTAAAAAATATAATAAACGCCCAACCTGAAAAATAATAAAGGTTGAGTGGTTGATCGCATATGACTTTCCTAACGCTTTGCCTCCAACAGTAAGTGCAGCCACTACACTAGTGAAGACGATTGAAATCAAATATTCAGAGTTTGATCCAGACCTATTTCCCATAGAAAGTGTAAGTTCTACGACAACTGCGGCAGATGCTGTTCCACTAACGATTCCAGAGATGTCTCCAATAACATCGTTACAAAAATTCGCTACACGATCAGCGTTTCTTGTAATGATTATAGCATGTCTTGCTCCAGGAACCTTCTCAGAAGCCATCGCATGAAATGGAACTTCTTTTGCAGCGGTTGATGCTACCCCTACTATATCAAAAAGAACTCCGGTTAATACGATTAGAAAGACGATTCCCATCCCTAACGCCCACGAAACTCCATTTAACATGAAAGAGGATATAACTGTAAAAATAGCCGCTAACACAAGAGTGATAACGGCAATGCTTGTACTCCATTTGAGTGTTTTAGAAAAGGAATGCTTCATGCATAACTCCTCACTTTTTGGTCACTTTATGTAATAGGGAGTGGTCACCTTATTAAGTAAAGACTGCGGCTTAGGTCCAGTAGGTTTTCCCAGAAGAGTACGAAATGTCGCCATATTCGCGGTTTCCCTTTACTCTCTTCTTAACGCTGTCGCCAAACGTTAGACTAGATTACCACTTAGTCCGCACTATAATCCCTAAAAGGTGTCAGGGCAGAACAGTCTAGGAGTTTTCCTCAACAGCCTCGCGCACATTCCCTAGCCTCTTTTGCAGAGAAGATTTCATATGGTATAAAGCTCATAATCAGCGGCCAACCGATCCTGGCTTTTCACACCATAATCCCCTCAAGCTCCACTCAAGGCAGGCTACGCTGCTCGCCTTCTTTTCCTGTGAACAAGAAAAAAAGCTAAGCAGGTTCAAACCCCATTTCGCAGTAAGGTCTTTTGAACACAAACCGCAAATATGGGGGCCTCCGCGGAAGAAGGGTCCTCGCCCACATGCCATTGTGGATCGCCCTTCAACCTTAACTCCCAGCGATGACCCAAGGCTGGGCGCCTCAAGCCAATACAAGGAACTTCATCGATGTGCCCTTTGGCGGATTTTTAGGCCCGCCTTCAGGAATGGGGGGCTGACTAGAATACTGCACCACTCCAAAGCAAATAATATCATATCATACTTCCAATTTTGCAACAATCTCTTAGTGGTTTCTTTTTATAATGTAGTCTGCGATGGACGCTAATATGCCTGTATTTCCGTTGATCTTGTTTAAATGTTCCAAAGAAATATGTATATGGTTTTCCATTTCTTTCTTTGCTCCATCAAGTCCAAGAATCTTAGGATAAGTCGTTTTCAAATTAGCCTCATCACTTCCAACAGGTTTACCTATTTCTTCTTGATTCCCTGTTACATCTAGTATGTCATCTTGAATCTGAAAAGCAATTCCGATATGTCGTGCGTAATTCGTTAGTTGTAAGAGATCTTCCTCAGAAGCACCTGCTGCAATTCCACCAATAATCACCGAACATTCAAGCATCTTACCCGTCTTTTTTTCATGAATGCTTTCTAATTCTGTTAACGAGAGATCTCTGTTCTCTCCCTCTATGTCTTCTACTTGACCCCCAACCATTCCAGTTGCACCTGCAGCTCTTGATAAAACCGCAATCATTTGGACTTTTTGGTCCGAGGTTAAGAACGAGTTGTTGGTGATCAAGCTAAAGCTCTCTGTCAATAAAGCATCTCCTGCTAAAATGGCTTGAGCTTCTCCAAAAACTTTATGATTCGTGAGTTTTCCTCTTCTATAATCATCATTGTCCATAGAAGGAAGATCATCATGAATCAAAGAATACGTATGAACAAATTCAATAGAACAAACCGCATCTACTAATTCTTCTGTATTCTTTTCAAATGATTCCATGACTGCAAGAGCTAGGATCGGACGTATTCGTTTTCCACCTGCAGAAATAGAATATAGCATCGATTTTTTTAATGTTTCTGGAGCATCCAATTTTTCAAGGTGTGCAACCATTTTTTCTTCAACCAATGTTTTTTTATCTCGAAGATATTGTTCAAACGCTATCAATGATCTTCCTCCTGAATCGCGAATGGTTCTTCTTTCCCATCTTCATGCAGAATCGTATCCATCTTCTTCTCAACATTCTGTAATTTCGTATGACATAACTTTGAGAGCTTCATTCCTTGCTGATACAGATCGATACTCTCTTCTAAAGGTACATCTCCCTGTTCAAGCTTTTCAACGATTTCTTCAAGCTGTATCATTGCTTCTTCAAATGTAAGTTTACTTGTTTTCTCAGTCATTCGTAAAAGACGCCTCCGTTCCAGTGATGTGACAATCAATCTGTCCATCTTTTAACTTTATCGTTAATGCATCTCCAGCCTTAACCTGCGATACGGACTTGACCAATTCTTCTTTGCCTTGTTTATAGGTCAAGCTGTACCCTCTATCCATTACAGCTAGAGGATTAAGGGAAGATAGCCTAGAAATCTTGTTTGAAAAATCCCTCTGGTGCTGCCTTACGTGACGATTGGTTTCTTTTAACAATGTCTTATGCAAAGAAACGACTCTTTCGTTTGCTTTCTGAAGCTGACCTCTTGGTGAAAACAGTAACAGTTGACGCTTAACCTGTGAGAGCTGATTCTGATGTTGATCAACAAAACTTTCCACGGTACGTTTTAATTGATCCATACACTTATCAAGTTCTTGCTCTTTTTGTTTAATCAATTGAGTTGGGTATTTAAAAGCATATGATTTTTGTAGTCGGGAAAGATGCTGTTGATGACCTGATACAAATTCATTCATTACCCGTTTCAAGCGAACATTTCTTTGAAATAATCGATCTTTCAATTCATCTAGATGAGGCACTGCCATCTCAGCTGCAGCTGTTGGTGTTGGTGCTCTTAGATCTGCTACAAAATCGGATATCGTAAAATCGGTTTCATGTCCCACAGCAGAAATGATCGGCAGATGTGATTGATAGATTGCTCTTGCAACACTCTCTTCATTAAAGGCCCATAGCTCTTCGATCGAACCTCCGCCACGTCCCACGATTAGGACATCTGATTCATTCAAAGCATTCGCTCGTTCAATCGCCCGAACGATAGATGGAGCAGCGCCTGGACCTTGAACAAGCACTGGATATACAGTGACAGAAGCAAGTGGAAATCTTCGTTTTATAGTAGTCACGATATCCCTCACCGCAGCTCCTGTTGGTGAAGTGATCACACCAATCGTTGAAGGAAACTTAGGCAGCGGCTTTTTATGTACGGGATCAAAAAGGCCTTGTTGATCTAACATATTCTTAAGATTTTCGTACGCCAGAAATAAATTACCAACACCGTCTTGCTGCATCGTTCTGACATAGAGTTGGTATTGTCCTTGAGGTTCATAGACAGAGAACGAACCTTGAATTAAAACGTTCATTCCTTCTTCAGGTTTGAAGTTTAAATGTCTGTTGTTTCCTGCAAACATAACAGCAGAAACTCTGCTGTTCGCATCTTTCAACGTAAAATACAGATGCCCCCTGCTATGAAGCTTAACATTGGACAGTTCACCTTTTACCCATACGTCTTGTAAGTTACCGTCATTTTCAAACAGCCTCTTAATATATCGGGTTACAGCCGATATTGGAACATACCGATTGTTGTTTTGCATTAATGTACTTCCTTTAACTGCTTTCTCCATTTTGAAGCAAGAACCGTATTGTTCATTAACATCGTAATCGTCATTGGGCCAACGCCTCCTGGAACAGGAGTGATATGTTTCGCTTTAGGTTTGATAGCTTCGTAGTCCACATCTCCACAAAGCTTTCCATCCTCTTTGCGATTAACACCTACATCAATGACAACAGCTCCTGCTTTAACCATATCTTCTGTAATGAGGTTCGGTTTTCCTACCGCCGCAATTAAAATATCAGCTTGCAATGTTTGTTCACGAAGATTTTTAGTCCTAGAGTGACAATACGTAACCGTCGCATTTTCTTGCAAGAAAAGCTGGCCAGCTGGCTTTCCAACAAGGTTGCTTCTCCCTACAACGACTACATGTTTTCCAGAAATATCTTCACCGGTTTGTTTAACCATCTCTAAAATTCCAAGCGGAGTGCAAGGGATGAACGCTTGCTCATCTCCTGCATGCATGCGTCCAATATTAATCGGATGAAACCCGTCTACATCTTTTTCAGGCAGAATGGTTTCAATTACTTTTGATTCACTAATATGTGAAGGAAGGGGAAGTTGCACGAGAATCCCATCAATTTGTTCGTCATTGTTAAACGCTTGAATGTATTGCAGCAATTCATTCTCAGAAATCGTTTCAGGAAGCTCAGTTAATACCGAATGCATACCAAGCTCTTTACACGTTCTTTCTTTTGCTAATACATATGAACGAGACGCTGGGTGATCGCCTACTAGAATAACAGCTAAACCTGGAACAATTCCTTCTTGTTTAAGGTCTTGGATCTCTTTTGCAAGTTTTTCTCTGATCTCTCTCGCAATTTGTTTTCCGTCTAACACAGCCATTCTAAAGTCCCCCTCAAAAGTAGTTGATGTTTTTATTCAATTAATTATTGTTAATATCTTTGACTATTTTTCCTAGGACTCCATTTACGAAACGTCCTGCTTCTTCACCGCCAAAGATTTTAGCTGTTTCAATCGCTTCGTTAAGCGTTACGTTCTTAGGAACCTCTTCCATGAACAACCATTCGTAAGCTGCCATCTGAAGAACAACGCGTTCTACGTTTGCTAGTCTTGAAAAGCTCCATTTCTCTAAATAAGGCGTTAGAAAACGCTCGATTTCTTCTTTCTTTTCAACCGTACCATGAACCATATTTGTTAAAAATTCGTCTGATGGCTCTCCTTCTAAAACATGCTCCATAGCTTCACTAGCTGAGATGTCACTTACTTCAATTTGAAAAAGCGATTGAAATGCCTTTTCTCTGGCAAGTCTGCGTTTCATAATCCGACTTCCTTTCTATTTGCGAACAATTTCTATCTAGCATAATACCATATTGTTAGGACTCGTTACAATCCGAACAATGGACTTACTAACCCTTCCGAACATTCAGTTTTTTTCAATCTGTTAAGAGTCAAATGGTTAAAAAAGTAAATACTAATGTATTATAATTCATTGTTGCTTTGAAGGGAGTTGATTTCCTTTCCAGATGCTCGCTTTCCGCGGGGCAGACGGCGAGCCACATTTGTACGTTTCCGTATAAGTGTCTCACCTGCCCGCCTGTCCCACAGGAGTCTCGCATCTTCCACTCCAATCAACAGTCTAAGAAGAAAAAGATAAAAAGATTCCCACTCAATACCAAGGGGGGTATCTAAGCTGTTTATTCAGTAATTTGAAGAGATAATTCTAGTAATTCCGGGCTTAATCCGGCGAGTTTGAACAATAATTCGGCGAGATTTCCCCATATAGCGGCGAGTCGACATCACTCGACTAAAATTGCGCTGCATATACCCCACCCCATAACATCAACGAGTTAACTCAACTTCATCAAACTATTCACTCGTAATAAACAACAAGAAAAAAGACCAAAGGGCAAGTAGTACCTCACCCTTTGATCTTTTTAATAATCTACTTCTGGTGCTTCATTCTGTTTTTCTTTTGAATCGAATTGAACACCAACTACGAATACGTTGATATCCGTTGCTTCTAGTGCTGTCATGTCTAGAAGAGCTTGTCTGATATAGTCTTGAATTTTTTGAGCTACATCTGGAATGGCAACTCCATATTTCATAGATACGTATACATCTATAGAAATACCGGCTTCTGAGAGTTCAACTTTAACGCCTTTACCGTGCGTTTTCTTTCCAAGTCGCTCAACTACACCACTTGCAAAGCTGCCTCTCATGGAAGCCACACCTTCTACATCAGAAGCCGCAATACTTGCAATAACTTCGATGACCTCAGGTGAGATTTCAACTTTCCCTAGTTCTGATGAGTAACTTTCCATTTCGAAAGATAGTTCGTTCATCAATTACACCTCCGTACTTATTCGCTTTTTGAAGTTAAATCATGATTTTCTAAAAACTTTGTATTAAAGTCACCATTCACAAAAGTCTCATGGTTTAACAGACGCAGGTGGAACGGAATGGTCGTATGAATTCCTTCGATCACAAACTCACTTAGTGCTCGCTTCATACGGTCGATTGCTTCTTGTCTAGTATTTCCGTAAGTAATAACTTTAGCAATCATAGAATCATAAAATGGTGGAATCGTGTAGCCAGGATAAACAGCCGAATCAACTCGAACTCCTAGACCGCCTGGAGGAAGATACATTTCAATCTTCCCAGCAGATGGCATAAAGTTTTTCTCAGGATTCTCTGCATTTATTCTGCATTCGATCGACCAGCCATCAAACTCGATGTCTTCTTGTTTGTAACGCAATCTCTCACCCGAAGCTACTTTAATCTGTTCCTTGATAAGATCAATTCCGGTTACCATCTCTGTTACAGGATGTTCTACTTGAATTCGAGTATTCATCTCCATGAAATAGAAGTCACCAGTATTGTGGTCAAAGATAAATTCAACCGTACCAGCACCAGAATATTGAACGGCTTCAGCTGCTTTGACCGCGGCTTCCCCCATCTCTTGGCGTTTAGAAGGCGAGATGGCAGGAGATGGCGTCTCTTCTAACAGCTTTTGAAGACGTCTTTGGATACTGCAGTCTCTTTCTCCTAAATGAATTACATTCCCATGATTATCTGCAAGCACCTGTATTTCAACATGTCGGAAATCTTCAATGTATTTTTCGATATACACACCAGGGTTACCAAAAGCAGTTGCTGCTTCTTGCTGAGTGATCGCAATGCCTTTTAAGAGTTCCGTTTCATTCTTTGCTACGCGGATCCCTTTACCCCCACCGCCTGCTGTTGCTTTAATAATTACAGGATACCCAATTTTGTTGCTGAGTTCAATGGCTTCTTCCTTATCCCTAATAATCCCGTCAGAACCTGGTACGATAGGAACTCCAGCATCCGCCATCGTTGCTCTTGCAACATCTTTAATACCCATTTTATTGATTGCTTCAGCACTTGGTCCGACGAACGTTACATTGCATTCGCTGCAAAGTTCTGCAAAGTCGGCGTTCTCTGCCAAGAATCCATATCCAGGATGAATGGCTTCTGAACCAGTTAGTGTGGCAACGCTCATTATATTCGTAAAGTTTAGGTAACTATCTTTTGAAGCAGTCGGTCCGATACAATAAGCCTCATCTGCCAAACGGACATGCAAGGCATCTTTATCAGCTTCTGAATAAACGGCTACTGTTTCAACACCAAGTTCTTTGCATGCTCGAATAATCCTTACAGCAATCTCACCACGGTTTGCTACTAATAGCTTTTTAATCATAGACATACCCTCCTATTCTGCTTTCACAAGGAACAGAGGTTGTCCGTATTCTACTAATTGTCCGTTCTCAACTAATACTTTTACAATCTCACCATTCACTTCTGATTCGATCTCATTGAATAATTTCATCGCTTCAATAATACAAACGATGCTATCTTTTGAAACTTTATCTCCTGGTTTAACGAACGCTTCAACATCTGGAGAAGAAGCAGAATAAAACGTTCCTACCATAGGAGAAACCACCTTATGTAAGTTAGCATCTTCGTCTGCTTTCTGTGTTTCTTGTTTAACTTCTGTGGTTTCTTTCACTGTTTCAGCTGCAGGAGCTTGTTCTTTTACTGGTGGCGCTTGTGTAACGACTGGCTGAGATACAACGTCTTCTGCTCCATAAGAAACGACTGATCCACTGTCCTTTTTAAGAACAATCTTAGAACCGTCATTTTCGTATTTGAATTCGTTGATGCTTGATTTGTCAATAAGTTTAATCAATTCACGTATTTCTTGTATTTTTAGCATGATCTCTACTCCTTTTAACAATCCTATCCAGTTTAGGTTTTTTATTTAGCACCTTCTATTGTGACTAGGTCTTAACACATGTAATATACCACATTTCTCTTGTAGTGGATACATTATAATCATGTACAAGTTAATAGTACACGATAACGTCTAACATTGTAAGCGTTTACGAATACTCTTCACTTTTTTCTATCATTTCCCGTCACAAAGAAATGCAAACTTCAATGAGTTTTAAGTTTCTATCCAATATATCATGAAAACGCAAAAAGAAAAAAGCCGGGGATTTCCGGCTTTTATACTTTCTAAAAGTCTATCTATTTGGACGCATGATATTCAACGGCTACTGTTTTGCTGCTACCGAGATGTTCGTTAGCAACATTCATGATCTCAACCACTTCTTTTTTCGATAGTTTGTCAGCTTTTACGATTACTTTGATCTCATTGTTCATCGTGCTTACTAAGGCATCATTGAATCCCATCGATTTAATCAATGTTTCTACTGTTGATTCTTGCATAGTAAGTGACTGAAGTTCTGTCATCTTCGCCCAAGCATCAGCTTGAACCTCAGCTGAAGCGTCCTCAGATCCCGCAACCGCGACATAATCAGCACTCATCTCATCACGAACTTCATCTCTCTCAAGGCGAAGTGCTGTAAACATATCATCGTTTGCAACACCCGAAACTGTCGCTTCCTTACCTGACTTTTTTCCTGCCTCCAAGTAAGCAAGATCATCAGTTCCACCAGGCGCAGTAATGTAATACACCGACAACACAATGATTAAGCTAAGCATAGTTAGAAGCCAAACGGTTTGTTTTTTCAATAACATTTGTTTATTCCCCCTCAGGATTTTTTGGTCCTACGAAAATCTGGTCACTACCAATATCAAAAACTTTTTTAACGAGCTCTATGATCATAGACTTTGTCTGGATGTTCTCTGCACCTTGCGCTAAAACGGCAACACCTTTAATTTTTGGTTTTTCTGTTGTAACGATGATCGGCTCTTCTCTGCCATCATTAGATATAATGACTACTTTTTCATCTATCTTTTGGTCTTCTATCGTTCTCTTGCCACCATTTTTATCATTTTCAGAAGTTGTTTGACTCTGTGTGCTATCATCTGTAACGAACTCTTTTTTCTCTGTTGTAGAGAGTTCTACCCAGACTGACACTTTGCCTACGCCTTGCATTTGCTCTAACAGATCTTTCAGCTCGTTCGAGTAACGATCTTCATAGGTTTTGATATTCTTGTCTGTGACTTCTTTCGCTTGTTTAAAAACAGCCTCAGATTTAACCTTCGTTTCTGGCACTAGCCCGTTTAATGAACTTTTTTGAGCAGGGGAGTCTATCATCTTGCTAAGAAACATAAGAGAAATTCCCAATAGGAGTAAGACAAGTAAGTACTTTTGTTTATTCCCTGCTTTATCACTAAGCTGCAGCCGTTTTTTTATCTGTTCCCAAAATGAACGTTTCATTGGGATGACTCCTCTCCCCCTTCCAAATGTACATCAACTTGTTTGGCATCCAGCTGCCACTGATCGGCTAGGAACTGGATGACTTCGTTAGAAACCGGTGGTTCAAGAGATTCTTTTACCTCTGGATCAGAAACGCCTACATCTACTTCTGATACTTCAGAGATCTCTGCTTGATCATGATACTTGGCTAGTACCACTTTGGCTCCCTTAATATCTTCAGGTTCTAACGGCTCTTTACCCATTTCCGTTTGAATTTGAAGATCTACAATCTCTAATTCATAGGTCTGTTTCAACTCCTCTTGAACTTGTTTTTTCATTGGGACAGCCATTTGCTCTAATATATATGCACGTTGTGCGGATTGTATTTCACTTTTATTCTCTTCTATCGAATTTTTTATTTCGTCTTCTTTCGCAGCAGCTGGTAAATCCATAGCGAGAAATACTTGATCCAGATCTGAGTTTATTAGTTTGAATAGCGGAGAGAGCATAGCAAGAAGGATGAGCAAACCTACTACCATCTTGATATAATTTTGAAATTGATTACCAGGTAATAACAGCTCGATGACTCCAGCCAAAAGTACAAGGATAATAATATTAGTTATCCATTCGGTTAAGAATGCCATGACTCACCTCCTATCGAACCATCAGCGTAACGTTGCCGGCTGCGATTATAATCGTTATCGCTAAAAAGAACATGATTGAAACTGTCATAAGAGCAGCAAAGATAAACATGACGCTTTTACCGATGATGCCTAATGATTCAACGATCGGCCCACCGCCTAAAGGCTGTAGAAGGGCTGCTGCCATGCTATAGATAAAAGCTAAGATCAAAACTTTGATGGCAGGAAAGATAGCTAGCAGAAGCAATAAGAGTGCCCCTATAATGCCTACCGAGTTTTTTAGTAAGATAGAAGCGCTCATTACGGTATCTGTCGCATCAGTAAACATACGACCGACGACCGGGATGAAATTTCCTGTTATGAATTTTGCGGTCTTAATCGTAATGCCATCTGCTACCGCTGCAGTTGCACCTTGTACACTCATTACACCGAGGAAAACAGTGAAAAAAAAGGCGAGCGCCCCCATGCTGATATTCCGCAACAGCTTGGCCAACTGAGTGACTTTGTGATGCTCGGACATCGTAGAAACGATGCTTAATAGCGCAGATAGAAAAAGGAGAGGCAGTACAAAATTCTTGATCAAAAGGCCGCTTGTATTCACTAAAAACAAGATGACCGGATGAAAAAAAGCGACCGAAGCGATGCTTCCAACAGTAGCCATCAAGGCAAGAAGAAGAGGAATGAGTGCGATCATGAAACTCAACATGTTATCGATGGCCTCGGTGGCATAAGTGATGGCAACGTGAAAACTGTTTAAAGCTAAGATGATCAAGACCATATAGATAATTCCATACGCCACTTTTGAAATGGCTGATCGATCAAAAGCATTCTGGATGGATTGAAGAAGCATACTGAATACCGTAAGCAGTATTAATGTTCCTAGCAGTTTTCCGTGAACAGCAAGTTCATGAAACATAAACTTCAAAAGACCGATCAGGTAACCTTTTATAGAAAAATCTTTTTCTCCTTTTACAAATTCAAGGAAGGTCCCTTTTTGACTTTCAGGTAAGAAACCGCCATATTCATGGGAGATGCTATCCCAAAAGTGCTTGATCTCATCTAACTGCATCGAGGAAACTTGTTGATCTACCATTTTTGAAGTGATCGAGCTCGCTGATGCGGAATCTATGGGACCATATAGGATGAATGAAAAGATTATGAATAGAAGAAGACTTGTCCGCATCATCACTTTCTGCATCTTTATAACCCGCTTTCTTATTTCGGAATAAGCGTCAGCACGGTTTCAATAATTACCGTTAAGATCGGTATCGCCATTACGAGTATCAGTATTTTTCCACCTAGTTCAATCTTAGAGGCAATAGCTCCCTGGCCTGCATCTCGAGTGATCTGTGCTCCAAACTCTGCAATATAAGCGATGCCAATTATTTTTAACAACGTTTCAACATAGACCATATTTACGTTTGCGTTGATAGCAAGTCGTTGAAGCATCGTTAGAATCTGTCCGATCTTATCGATGAGAAACAAAAAAATTCCTGCTCCAACCATGAGTGTGACCAAAAAAGCAAAATTCGCTTTTTGTTCTTTAAGGACTAAGGCTAAGAAAGCAGCAACTAGTCCAAAACCAACAATTTGGATAATTTCCAACCTGGCCCCCTCCTTAATTCTGAAACAAAAAGACGCTTTTTACCTTTTGGAACAAATCATCTAAAAGTGTAATGACCATAAAAAGGGCAACTACAAAACCTAAAAGAGTGACCCAGTGTGCATAATCTTCTTTTCCGATCATCTTTAAAACGGTATGAAGCATTGCTACGATTATCCCAAGCCCAGCAATCTGAAACACTGCATTTATATCCAATCCCATTGGCGAAACCTCCTTGTTACAGTAAGAGAATAACGATTAAAAGTCCCATTAAGACTCCAAGACTTTTGCACATTTTTTCATAACGTTCTTGTATGTCCCTTGCTTCTTTTTCTTCACGATTAAGGTGAGCAAGTGTCAATTGAATCTGTTTCTGTTGATGCTCTTTGTCATGCCTGCCAAGAGTCGCCCCAAATTGACGAAGCACTTCAATCTCACCCATTTTAAAAGAGGTCTCTTTGGCCAGAACAGCCAACTGTATTTCCCATGCTTCTTGCACAGAAAGTTCACCTTCTGCTAACCGATCTGAAATGGTAAGGAAGAATGTGGACAACGGTTCTTTCAGAGGTCGTCCAATATGCAAAAATGCCTCATGAAGCGGAGTAGATCCATATATGATCTCAGCCTCCAAGGCTTGTAGTGTCACTTTTAGTTCTCTCAACTTCTTAGGTCGTTCTCTTACCCGTTTTGCCCACTCAAAACCAAAGATCGTAGTGGCTGAAAGAATGGCGATCGCACCGATCCAACTTATCATGCTGCACCACCAGAAGACCTGTAGATTTCATTGAATGCTCCATCATAGATTACTTGAATCGTTCCCGGCCCTTTATCACGGCTCAAGATAACATACCTTTCAAACAATGAAAGGTCTCCCAATGGTCTCATCACAGGTCGTTTTAGTGCATCTTCTACAGAGCTACCATGTGCGGTGAAAATCATTTGAACACCCGCATGCATCGCTTCTAATATCGCTTCACCATCTTCTTTTCGACCGATTTCATCGACGATCATTACTTGAGGACTCATTGAACGAATAAGCATCATCATCCCTTCCGCTTTTGGACATGCATCGAGAACATCGACTCGGCGTCCAAGGGTGTGTTGAGGAACACCTTTTATAGCACCTGCAATTTCAGAGCGCTCATCTACGATTCCCACTTTAAAAGAAGGGATGTTTCTATGCTGAACGCCACAACTAACTAGTCTTGCGATATCTCTTAGCAATGTGGTTTTTCCTGTTTGCGGAGGACCGATCAACAATGTATTGAGCCATTTTTTTTGAAAAAGATAAGAAATCACCGGTTCGGCGATGCCGATTTTCTCTCTCGCTATCCTTACGTTAAACGAACTAATATCTTTAATCGCCTTTACAAATCCATGTTCCGTGATCACTTTTCCAGCTAGTCCTACTCGATGACCGCCTGAGATGGTGATATATCCCCTTTTTAGCTCCTCTTCAAGTGCGTAAAGAGAGTGCTGACTTAATCGATTGAGCAATACTTGCGACTCTTCTGCTGAGATTTGCTCCTCCGTCGGGTAGATGGGTTTGCCGGCACATAAGATTTCCATCGGTTGTCCGATTCTGACCCTGATTTCTTCGACAGATTGAAGGACGGATGATGGCAAATTTCGTAAGGTTTGCTGTATTTTATCTGGAAAAAGTCTAAAGATCGTCTCCATGATCTATTTCTCCTTTTAAGAGGCTAGTACTATAAACGTATGGCAAAAGTATAAGGTTTATGCCAATAAAGGTAGGTTTAAAGTTAGGAGAAAAGATAGAGGTTTTTAATAGATTTGTAATTGCAAACTTATGGGAATGCCTGTCTTAATAGAAGGCTTCTCTATTGATAAGCCGGAGTCAACTTGTGGTAGAAAGAAATGGAAGGAATGTAGCAATAAAAATTCAGGAGGCCATTCAATATTTCATTTAAATTTTGCTAGTACATCAAACAAGTCAACTGTTTACAACATAAAAAAACCTCACTCCAGAAATGGAATGAGGTTTCAATTCTATAAACTATGCACGAGAAACGTAAGCTGCATTTCTTGTATCGATGATCAGCTTGTCCCCTTGGTTTACGAAGAAAGGAACTTGTACGATCAGGCCTGTTTCAAGTGTTGCCGGTTTAGTTCCACCAGAAGCTGTGTCGCCTTTAATACCAGGCTCAGTCTCTGCTACTACTAACTCAACTGTGTTTGGAAGTTCAACACCGATCGTTTCACCTTGATACGTCATGATGTGAACAGTCATGTTTTCAAGCAAGTACTTCAATTCGTATTCGATTTGAGAAGCTTGAAGTTCAATTTGCTCGTAAGATTCGGTATCCATGAACGTGTGTGTATCTCCCGATGCATATAGGTATTGCATCTTACGGTTTTCAATATGAGCTTTTGCTACTTTTTCTCCACCACGGAACGTTTTTTCTTGTATACCACCTGTGCGAAGGTTACGAAGTTTGGAGCGAACAAATGCCGCACCTTTTCCTGGCTTTACGTGTTGGAACTCAAGAACTTGCCAAATCCCGTTGTCAACCTCAATTGTTAATCCTGTTTTAAAATCGTTTACTGAAATCATGTTTTTATCCTCCTGAAATACCTTAACTTAACGTTAAAAGGGTTTTAGTAGAGTGCGTAAGTGATTCATTGCCAGCTTTTGTGATGAGAGCATCATCTTCGATCCGAACTCCGCCTAGTCCTGAGATATAAATACCTGGTTCGACTGTCACAAGCATACCGGGTTCAAGGATCGTGTCAGACTTCATAGATAGTGCAGGTCCTTCATGCACATCTAAGCCAATTCCATGCCCTGTTGAATGGCCAAAGTAATCAACATAACCTTTTGAAGCAATGTAATCACGTGTTAGCGCATCTGCATCCTTACCTGTCATTCCTGGTTTGATACCCTTCATACCTAGCATCTGTGCATCATATACAACTTGGTAGATCTCTTTCAGCTCATCCGAGACATTTCCGATTGCTACCGTACGAGTGATATCCGAACAATAACCTTTGTAGTATGCTCCAAAATCCAAGGTTACTAATTCACCCGTTTCAATCTTCTTATCTGAGGCAACACCATGTGGAAGGGCTGATCGGTAGCCGGATGCCACAATAATATCAAACGATGAAGAGATGGCTCCATTTTTTCTCATGAAGAATTCTAGTTCATTTGATACTTCCCGCTCAGTAAGTCCTGGGCGGATAAACTCAATAATATGTGAAAAAGCGGCATCGGCAATAGATGCTGCATCCTTTACTATCTTAATCTCTGATTCATCCTTAATCAAGCGCAACTTTTCCACAAGACCGGATACTGGAACTAGTTCAGACGTATTGTTATCTAATTGTGTCTCGTATGTACGATAGGTAGAGTATGTAACATGATCTTGCTCAAAACCAAGCTTACGAATAGAAAGTTCCTTCGTTAACTTTGCAACCTCTTGCGGAATCGGATCCGTATGCATCACAACACGATATCCTTCTGCTTGTTCAGCAGCTTGCGTCTTATACCGGAAGTCAGTTACTAAAACCGCTTCGTCTCTCGTGATCAAAAGTACTCCTGAACTTCCTTTAAAACCACTTAAATAAAATCGGTTTGAAGACGATGTAACTAACAGTGCATCAATATTAAACGTATCGAATAATTGTCTTGCCCGTTCTACGCGGTTCATAACGTATCCCCCTTGAGTTGATTATGAAAAACTTGAAGAGCTAATTTATAGCTATCAAAACCAAATCCTGAAATCTGTCCGATCGTAACTGGAGCAATAACAGATTCGCGTCGGAATTCTTCTCTAGCATGCACATTTGATAAATGGACTTCGATCACGGGGACATCCACACTGGCAATCGCATCTCTGATCGCATAACTATAATGAGTATAGGCACCTGCGTTTAATACGATACCACTAAACTCATCTTCAGCTCCGTGAATGAAATCAATGATATTTCCTTCATTATTGCTCTGCTCGAACGAAAGATCCATGAGTAGCTCCCTTGAAAATGAGACAAGTTCTGTTTTCAGATCTTCTAATGTTTGCGCACCATATATGCCAGGCTCACGTTTCCCTAATCGGTTTAAGTTTGGTCCGTTAATAACAAGAAATTTTCTGTTCTTCACCTGAAACACCTAGCCTTTGCATAAAAAAATAGAATGTTCATAAAACATTCTATCATAGCGTCTGTTCTTTTGAATAGTTACGAACTCTGTGTAGATTCCTTGTTTCCTTGGGACTGTCCATGACGTTCACTGTATTCAAATGAGATCGAATATCCTACAAAAACACCATATAAAATATAGATACACAGCGTCGTTGTTATCGTATTTTTACCTATTGTATTCATAGGTTCCAATCCCGGAAAGATCGGATGAAGCAAGAAAAATACGATTCCCCATAGCGCTACACCAAAGAGAATGCCTGCCCACATGGATTTGATCTTAGCAAACGCATAGCGATAGCCTATGGCAACTAAGATTGAAAGTAGAGCAATGATCAAGATACTGATTAATTGACCAATCCACTCGGTTTTCCACTTTCCAAGTGCCCACGGTGCCAAAACGAGTGCTGGACCTACCTTTGAGAAATTTAAATAGTAGGCAATAAATCCGAAACACGCCCAAATCAAGCCTCCAAAGAAGCCAACACCAACGACTCTGCTCATGAATGAAGATTGAGATTCCTGTTTATTTTGTTCTAGTTTTGAATCGCTCATTAACGACCACCTCCAACATTACTAGTATGTCCACAAAACCTTTGCCCAAACTTCTTACACTACAAGCAATCATATTCCGTGTAAAACATGTATAAAATGGGAAAAATACAATCATCCTTTGTGGAGGAATATCCCGCTTTCCTGTAGAATAGAAAGTACCTACAAAACTTTAGGCTGGGGGTTCAACATGACAAAAGAGAAAAAGCCCGCTTACGGCGGCCAGGCCGTATTAGAAGGGGTTATGTTTGCCGGAAAGCACACATATGTAACGGCAATACGTAGAAATGACGATACGATTGAGTATTTCGAACTTAAAAAGAAACCTTCTCCTGTTTTATCAAAATTAAAGAAGATTCCTTTTTTAAGAGGATTTATTGCCATAATCGAAGCGAGTATGAACGGTACTCAGCATTTAAATTTTTCAGCTGAACGATTTGGTGTTAACCCTGGTGAAGAAGAAAAAGAAGAAGAAGAAAAACCATCAAAATTCACTTTTTTCTTTTCTTTAGCCATCATCGGTGTCTTATCTTTTCTATTCGGAAAATTTGTTTTTACGCTCGTACCCGTTTTTTTAGCAGAAGCTTTTCGTTTTATCGTGCCCGGGCACTTAGGGCAAAATCTGTTAGAAGGTCTGTTCAAGTTTATCTTTTTATTAAGCTACATCTATTTTGTATCTTTAACACCAGCGATCAAGAGAGTATTCATGTATCACGGAGCTGAACACAAAGTAATCAACACCTATGAAGCAGGAGACGAGCTCACCGTTGAAAACGTAAAGAAGCATTCAAGGCTTCATTATCGTTGCGGCAGCAGTTTTATTCTATTTACCGTAATCGTGGGCATGTTTATCTATTATTTCTTTCCATCAGATCCGTTATGGCTAAGAATTTTATGCAGACTTGCGCTTATTCCTGTGGTTTTAGGGGTATCTTTTGAAGTACTACAGTTAACCAATAAACTAAGAGATGTACCTGTTCTTCGTTATCTAGGATATCCAGGTTTATGGCTTCAACTTTTAACAACGAAAGAGCCCGATGAAAAACAAATAGAAGTTTCTATTATTTCTTTTAATGAAATGTTACGTCGTGACGCATCCTATGAAAGTGAACTTAACGCAAGCAAAATCGTTTAATCATAAGGAGGTGAACCTGTTGCAACAGAATCATAGAAGATTGCATCCTATCATTTGGTTTGTTATTTCACTGGCTATTGTCGGTATTCTCTATCAACTAGTCACTTCACCTCGCGATTTATTTACAACCATTCTGATCGGAGCAGCAGTGGTCGCCGTGTTTTACTTTATCTTTCGCAGAACCTCATCAGGTGTAAACGGCAAATATAGAAAAGCAGTCAAGCAATCTCAAAAACGTTATGGTACGAACCAAAAGCCTGCAAAAGCTGCTTCTCCGTTGTTTCCGAACAAAAAAACTGCAAAGAGTTCCGCTCAGAGAAAGAAAACACGTGAACATCACTTAACTGTGATCGAAGGGAAAAAGAATAAGAAAAAAAATCGAGCCTCCTTTTAAGGATTAGGCTCGATTTTTATATGCAGGATTCGGATACCTCTTACTTGCAATCCAGCTTTGTAAAAATTGCTCAGCTCGATCATGGCCAAACGTATAAAGTTCGTTCTTCGCTTCTGATGACAGTTGAAAATCGATGACGGATACATGCTTCACAGGCATAAAGATAATATCTCGCGCGTCGTGGGAATCAATGTATCGGTTATCATGCGCTTGCATCATCGTTTCAAACAAAGCTTTAAATAGCTGAACTGCATTCTTTACATTGTGTGTTGGAATGTGGTCGTTGATATACGAACTTAATTGAAAACCTAGCACTGGCCGGACAGGCACCCTGTCTTTTCTTTGAAAAAGCCACATCGGAAAATTACTCAAAACCCCTCCATCCACTATCAAACTTTTTTGTCCAACACGATTGAAAAGTTTGATCGGATAAAAGAAATAAGGAAGACTGCAACTCATCCTAACCGCTCGCGCCACTGGAAAACGCTCTGGCAACAACCCATATTCCTCGAGATCATCTGGTAAAACGATCAGCCTGCCTCGAGAAATATCAGACGCAATAATCTTAAGACTGCCATAAGGAATATCCGCAAATGTAACAATTCCGCGTGCCGCTAGAAGAGAAGCTACCCAATTCTCCAGATAATCCCCCTTAAACAGACCAAGCTTCCAATAAAGCTTCAACCAGTTCATAAATGGTACAGGCACAATTGTTTTACTTGTATCAAGAAATTTTCTAAAGTCTAATTTATCAATAATATCTTTCATTTCACCCGCCGTATAGCCTGCCTTGATCAAAGCAGCCATCAAAGCCCCCGCACTTGTCCCAGCTACCCTTTCAAAACTGAGTCCACGATTCTCAGCTGCTTCAACAGCACCAATCAACGAAAGCGCCTTGATGCCTCCACCTGAAAAAACACCATCAATTCGCATAAACATCTCCTCCACTATTATCCTAATCAGCAGAAGATGTCCTATATAACCGATTCTTCAAAATAAAGTCTTTTGTCATGTCTTTGATTTGTCGGTGTAGGTTAAAAGATTAGATTTACTGTCCACTTCACAAAAAATACTGTCGGGTTTTCTCCATTTACTGTCCACTCTTAGAAAAATACTGTCCACTTTTTAAAATTTACTGTCCACTTCTTACAAAATACTGTCCACTTGTGTTTTCATTCACCGCAGCAAACAGAAAAATTCCAAAATAAAAACAACCATAAAAAATTATGATTGTTCTTGTTCTTCATTCTTTGCTTGAACTTCTCTTAATGATTTTATCCTATTTTCATCTTCTTCAAAAAATTGAACAAGATCTCCAATTCGATCGATAGCGTTCCAACTTAAATGATGTTCAATACCTTCAACATCTTGATAGATGTTTTCTTGGTCGACTCCAATAACTTTTAAGAATTCTTCAAGTAACTCATGTCTGTATACTAAACGTTTTCCAAGTTTTTTACCGTTCGGTGTAAGAACGAAGCCTCTGTATTTTTCATAAACGACATACTTGCCTTTATCGAGCTTCTGAATCATCTTGGTTACTGAAGAGGGATGCACTTCTAGGTTCTCAGCAAGATCTGATACCCTGGCATAGCCTTTCTCTTCGATTAGGGCATAGATGCGTTCTATATAGTCTTCCATACTTGGGGTTGGCGGCAAATTGTTCACTCCCTATACTAAACCAGCTTGGTCTCTATAAAAAGGATACTATAGAATGGTAAGCGTGACAAGGGAAGGTGTCTCTGCATTTTATCAAGTAAAATATTCAATCTTCGCTTGCGGAAACATCGTATGAATATAATTTTCTACCGTTTCACGCAGTCTTGTCGCCTGATCATCTTGATAAACATATTTTCCGATTCCATATCTTCCCCACTTATATTTTCTTTCTTCTTCATTCATCTCAAGCTTTGATTTTGGATAGTTTTTTTCAATAACGCGTTTTGCAGGTTTCGTAAAACGGTGCTGAATCAGCTCAAACGTAAGATCGTTCGTTAGGTGCTTTGGAATTTTTGCTTCAAGAATATCAAAGAGTTCTTTATAGCCTTCTTCCCAATCTTTATGAAGATAAAGAGGTGCCACGATAAACCCTAATGGATATCCTGCTTCAGCCACTTTTATGGCAGCATTTATACGCTCCTCCAACGGACTTGTTCCAAGTTCAAAGTTCTTAATCACATAGTTTGAATTTACACTAAAACGGAAACGCGTTCTACCTTGGTGTTTGGCATCAAGTAGATGGTCTACGTGATGATATTTTGTTGTAAATCGAAGTCTTCCTAGATCGGTTGCTCCAAAAAATTCAATCGCTCTTTTCAAATTATGAGTAAGATGATCGATGCCGACAATATCGGATGTACATGAAGCTTCGAACCGCGTGATTTCAGGGGCTCGTTCTTGCATATACTTTTCAGCCTGAGCAAAGATCTCATCTGTGTTCACATAAGTTCGCAGGTAAGGTTTGCTGCCGAGTGTAGTTTGCAGATAACAATAATGACAATGTCCCATGCATCCTGTTGCGAGAGGAATCGCATATTCTGCAGATGGTTTTGATGTATCAAATTTCAACGTTTTTCTGATACCTACAACTAGCGTTGATTTAGCTGTTCTATATTTCTGAAAATCATTGTCTCCTGGCAAATCACGAATTTGGTTATGAGATGTTGTCTCTCTGATCTCAACTTCTAATTTGCTAAAACGGTCGAACAGTTCTTTTCCCAATGGATACTCAAGTGCACGCGGTTCGAAATAGATCAACTGCGGCATAAACGGTTTATTGGCACCAGCCATAGTCATACACCCCACAATTTTTATCACAAATGATGGAGTTAGTATGTGCTAATATCGACAAAAGAAAAGGGAAGGAACTTTTCCAGTTCCTTCCCTTTCTTTTTATAGGCCACATTTTAACTGTGCATTACAGTTCGTACATGTGTTGCAGCCACCGATTTCTTTCACTTTCCCTTTTCGGCATACCGGGCAAGTGTTACCCACTTCGTTACCGATGGTTACATCTGTAGCACGAAGGTCAGTAATCGTATCCAAAATAACAACTTTGCTTTTTTCTTCTTCCATACCTAGATCGATCTCAGTCTGTTCAAAAGTCTCTTCTGCTTTAAGAGTAAGAACTTGTGAGTCACGGCTTCCATCAACGTAAACCGTTCCTCCTTTTGCCCCACCTTTGTAAAGGCGTTCGTAAACCTTTTGAACTTGATCAACCGTATAACCTTTAGGAGCGTTAACCGTTTTTGAGATTGAACTGTCTACCCAACGCTGGATGACACATTGCGTATCTGCATGTGCTTCTGGTGCAAGCTCCATGGCAGCAACAAACCATTCAGGAAGCTCATTTTCGTTCGCTTCTGGATTGTTGTCTAAATATTCTTTAACAATATCCGCTTTTACTTCAATAAACTTCCCAAGACGACCACTGCGGAAGTAAGAGAATGAGAAGTAAGGCTCTAATCCTGTTGAGACGCCAACCATGGTTCCTGTGGATCCAGTTGGAGCAACAGTTAACAAGTGAGAGTTACGAATACCGAATTCTAAAATGTCTTTGCGTACATCTTCAGGAAGCTTTCTCATATAACCTGTTTCAGTAAATCGTTTACGCAACTCTTTAGTAGTCTCTTCTGTATCTCCTTCTAAGAACGGGAAGCTTCCCTTTTCTCTAGCAAGTTCAATAGACGTTCGGTAAGCCGTTACTGCAATCGTCTCGAAAATTTGGTCTACCAGTTGGTTTCCTTCCTCTGAACCGTAAACTGTTTCACAATAGATCAAAAGGTCATGAAGTCCCATAACTCCTAGCCCTACTCGACGCTCACCTAAAGCTTGGACACGATTTGGCTCTAAGAAATATGGTGTTGCATCAATTACGTTGTCCTGCATACGAACGCCAACTTCAACCGTTTGTTTAAGCTTTTCAAAGTCCACCGTTTTGTTTACTTTGTCAGCCATGTTTCCAAGGTTAACTGCAGCAAGGTTGCAGACACTGTATGGTGCAAGTGGTTGTTCTCCACACGGGTTCGTTGCTACAACTTTTTGTCCATAAGCGGTAGCGTTCGTCATGTCATTTGCATTGTCGATAAAGAAAATTCCTGGCTCAGCTGAATATGTTGCACAAATGTTGATCAGGTTCCAAAGCTCACGCGCTTGGATTCGTTTGTAAACGCGAATGCCATAACCTTTTTCTTCCCAAACACGAACATCTCCGACCTCATGCCACTCGTTGTTATAAGCTTCCATCTCATCCGGGGTGTAAGCCTCAACGCTAGGGAAACGTAATAGATACTCAGAGTCATTCTCTACGGCTTCCATAAATTCTTTCGTAATCGTAACAGAGATGTTTGCACCTGTTAGGAACTCGGAATTATGAACGCTGTACGTTCCTCCATCTCGGAGCATTGTCTCAGCATCGCGTAGAACGTCTGAATCAAATCCGCCTGTACCTGGGATATCTTTGTATCTTAAAATTCCTTCGTACATCGCTTTTTGGGCTGGTGTCAGAGGTGTGAATTTTAATTTATCTTGTGCGACTTGTTTGATCTTCTCGTCATTTGTATTTTCTATTAAATAACGCAAAATGCGAGGATTCTGCATCTTAGAAATAATGAAATCAATGATATCAGGATGCCAGTCGGCCAGCATGATCATCTGGGCCCCCCTGCGACTTCCGCCCTGCTCTACCAGATGCGTCAACTTCGCGATATCATCCAGCCAGGATACAGAGCCAGAGGATTTTCCGTTTACGCCTCTTGCTAGTGCGTTCTTCGGTCGAAGGGTAGATCCGTTCGTTCCAACTCCTCCGCCTCGGCTCATGATCTCCATCACTTGCTTACGATGATCAGAGATGCCTTCACGCGAATCTTTCACATACGGCATAACGTAACAGTTAAAATACGTTACATCCGTTTCTGCACCTGCTCCGTATAGAACGCGTCCAGCAGGAACAAAGTTCATTTCTGAAAGTTCTTTGTAAAACTTTTGGAATGACTCTTGGCGCTTTTCTTCCGTCGTTTCCACAGAAGCTAAGCCTGTTGCATTTCTGAGTGCGATCTGCTCGTAGTAAACTTCTAACGGCTTGTCCATCACATCTAGTGAACGTGTGATCAGGCCAGATTCTGCTTCCTCAGGCTTCTCTAATACTGCTTTAAACTCATCTTCAACCAATACGACTGCATTCTTATCGTCCCAGTTGACAGATTGAATATAGCCTAGCCCTCTTGCCGGAAATTTTGGGTCCTCTTTTACTGTTAATACAACAAAATCACCTGGTTTTAAGGTTTTCTTCTCAGTGTCTTTAAAGCTGTATCGGTCTAGCATGACAAGCCTAGAAACACCTTTGTGCGTTGTTTTCATCGTAGAAGTTATGGGGTGTACTTGTGGAAATTGAGCTATATCACTGTTGAGAGCGTCAATGTTAATGCCCTTTTTAACAGTTGCGACTGTGTCCATATTTCTCCTCCTCTATCTAAATCACATACGGATGCATATCTATATCTTGTATGTATAAGTTCTACCCTTATACTATATATACGTAAACCTCATGTCAAAGAAAAAAAATTGTCAAACTTAAAATCATGAGGATTTTACAGCAATTCCTTGATTCTTGTAAATTTATGATGATTTTATTAATGAATTGGCTTTATTCTAGATTTGTATAATTTGGTAGTTTTGAAAAGCCGTACAAACACTTGGTTTTCAAAAATTCCTGCTTTTTTCCAAAAAAAATTAATATCTTGACATCTTTTTTTCTGATCTTTATAGAGTAAAAATAAAAAATCGAGATCTCTTTTTGAGATTTCGATTTTTTTCTATTAACGCCTGAACGTCCAATCGTCGTTGCGATAACGAGTCTCGGCTATATGTTCGACCTCTGCCCACTGATCTTCTGTAAGTGTGTATGGTACAAGATTTACGTTCAAACCGTCCTCAAAGCCTTTTTTAAAGGCTACCTTCGCGTCTTCAATTGTAACAGGAACATCTAGAAGTGCGTTGACTGCTACTGCTTTTTTCTTAAATGCTGTTTGCATTCTTTCTCGTAATCTGTCGCTAGAATATTTAAATAGATCGAACAGCTTGTCTTCATCTAAGTCTAGAAGAATCGATCCGTGTTGCAGAATTACACCCTTTTGCCTTGTTTGAGCACTTCCTGCTACTTTTCTACCTTCAACGACTAGTTCATACCACGAAGGAGCGTCAAAACAAACGGCTGATCGAGGATTTTTCAACCCTTCACGCTCTTCTTCTGTTTTCGGAACAGCGAAGTATGCATCAAGGCCTAAACCTTGAAATCCTTCTTTTATTCCTTCTGAGATCACGCGATAAGCTTCGGTTACACTTTGCGGCATATCTTTGTGTGCTTCAGATACGATGACGCTATACGTGAGTTCTTGATCATGAAGAACACCACGTCCTCCTGTTGGGCGTCTAACAAAGCCCAGTCCATATTTTTTTACGGCATCAAGGTTAATCTCTTTTTCTACTTTTTGAAAGTATCCAATAGATAGCGTAGCTGGATCCCATCCGTAAAAGCGGATAACAGGTGGAATCTTTCCTTCGCTGTGCCAGGTTAGTAGTGCCTCATCCATTGCCATATTAATTGCAGGTTCGCAATTTCCAGAATCGATATAATACCAGTTTTCTTTTTCCACGTTTTTCGTCTCCCTGCCATTCATTCGTAACTAGTGTACCAAATTCGGCGAGTGTGTCAAAACAATCGCTTAAAGTCAGATTTTTCTTTTGCCTATAGAGCCGCACACCGCTATAATTGTGGTAGATTGTTTAAAGGAGTGCAAGCGTTATGGGATGGATAGTTTTAGCAGGTATAGTAGTAGCTTTATTGGCGTATGTAATCGGTATGGGGCTTTATCAGAAGAGGTTTCTAACTACGTTAAACGAGGAAGAGTTTAAGGCAGGATATCGAAAAGCTCAATTGATCGATGTTCGTGAGCCAGAAGAGTTTAAAAAAGGACATATCTTAGGAGCACGTAATATCCCTCTTTCTCAAATGAGACAGAGATTAAAAGAAGTGCGCAGCGATCAGCCTGTTTACCTATACTGTGAAAGTGGGTTCAGAAGTGCTCGTGCAGCCAATTTTCTTAAGAAGAAAAAATATGGACAGCTTCATCACCTAAATGGCGGCTTCCGCAAATGGACTGGCCGTGTAAAATCAAACTAACATTCAAAAGCAGCTCAGGAGAATTCTCCCGAGCTGCTTTTTTTGTTTATACTTGTTTCGTATATTTTAAGATTGGCTTTCTTGCAGCTGTTGCTTCATCCAGTCGTTTAACAACGGTAGTATGAGGAGCTTCTTGAACCAATTCTGGTGTTTCTTCAGCTTCTTTTGAAATCTGAATCATCTTTTCGATAAACTCATCGAGTGTTTCTTTCGATTCCGTTTCTGTCGGCTCGATCATGATCGCTTCTTCTACGCTTAACGGGAAGTAGATCGTCGGCGGATGATAGCCAAAGTCTAAGAGACGTTTTGCGATATCGAGCGTTCTCACGCCAAGTTTCTTCTGACGGCGTCCTGATAATACGAACTCGTGCTTACAGTGTTGTGTAAACGGAAGATCGAAATGAGGCTCAAGTCGGCGCATCATATAGTTCGCGTTTAACACGGCGTTCTCTGAAACTTGATGTAATCCGTCTGGACCCATCGTCATGATGTACGTAAACGCACGTACGTTAATGCCGAAGTTACCGTAAAAAGGCTTCACGCGTCCGATCGACTGCGGGCGATCATATTCGAATTTATAAAGATCGTCTTCTTTAACAAGAACTGGTTTTGGCAAGAACGGAATCAGATCTTCCTTAACTCCAACTGGTCCAGAACCTGGTCCGCCACCACCGTGAGGGCCGGTAAATGTCTTATGAAGATTCAAGTGAACAACGTCAAAGCCCATGTCTCCAGGTCGTGCAAATCCTAATATCGCATTTGCGTTCGCTCCGTCATAGTATAGCTTCCCACCGGCTTCATGGACGATTTTTGCCATTTCTAAAATATGCTCTTCAAAAAGACCAAGCGTATTCGGGTTTGTAAGCATAAGAGCCGCCACATCTTGATCGACTACTCGTTTCAAATCTTCTAGATCAACAAGACCGCGCTCATCAGATTTCACCGTGATCGATTCAAAACCTGCAACGGTTGCAGAAGCAGGATTTGTTCCGTGGGCTGAATCAGGAACGATTACTTTTGTACGATTAAAATCGCCGTTTGCTTCGTGGTAAGCACGGATCATCATAAGACCTGTCCATTCACCATGTGCACCAGCAGCTGGTTGAAGCGTCACTTCATCCATACCTGTGATCTCAGCAAGAGATGTTTGCAAGCGGTACATCATCTCCATAGCGCCTTGAACCGTCTCTTCATCTTGAAGAGGGTGAATGTGTGCAAATCCAGGAAAACGTGCAACATCTTCATTGATCTTCGGGTTGTACTTCATCGTACATGAACCTAGTGGATAGAAGCCAGAATCCACCCCATGGTTACGATTGGATAATGCTGTGTAGTGACGAACGATTTGTAGCTCAGAAACTTCAGGAAGATCTGCTTCTTCCGCTCGCAAATAATCGGAAGGGATAAAAGACTCCACATTCACTTCTGGAACGTCAAGTTCAGGAATGCTGTACCCCACTCGACCTGGTTTAGACAATTCAAAAATTAGTGACTGATGTTCTGTACGCATGCTAATCCCTCCAATACATTTGCAAGCTGATCGATCTCTTCTTTTGTTCTCATTTCCGTAACTGCTAGAAGCATATGATTTTTAAGCTCTGAGTAAGATAGGCCCAAATCATAACCGCCGATGATACCAGATTCTAATAGTTTTGCGTTCACTTCTTTAGCTGTACATTTTAACTCAATAACAAACTCGTTAAAGAAAGGTCCTGTGAAAGCTGTTTTGAATCCTTTTTCCTCAAGAACCTTTTTCGCATAATGTGCTTTTTGAATATTTTGGTGCGCTACTTCTTTCACGCCTTGTTTTCCAAGTGCCGTCATGGCTATCGAAGCTGCAAGTGCGTTAAGGGCTTGGTTCGAACAGATGTTACTCGTCGCTTTATCACGTCTAATATGCTGTTCTCTTGCTTGAAGTGTAAGAACGAATCCGCGTTTCCCATCTTCATCAACCGTCTGACCTACTAAACGACCAGGAACTTTACGCATCAATTTGGTTGTTACGGCAAAATATCCACAGTGTGGTCCGCCAAAACCTTGTGCGATCCCGAACGGCTGTGCATCACCAACTACGATATCCGCACCGAATTTACCAGGAGGAGTCAGTGCACCAAGTGCTAAAGGATTTGAAGAAACAACGAACATTCCTTTAGCGCTATGCACGATCTCTTCAATTTTTTTTAAAGGTTCGATCTGACCGAAGAAGTTAGGATATTGAACGATCACACATGCTGTTTGTTCATCAACTTCAGCACGCAATGCATTTAATGAAGTAACACCATCTTCTGTGTCCACTTCTACCACTTCAAGATGCTGTCCTTTTGCATAAGTGTGCAGAACGGCACGAGATTCTGGGTGTACAGATTTTGATACAACAATTTTCTTTCTGCGCGTTTGAGCTGCAGATAATAATCCAGCCTCCGCAAGTGAAGTTCCACCATCGTACATGGAAGAGTTCGCAACATCCATACCTGTTAGTTCACAGATCATCGTTTGGAACTCAAAGATCGCTTGAAGTTCGCCTTGAGAGATCTCAGGCTGATATGGTGTGTATGCCGTGTAGAACTCCGAACGAAGAAGCATGTGATTTACAATTGATGGTGTGTAATGATCATAAACACCAGCGCCTAAGAACGAAGCATGGTCTTTCGTATTTTTGTTTAACGCTGCCAAGCGGCCCATCTCTTTAACTAGTTGAGGTTCTGACAAAGCTTCCTCGATTTGTAAGCGTCCTTTAAACCGAACTTCTTCCGGAATATCCTGAAAAAGATCTTCTGTCGTTTCGATTCCAATCGTTTCAAGCATTTCCTTTTTGTCTTGATCAGTCATCGGCAAATAGCGGAACGTCATGGTTTCTCCCCCTTAAATGTCTTATTTTCCTCGTTTATAAAATGGTGAAGCGACTACTTTTGCTTTTAAACGTTTTTGGCGAATCTGTACTTCTACCTCTGTTCCAAGCTCAGTGAAATCCTTTTCAAGAAGAGCAAGTCCTAAATTTTTCTTCAAAGTTGGGGATTGTGTTCCCGTAGTAACTTCTCCGATCTTCACATCACCTTTAAACACCTCGTAATGTGATCGTGGAATTCCTTTATCGATCATTTCAATTCCAACTAGCTTACGTGGTGCACCGTTCTTCTTTTGATCAGCTAAAATTTCTTTTCCAATAAAGTTTGCTTCTTTATCTGTTTTTACTGCAAATCCGATACCAGCTTCTATCGGAGTAATTTCTTTTGTAAGTTCTTGACCGTATAGAGCAAGCTTCGCTTCAAAGCGCAACGTGTCACGCGCACCAAGTCCTGCAGGAAGCAGTCCATCTTCAGCGCCGGCTTCAAGAACGGATCTCCACAATTTTTCAGCATGTTCCGTCTTTAAGTAGATCTCAAAGCCATCTTCTCCTGTGTAGCCTGTTCGAGACACAAGAGCAGATATTCCCGCTAGTGAAACATCTTCTTTAAAACGGAAGAATCCGATCTCAGAAAGATTGGTATCCGTAAGCTTTTGTAAAATCTCTTCTGCTTTTGGTCCTTGAATGGCAAGCTGCGCATATTCAGGAGACACATTCACAAGTTCTACACCTTCAGGCTTCTTGCTCATAAGCCATTCGAAATCTTTTTCAATATTTGAGGCATTCACAACGAGTAAGTAATCGTTTTCATCTCTTTTATAGATTAAAAGGTCATCTACTGTACCACCGTTTTCATAGCACATAGCCGTATATTGTGCTTGGCCGTTTTGAAGTTTCGAAACATCATTGGTCATTGTATATTGCAGAAACGACAGGGCATTAGGTCCTCGAACATCAAATTCTCCCATGTGAGAGACATCAAATAAACCAGCTTTCGTTCTAACCGCTTCATGTTCCTCTTTAATACTTGAGAACTGAACAGGCAACTCCCAACCACCAAAATCAATTACTTTTCCACCGTGTTCTTTATATGTCTCAAATAACGGTGTTCGTAACAATGTAGCCATGTGAACTCCTCCTTTTTCATACTTAAAAATTTTCGGACTTTTCTGGACAAAAAAAGGACAGAAAGACCCCTTAAAAATAGGATCCTCTGTCCTGCAACCTGTAAGTTTCTCAAAAAATCTTTTGAGTTTCTTCGTTGGTGGCTTTCATCTATTAAAAAAGCACTCTCCAGAGATGCGTCTAGCAAGAGTCTTTTTGCCTGAGAGTTTCACAATTGTTTGCTCCTTCGGCGCCGCTTACGCAGTCTCTCCTCTTACTTTCATTCGCGAGTATGTTATTGTCCAAGGTCGCACATACTATTACTATGTTTACTACATTATTATCCTATCATTTTTACAAAAGGAATGGCAACGAACTTTTTTAAAGAAAGGAAATCCGTTATGAAAATCGACGTTCAGTTTCAGCGAGAATGGCATGATGACTTTTTAAAGCGTGTGGAAGAAGATGGACCTTGGGCCAATTGGGAATTATATAATTTAGCTCTTGAAGCCGAACACCACTTAGCAATTCCTGATTTCCTTGGCCTTCAAGCTCCAGATCACCTCCCACAGATGACTTTTTTGCCTCATCAGCTGGACGTTGCGACTACCGTTATTGAACAGATGAACGGAAAAGCAATCTTGGCTGATGAAGTAGGGCTAGGAAAAACGATAGAAGCAGGATTGATTCTAAAAGAGTATATGATACGACGGCTCGCTAAGAAAATTTTGATCCTCGTTCCAGCTTCACTCGTTATTCAATGGACGAACGAGTTGAATCAAAAGTTCTTTATTCCAGCAATCGCTCAGAAAAAGGCCTATGTATGGGAGCAATGCGATGTAGTCGTTTCTTCTATTGATACGGCTAAACGCGCACCACACCGAGACATTGTTCTTAATCAAGACTATGATCTTGTTATTATCGATGAAGCACACAAGTTAAAGAACAAGAAAACGAAAAACTATGAATTTGTACAGTTATTAAAAAAGAAATTCTGTTTACTATTAACAGCTACTCCGGTGCAAAACAGAGTTGAGGAGATTTTTAATCTTGTATCTCTGTTAAAGCCTGGCCATCTAGGAAACCGAGAGAACTTTGACAAAGATTATAAAGAAGATAAATATTCACTTAAAAATGAAGAAAAGCTGAAGCAGCTCGTAAATAAGGTGATGGTACGTAACCGAAGAGAAGAGACTGGGCTGAAATGGCCAAAACGTCTTGTTCAAACCATTCCTATTACATTATCAAAAACCGAACGAGACCTATATGATGAAATCTCTCAACTAAAAAAAGATTCTTACTTTGACCGAAGTAAGTTTTCGATCGTGACATTGCAGCGAGAAGCATGCAGTTCGCGTGAAGCCGTTTTTCTAACATTAAAAAATATGCTTCAAAAAGATGTTTCCAACTCTTTAATGGAACAAAGAGTCTTAGAGTTAATGAAAAAAATTGAACTCGTGGATCAAAACTCTAAAGCTCTAAAAGCGTTAGAACTGATTCAATCGATCAATTCTAAGGTCATCATTTTTACAGAATATCGTGCGACTCAATTGTATTTACAATGGTTTTTACAGCAGCATGGCATCTCTTCTGTACCGTTTAGAGGCGGATTCAAACGCAGTAAAAAGGATTGGATGACTCACCTCTTCAGAACGCGAGCACAAGTATTGATCGCAACGGAAGCTGGTGGTGAAGGAATAAACCTCCAATTCTGCCAACATATCATTAACTACGACCTACCATGGAACCCGATGAGGATCGAGCAGCGGATCGGACGTATTCACCGTATCGGACAGCAAGGGGATGTTCATATCTATAACTTTGCCACTCAGAATACGATTGAAGAACACATCTTAAACTTGCTGTATAACAAGATCAATCTATTTGAGAGTGTCATTGGGGAACTTGATGAAATCTTAACGAAATTTGAGATCAAGAACATCGAACGCCATATCGCAGACATCATGAATACGTCTGAGAGTGAAGGTGAGATTCGCGTTAAGATGGATAATCTTGCTTCCTTGATCAACCTTGATGGCGGAATCAAACAGAAAGGATGGGAAGAGCATGCAGCAGCACGAGATACATCGCTTTCTTGAGCGATACTTTGATGCGAACGAATGCAGAATTCAAGAGAAAAACTTTAGTTATATGAAAGTTCAATTGACAACAGAACTTGATAAAGTTTTAATGAATCGTCCGTTCTACTGGCACTATCTCGAAAAAACCGGAGGTATTCCGAATCCGATGACGTTGACTTTAGTAACAGGTCAACAGCAAGCTCCTGATGGAAAAGGTGAATTTATTCACTTTGGTTCGCCGAGACTTCATCAGATTTTTGGTTCTACGAAGAAGCTCGCTTCATTCATTCGGCTGTATGAATCTGTTCCTCAACAAGGAGCACAGGTTCCCCTGCAACCATGGCTATGCTTAAACGTTAAAGTTACGTATCAATGTGATCAGAAGAAAGATCAAGTACTCTCATATGGCATACAACTGATCAACGGTACCATTGAAGATCAATTTCACCAACGTCTTCAAAAGATGCTGTTGACTAAGAGAATACCTGATTTTTGTTATACGCTCTCTCCATTTATTAAGCCTCAGAGTGCGATAAAAAGATTGGAAAATAAAATTCAGGAAGTCATTGATAAAGATGATCACACGTGGGCCGAAGATGCCAAAAAACGATGGAATGAAGACCTAGAACTATTAGAGAGTTTTTATGAAGATTCTTTAACGAAACCTGAAGCCTATCACATTGAGAAAGAAGCACTTCGCACGCAATATGAGCCACAAATTATTGTGGAGATCATAAATGGCGGACTTTTCTATCTTGCATAAAATACAAGAGCCGGGAACTGCATCCCGGCTCTTCCTTTTTCCAGCCTTATTTTTTTCTCTTTCTTCGAAACACTAGACCGAGTCCCATCGGAACAACTCCAAATAAATAAGTTAATAAAGGCTCCCGCTCATTCTTTTTCGAGATACGCCTTTCCTTTCTTACTGATTTTGGCTCATCCAAATATTTGACGACTCTTTGTGTAAGAAATTTGATAACATCTGATCCTGCGGCCATTGGCAAAACTCCCTTTAACATCAATCACTGTATAGTTTTGGCCAATTATCGTGTGTTTAAACGGCTTAGCTTGTCTAAAATTTGTTCGCATACTTCTTCTGTTGTTAATTGATCTGTGACGATCTCGATATCACTTTTTTCATAATGTGAACTTCTCTCGTTAAAGAGTTTCTGCACCTCTTCTTTTGAAGAAGTTAATAAAATAGGTCTCTTGTTTCTCTCTTCCTCAGTCATCAGCCTACTCCAAAGCACAGGAAAACTCGTCTTTAGATAGATGACAATACCATTGTTCTTCATGTACGTTAAGTTTTCTTCTCTTACGACCGCACCGCCTCCCGTCATAACAACAGCATGTTGTACGGGCAGCTGACGAATGGCAAGAGACTCGTAATTACGAAACGCCTCTTCCCCTTCGTTCTTAAATATTTCTTTTATCGTTTGTCCTCGATCTTTTTCCACTGTTGAATCAACATCATATGGAGGAACCTCTAAACGTTTTGAAAGTTGCTTTCCTACAGATGTTTTTCCACAACCCATGAAACCGATTAAATATATGGTGTTCATTTTTTAACCCTCCACCCATTTTGTAACGCTTTTCTGGGTTACATTATAATACACTTTTACCTTTTTTGTAGACTGTTGAGTTGTAATAGCTTCAATCGTAAACATCACTTCATCAGCTGATATTTTCGTGAATACCACCTTTAACAGTCCCTCGTTAACGTTCAGTCTGCGTTCTGACGGATACACCGCAAGATCTTCTACCCAAACAAGCGCACGATCCACACCTTGCTGAATCAGACGGACTTGGCTAAGTTGTTCTTCCTGCATATAAACAAACTGTCGTTCTGACGCAACTTTTTCTGTTAGGTAACTAAAGAATATTAATAGGATAAAGCAAAGCGTAAGAACTAATGGATATATTATTCCTCTCTCATTCATATCCAATTTTCCTAAAACCACGATGAGCCTGTTTCCCTTCTTTATCCGTTAAAGTGACGTAAACATAATGCTCTTCTGTTTCTTCCACTTTCATCTCTTGAATATTTTGAACCCAAACTTCGTGACCTAATCCATTAACTTGTTTTCGTATAAGAGAATGATAGCGTGTGAAACTGACCACTTCACCGGTAGACAATGTGATGAACAACGCGTTGTTTCGTATTTCTACAGCCCCTGCTTCTCTTATTTCTTTTCCGATCATAGAAAAAAACAATGCAGTTTCTTCAGATTGAAGAGATTGTGGTTGTTTTTGTAAGTGCGTTAACAGTATTGTGATCATAAAAGCCGTTACAATTAATACACCTAGTGCGATCAACGATTCTACGAGCGTAAAGCCGTTCTTGTTTGTAGAGATGTCAGAATGAACTCGCACACGTTGTATACTCTTTTTGGTTTGAACCTTTGAACGATATACAAGTCTCGTACTCATCTGTCCCCCCTTTTTGTGTTAATAGCCGATACTCTATGCCGCCTTCAACCCAAATACGCTCATCAGGCATATGCTTTGAAATAGCCCTCATTCCCGCACTATGATCCGCTTCTGTCATCGCATATAGAATTTGTTCGGATGTTCTTTGTTCTTGATATGAGATATAGATGAAAGGTAAACATATTGAAAATACTACTGAAATCACCAAAACACTAAACATAGCCTCGATCAGTAGATAACCCTTATTGTTTTGTAACATAGAATTTACCTTTACCTAATTGAAAAACCATCTTATAAGAAGCATTAGCAGAGTGGATATAAAGTGTCCCCGCACGACTGATGTTTCCATTCTGATTAAATTGCACAGATAATAACATCGAATAGCTTTCAAACCAGATATGCTTTGGAAAATCCTTTTTTACAGGTTCTAAACCGCCATTCCCTCTCACTTCGTATTTATGCTTTTCATTATCGATCGATAAGTTATAGATCCGACTCTCATTCACTGCTTTTTGCTACATGTGGACGATGTCTTTTTGAAACGTCCGAATAAAATATTCAGTCTCCCGATTCTTTCTAAAACGATCATAAGAAGGGAATACAACCGCACTGATCGTGCCGATGATTAAAAGTACGATCATCATCTCCATCAGACTGAAGCCTGATTGTCTCTTCTTTATTTTTTCTAACTCTTCGTTCACTCTTCATCGCTCACTGAAACGACTCCTTTACTATCGATCAGCAAAGGCTTTTTGTCTGGACATGTTACGGTATCAATATATCCGCCATCTTTCAGTTCTTCTATCGTAGGCAATGTATTTTTCTCTGCCTCATACGCTCCGACTTGTCCTTGCACAAGATCGATGGTCGCCTCACACCCTAAAGATTTTACGAGACTGTTGTTCTTCGTCATACTCGGTAGAGCGATAAGCATCAATACCGAAATAATCAAAAGCACGATCATCATTTCAATTAATGTAAATCCTTTTTCATTATTCATATTCTTCCTCCTCATAATGCTTCCATGAGTGTAAACATAGGCAATAACATAGACGCAAACATTAATAAAACAAACACTCCTATCCCAGCGAACAAGATAGGTTGAATCTTTTGCAAGGACGAATAAACCTTTTCTTCTAACTCTTTAAAGATCCACTCTCCATAAGAGATTAACTCTCTGCCGAGTTCTCCATGAGCTAATCCAAATCGGACAATTTCAGCTAGTTCACTCTTAAAATAGGACTTTTCAAGTAAAAGGTCGGTTAGTTCGGATCCATTTAAAAGACCTTTCTGAAGCCTTTGACTCTCCTCTTTAAAAAAACCTTTGTTTAAATGTTGCTCCATTACAAGAAGGGCATCAGATACAGATAAACCACTTTGCAGCATCGAGCCAAAGTTCACACTAAAAAAATGTGTGTTCATTAACAAAAGAAATTGTTTGAAAATGGGGATTCTCATGAATAGATCCATCTGAGTGGAAGGCTTTGCCTTTTTTCTCATAATGATAATAACCAACCAGGATACGATGCCTAGAGTAAGGAAACACCCTCCGATAAGTGGCATGCTTCCTAAAAACATAAGCATCCATTTCGTAAATAACGGGGTTTTAACATCCAATGATGAGAATAGGATAGAAAACTGAGGAAATAGGAATTGATAGAATACGATCGCGATCCATACTGTGAGGAATAGCAAGAAGAGAGGATATCTTATAGCTTTATTCAAACGGGTACGCCAATCAGCTTTCCTTTTCAGAAAAGTTCCATTCTCCATGAGACTTTTTGTCAAGTTACCATTCGCACTGTTTATGGATAATGAACTTACGATCTCTTTTGGCAATTGTAATGGTGAAAAGATCTCGATTACAGGATGACCAGAAGCAAGGATCTCTAGCATGTTATCAGCCACTTCTCTCCGTTTTTGTGGAAGCTGTGACCTGACGAGCTCAATGCTTTTATTAATGGTATACCCTTGACCTAACAAAAAGCCGAGTTTATAAAGAAAGGTCCCTTTAGAAGCCTGTTTCCAGCCCCTTTTTATCACTTTTTGATTCTCCTCCCATCCATCTTTCATAGCTCTCTTTTGTTACATACCCTGCTGCAAGGGCATGGTTAAAGTAAAACGAGAGATTTTTGTAGGTAGTCTTTTCTTGCCCCACCTTACTTAATACGGAAAACAATTCATGATTACAAAGCATCTCGTAGATTCCTGCTCTTCGATATGTTCTAGACTTGAAACAAAAATCAACACAATCGTCCCCGCAAAAAGGACATGGTATTGAGATCAGACGTTGTGATACGATTCCCATCAACGTTTGTTGCAGTTCCGTTTCTTGAATACCAAATTCCCGGAGACGTTCAATACAACCGATACAATCTGCTGCATGCATCGTAGACAACACAAGGTGTCCAGTCAATGATGCTCGAATAACGAGCCTCGCTGTTGATTCATCTCTGATCTCACCGATCATGATTACATCTGGATCATGGCGCAATAATGATTTGAAGCCTTCACCGTAAGTCAGACCTGCTTTTTCATTGATTTCCATCTGCAGAAATGAGTCTACTTTACGTTCTACGGGATCTTCCAGTGTTACTACTTGTCGTTTATAGTTTTTTTGAAGGTGATGAAGTAAGGAATATAAGATGGTCGTTTTACCAGATCCAGTCGGACCAGAGAACAATAATAGACCACTTGAACGTTTGATGAGGGATAAAAGTTTTTGAAACATGTGAGGAAAAAGGGACAGCTCATGAAGAGTTAATGTTTCTTGCTGAGGAAGCAATCGTATGACAAGCGATTCATTGAATGCGGATGGTATGGATGAAAAACGAAGATGGACATTTACATTATTGATCATCACGTCCATCGAACCGCTCTGAGGCTTTCGATGTTCGCCAATGTCCATTCTGGCGGAATATTTAAAATGCGCGAGAACTCTGATGTACTCTTCTTGAGAAAGTGTTCTGTGTTCAATCAGCCGATCATCTATACGAAACTGAACAATACCTCCTCTTTTTATTGGTATAAAATGAATGTCTGATGCTTTCTGAATAGATGCCTCATGAAGGATTGAGTTGCCTAACAACTTAATCGGCAAGAAGTATCATCTCCCTTTTATTTTATTGAATAATCATTTCTCTCATAAAACGACAATTCCTGCATCTTTTCAAAAAAGTTATGTATATAAATTTCGACAGAGCTCATACTAGTATTGTTGCATTGGGCTATAGCCAAGCGGTAAGGCAACGGACTTTGACTCCGTCATGCGTTGGTTCAAATCCAGCTAGCCCAGCCAAAAAAAATAACACTCTTTAAAAGTAAAGAGTGCTATGTTCAGGACACATGACTAGAAATGTGTTCTTTTTCTTTTGTTGCACATAGTTTCTTCATATCTCCAGGGCTATATCCCGCTATGAGCTGTTTCCCATCTGTAACTAATGGTCGTTTTAACAGTTTTGGATTTTTAGTCAAAAGCGTTAATAGTTCATTGGTTGAAAGATCATAGATATCAACATCTAATGATTTGAATGACTGACTTCTTTTAGCTAAAATATCTTCTGTTCCATACTTCGTAAGTTTCAGCAGCTCTCTAAGTTCTTCCACCGATGGTGTTTCTTTGAATAGGTGTCTTTCATCAAACGAAACTTTATTTTGCTTAAGCCACATTTTCGCTTTACGGCACGAAGTGCAGCTTGGGTATGTGTAAAATGTTATAGAACTCATCAGACTCACTCCTTTTGGTTTACATTACCTTTTAAAGAGGCATAATAAACCAAAAAACAGCTAATATTCATGAATTATCTTTTAATTGTGTATTTATCCGCTTACAATTGGCATTTACAAGTGAGTGGAAACTCATATATAATACTAAAGGATACAAGTATTGGCGAAAAAAGGAGGGGATACATATGTCAAGAATGTATAAGGTTTTAGGCTTTTGGACTGGAATCATCGGAGTCATGGCATATCTAGGTGATATGCAAGACATGGCATTATTGTTCTTAGGACAAACGATTATGTTCGTTTCTTTAGGGTATTTGAACTTATCTGAGCGTATGTATATTTATATCTTTGGTGCTTATTTAACTGTTTTCTTTGTTGGTTTTACATACTGGTCAACGTTTATGATGACTCCTGGCGCCGGTGGAGGACATTAATACGTTCTCCAAAAGCATCAAAAAAGCAGACCGTTATAAAACGGTCTGTTTTTTTTGTTGTATGACTTGAAATCCATTCGCTAGAGAATGATCAAGTAGAAATGAACGGATAGCCCGATTTCTTTTATGTTCTATAGAGAATGGATCACAACTCTGTGTATCCTGTAAAAGCGATAATAGTCCTTCATCTAATAAGAAATCTCCTTGATTCTTTACAAATAATGTAGTAACATCCGTATCATTTCCTAAACTTATCACTTGGTCCCAATCTATGTGATACGTTATATCCATCATCCCGGGAAATGCTAATGGATTGTTTTGTAATTGATGTCGAAAATAGCCCCTAATACTTCCTTCTTTCAATTGTATAGTGTTCCACTCTTCACCTATCAAACCGTAATCGATAAAAAATAAGCATGTCTCGATTTCTACCCATTCGTAGAGATTTTTGAGCCAAGAGAGCATAGAAAAGGAAACTTCAAGGTCATTATCTTTATCTCTAGAGATAAAGATTTCATCTAACTTCTTTTGTAAGGATGAATTCTCTACTTTATTATAAAGAAAACAAAGTTCTTCAGTGTTTCTTTGAAGAGAGACTCCTTTTTCAAACCATTCATCGTTTTTTTGCTGAAAAATCCGTAATGGAAACGCATCAAGAACTTCATTTGCAAATATAATTCCCTTAAATGATGGGTATCGCTCTATAAGTTCACTCAATGAACAAAGAATGGTAATGGGATATCGGGCCAACTTTGCTTCTAACAAACGTCTATGATAAGGACTAGGTTCTACAATGACATAGGAAATATGTTCGACAGATCGCAAAGACCAGCTTTCTAGAACTTGCTGAGCAAAATGACCGCTACCTCCCCCAAACTCCACCACGATTGGTTGTAGGTTCTGATCTGCTATCGTACTTATGAATAAGTCTGCCCACACCTTAGCAAATACGTCTGAAACAAGACTAGACGTATAAAAGTCTCCGTTTTTCCCGATCTTTGTGTTCTCTTTCATATAGTAACCCTCTATCGGATGATAAAGAGCATGTTCCATGAACTCTTCCATCGTCAACCATTCGTCTTCTTTCATTTTTTTTTTCAGCAAACTCGTGAGTAACACGATTAGAACCCGCCTAAGAATGGATTCGAATCCATTTCCATTCCAATTGTTGTTTCAGGTCCATGACCGGATAAAACGACCGTTTCTTCTGGCAGATTAAGCAGTTTTTCATGAATGCTTTGGATCAAAACATCCTGATCCCCACCATGCAGATCTGTTCTTCCAATGCTTCCTGCAAATAAAGCATCACCTGAAAAAACAGCCCCAGTGCTTCTTAAATAATAAGAAACACTTCCCGGTGAATGGCCAGGGGTTGTTAAAACTTCAAATGAAAAATTGCCGATCTTTAAAGTATTATCTGCAAGGGTTATAATATGGCTCGCTGGCTTCGCTGTAATGCTTTGTCCGAAATATTTTGATCCATTCTTTTTTGTGTCACTCAGCCAATCCGCTTCTTTTTTATGAACATATAACGGAATATTATACTTGTCACGCACATCATCTACAGCTCCGATATGATCAAAATGAGCATGCGTTAATAATACAGCTAAAGGTCTCACTTTTAATGACTCTATGGTTTGTATGATTCTATTTCCTTCACTACCCGGATCGATGATTACAGCTTCATTATGATTATTGTAGATAATATATGTATTCTCTTGCACAGGTCCCACAGTTAACTTTTTCCACTTCATTTTTATATCCTCCAATTGCAAGTTATTACTTTCTATCTTACACTAAAACAAACATTATTTCGGAGGAAACACATGAAAGTATTTTTCGGATATGAAAATGTGGAAACGCCTGTCTCGATCTCTATGCACGATCAACAAGAAGATCTAATCATCAGTTCTCAAAAATATGATGAACGTTTTGAAGCGATCCCCCTACTTTCCATCCATCCTTTCAGGAAGACTCTATTATTTGAGGATTATGGATTTATTTCCGACTCTAATCAAACGTATCTTTATCTTGAAATGATATGTGTCTTTTCAATCAAGGAAGGTGAAGAGCCAGAAAAAGCAATGTTTTTACTTCAAACAGAAGAAGAATTAATTGTTGAATTTATTGATAAAGAACAAAGATTTATGGTCGTTGGAAACCAACATAAATCTCTTGTTAAAAAGTGGGCTTCTGCCTATAAACTAACAATTGAGTTCATTTTGTTCCAAAGTGCACTCGACAAACCAGAATAAAACAAGTAAAATAATACAAGGTTATACCTGTGTGAAAGCGTTATACATAGGATTGGTATTACTCCAGAGCAAGGGGGCACAGAATAATGGGATTAGCCATTATATTCGGCTTAGTAGCTATTTTAGCTGCATTGGGATTATTGCGTTCGTTAAAAATTAAAAATTTAATGGCAGCAGGTTTTGCCTTTTTAACGTTTGCAGTTTTTGGCTGGTTTACAGTCATGACTGTTCTGGACGTTTTAGTAGGCAGCGGCGGCTCTACCGGCCATTAAAAAGCTAAAAAACCATCAGAAATCCCTTTCTGATGGTTTTTTCTTTCTATAGAGCAAGCTAGACCGTTGCATGTACTTATCGCTTACATGTAAAGAGCTGCTATGAGAATTCCTCTTGTATCTTCATAGATTGTATCGAACTGTTTTAATGGAAGCGGGTTAACCCCTATTCCAAGCTCAATCGTAAATCCGGGTTTTCTGTATTCTTGAATGAACCAATCTTTGTAGCCGGCGTAACTATCCACGTACCTAATCGCTTTATACCCGCTAACCCTCTCAAATTCAGCGGAGATCTCTCCTGAGATCGGCATAGGTTCTTCCCCTTCAAAACCCCAATATAATTCTTTACCTTGTGTATGCAGGGCTACCACCCGATCAAACTTGTGCTTTTCTGTAACCTCTGCCATCACTAGCGCTTCTGGTTCACTTAACGGAGCGCTTCCTGGATAATCCCTTGGGGCAGGAGACGTTGGTTTTCTTACTTGTTCAAGCTCCCATCTTGCCGGAAATTGATTATTAAGATCTACACCACGAATATTCGCTTTCCATGCTGAAAAATCTTTGCTTCCTTTATTTAATTTTAAAACAAATTCTTTCCACTCAAAATTTTCAGGGAGACCATTCAAAACGAGATCGACTCCATCTGGATCAACCATTGGTACGGCGAAAAGTGTAGTATCCCTATATAAGTCCGTAGCTTTATATCCATTTAAAACTTTATCGCTTGATAGTGCAGCTGAATATTCATTAATAAACTTCATCAGAACTCCTGAAGTAATCCATTCGTTTCCATGAAACGAACCATTCATATGCACTTTCTTTTTCCCGTTTCCTATTACAAGCATATCTATAGGTTTGCCAAGTACTGATTTACCGATCTCTTGTTTTTTTATGAATGGATAAGTAGTAAGAAGTTTATCCATATCAGTTTTCAATGCAGATGTGTTGTATTTTCTCTGATATTTTATAGATGGATACGGTGCCACTCTTGGAATATTGATGATGTCCTTCGTAAATATTTCTTTTGGTTTCACGTTTGGATTAACTAAATATAATGCATCCAGAGGAATATCAAATTTATCTGCAATTGAAAAAAAAGTGTCACCGTTTTTAATTCTATATTTTTCTAAAAACATTCCCGGGATCTCTATGCTTTCCCCTGCAATCATACTTGCTGCTGTTACGTTAGGATTAGAGTCTTTAATCAACACGTAAGGGATAGATAATAGACGTGAGTAGTACCAGAACGAATCGCCGTTACGCATGACAATTTCCAAACAGAGCCCTCCCTTTAAACCTTCCTCTTAAAGGTGTATGTTTGCACAAAGCACTTATGCAGAAAAAAAACACTCAACCGAAGTTGAGTGCTTTACTGTTCTTATTGTTTTTGCTTTTCTTCTTGCTTAACAGCTTTATCTTTTGCTTGATCTTTGTCGTAGAATCTTAATAAATCTCCATAAATGATACGGTCAGACATATCTAATTCGGTCTTAGCACGTTCACTGTATGGTTCACAAGCGTTGTTTTCACCTTCAACAGGTTTACCCGTTGCTTTGTCATAACACTTACCATCTGTGAACACATTATCCTTTGTGATATAAGAATTGTCACGAAGAACAGCGAAATCTTCTCGATCTTTAGAAAATAAATCTGAGCCTAGTTGAATGTCACCTTTAGTATCAATACCTAGTAAGTGAAGAATCGTTGGTTTAAGGTCGATCTGTCCACCAACTGTTTCCATCGTCTTCCCTTTTTCACCAGGCATGTGAATGATTAAAGGTACTTTTTGCAATTGAGTAGATTCAAAAGGAGTGATTTCTTTTCCTAAGAATTGTCCCATCGCATCGTTATGGTTTTCAGAAATTCCATAATGGTCACCATACATGATAAAGATTGAATCTTCGTAAAGACCAGCTTCTTTAACATCAGCGAAAAACTCTTTTAAAGCATCGTCTGTATAACGTACCGTTGTAAAGTAACGGTTCACTGTTCCATCGCTAGATGTCCACTCAGGAATCATCTCATCTTCCTCTTCTAAAGTGAACGGGAAGTGATTCGTTAACGTAATATATTTCGTATAGAAAGGTTTGTTCATTGCTTGCATCTCTTTTAGATGAGGAATAGATTGTTTAAAGAAATCTTTATCCTTAAGGCCCCATCCAATTGAATTCTCAGGTGTTACTTCGAAATCTTTTAATGAGTAATAACGGTCGTAACCGAAATTATCGTACATGATATCACGGTTCCAGAAACTTTTGTTATTGGCATGCTGTACGGATGAATAGTAACCTTGCTCTTTTAAAATTTCTGGTGTTGCATTGTACTGGTTCTGAGAATGTGTAAAGAAAACGGCTCCACTTGGAAGTGGGTATAAAGAGTTATCTAATAAAAACTCTGAATCAGATGTTTTACCTTGCCCAGTTTGGTGATAGAAGTTCGGGAAGTAATAACTGTCTTTAATCAGATCATTCATAAACGGAGTAATCTCTTTACCGTTTACAGATTCGTTAATAACAAAGTTCTGTGTTGATTCGACTGAAATAACGAAAACGTTCTTGCCTTTAGCTTTTCCGAACATTTCAGGATTTGGTTCTTTGTAATTTGCACGTGAATAGTTCTCAACGTCTGTAATTTCACTTCCATCGGCAAATGCACGCTGTGCTTTTGCTTTAGACTGAATGATCGAATCATAAATGTGATAATTGTAAGAACCGATGTTTTTAATTAACATTTCACGGTCAAAAGTACGTGTTAACAATTGTGGTCTTTCAGTTTCTGCAATACCAACGTTGACGATAAAAAATACGATCGCAGCCGCAAATGTAATCGTGATCTGCTTGCGTGAAGCTCGTGCAGGTCGGTAATCAGCTCGTCTCATAAAATAAGCCAAAATCACGATGTCGATGAATACCAATAAGTCAGTAGGCTGTATCAGTTCAAATACACTATTACCTAAGTCACCCATGTTGCTTGTTTGAAACAAGACTGGAATGGTAATAAAGTCATTAAAGAAACGATAGAACACCATATTGGCATACATCACAAAACTCATGATCGCACTGACTGCAACAATCATTCTTCTATGTGTTCTTCCTTTGAAGTAAAGCGTAATTCCTAAGAAAAGAACAATCGAACTAATCGGGTTTATAAACAGGATTAGCTCTTGAATCTTATTGTCCATAGGCAGTTCAAATGCAGTTTTATAAATGATAAATGTTTTAATCCATAATAAAGCAATTGCTATAAAGAAAAATCTATATTCAGCAAAAGCTTGTTTCATTTTTTCTTTCATATGTTCTCTGACCTCCTCAATCAAAAAGAACTCTCGTTTTCAATTTATTTCCTCTTAACTAGTCTCTCTTTGCATCCGGTAAGCATTGATTAAGAATGTAAATTCATCTTTTACATATTTACAAAACCTTAATCAAAGGATTACATAAAGAGTATATTAAATGGTTTCACACAAGAATTCAATACCCTAACGTACTATTTCAAGATTCTGACAAATAGGACAACAAAACTATATTAGTTTTACCCCTTTTTTAAATCCATAAACCATTAGACGAACTAGACTCAAAAAAGTTTCAAAAAAACGAAAACGAACCGCACTGAAGCGGTTCGCAATTATTTCGTCTCTTTGGAAGAATTCACCCATTATATGCAGTCGAGAAAACCTTATAATAAGAATTTGCAAAAAAGTTCCTTCTATATACCTATAGAGCCCTATCGTTGAATTTAGACTTACCTTTTGCTCTAAAAAATATGATTTAGCGATTATGTTTGGCTAACCAAGCTCCACCGATTACACCAGCGTCGTTTCCTAAGGTAGCTACTTTCATCTCAGCGCCTTCAGCAACTCTTGGAAGTGCAAAGTGTTTAAATTGCTGCTCCAAACGCTCCATTAAGGTATGACCCGCTTTAGAAACTCCTCCACCGATGACGATCTTGCCTGGGTTAATGCTGTTAGCAAGGTTTGCTATTACTAACCCTAAATGAAAAGTTACTTCATCTAACGTGTCAATTGCTGCTTGGTCACCCTTTTCAGCAGCTGCTACAACATCTTTAGCTTTTATCTCATCATTCTCTTGCAATAGAGCATAAAGAGAAGAAGATGTATCTTGAAGAGCTTTTTCTTTTGATATTCGTGAGATTCCTGTTGCTGAAGCTATTGTTTCAATACATCCTGTACGTCCGCAGTTACATGGCGCTCCACCTTTTGGAATCGCTGTTATGTGTCCGATCTCTCCAGCCATACCATTTGTTCCGTGCATGATATGTCCATTTACGATAATTCCGCCACCAACACCAGTACCTAATGTAACCATCAGTACGTTTCCTTCACCATCACCGGCACCACGCCACATTTCTCCGATCGCAGCGATGTTAGCATCGTTATCTACGATAACAGAAAGGCCAGTTGCTTTTTCAAGCTCTTCTTTTAACGGATAGTCTCTCCAACCGATATTTACAGCATGATAGATGAAACCTGTTTTCATATCAATGAAACCTGGCGCTCCCATACCAATTGATTCAAGCTTTTCTTTAGGTTCAGATAGTTCTTTTAGTTTGGAATGGATGGAGTCAGTAATATCCGTAACGATATGCTTTCCATCTTCATTAATATTTGTAGGAATTTCCCACTTCTCTACAATATGGCCATCTAAGGTTACAAAAGCGATTTTAATTGTTGTTCCACCTAAATCAACACCAACTAACCATTTCTCCATCTTGTCTCATCCTCTATTGTAATTTATTGTGTTCTGCTCGAATAATGATGATCGCATTCTTGAATTCGTTTACATCAATGAGTTTTTGCTCGTAGAGCTCTCTAACCTCTTCTTGAATCAGTTCTAAATCAGCTATCTTGTTTCCGGTATATATATACGTTCCAAACCTTTTTAACAGCTGTAGAACATCATACATTGTTTTCATTATAATCACCTTTGTCATTATAACAAATAACATAGGGAAAAATGCAAGCCTTTGCACACAATTTACATACAAAAAGACAGCTGAAGAATGTTCAGCTGTCCATACTAGCGATCTGGGTCTTTCGGATGCAGTACAATTGGTCTTCTGTTCTTAAGAGGCATAGGAATTCTTAAGATGACGTCTCTGATCGCTTTTGGGTTGAAGGGGATAAACGGCCAGAGATAAGGGATATGAAAGGATTTGAACGATACAAAGAATAATACAGCTAATGTAAAGCCCACTATATATCCGGGTACTCCCAACAATGCGGTTAAACCTAATAAAGAAAGTCTTAATAACCGATTTGCTAAACTAAGCTCATACGTTGGTGTAGCAAATGTTCCGATTGCAGCTACTGCGATATAGAGCACGACCTCGTTTACAAATAAACCTGCTTCAATCGCAACTTGTCCGACCACAATTGCTGAGACTAATCCTAGTCCGGTGGAAACTGATGTAGGTGTATGTATGGTAGCCATCCTGAGCATATCCATACCCAATTCAATGATCACAAATTGCAAAAACAGTGGAACGACACCAATTTCTTCAGGGCCTATGAATGATAAATTCACAGGTAAAAGTTCCTTGTGTACGGAAAATAGATACCACAACGGTAATAAAAATATTGAAATCCAAACAGCTAAAAATCGCACAAATCTTAAATAGGCTCCAACCACCGGTTTCTGCCTGTATTCTTCAGCATGCTGCAGATGATGCCAGAATGTTGTTGGGGTGATCAAGACAGAAGGAGAACCATCTACATAAACTAATACATGGCCTTCAAATAAATGAACAGCTGCAGTGTCCGGACGTTCTGTATATCTCACTAACGGATATGGATTGAGGTGACGGCCACAAATAAATTCTTCGACCGTTTTCTCGCCCATCGGAAGTCCATCTGTATCAATCTTTTTCAAAGAGTCTTTGATTCGTTCGACGATATGAGGATCTGCAATGTCTTCTATATACGAAATACATACATCGGTCTTAGAACGTCTTCCAATACTCATGTATTCCATTCGGAGTGAGCGGTCACGAACTCTTCTTCTTGTAAGTGCGGTATTGAATACGATCGTTTCGACAAAACCATCTCTTGCTCCTCTTACTACACGCTCAACATCCGGTTCTTCTGGTCCTCGAACCGGGTATGTTCTTGCATCGATTTGCAGGATTTCGGAAACTCCCTCAACGATAAGGACTGTAGGACCACTTAATACCCAATCGATTCCTTGATTCAAATCATCTGACGTAGAGATTTCTATATAGGGCAAATATGTCTTCATCAGTTTCACAAGTGGATCCGGATCTAATTGACCTGGCTCAAGATCGGCTAATAACTTCATCAAATAATGAAGAATATCATCTTTAACGAATCCATCAACCATAAATAAAGCCATTCTTCTTCCGGCGTATTCTAAGTCAAGATGAATACAATCAAAACTGATGTCAACGCCTAGTTGTTTTTTCATATACTGGACATTTTCATCAAAATTTCTTGAAAGAGGTTGTTTCTTTGGCAGATATGACATTTTTTCATCACTCCTCTGCCTATCATCCTTCACTTTCTTTTCCTATTTCATACCTTGTTCAACTACGGATTTCTCTAAACTTCTTCATAAGTTCAATCGTTGCAAGGAATAGATAAAAAAAGAAAAACCCTTAGCTATGGCTAAGGGGCTGAAGGCTAGACTAAAGGTGACTTCAAATACGCGTGAATAAGCTCTGCTGTATTTTTTAATGATTTAATATGTGTTCGCTCAAAAGCATGAGATGCATCAATCCCTGGTCCGATCAGACCGTGCACTACATCGGCGCCAGCGCGGATGGCTGCTGTTGCATCTGAACCATAGTAAGGATAGATATCAACTTTATATCCGACATTATGTTTTTCTGCTAGGTCAACCAGATGTTTTCTTAACCCATAATGGTATGGTCCCCCAGAGTCTTTCGCACAGATACTTACAGTAAATTCGTCTGTTGCCTGACCATCACCGATCGCACCCATATCTACGGCTAAGTACTCGACTGTTTCAGTTGGTATGTTCGAATTACCACCATATCCGATCTCCTCATTATTACTGATCAAAAAGTGGGTCGTATAAGGCAGCTTGATTGAATGTGCTTTTATTTGTTTGATCACATGCATTAAGATTGCCACGCTAGCTTTGTCGTCAAGATGACGTGACTTCACAAATCCGCTATCCGATTGTTCGAACCTTGGATAAAAAGAGACAAAATCTCCAACAGAGATGCCCGCTTCTTCAACATCTTTTTTAGAATGAAACTCTTCATCTACGCGAACAACCATGTTCTTTTCATCACGCTTAAGTTCATTCATTCCTTTGTATACATGAGCAGCTGTTTGATGCATCATGACCGTGCCGCTGAACACTCTTCCTGAATTCGTATGTATGGAACAATATTCTCCTTCAATCGTATTCCAGTAGAACCCTCCGATTAAGTCTAGTTTAAGACGACCATCGCTTTTGATCTCTTTTACCATAGCACCTAACGTATCTACATGAGCAGTCAACAGACGGTGTTTTGAATCGTTCTCACCTGGAATGGTCGCTATGACAGCACCTTTATTGGTTGTTTTATATAAGACCTCATATTCTTCAAAGAATGATTTCATATAATTGATTGCGGCTTCTGTATTCCCAGATGGGCTTGGGATATGTACGAGTTCTTTCAAATAGCTGACGATCTCTTTTGTTTCTACTTCTAATACTTCCATTACTCTAACCCCTCTCGATTAACTCCTCCATTTTCTTTAACTCAAGCCTTCTAATTTGGACAGTATTGCATAGAATTTAGGAACAAGTTGTCCGAAAGGGAGGCTGATTTGTATGAAGTGGAGAATTTCAATTTATCTGTTAATTATTATACTTGTAATAGGTATCATCTACCAGCCGTTTGTCAAAAAAGAAGCGCGTGAAAGCATTACTTTCTTTCCATTGGATAATACGTTCTCTTTTAAGGAAGCGAAAACGAAACTTTCCTTCCTAAATGGGACTTCATCAAATTATGACTTACTTTGGACAGTGAACTCAGTGACTTCTGAACGTGTTTATCTTAGACAAGATATGGCGATGATCTTTGAGAACGGAAGGCTGAACAACAAGATGACAGAGTGGAAAACCTCTTCAGACGCAATTGACCTTGAAAAGGATGTTTTAAGTTCGATACCGGGGCTATGGGAGGCCATCTCCTACCATCAAGGAGAGATCCATCTTAGTGAGGAGAGATATCGTTCTGTGCAAAGAATGAGTAATGATTATTTATATGCAGCAAAACTTGGTCAATCGTTCTCAGGTTTTAAAATCCCTAAGGACAACACTGAACGAAAAGCAAAGAATGAACTGGATGAAAAAACAAATAAATATTTACAGCAAACTCTTACACAAACAACAGACTTCTATCAGATTGATATCGACAAATATAACGTGATCTCATTAGAATCGTTAACAGATTATAACAACAAACCGCTACAAGGGTTCTCTCCATCCAAAAGTCAGGAAATTATCGGAAAGCTATGGGAAGGATTATATAAGAATTACTTTTTAGGAATCACTACAAAGAATGGGCAGAAAATAAGTCCGATCGGAAGTTCGATGCCTTTCATTTTAATCAGCAAAGACAAAAAATATCTATTCGTTCTCTTTCAAACAACAAATAATGAGAACATCCAGCTCATTCAATATATCTCGTGATGGTTTCTATTAAATTACAGCTTGAGTAACAATTGTGATGAGGTACTTTTTCATTTGTTGCAGAAAGCATCAAAGGGTTCCACCATATAGCGGTCCAGTCTGCTTGGATCGCTGGGACCATATCTAATGAATACGAGTCACCAACATAGAAAAAAGCACTTGCTTTCACATTTTTTTTCACAAGATGAAAGATTTCAGGACTAGGTTTTGCTACATTTATTTCCGATGAAATATAAATATGGCTTTCAGGAAAATCAAGGTGTAATTGTTTAATTTTGTTTCTCTGAACATCAGTATCTCCATTAGAGATGATTCCGTACAATATTTGATTACGTTTTAAGTTACGAAAAATATCCTGTATCCATGGATAGGGTTCTACAAACAGATGTACATTGTTTTCAAAAAGCTGTTGATACCGCACCATCTCTTGGTCACTAAAATGACTTAGTCCTACTGCACGTAAAGAAGATACTAATCGCTTCCTACGATATTCTTCTTGGGTGATCCATGCTTTTTCATAAGCGTGCCAATAGAAATCACAAAACGTTTTATAACGAGAAAACCATTTTTCTTCTACTTTCTTATTTTGCTCACCTGAGGAAACGATGGAACGAAATGCAAATAAAGAAGCCTTCTTAAAGGAGGCTTCATAATCAAACAGTGTATTGTCTAGATCAAAAAAGAATGCTGCTTCTTTCGATGACATGGTCAAATGATTTCATCCATCATTTTAGAGCGCAACCCTGGAAATGACATGGCACTTCCAATTAAGAAACGACGAATAAAGGGATTGCCAAGTGCGCTGTTCATCAATCTGTATCTCATTCTATACCCGAGCGCAACAGCAAGAAATATCAAAAAGCTTTTAATCACGAATCCTTTCATGTGTAAAACCTCCTTGCTACTACTTTCTGTTTGGAATGCCATTTTTATTCGTCTCGTAGATTTAAAAGATCCTCTTTCGTATTCACATTCTCGAAAAAGTGAGCCTCTTCTTTTTGAACTTCTAAGTATTTCGTATTTTTACGGTTCAATAAGCATAAAACCTTTAAGTTATTCTTCATGAGATTTTCTTTCATTTCATGAAGACATGATCTTTTGTATACCCCGTTTAGTGGATATACTTTACCGTTTAAAACTGGAACTATGCAATCATAAGTCGGATACTCAAAAGCAAATGCCAACCATTTATTATACATAGCGCTGCTCATTCTAGGCATATCACAAGGCGTGATCAAATAGTAATCTCCCTTTTTTCTCATCATCGCACTGTATATTCCAGCTAGAGGACCTTTACCCTTGAACGTTTCAACATCGGAAATTAGTTCTGCAGCATGAGAGTGGTTTTCCTCTAATCTCTCTATCCATTCTTCGCGAACGACAGCTACACATTCATCTGAATATGGAGTGATCGTTTTCAGGGCTTTTTCAAAAAAAGTAGCATCGCCCCATTTAGCGAACAATTTCGGACTTCCAAACCTCCTAGACTCTCCGCCTGCAAGGACAACACCTATCACCTTTAATCTACAATCCATATGTAAAATCCTCCGGCGATCAGACCTCCGATGAAAGTTGCGGAAAAGTTCACAAGATTGTTTGTAAAGAAGGCATATCCAAACACTTTTACTGTCTTAACCCCACAATGAACAGAGCTTTCGGTTTCTCTTTTACAAATGGAACAAACGTACTTTTGTTCGAACCAAGCCCCAAAAAGGGTATCTGCGACGTTCCCTAAAAAGCCAGAGATCGCAATACACAGCAGAACAGTCAGCGATGTGTCATAGAGAAAATAAAAACTCACCCCTATTAAAGATGCTCCTAATGCTGCAGCAACCGTACCTAAACTTGAAATGGCACCTGATAAACCTGGTTCAACGTTTCTCCATTCTTTAATATGAAAAGGTCTTCGCTTCGAGAGGACGCCGATCTCTGAAGCCCATGTATCCGCGGTAGCTGTCGCAAAGGTAGCTGCGAACACAATAAGCCATGCCGGATCTGAAAGCGTTAATTCACCAATTGCCGCTAGTAGAGCTGATCCTCCATTAGCAAGAACTTGGCCAGCTGTTCTTCCTTTTTTTTCTTCGGTGTGTATCGTGCTTTGATCTTGCTTTTTGTCTTTCTTCCATTTTGTCAAAAGTGTAGAGGTTATGAAAAACAGACCAAGTAGGATAAAACCTTGCCAACCGAATCCTTTATAAATGATTACTCCCAATATAAAAGCTGTTATACTCCCTGCAATTGTCAGCCATCTGAGTAATGCTGAAATTACGGAAAGAACAGCGATACCCACTAGTATGAAGATCATCTACTTAAACCGACCATATTCCGTAATAATCTTGTCTACTGGAATATCATAGTTTTCATGTGGAAGGGATTTCGTTGTTTGTAATGTATAAGCAAGAGAAAATTTTGATCCACCATAAGTTTGTAAGTAGCGATCAAAATACCCACCTCCATAACCGATTCTGTAACCTTCACTATCAAATCCAAGACCTGGAACGATGATCATATTCATTTGAGACGCCTCTATGCATGATGTAACATCTATCCTAGGTTCAAATAGGTCCATATAAACATTTTCTAATTCTTCATACGAAGTAATTGCTCTGAACTCCATCTGTTTATGTTTAGAATAGCATTTTGGTACAGCGACAGTCTTTCCTTCGTTCCATGCTTGATTTATGATGTATGACGTATCTAGCTCAAACCCTCTTGATACAGTAATCCCAAAGCAATCCGCTTTTTTCCATTCATCCGTTTGAAATAAGAGATTAGATATCGCTTCGCTTTTTGCTTTTCTTTCCTCTGTTCCTATTGAGAGCAGTACTTGTTTTAACTCTTTTCGCCATTGTGATTTATTCATGAATTAAACACACCTCTATAACGTGATTTATTTATCATATCATGAGTTCGATTGCATGAAAAAACGCCTGATCCCTCATTTGCATGGGTCTCAGGCGCTTCTACGTGAATTACTTAGTTTCACGGTGAACTGTGTATTTCTTTAAACGCGGGCTGTATTTTTTAAGCTCTAAACGGTCTGGATTCGTACGCTTGTTTTTTGTAGTGATGTAGTTACGATCACCAGTTTCAGTACAAGCTAAAGTAATGTTTACACGCATTGTTGTTTCCCTCCACATCTTTACCAAAGTACATTATCATGGTTACTAACAGTCATATTCTCTATTAAACCATACCATAACATGATAACAAATTCTTTTCTAACGAGCAAGTGAGTTTTGTGAAAGTTTCTCATAGACTTTTGTATATTCTTTAAGAACATCAATAAAAGTGGCATGTGACCACGTGAGAGGGGCAACTGATAAAGCCTCTCCTGTAAAAGGATGGAGCTGCTCAGGTAATACACCTGTAGAAAAGCTATGCTCGTGAACCCAGCGTAAAATTTCATGCGGACGCTCAAGGTCTTGAAGTGATTTCGCACATTGAACATACCATTTGGCAAGCCATAACGTGCAGATCAACCACGGATTTCCCGGAGCTCTAGTCATGTCATGCGTTTGCTGAAAGTAATAGTCATTGGTGTATCTCGCAATTCCGCCTACACCTGACTTAATGCTTAACTCTTCATTCATCTGCTGCATCGTTCTGACAACCCTTTCATCATCGGCAGGATATACGCCGAACGCAAAGAGAGCATACATGCTGGATTCCATTGTGAAGTCTTTTTTATAAGCGTTATCATCCAACAAATATATGCCTCTTAGGAACCTTCCTAGATCTTCATCATACAGATGCTTTTCCATTCCTGCTTTTATTCGGTCCGCACCTTTCTTATACCTCTCTGCTCGATCATCTTCACCGAAGAGCGTCGCGAAAGAATATGCAGCCATAAGACCACCGTAAACAGAACTTGCTGTAAAGGTAAAGATACCTCTTCTTTCTTCCCAAAGGTCATAGGAAGGTAACGGAAGGTCTAGCTCTTCTTGCATATATTGAAGCAAGAATCTTGCACTCGGACGAACCAATGACCGATAGAGAGATTGAGCAAACTCAATGTCTCCTGTTTCTTTATAATGTTCCCAAAATGCCCAAAGAACGAGCGCTGTTTCATCTTCTTGAATCGGGAGTTGGCTAGACCCTTCTTTATCGATCATAGGGTGCCACGATGATCCGATCGAACCGTCTGGGTTATACTTATGATGAAGGTACCCCTCTTTTGTTAAAACATCCCCACACCTTCGATAGAAGTTCTTCACCATTCCATGAAATCCCGCTTTTGCAACAGCGGCAGCGATCAACGCCCCATCCCTTGGCCACATATAACTGTAATGATCTCGGTTATAATGCTGAATATCAGAATCATTTGCCGCGATGATATAACCGTTCTCATTGGTTTGTGTACGAATGATCAACAAACTTCTATTATAAAGATCAAGAAGTTCATCAGAAAGGTTGCATGGATTGATCTTTGTTTTGTTTACCCATCTCCTCCAATACACATCGATCTTATCTAGAGTTAACGATGGACCGATCTCCATGAGATAATCATAGAGAGAGAATACTTCTTCTCTACTTTTCCCAACGGTTAAAGCATAGTTTATGTCTCCTTTGCCTTGTGGCGGAACGACCCCTTGGACGGAGAAAGTACTGTCCACTGACCCTTGCGCGATCGGGTTCACATGAAGATGACCATCTTCGGCATCTCTCCATGTGCCTTCTGCACTTAAAAAACGTTTGACACCTGTTGTGTACTGGTCGATTCCTTTTTGATCGAATGAAGCTGCGAACAAAAAATACCGATTCTTCTTATAATGGATGATCACAGATTTTTCAGGATCAAAATAAGCTGTGTCTCCCACTTCATTTTCATAAATAGAAAGATCTTGGTGGAAGAAAAGTTTGATCCTTTTTTCTTCGTTTGTTTCGTTTAAGACGGTAATTCTTCGCATGAACATATTTTCTCTTTGATGAACGGCGTCTTCAATCTTAAGCGTTATACCTTCTTTTGCATTTTTGGCGTATGAGAGCGTAACGAGGGAGTCTAAATGATACCCAGGTTCGATCACCCATTCCTTTGAAGAAAGCCAAGAAAAGGAGCCATTGATACTGGCTCCTAAACGGTTAACGTGCCCTTGGACATGATTTTGCTGACCGACGTAAGGAAAATAGATGTCTCTGATCTGCAAATATTCATCTAAATTGATCAATAATTTTCCGTTTCCTAAAACCAAGTGTCTAGGCATCTGTTACACCTGCTGATATAGCTGAATTTTTTCAATATACTGGGATGCAGCTTGTTTCGCTTGTTCAGGATCTGTATTCTGTGAGTATACTGTGAATACAGGCTGTTCTACGTCTGGAAGGATAAGAGTCCAGCCTCCTTCAGGATGAAAGACTTTAATTCCATCAAGTAACTCTACATTGTTATCACGGATATCTTCCATCAGTCTGCGCATTACTCTTCCTTTCTTATCTTTTGGACAAGGTACATATTCTCGTAGCATATGCACGTCAGGAAGCATCTTGACGAGTTCAGATAGCGTGATCTTCTGCATCGCCATGATCTCTAAGATATGAACAAACGCATATTGTGCGTCATATTGATAATTTAGAACCCCGTCTCCCACTTCCATGATAGAACGCGGATTAGCTTTTGTACGGATCAGCTTACCTTTTAAACGTTCAGCAATGGAATCGAGAGCAGATGATCCATATACAGGGATAGCCATCTCTTTTTGCTTACCTTGAGAAAATGCTGTGAAAACATAGAGAGCAAGCATCGTTTCTTCATCCAACACTTCACCTGTCTCTGTGATGAGACGCAATGTTTCACCCGCCTCTCCGATCAAAACACCGATATTGGCATTTGTAACTCTCACAAAGGATGCCATCTCCTCAGGTTTTGTCTGATAGGGAGCGGTAAGAATCTCACAGTTCAATCGATTATATAGATTAGGAATAAAGTTCAGGTACGGCTGATGATTGTAATTTACCACTACTCTAAATTTAGCTTCTTGAATTCCTTTTTCTTGTATTTCTTCTAATAGAGCAGAAATGTAATCTTCATGTTTGTTCGCTTGAACAGCACCTTTTCCGATACGATCAAATGAAGCACGTCTATAATCTTCCTGCCAATAAGCATTCTCAATCTTTCTTTCAAGGTCAGAATGAATCGGAAGTCCTTTGTTATCATAGAATTCGATCATCAGTTGTTTTTCTCCCGTAGGGTTCGAGAACCTTACGTATACTCCGCCTTCTAAACGCTCTTCTTCGATTGAAAATCGAACAACCGGTGCTACTGTAGGACTGATATCAAGCGTATGAACACCAGAAGAATGAAGACCTTGTATAAAAGATTGTTTGATCATAACGGAAAAATCATGTGAGTCACTTGCGATGATGATCTGTGACCCATAAGGAAGAACAGCTCCATAGGCTGATGCAAGTCTTGCTATATAATCTGGTGTGATCTCAACGTTTGCGATTCCAGAGACGCCTCTAGAACCAAACAAAGATTTGGTAGCTTTTTTTCCCCATACAATCGAAGTGTGAACAAGAGCTTCTTCGAAGATCTCTTTTTCTGGCCAGATCTTTACATCAGGCTTTAATGTCGCGTTCCTACCAATCGTACAATGATTACCGACTACCGCATGTTCAAAGACAGAAGCATCTTTTTCGACTTTCGTACCGTTTGCGATCGTTGCTCCTCTTAATTCACACTGATCTCCTACAAATACATCGTTCCATAGAACCGTTTTCTTTAAAGAGCTTCCAGTGCTTACTACACTATTCTTCCCAACAACAGATAGTTTGCCAATATGAGAACCTTTTCTGATCACTGCCCCATCTGCAATGCTAACAGGTGCTTCGATCACAGCTCCATCTTCAATAAAAACATTCTCACCGATCCAAACACCAGGCTCTTTTTCCTCTCCTGCAAAAGGTAGATTCACTAAACCGTTCAACATATCATAATGGGATTGACGATACTGCTGAAGGCTCCCGATATCAGACCAATATCCTTCTGCTTGATAACCAAACAAATTTTTATCCTCTTTCATAAGTAGCGGAAACAAATCTTTACTAAAATCTACAGGTACATCTTTTTCAATATAATTAAATACTTCTGGTTCGAGTACATAGATACCTGTGTTCACCGTATCACTAAAGACTTCATTCCAGCTTGGCTTTTCAAGAAAACGAATGATCTTTCCTTCCTGGTTGGTCATGATTACACCATATTCGAGAGGTGAATCGACTTGTTTCATAAAGATCGTAGCTAAAGACTCTTTATCTTCATGAAATTGGATTCCTTTTTCAAGGTTGAAATCTGTTAATGCATCACCTGATATCACGATAAAACGCTCATCTAAAAATTCTTCGGCATTCTTAATGGACCCGGCTGTTCCGAGAGGCGTATCTTCAACAAAATAATGAAGGTTCACACCAAAATCGCGACCATCACCAAAATAGTTTTTAATTGCGTCTGGTAAGTAATGAACCGTAACGGCGATATCCGTAATACCAAACTTCTTCAGAAGTTCAATACCATATTCCATAACAGGTTTATGAAGCATCGGCACCATTGGTTTTGGCATATTGCATGTAAGAGGTCTTAATCGTGTTCCTTTTCCACCAGCCATAATTACACCCTTCATTAAACGATACCTCCCACTTTTGATGTTTGATTTTGTTTTGTCGTATAGAGTTCTGCAGTCTTTTCAGCAATTGAATCCCAGCTGAAAACGGTTCTTGCTGTTTCTTCACCGTTTTTGGCTAATTCTTGGCAGCGTTCACGATTGCTAAGGATATACTCTACTGCCCACACGATACTCTCTGGATTGTTAGGGTATATTTTTAGCCCTGTCTTTTCATGATCAACAATTTCTCTTAATCCACCTGTATCAGAGACGATGGTTAGTTTACCAGAAGCCATTCCTTCTAGAGCAACAATGCCAAACGGTTCATAATGACTCGGAAAAATGGCAGCGTCAGCTTTTGCAAACCATTCATTTCTTTCCTCGTCGCTAACGAACCCTGCAAGGTGAACAAATTCTTCAAGGTTCTTAACTCTAATCATTGTTTTTAGTTCATCCATTAACGGACCTTTACCAGCAATCACAAACCTGACGTGCTTGCCCGAATTCCTTAAAAGATCTGCAGCCTCTATGATCGTTTGGAAACCTTTTTCTTTTACAAGCCTGCCAACCGAAAATAGAAGAAGTTCTTGATGATTCCTATCTTCTATGGATGAACTTGTTTGAAATGAGATCTGTTCTGGATCTATACCGTTTGGTAGAATCGTTATCTTTTCTTCCGGAATACTAAAGACCCCTGTTAACTCATTTTTCATATAGTCACTGCAGACGATCAGACTGTCTGATCCATCCATCAGTTCCCACTCTTTTTGATTGATCTCGTATTGAAGGGGTGATGTAATTCCATTGTTCCTACCATGTTCTGTTGCATGTATCGTGGTGATCAACGGAATGTTTAATTCTTCCTTGATGGCTAGTGCGGAAACTGAAACGAGCCAATCATGGGCATGAATGCAATCAAAGTCGAACTTATTTGCTAATGCCAGTGCTTGTTCAGTGATGGCCATATTCAAACTTCCGGTCCAGTGAAAAAACGATTCAAAATTAGGCTGATTACCAGCAACTCGGTATACATGCACACCGTTGTTCACTTCATGTTCGGGATATCCTGGAACAGAAGATGTAATAACATATACTTCTGTACCTTGCTCGACCAATTTTCTAGAAAGGTCAAACACATGCCGTGCTAACCCACCTACTACCATAGGAGGGAATTCCCATGAAAGCATTAATATCTTCTTTTTGCCTTTAGTTTTTTGTTCATTGTACTGAGATGCTACGTATTCATCATGTTTACTCTTAAAAAAGTGCCATAAACCAGTTGTTAACATGAAAGGGTATTCGTTTTCAAATTCAGCAATCTCAGCAAGCTGATACGTCTTATTTTCAACGGATCGACACAGTTCATGAAACCTCTCGATATGTTCTTGAAATCTTGACTTGGCATATTCTGTAGCACTATTACCTTCAATGATAAAAGCCCAATCAGAACTAGCGGCAAGCATCCATTCACGAACGATCTGATCTGCATATCGTTCCATAACGATGTTAGGTTCGTCATGTGAAAGACGAGCTGCTAGTTGGACAAGCTTTCTTTCACAGTGATGCAAGTGTCTATACATCCAGGCGTTTGACTCATTCAGCCATACCTCGCCTGTTTGGTTTCGACCCCATGTTGAAAAGCATGGTCTTACAGTTTCTAAATCCTGATAATGTCTTGTTAAAAATTCTTGAGGTGTGATCCACGTGATGTTTTGTTCAGTTGAAACGTTCATGGATTGAAGTAAAAATTCTGGTCCTTCAAACCACCAGTGTCCAAATAGCTCTGCATCAAATGGTGCAGTGATTAATTGAGGAGGAAATGATTGTTCGTTTGTATGTAGATATTCTTTAATTCGATGACAAAAATCATTAGCATGATTCTGTACTTTATTTAATGCCCAGTCTCTTTGGTACCAGTCTTTGTTCTCCGTTTTCCCAGTTATTCGCCAATACTTCAAACCTGTATCAACTCGTATTCCTTCCGGATGTATAAAGCTCTTTATATATTCGTTCTCCCGCTCATAAGCGACATCTCGATAAAATTCTCGATAATCAAAGTCACCCGGATAACCAACAGAAGAATTCCATATCGTTTCTGAGATGCATTGATTTCGTGAAAACAATGCCACCCCATGCGGAGAATAAACAGGAGCTCCAATTCCTTTTGATGGAACAGGCTTACTTCTAAGTAGAGTTTCTTCATCTACAAAAGTAAATTGTATACCTGCATCAGCTAACGCTTTATCTACCCCGGGAGAGTAAGCACATTCTGGCAGCCAAAAGCCTTTAGGCTTTTCACCAAAATACTTTTCAAATGTTTGAACGCCTCCAAAGATTTGAGCTTTAACTCCTTGCTCCGTTTGAATATAGGGAAGGAACGCGTGGGTTGCAGAGGAAGTAATGCAGTTAACCTTCCCAAGATTCATATAGCGCTTAAAAGCATCTGTAACTTTACAATCGAATTCTTGATAGGTTTCCATGATTCGTTTATAGCGCTCTTCGTAAAAACAAATAATTTTTTCTTCTTCCTTATTAATGGAATGCTTTTTTTCTTTTTTAACAAGTTTTATCGTAAGATCTAAATGTTCTAGATAACGTTTTTGAATGACGGGATCGTTTAATAACTCCAACAAAGGTGATGAGAATGATAGCGTCCAAGACAAGGTTTCAGGCTGATCTTCGAGTACCCATAACAACGGGATATATGTCTCAGTAAGTGCCTCAAATACCCATCTTTCCTCTAATCGATTCGCTTCTTTATGCCTCACATAAGGAAGGTGAGCGTGCAAGACTAATGAAAAATACCCGTTAGACATGTTATACTCTCCTATCTAATTTTTTGATAATAAGAATAAGTTGAAAAATTCTCAAGCCATTCTGGCTGTTCAACATCCTGATGTCTCCATCTGTCGATCTTTTCATCATGAATACTGTTATAAAGTGAAGGGCTAGTCTCTGCAGGGTTTGATCGTAATAGAGTAAAGAAACTGCCATCAAAAGTTCGCGTACCAATATCAACGATATAAGTTCTTCCAGGTTCTAAGGATTGAAGGAACCAATTGTTGGTCATCGGCGGTAGTTCCACCTCAAATGTTCGATGAGCATTATGGCCAAAAAAATCAATGTCAGTTACGTCATAAATTTTCAATATCGAAGGAAGCTCTTCCCATTTTGTGCGAAAATGATGTTCTGCCATCTGTTTTGTTGATTGCGAAAAACTCCAATACACATACAAACTATCTGGGCTCCTTGGCATCAGATGTACATTTGCCTCTTCATATTCAAAAGGCATAAACCATTTATCTTCTTTAAGAACGGGCTGAGATGGAAGTTCATGATGCGATGGTGTTTGCTGCTGCCGGTATTTGTTCCAGCGATACTGAACCTTTCCTAAAGACATGTTCATTCTTTGAGCGATCTCTTGAAGGGTTAAGCCGTTTTCCTTTAATTTGACAATATCTTCGATCAAGTTCATCACCTCATCCTAATTAATTATTCTATGAAATGTTTATTTATTACCATATTTTTTATAATCGTATCACTGGATATTTTTATATACAATGTGTCAAAAAAGTCGAAAAATGACGCTTCCTTATCCCACTTGAGATTTCCGGATATGTAAAGTTTTTGTAACCGGTTAATCTCTCTGATTATTCTGTCAAATTGACAAAGTAAGACAAAAAACGTCGTTTACATTTCAATTATTTTCATGCGCGTATGGATTTAAATGAGAAAATAGTCGAATTGTAGCAATTTGTGTAAACTTTTGCGAAAAACCCTATACCACAGCAGAATACTATGTTATAAAAGTAAAGGGTATAGCTTTAAATTAGGGAGGATATTATGGAGTTTGCTATTTTTGGATTGTTACTAGTTGGTGTTATTCTTTTGATTCTTTCCTTTAGAAAAAACAAGGAAGCTTCAGTTGAAACACAGCTCGAGAACTTTACTATTCAGTTAATGAAAGAGATCTATCAAATAAAAAAGAAACTAAAAGTTCTTGAAGATGAAATGATGATTAACGATAAGAACTAATTTGTGAGGGGTAATGAGTATGACAAGCAAAAACCTTCGCGGATTTTCAGCAGGTATTATCCTTTCAACAGGAATTTTGGCTGGCTTTTATTATACGGCTGATGCTGATAAAACTTCTGAACTAACAGAAGAATCGGTTGCTCAATATCTTTCTGAAAAAGGCGAATTAGCAATTTCAAAGGAAGAGTATACTTCACTTAAAGATTCTGAAACAGTTGCGGCTCCGGTTGAAAAAGAAGAACCGAAAACCGCGCCTCCAAAAGAGGAAGAAAAAGTGTATCAGATGACTTTAACCATCACTCAAGGAATGAGTACTGGAGAAGTATGCGACCTTCTACAAAAAGAAAACATCATTAAGAATAGCGATGAATTCTTAAAATATTTACGTACGAACAATTTAGAAGGTGCCGTAAGGGCTGAATCTCATCAAGTAAACAGCAAGATGAGTTTTGATGAGATCGCTAAAGAAATAACAAGTTCGTAATTCTACATAAAAAAGAGCAAGCGTTGAGAGATTCAGCGCTTGCTCTTTTTATTAAATTTTTTATAGATGAATAGTCATTGTGGCTTAATCGTTTAAACCGTATCTTTTTCCTTTTACTAAAAAGATAATGCTCTCTGCAATATTTGTAGCGTGATCAGCAGTACGTTCAATATACCTGCACACAAACAGAAGCTGACTGATCTGAGAAAGATGTTCAGGATTCTTTGTCATAAGCTCTAATAGCTCTTTAATGATCTTTCCGTACGTTTCATCTACTTCATCGTCTAATTCCGCTAGTTGCTTCGCTAGAGCTACATCTTCTTCCACATAAGCCTTTGTAGCAGTTGTAAGCATAGAAATCGCATGATGTGCCATGTTAGGAAGCTCTTCTAATGGTTTTATGAGCTCTTGCTTTCCGATTCGAATCGTAGACTTTGCAATATTAACGGCAAAGTCAGCCATCCGTTCAATATCAGACGATATTTTAATGGCAGCAATAATTCGTCTAAGGTCAGATGCTACAGGTGCTTGTTTAGCGATCAATAGAATGGCCATGTCGTTGATTTCATCTTCAAGGACATTGATGCGATTATCATTTTCAATAATCTGTAGGGCTTTATCGAGATCTTGATTCTTTAATGCTTCAACAGAAAGCTCTAATGCTTCCTCTGCCAATTTAGAAATCTGTACAATCGCTTGTTTCATCTCTTCTAACTGAAGCTGAAAATTTTCACGAACAACCATTTATCTCACTCCTATTTTCTTTAATTAACCGAATCGTCCTGTAATATAATCTTCTGTCCGCTTATCCGCTGGATTTGAGAACAATGTGCTTGTATCTGTATATTCCACAACTTCTCCATTAAGGAAGAAAGCGGTGCGATCTGAAATACGAGCCGCTTGTTGCATGTTATGTGTCACGATAACAATGCTGTAGTCTTTCTTAAGCTCTTGCACAAGTTCTTCCACTTTCAAAGTAGAAATCGGATCTAGAGCAGAAGTAGGCTCATCCATAAGAATAACATCTGGTTCAATCGCTAAGCATCTTGCAATACATAGACGCTGTTGCTGACCACCTGATAAGCCATATGCGTTCTCATGCAGACGGTCTTTTACTTCGTCCCAGATTGCGGCACCTCTTAAGCTTTTTTCTACTACTTCATCTAATACCTTCTTATTCTTGATTCCGTGAATACGTGGGCCATAAGCTACGTTTTCATAAATAGACTTTGGAAATGGGTTTGGTTTCTGGAACACCATACCTACTTGTGTACGAAGTTCTTCTACGCCGTATTTAGGATTAAAAATATTCTTATCACGATAAACAATTTCCCCGGACATACGTACAATTGGAACCATTTCCACCATTCTGTTTAACGTCTTAATAAATGTCGACTTACCGCACCCTGATGGTCCGATGATGGCAGTAACCTGCTTTTCAGGAATATCAAATTTAATATCTTTTAAGGCATGATCCTGTCCATACCACAAGTTTAAATTATTGATCTTAAAAACAGGTGTAAAATCCTGTTCTTTTGCATTTTTTTGAACCATTTGTTTGTTGATTGTAATATCCATGTTCTCGTCCTCCTACTCTCTATTAGAAGCGTTTATGAAACTTATTTCGGATTAATACTGCGATTGAGTTCATGATCAGCAAGATGATTAACAGAATGATGATTCCACTTGCTGCAATCATATGAAACTCTTCTTGCGGTCTGCTCGTCCAGTTATAAAGCTGTATCGGTAATACAGTGAACTGCGAGAAGATGTTTTCTGGAACAAACGCTACATAAGCCAAGGCACCTAATACTAATAGTGGTGCAGTCTCTCCTACAGCACGTGATAAAGCAAGAATCGTACCTGTCAAAATTCCGGGAAGTGCTGCTGGAAACACGATTCTTCTGATCGTCTGCCATTTTGTCGCACCCATTCCAAAAGAAGCTTCTCGAATCTCTCTCGGCACGGTTCGGATCGCTTCTTGTGAAGCAACAACGATTACAGGAAGAATTAGAAGGCTCATCGTCAAACCACCTGCAAGTACACTTGAGCCTAAGCCAAGTAGACGAACGAAGATTGTTAGACCTAACAATCCGAAAACGATTGATGGAACACCCGCTAAATTAGAAATATTGATTTGAACGAACTTTGTAAAAGCATTTTTTTTCGCATATTCTTCTAAATAGATCGCGGTACCGACACCAAGAATGAATGAAACGGGTGCAGTTACTGCCATTACCCAGATGGTACCGAGCAACGCAGCCCATATGCCAGCACGTTCAGGCATTCGAGAAGCAAAATTTGTGATGAAATCTAAACTTAAATAAGGTAAACCTTCTGATAAGATTCGATAGATCAAAACTCCTAGTACGAGTAAAGAAAAACAAGTTGCAAGGATAAAGAGGAATTTAGCAACCCCGTTTGCTGCTAATCTCGTTCCCATTCTTTTTTTAACAGATTCTTTATTAATTAATGCCATTAGTATTCCTCCCTAAACTTGCGGGAAATGAATTGAGCAAGTAGATTCATGATTAATGTAAATACGAACAATGTCATACCTACTGCATAAATACTGTAATAGATCGTCGTACCATAGCCCGTGTCTCCTTGGCTGACCTGAACGATATAAGCTGTCATCGTCTGGATAGACTCAGTTACATTAATATCTGCAGTTGGTCTAGAACCACCCGCAATGGTCACGATCATCGTTTCACCAATCGCTCTAGAAATTCCTAGTACGAATGATGCGATAACTCCTGAGAGTGCTGCAGGAAGTACCACTTTCATCGCTACTTCAAAACGTGTTGCACCAAGAGCCAACGCACCTTCTCTCATAGAGTTTGGCACGGCATTCATCGCATCTTCAGACAAAGATGCAATCATAGGAATAATCATGATTCCTACTACAATTCCAGGACTTAGTGCGTTGAAGATTGAAATTCCACCTGGAATGATCTTATCCAATAAAGGTGTAACGAATGTGAGAGCAAAAAATCCATAAACAATTGTAGGGATTCCAGCTAGCACTTCTAAGATCGGTTTAATGACTTTTCTCGTTTTTGCAGATGCATACTCACTTAAATAGATAGCTGCAGCAAGACCGATCGGGATAGCCACAACCATAGCAATCGCTGTCACAGTCAATGTCCCCATGATAAGAGCAATGATCCCAAAGTCTGCATGTTCGTCAGATGCAAAAGGAAACCATCTAGTATTCGTGATAAATTCTACTATTGAGATTCGATTAAAAAATGTAAAAGTTTCTGTTAACAATGTAAAGACAATACCTATTGTTGTAAAAATAGATATGATTGCACAGATTAAAAAAAGTTTTGGAACTACCTTTTCCATTACCGCTGATTGACTTCTTGAAGACTTATTCTCCTGAATCATAGAGCGGATTGATTTTTGGTTTGATTTATCTCTGGACACCAATAAGACCTCCTATAATTCGACAATACTAAACAGGTGAAAAGGTGAGGAGATCTCTCACTCCTCACCCTGATATATGATTCTTATTCCTTTACTTCAATAAAGGACAATTATTTACCTGCAAGCTCATCTAGCTTTTTCATTTGCTCTTCGTATTTCTCTTTAGGAAGAGATACGTATCCGATCGTATCAGATGATGCAAGCTCACCAGAGTTTTCAAGAGCAAACTTCATATACTCATACACTGCTTCGTTATCTTTTAAAGCTTTGTTATTCACATATGTGAACAATGGACGAGAAAGTGGTGCATATTCTCCAGATTCAATTGTTTTAGGTGAAGGTTCAACTGGTCCATTACCTCCATCGATTGGTACAGCTTTCACTTTTTCTTTGTTTGCTTGGTAATACGCATATCCAAAGAATCCAATCGCGTTTTCAGATCCTGTTACACCTTGCACAAGAACGTTATCATCTTCAGAAAGCTGTGCGTCACGACGCATAGGTTTTTCCTCAAGAATTACTTCGTCGAAATAGTCATACGTTCCAGAGTCAGTTCCTGGAGAGAATACTTCGATTTTTTTGTTCGGCCAACCTTCACGAACATCTGCCCATGTCTTAGCAGGGTTTTCTTCTAAGAAAATCTTTTTCAGTTCATCTAGTGTAAGGTGATCAACGAAGTCGTTTTCTTTAGAAACAACTACGGAAAGACCATCTTTTGCAAGTTCAAATTCTGTATATTCAATGCCTTTTTCTTCAGCTGCTGTTTTTTCTTCATCTTTGATCGGACGAGAAGCATTCGCAAGATCTAATTCTCCACGAACGAACTTTTCAAATCCTCCACCCGTTCCAGATACTCCTACAGGTGCTTGTACTTCAGGATTTGCAGCTTGGAACTCTTCAGAAACAGCTTCCATGATTGGGAATACTGTGGAAGATCCATCAATTTTAATTTTTCCGCTCAGATCTCCGCCGCCAGCAGCTCCATCTTCACTTTTGTTTCCACATGCTGAAGCGAAAACTAGGATTAGCGACATTACTGCTAAAAGGTACACAGACTTCATTTTCTTCATCTTGATAGGTCCCCCTAAAATATGATTATTTCGTCTTATCATGTTAGAGAAATTATTCTCAGGTCATGATCCCTTTTTTAACGCTTGTTTCTTTCTTACATGTTCTACAATAAACCTTGAATGTGAACTGCGTTTTAATGAATTGTAAAGGTATTGTTAAGACTGGCTTATCCATGAATATGTTCTTAGTCTTTGCTATCGGATTTAAACTATACAAAAAAAAAGAACCACGCCATTTAACGTGATTCTTCTTGATTTTCTTCTATAGGATCTGGTTTAGTTGGTATTCCTTCCTTTTTCATAGCGAAGTAAGCATCCAGAGCACCTTCAGCTATTTCACTATTCGTATTTCCTTCTTTAATATCGGGAACGACAACAGCAAATGCTACTTCTGGATTTTTATAAGGAGCATAACCGATTAAAGTTTTGTTAACGATTCCGGTAGCTTTATCGATTTCAGCTGTCCCTGTCTTTCCTGCCGGGTTATAATCTTTGTTCTTAAACTTCCAAGCCGCGGTTCCGTTATTGCCGTGCATCACTTCATAAAATCCTTTTTGCACAACCTCAATCTGACTCGGTGACATCTCAATCTGGTTTAAAACATTAGGCTCAAAACGGTACTGAAGTTTTCCAAGTTTTTTAGGATCAACGGATGGCTCTCTGACCTCTTTTAAGAGATGAGGTTGCATCCTTAATCCGCCATTCGCAATGGTTGAAACATATTGAGCCATCTGCATCGGTGTATACGTATCAAACTGTCCGATAGAGAAAAACATCGCTTGTGATAGTTCACGGCTCATCCCTGTGTTATATCCAGTCGCTTCAGAAGGCAGATCAATTCCAGTTGGAACACCAAGTCCGAACTGACTGTATGAGTTTCTTAAGATTTCAAACGCTTCTTGAACTTTATTTTCATTAAATCGCTTGTTTGAATAATCATACCCTGCGAGTTTCATCGCAATGTGCCACATGTATACGTTAGATGAGCGCTCCAACGCTTCTACAGCATCAACTGGTCCCATACTTTCGTGTGATTTCAAAGATCTTCCATCTCCAAATGTAAGTGGTGCATCGTATATCACTGTATCTGGTGATACCACACCTTGTTGTAAACCAGTGAGCACGGTAGCTCCTTTAACGGTTGAACCCATCGCATAAGAATGATAAACGTTACCAAAAGGTATATCTTTAAACTTACCGGTCTTACGATCATATTCTTTAGCAGCCATAGAGAGGATCGCACCCGTATTTGGATCCATCATCACAACATACGCACTATCTAATTTGCTGTTTGCGTAAGCATTTTTTCCTCGAATGGCGTCTTTTAATTTTTCTTCAATTACTTTTTCTACCTCTTGTTGAAGACTCATGTCTACAGTTAATACAAGATCGCTCCCTCTTGCACCCTCTTCTTCAACTGGATCTCCAACCGGATTCCCTTTTTTATCCGTTACATATTTAATCTTCGTTTTTGTACCGCGAAGGAGAGATTCGTATTGTTCTTCCAGAAAACTCGTTCCGACCATGTCATTGCGATCGTTGCCTCGAGAAGTATAATAGTCCATCCTTGATTTCGGAATTTGTTTTACTTGGCCGAAAATATCTCGGAATGAATTCTTAAACGGATAAGAACGTTCTGCATCCGGCTTAATGTCCACTCCTTCTAACTCAGGTAAATGTTCACTGATCATAGCAATTTCTTTTTCTGTAGCCCCAATTTTAATGCGCTGTGGAGATAAGGTATAGCCTCGGTCCATCTCACTTTTTATAGCCAGCACTTCGAGTTCCTTTTCAGAAAATGAATTGATATCCTCTTCTGTTACTTTCTCTAGCATAAGATCGTATAGCTCTTCTGGAGGAGTGTCTTTCTTCTCCTCTTTAGAGATTCTAGACACTACTTGTTTTTCGTTTAGAAAAATAAAATAATCTTTCTTGTCTCGTTCCGTCAGCTCATCTGTTCCTTTTTCAATGAGATCTGCAAGCTTTCGTGCCAACTTATGTCTTTCCTCAGCATCAGCTTCTTGTGTTCTCGTGTATGTAATAGAGAAAACAGGTTCATTATCAACAACAACGCGATAGTTAGCATCGAGCATCTTGCCGCGCGGAGCATCAAGCTTCGTTGTTACATTTTCTGTTAAATAAGCCGTACGCTGATATTCCTCACCTTTTACGATCTGCACATAGCCTAAACGAAGAACTAGAACAGAAAAGAGAAAAAATACAGATAAGAACAAGGCATTGATCCGAATCGGAACATGATTTTTCTTTTTTTTATCTTTTGTTTTCATAATATTGTAAATCTCCCTTTAAAACAGCACAGACACCTTATGAAAGGTGTCTAAAGCGAACCGGTAATTATATCTACATAATAATAGTATCCTTACCAAGGTAATTATGTCAAAAGATAATCATTGTTTATTTGGATTGTTTCCATCTTGTTGAGTTTCGGCAATCTCAATTGTTTTTGAAGAATTATGAATAGGAACTGACACTTTTCGTAAACAGAAATAAATGATAAAGTGCCCAGCGCCTAAAATAGGAAGTAATAAAGGGATACCTATATCTTCTGTTAGGAAGTGAACAACGGTGATAAAGGTTACGATAGAAACGACTCGACCAGCATTCAAATACATCTCACGAACAACGATATACTCAATCCTTTTTTCATGTATACCGCGGCATTTCCCTATAATATCATATGTTAATGAAACATAAGGCACTAACAATAAAGGATAAGCAATCGATACAGAAACTCCATAAATAATCAAAAGTGTGAATGAAATCGGAAACAACAGCATGAATGGAGAGACGAATAACAGGAGCCCCCCTCCAAATATCGCCTTCATCCGATTCTTTGGTTTCAAGTAATGTGAAACACAATAATATCCAATAAAAGATACAAAGGATTGGACAAATCCATACGTCCCGAGTGCAAATTCACTTTTAGATGCGGTGTACACCCAGATCACGATTAAAAAAATAAAAGTACCTTCTCGGAAACCTTGGAAGAAATGCGCTCTTAATAGTTGAAGCCACGCTTTATCTTGCTTCCGTTCTTGCAACACTTTGCGAATACCGTAAAGTCCATCCGCCTTTCTCCTTTTTAAAAAGAAACTGATGACAACAGCTATCAAAAATAAAACCATTGAAATACTGAATATGGTTTCATACCCCTGATGTTTGTCCATCCTAGTAATGATATAACCCGCACTCAGAGGTCCGATCATTCCGGATATAGAATTTAAGACACCTAAGTATCCGTTAAAAAAATCTCGCGTCTCAGGTTCTGTAACTTCAAGAGTCAACACATTAAATGCAAGCCAGTAAAACCCCAAACCGAACCCTAACATGGCTCCTAACACAATAAGGTAATTACTTGCCATAGATCCCATTAAAAGGACCCCGATATAAAATAAAGCGAGGATTAAAACACCAATCCTCAATACGATGACGCGATCAATTTTCTTGGCAAACCAACCAGCAAAATAAAATGCTATTGGCTGCATGACGACAATGGATAGATTATAACAGGCAATATCCGTGATCTTACCCGATTGTTTCCAAAGAAATATGTTAACAAATGTATTAGATAGAGCCGTACTTAACGTAAACAATCCACCTACAAATAACAGCAAAAACAAATCTCTAGGGTATTGGTCGGTATCCATGATTTTTTTGATTCTCATGATTTCGCCCCCTTACATTTCGTCGTTAGTGTCTTTCAAGACGAAGGGAGCTATTCACTTTTGCGAAAATTGGATTTTATTGCAAGGTTGTTTTTGTATCCATTGATGCTCTTTAAAAGTAGCGGATCTTCACTTCAGTTAATCAACTTGCATGAGAAGAGAAAAAGATAGCATTCAAAAGCAACATACTTCTAGAGAACTATGTTTAGTAAAAAGGAGTGAACGAATTGTTTGAGTATTGGATATTTGATTCTGTTGATGAAGAAATCTTGATTCGGTCCTTACAGAGTCCTAAGAATAAAAATGCCGATCAACGAGGACTTTGGTATTTTCAATCCAAAAACGTATTTGTTGTTCAGTCCACTGTTCCCTTTGGTGATGGCAACTTCACGCTAGATGAATTACTTGTAACATTATCTGACCATTATGAAATTCATGATAAAGGCATAATAAAAAGCCACTGGCATGCCAGCGGCTTAGTGACTTAAATTATTTTGCTTCGTTGTAACGCTTTTCAACTTCATCCCAATTTACAACGTTCCAGAACGCTGAAATGTAATCAGGACGCTTGTTTTGGTATTTTAAATAATAAGCGTGCTCCCACACATCAAGTCCGAGGATAGGTGTCTTTCCTTCCATAACCGGAGTATCTTGATTTGGAGTGCTTGTTACTTCAAGCTCACCATTGTTTACTACTAGCCAAGCCCAACCAGAACCGAATCTTGTTTTTCCAGCGTTCGCAAACTCTTCTTTAAATGCATCAAGACTTCCAAATTTGCTGTTGATCTTGTCAGCAAGCTCACCTGAAGGTGTGTTTGCTCCACCTGGTGCGATCACTTCCCAGAATAAGCTATGGTTAGCATGTCCACCACCATTGTTTCTAACAGCATTTTGAATGCTTTGTGGAAGTGCATCTAAGTTAGTTAAAAGATCTTCCAAGCTTTTGTTTTCAAACTCAGCTTGCCCTTCAAGAGCAGCGTTTAAGTTATCAACGTATGTTTTGTGATGGCGACCGTGATGGATCTCCATTGTTTCTTTGTCGATATGCGGTTCAAGTGCACTTGTTTCATAAGGTAATGCAGGCAGTTCAAATTTAGCCATGTTCATTTCCTCCTCATAATATGTAAAATTTTTATGTTCATTTTCAAGCGTTACTTGAAAAGTGAAACCCATTTAATCAACTTTCTTGTTTAGAAAGTATTCAACATGTTTACCTTATCAAATTTAGAATGAACTTTCAATTCTTAAACACTGTACCCTTTTTAAGTATAAAAAAACCTTACGACACGCTTATCGTAAGGTTGATGTTAGATATGTATGGTGGCTCGAGACGGAATCGAACCGCCGACACGAGGATTTTCAGTCCTCTGCTCTACCGACTGAGCTATCGAGCCAAATTAAAACTTTAAATATGTAATGGAGGAGGTAGAGGGATTCGAACCCCCGCGGGTCGTTAAACCCCTGTCGGTTTTCAAGACCGATCCCTTCAGCCGGACTTGGGTATACCTCCTCGATTATGGTGGACCCTGTAGGACTCGAACCTACGACCAATCGGTTATGAGCCGACCGCTCTGACCAACTGAGCTAAGGGTCCAATGGAGAAACTTATGTAAATGTTATGGGGCGGACGAGGGGAATCGAACCCCCGAATGTCGGAACCACAATCCGATGCGTTAACCACTTCGCCACGACCGCCATCGTGAGTAAATAAACATTTTGGTAGCGGCGGAGGGAGTCGAACCCACGACCTCACGGGTATGAACCGTACGCTCTAGCCAGCTGAGCTACACCGCCAAAATGGCTCCACAGGTAGGACTCGAACCTACGACCGATCGGTTAACAGCCGATAGCTCTACCACTGAGCTACTGTGGAATAACGTCTTAACGTTTGTTAAGGACAAGAACTACTATAGCACGATGTCTCATTTAAAGTCAATAACATTTTTGAAATTAATCAGAACGAACACATGTGCTTTGTTAGAACAAAAATAATATAGCATGGTGGTACATAATTAGCAAGAAAGTATTATAAGACTTGGTAATAAAAATAACCAATCATTATGGCTTGCGTAAGCACTTTTATTAGAGTGGTACCTACAAAGGCAAGAACAGTCCCTATCCCTATTGATACAGCTGCTTTGAGTCCTTTCTTTTGAAAAAGAAGTTCTGCTAATACAGCTCCTATAAAAGGTCCGATCAAGATTCCTGCGACTGGAATAACAAATGGCCCTGCGATCAAACCGATTGTGCTTCCCCATAGGGCAGCCTTTGATCCGCCTTTTTTCTTCACTGCATATGCATTTCCTACATAGTCAACGATAAACAAACTGATAAACAATAATACCTGAACAATGATGAAAAAAGGTGTGAACGGTTCGAACGAAAACGCAAACCCATAGATGATAAAACCCGCTGCAAGAAATAATACGCCTGGTAAGATAGGATAGATCAACGCGACAAAGCTAATGGCAAATGTTACACCGATGATGATCCAATATAAAATATCCATATTTACTTCTCCTTTATATAAAAAAACCAAGAGACTAAAAAGCCTCTTGGATTCATTTTACTTCTCTAATACTGCTTCTGCAATGTTTACAGCATGATCGCCTATTCTTTCAAGGTTGCTGATGATATCGACGAAGACGATACCAGCATTTCCATCACACTGACCTTCATTCATACGCATGATGTGTTGCTTACGAAGTGTACGTTCCATCTTATCAATCTTGTCTTCTAAGCCTAAGACTTCCTTAGCAAGTTCAACATTACCTTCTTCGAGTGCCTTAACAGCTTTATCAACCGTAGAAACGGTTAACGTGAACATTTCATCAAGGTCCTGTTTTGCGGTATCTGTTAAGCGTACATTGTTTCGTAGTTGGTAGTCCACAAGCTCAATAATATTCTCCATATGGTCACCAATACGCTCTATATCACGAGACGTGTCTAATAGCATAGAGTGTTCGTTCGATTCTTGTGGAGTTAATGGATGTGCAGACAATTTGACCAAATAAGCAGTGATTTGACGATCTAAATTGTTAATCGCCTCTTCATATTGCATCGCTAGATCTGCACTCTTTTTATCTTTCTCGTTCAAATAAGTGATCGCTTCTTTTAAGCCGTTCTGCGAATAATTAGCCATTCGAATAATCTCTTGTTTCGCTTGTCTAATTGCTAATGATGGTGCTGTTTCTAATACGATTTCATCGAGATGTTTTGCTTTGTATTCAATGAGAACATCTTCACCTTTAATTAACTTTGTTACGATGTAAGCAAGTGCTCCAATAAACCAGAATTGGATAAGAACGTTCGTTACATTAAAGGTTCCATGCGCAAAGGCAATCTGCATAGCAGGTTCTAAGTCTAATTTTGCTGTTAAAAATTCAATATAGTGTCTAAAAGGAACAAGTATGATCAAGAAGATAAGTGTTCCAACTAGATTAAAGATAACGTGTGTAAGTGCAGCACGTCTTGCTGCAACAGTTGTTCCGATCGCTGCAAGAATAGCTGTGATCGTTGTTCCGATATTATCACCGAACAACACAGGAAGTGCTGCTTTTAGATCGATCATGTTTTGTGAATAAAGCTCTTGCAATATCCCGATCGTTGCACTTGAAGACTGAACGATTACTGTAAACAAAGTTCCGATTACGACCCCAAGAATCGGATTATCACTCATTGAGACAGTTAAATCTTGAAACGATTGAAGACTACTTAGAGGCTTCATCCCATCTCCCATTAGTTCAAGACCTAGAAACAGTGCTCCAAAACCGAATGTAATCTGTCCAAAATAATTATATTTCGGATTCTTAAAGAAGAAGATTAAGATCGAACCAACGGCAATGATCGGCAATGCGTATTCTCCTACATCAATACCGATAATAAAAGATGTAATTGTAGTACCGATGTTGGCACCCATGATAACACCTATAGCTTGACGCAAAGTTAAGAATCCTGCATTCACAAGTCCAACAGTAAGAACTGTCGTACCGGAACTACTTTGTATTAATACTGTAACGAATATTCCTGCTAAAACTCCCATGAAAGGATTTGTTGTTAATTTATCAAGTATTTCTCGCAATCGGTCTCCTGCAGAGTTTTGAAGGCCATCTCCCATGTATTTAATACCGAATAAGAAGATCCCCAATCCTCCGATAAATTGAAATAACATCTCTTGATAATTCAATGTTTACAGCTCCTTGTTTACTATCATTTATCAACCTCCGCCATTATCTCTATTTGTGTTGTTTGTGTAAATAAAAATAGAAGATTTGTAACATTACCTTTACAAATGAATGATATTGTCGAAAGCTATCCATTCATGTACACTAATGATGCTAACAATTAAAGGAGCTTTTCACATGAAATTACATATTCGTTTTGTTAAGAGTTTATGGTCTTTCAAATCTATCGCATCTTTTCGTTTCTTAGGAGTCGGCAGTACTATCATGTATGTATTATTGTTGACGCTATTATGTATGATTCCTGTTTTCAGTATATTTTTAGTTGGTCTTGTATCTAAGAATCAACCGTTGAACAATTTTGAGAGTTTTGGATTGAATCCTGATCAAATGCAAAACTTCGCTTCCACTCTGGATGGCATCTTTCCGATCATTATTGCTGTTATATATGTAGTAATGTATGTTCTCTTTTCAGGAATTTTGTTTTCTGGCGCTTCAATTTTAGCTGCCTTAGCCATCCCACTGGCACAACTTCTTAAGAGAAAACAATCTTACAGACACCTATGGGTACTATCTTGCTACTCCATTACCATTCCATCGGTATTATTAACAGTCCTTTTCTTTTTAAATGTACATATCCCCTATTCATTTTTGTGGTTTTGGATGTTAGCTTTTCTCATATGTGCTCTCTCAATCGCCAAGATTCCTAGAAAAAAATAAAAAAAGCGGCCGGGAAGCCGCTTTTTTTTAATTCTATTTAAAGAGTGATTTAATCGCATCAATTATAGCCATAAAGAAATCAATTATCTTTTGAAAAAAGGACTGTGTCCCCTCATCATTTAAGAAGTTACCAAGATTATCACTAATGTCCTTTAGGCCATTTTGAACTTGATCCCAATCGATATTTAAATCTTTCATCTTATTGAACAATGCAAGCAGCCCGTTTAGTTCTTCTTGTGTTAGTTCGATTCCCATATCTTTTGCGACTTTTTCAATTAAAGCTCGCAGATCTTCTTCTGATTGTACCGGATTTTTCGCGATTTCTTCTTTAACTCGCGTCATCAGCTCCGTAGCTTCCTTCGTTCCGATTCTTTCACCAAGTTCTGCAGTTTTTACCATCTCTTCATTTGCCACTTGTTTTTGAGCTTCAGGAATTTCAATCTGTGCTGTAGACTCGTACGCTTTGATTATACCTGTTAAAGCTGCAGTTCCTGAAACTTCAAATGGTGCTGTTACATAGATCTCTGCGTCCGTTACACCTGCAGTCGTTAAAGCATTCATATACATTTCTTCTGTAACCCAATTAATATTATTCGTCTTGACCGATAATCCTTGGTCTTTATCACCAATTGTAATCTTTGTTGACGAGATTGCTTTTGATCCGATTTGCGCTTTTGAAATATAGTTGCCTAAATATTGATGTTCTTCCTCATTTGTAACAACTACAGATTCCACATCAGCAGGAACGTCCATTTCTTTTAATAGCTCACTTTTTTGTTGCTCTGTCAAATTCTCACCTAACGTTACGATAATGTCCCCAGGTGCAGCATCAGCATACATTGTCAAAGGAGCAATAAATAGCGCTGCAGTCATTATGGATAGCAGAGCAAGTATTTTTGCTTTTTTCATAACTTTCACCTCTCCAATCGGTACAACTACAAAGATACGCAGAAATTTATTTTTTTCTGTCCTTCCTGCCTTTCCATTTTACACCATGCTCAAGAAAGAAGTCACTTTAAACTTGTCATAAAGAAAATGGACAAGCATATAGTAACATATGCGAAAGGAGAGGGGATTTATGAAACGATTCATAAGAGTTTGTGTAATCATGCTAATTTTATATGTGGTTGCTTATGATTTGAAGATCGGGACACTCCCTCAGTCTAGTCCGGCCAACGCAGAAATACATACAGAAAAGAAAAAAGATAAGAATAAACAAAATTTTAAAACCTATGAAGTATCGCCTGGAGACACGCTAATTTCTGTTGTAGAACAACTGAATTCAAATAAAAATTATTCTATCGTATCTATGCTGAAAGACTTTAAATCACTTAACCCTGATGTGAATCCTGAGAATATACAAATAGGTAAATCCTACAAATTCCCTTTATATCATAAGTAAGTGAGATAACATTACTTGTCAAAACAAAATGTTCCCTGCTAAAATGAACTGATGATAGGACAGAATAATACTGTCAATTTGAAAAAAGGAGCGATTCACCAATGAGTGAAATCACCCACCGATCTAAAACAAGACCTGTAAAAGTAGGAAACTTAACAATAGGTGGAACTGATCAGGTTATTGTGCAAAGTATGACAACAACAAAGACACACGATGTTGAGGCTACAGTAGCTGAAATTTTACGTTTGGAAGAAGCGGGCTGCCAAGTGGTACGTGTTGCATGTCCTGATATGCGTGCTGCAGAAGCGATCGCAGACATAAAGAAAAGAATTAATATCCCGTTGGTTGTAGACATTCATTTTGATTATAAGCTTGCACTGAAAGCCATCGAAGGTGGAGCCGACAAGATTAGAATCAATCCTGGTAACATCGGTCGCCGTGAAAAGGTTGAAGCTGTGGTAAAAGCTGCAAAAGCTAAAGGGATCCCGATTCGAATCGGTGTTAACGCAGGCTCACTTGAAAAGAAGTACCTTGAAAAGTACGGTTATCCTACAGCAGATGGAATGGTCGAGAGTGCTCTACACCATATTAAGATTCTAGAAGATCTCGATTTTCATGATATTATCGTATCCATGAAAGCGTCTGATGTTAACCTTGCTATCGAAGCTTATGAAAAAGCTGCAAAAGCCTTTGATTACCCATTACACCTTGGGATCACAGAATCAGGTACACTTTTTGCAGGTACCGTTAAAAGTGCTGCAGGACTAGGTGCTATCCTTCATAAGGGAATTGGAAACACCGTTCGTATTTCGCTTAGTGCCGATCCTGTTGAAGAAGTTAAGGTTGCACGTGAATTATTAAAATCATTCGGACTTCTTTCCGATGCTGCCACACTGATTTCTTGCCCGACTTGTGGACGCATTGAGATTGATCTTATTTCAATCGCAAATGAAGTTGAGGAATATATCTCTAACGTGCGCGCTCCAATCAAAGTTGCTGTACTTGGATGTGCTGTTAACGGACCTGGAGAGGCACGTGAAGCGGATATTGGAATCGCTGGCGCGCGTGGCGAAGGATTGCTATTCCGCCACGGAGAAATCGTAAGGAAAATTCCAGAAGATCAGCTTTTAGATGAACTAAAAAAAGAAGTAGACATTTTAGCAAAAGCACATGAAGAAAAATTAAAAGCTGAAGCTGCGGCTCAGCAAGTATAAATTTAAAAAAAGCTCCCATCTTCGGGAGCTTTTTCTAATGCTATAATCGATCTTTGCTTTTTCAAAAAAATGTTTTCGTATACATTGGTGTTTCCTGAAAGTAGTTGATTTCCGCTCCAGGTTGCACGCTTTCCATGGGGCGAACGGTGAGCCTCCTGTTTAGTTGCAGTGACTAGCCCCTCGAGGTCAAAAAGTAAACGGCCAAGAAGGCATAATGCGCCTTTCAAGCCCGTTTACCTACTGCTTGTCGGGGCTAAACGAGTCACTTTCACTTTTCTGACTGCCGCTTTGCCCCATTAGGAGTCTCCACCAGCCCGCTTCAAGGTTGTATCTCTGCTCCTGCGTCTACAAGTCTATGCTAAAGAAGTGAACTTCCTCGTCGCATGCCTTGCGAGAAGCTCCTCATGTGGCAGGCAGGCAACCTTACGCTACAATCAACTTGCTAGAGGAAGAAATGAAAACGTCCTAAGAGCAACAATCTTACAGAAAACGGCCTTTTCTTTTCTTCGAAGATGGGTTGATTGGAGTGCAGGGTGCGAGACTCCTCGAAAATTAAACTTCAAATTTTCTTCGTGCGATGTATCGCTTCCGTAGCCTTCCTTATCCTGCGGGATAGGTGGGCAGGTGAGACAATTAAAAGTGAAACGTCCAAATGTGGCTCACTGCCTGCCCCGCGGAAAGCGAGCACCTGAAACGGAAATCAATTACTTCCACAAGCTACAAAGTCTACTAAAACAGCATTTCAAAAACAGCAATGTATTCAAAAACATCCTTATCCCATAAAAAAGAAGAAGCGGTTAGCTTCTTCTTTGCTCCTTTTTCCTTTAAAAGAATGGTGCAAAAAACAACGAAATGACAATGGACACGACACCTATGCCGATTGCCCAATTACCAAGCGAATGTGCACCTTGTCTTCTGGCAATGAATCCAACAATAATACCTGCTGCCCCAAACAACACAGGAAGTATGAACAAAGATAATACAGATAGGATGATCGCGATGATCCCTGTCGCTTTACCTCCCGCTCTTTCCCGTGAATCTTCGTGTTCGTGTCTGCGATCGTCGTCACGCTCTGAATAACGAGGTCTCTCGTTCTCAGGCAACGTCATATCACTTCTTACAGGAACTGGTACAGCTTCCGCGGCCATTTCTTCACGAAATACCGCTTCATTATTATTAATTGTACGTTCATCTCTTTCGTATGCCATGATGATTCCCCCTATTATAGTGTTAAGGAGCGTTCTTATTATGGCAATAAAGTGACCTTTTCATAGATGTTAGTTTATGGGCATTAAAAAGAGGCCTATTCTCGGCCTCTTTGCTTAATGTTTAGCTTTAAACGTATGGCAACATGTTTCAGCTGTGTCGTGGGCTGCATCTTTATGAGTCGCATCACCATGGAGGCTACCGTCTGCACTCATGTCAATAGACATATTTGCATGTTTGTCGATCTCAACAAGAATAGCATCAGCTACACAATTGTTGCCTTCCCCCCAATACGTACAATTCGATACATTACATTTAACTTCAGGCATAAAAAAACCTCCTTTCACCTTAGCTTGGCTAAATAAAAGGAGATACATACTTGAATCCTTATAAAAAGTTTAATTTTTACATGTTTCACAATAACCATAAATCTCAAATTTATGACCTGTAACGTCAAAACCATTTAATTCCCTATCTAAAACTTCCATCGGGCACGTATGAATGGACTTCGTGCTTCCACATGTAAGGCAGATCAAGTGATGATGATGTTCATTGTGTGAACACGTAAATCGAAACTTTTTCTCACCTTCCCACTCTGTTTCTTCAAGCAATTCTAACTCCACAAAAGTAGTTAGATTTCGATAGATCGTATCAAAACTAAGACCAGGATACTTATCTTTAAGCGCTTCTTGAACTTCTTTAGCTGTAAGGTACCTTTTTTCCCGAGCAAACAAGGAAAGAAGATCTTTACGCTTTTCCGTATACTTATAGCCCTTTTCTTTTAGAAGGTCCATTGCCTGTTCAATCGTCATCGCAAGTTTCACAAGTGACCCACCTTTCTGGAACCTGTAAATTTTTTATAGAAAATAGTTAAGACCAGTATTACAACTAAACATAAAACAATCGTTCCACCTGATGCAAGATCCAAGTAATATGACAAAAACATACCAGCGATCACTGAAATCTCACCAAAAAGAACAGAAAGCCAAATCGCTTGCTTAAACCCTTTAGCAATTCGAATACTTGCTGCCACAGGTAAGGTCATAAGTGCTGAAACTAAGAGAATACCTACAATTTTCATGGAAGCAGCAATGACTAAAGCCGTTATTGCCATAAAAGCAACTAAGATCCAGTTGCTTCGAATACCGGATAATTTTCCTTGCTCTTCATCAAAAGATAAAACAAATAATTCTTTGTACATGAAAAATACGAACAAGAGAACAACAACAAGGATCGCAAAAACTGTCCAAACATCTGAACGCTTAACAGCAATAATACTTCCGAATAGATAGTTGAACAAATCAGTGTTGAAACCATCAGCCATTGAGATGAAGATAACACTTAGACCAATTCCCGCCGACATAATGATTGGTATAGCAAGCTCCTCATAGTGCTTGTACACTTTTCTTAGCTGCTCAATAAAAATAGCTCCACCAACCGAGAAAGCCATACCCATATAAATAGGATTAGCGGCTGCAAAGAAGGAAGACCACTTTCCTAACAGCAAATTAGCAGCTATACCCGCTAAGGTGATATGAGACAATGCATCAGCGATTAATGCTTGCCGTCTTACCACAATAAAAACCCCTAGAACAGGAGCTAGCAATCCGACCATGATTCCTGTTAAGAAGGCATTTTGTAAAAATTCATATTTTAAAAATGGTAACATGTGTTCCTCCCCTTACTCGTGGACATGATCATGGTGAAGCACATGAACATGATGACCATAAAAAGCAGACATATTTTCAGAAGAACTTTCTTCAAACTCTTTCGTGTTTCCATGAAAATGAATCTGTTTATTCAAACAAGCTACATCGGTTACATAATTCGTCATAACACCCACATCATGCGTTACTAAAACAAGAGTCATGTTATTTTCACGATGCAGTTCCTTAAGCATCTTATAAAAAGAGTCTGACGATTCGGTGTCAACTCCAACAGTAGGCTCATCTAATATTAATAGTTCAGGATCACTAACTAGAGCTCGAGCAATAAAGATTCGTTGTTGTTGTCCTCCAGATAGCTCTCCTATGTTCTGGTGGGCATACTGATCCATTTTCACTGACCTTAATGCTTCCCATACTTTTTTCTTATCGGAAGCTTTTAAGAATCTAAACAATCCAACTTTACCGAAAAGCCCCATCGATACAACTTCAAACGCTGTTGCAGGAAAGGCCGTGTTAAAGCTATTGGCTTTTTGTGAAACATAGCCTACCTTGTCCCAATCATTAAACTTATTTACTTTTTCCCCAAAAAGATAAACGTTTCCTTCTTGAGGCTTTTGAAGACCTAATATACATTTAATTAGTGTAGATTTACCTGAACCATTCGGACCAACTAGTCCAAGAAAGGATCCTTTCTTAATCTCCATCGTTACATGCTGGAGAACATTTTTATCGCCATAATGAAACGATAAATCATCTACACGAATGGCTATCGAATCTATCTTGTTATTCATGATTAACCTCCGTGAGAAAATCAAATTAAGTAGTAATGAGTACGATTTAAACTGTCTCATAGTATACACGAATTACAGACAAAGTAAAACAACATGCTCCGTGAGCATGCTTTTACATGGTTTTATTTCAAACCTTTTATAAGATACTTAACTTGACGTTGTAAATCTTTTGGTCTGATAATTACATCTGCTTCATTTAAGTACTTTTTATCAAGAGTGGTTTCAAGAGCTAAACAATAAGCTCCTGCTCTTTTAGCAGACTCTATGCCGAGTGGTGCGTTTTCAATAACTAACCACTCTGATGGCTTAAAGGAATGTCGATCCATAGCTAGTAAATAAGGCTCAGGCGAAGGTTTTCCTTCTTTCACATCATCTCCCGTAACAATTATATCAAAAGTAACAGGTAATTTACTTAAAACTTCAGATACAAATTCTTTTCTACTGCCTGTAACGAGAGCAATAGGAATCTGATTCTTACTTAAAGATATAAGCGTAGACACCGTTTCTTCTATAAAATCATACTGTGCGTGTTTCTTAAAGTAATTTCTTTTTTGAACATATATATCTTCAATCAAGTCTTCGTTAACAACGACATTAGAATGTTCAAAAACATCTCTAATCGTATTTTTTCCTGGCATTCCTTCTCTAAGGTAAAAGATTAGCTCTTCATGATCATATCCGTTCTCTTGAAATGCATGGCGCCATGCATTAACGTGATGACGCATCGTATCGACAATCACACCATCCATATCAAAACAGACTGCTTTTATATTCATACTCATTTTCCACCTTTATCGCAAACTTCACTTAACGTATTATAAAGCATACATTAATAAAAACAAAAAAGAAGCTGAGATAATTTTCAGCTTCTTTTTATTATTCTTATTTCAATCCCTCAATAATGGTCTCAGTGTTCCATTCCATCATTTTTTTATAAGTATCTCCATCCTTACCAGGCTTTCCTAAAGAATCTGTAAAGACCTTGCCTTTTATCGGCACACCCGTCTCTTTTGAAACAGTTTCCATACTTCTCGCATCCACACTGGTTTCAACGAATAACCCAGGTACATTTGATTTTTTAATAAAATCTACTAAGTCTTTGACTTGCTGTGGAGAACCTTGGTTTTCAGAATTGATCTCCCAAACATATGCAGTATCAATATTGTAAGCTTCTCCGAAATATTTGAATGCTCCTTCACTCGTGATAAGAACGCGTTTCTCTTTAGGAATCTTGTTTAATTCTGCAATCGTCTTTTCATGAAGTGTTTTTAATTCAGCAATATATTTATCCGCATTCTTTTTATAGTATTCTTTGTTTTCTGGATCTTCTTTCATTAACGCATCTCGGATGTTCTCAACATACTTAATTCCATTATTAATGTTCAGCCAAGCATGTGGATCATATTGTTTTTCAAGTCCTTTCGACTCGAGGTGAATCGCCTCTACGCCTTCACTTACACGATAAACGGGTGCATCTTTGCCGTCTTTATCAGCTGTCTTCAACAACTTGTTAAACCAAGAATTTCCTTCTTCAAGATTTAAGCCGTTATAAAAAATGGCATCTGCATCCGTTGTTTTCAGAACATCTTCAGGAAGCGGATCATACTCATGCGGATTCGATCCAATTGGTGCTAAGCTATGAACTTCTACCTTATCTCCTCCGACATTTTTAACTAAGTCATAGATAATAGAATAAGTAGCTACGACTTCTACCTTTTCCGAATCCTTTCCTCCTGCACTGCATCCAGCTGCAGCAGCTAATAATGATCCTGCTAAAATGAGCTTTGTCATTCTTTTAAACATTCTATCATCCTCCCTATTTCTCCAACAGCTCTAGTCTATTTTTTCTAGATTTATGCGCTTTCCAAACAATTCCTTGTGACGGCGAAAAGAAAAATGCTAGTGCAAACAGAAAAGCTGAAACTAATACGATCGTTGCACCTGATGCCAAGTTATACGTAAAACTGAAATACAAACCAAAAACTGATGATATTACACCGATTAAAGCAGACAGATAGATCATGACAGACAATCGGTTCGTTAATAGATAAGCAGTTGCTGCAGGTGTTATCAGCATTGCAACTACCAAAACGATCCCTACCGTCTGCAGAGATGCGACCGTGACCATCGTTAATACGGCCATCAAACAATAATGAATCCATTTGTTCGGCAACCCATAACTTTGTGCCATCGTTGGATCGAATGTTGAAACGAGCAGCTCTTTATAAAATAGAACAACTAGCCCAATTACGAGTACACCGATTCCTAGAGTGATCCACATATCACTCATTCGTACCGCAAGAACGTTTCCAAAGAGGATGTGATACAGATCGGCAGAACTTTTCATCATCGTTATAATGACGATACCTACAGCAAACATACTCGTAAACATGATTCCAATTGCCATATCATGCTTGATCCTGCTGTTCTGACTCACATATCCGATCCCAATCGCAGTAAGAACTCCCGTTATCACAGCTCCGAAGAAAAAGTTAATTCCCAGCATATAGCTGATCGCAACACCAGGCAATACGGCATGAGAGATCGCATCCCCCATTAACGCCATGCCTCTTAAGATGATGAAGCATCCTACGATTCCACAGATAACCCCTACGATTACAGAAGTAAATAATGCTTTCTGTAAAAATTCATATTGAAATAACGCTTGAAAGAATTCAAAAATACTCATGATGTCACATTCACTCCTTTAGGCTGAAGAAATGAAAACTGATTAGCGTAAGCTTTTGTAATCACCTCTGGCTGAAGAACTTCTTCAGACGCACCATAATGAATCATATTTTTATTCAATAGCAGCAAGTGATCGAAATAGGATTCAGCTTTACTTAAATCATGGTGTACGACCAGAATGGTTTTCCCCTCTTTTTTCAGATCTCTCAAAATATGAATAATCGTCTCTTCGCTTGCGACATCAATTCCCACGAATGGTTCATCGAGAAAGAATAACTCAGCTTTTTGAGCCAATGCTCGAGCAAGGAATACCCTTTGCTGTTGCCCACCTGAGAGTTCACCTATCTGTCGATTACTGAACGTTTCCATACCTACCGTTTTCAAACATTCAAAGGCCCACTCTCTATCACTTTTTGTAGGGCGCTTAAACAATCCCAGTTTTGGATACGTTCCAAGCAGTACTACATCAAATACTGTGATTGGAAAATCCCAATCGATATCTGACCGCTGCGGAACATATGCTATTTTTTTTCTCCATTTTTTAAGCGACTCTCCAAATATCTGAACATCACCTTTGTCTCTCGGTATTAAATTTAAAGCAGCTTTCATCATAGTGGATTTACCAGCACCGTTTGGTCCGATGATTCCCACTAAACTTCCTTTATTAACTGAGAAAGATATATCCTTTACTACTTGGTTTCCTAAGTAAGAAACATATAAATGATCAATCTTAAGTGCTTGTTTTAACATGAAAAAGACCTCCTTTTTCGTCGAGTAACTTTTTTTGCCCAAGCGCAACTTTAAATTAAAAAAATAATCCCTTCACAATTGTATGAAACGAAAAGAAGGAAAGTGAATATTTTTTGAAGAAGCAAATGTTTCCTTTAGGCAACTTTTTTACTTAAGTCAAATTATATAGTGTGGACACAAGATTGTAAACGATTTTCTCTAGCCATATTTCTACATTTGCTATATAATCAACTCTGGCAGGAAACTGCTGGGTGGGAGAGGGATGTTTTTTAGATTTAAGGAAGGAACAAATGGAACAAAATCAAGTTTCACTAAAGAAAGAAGTACTTGCAGGGATCACCTCGTTTTTCACCATCGCTTATATTATTGTCGTTAATCCGCTGATATTAGCTGATGCTGGGATGCCATATGAGGGGGTAGTTCTCGCCACGATCCTTACTTCTGTAGTTGGCTGTCTAATCATGGGGTTGTATGCAAAGGCTCCGATCGTATTAACACCGGGCATGGGTGTAAACGCGTTTTTCACGTATACTATCGTGCAGGGTATGAATTTAAGCTGGCAAGAAGCTCTTGCAGCTGTGGTGATGTCTGGGATATTCTTTTTAATCGTAGCATCAACACCTTTAAAGGACATACTTTCAAAGAGTATTCCTCAATCATTGAAACATAGTATAACAGTAGGAATCGGCTTGTTCTTAACGTTTATCGGGTTACAAAAAGGCGGAATCATCGAAGCGAGCTCTGCAACTTTTGTAAAGTTAGGACATTTAGATCGTCCTGATGCTATCCTAACGGTAATTGGTCTTTCGGTTACACTGGCATTGTTTCTAAAAAACGTTAAAGGAAGTTTTTTAATCGGGATTGCTTTAACTACTCTTATTGGATTCTTTATGGGTCATACACAAGAAGTTAAAGGCATGTCTGAAGGATTTTCCTTTAAGCCGTTTGGTGAATTATTATTCGCATTTGATTTTTCAGGGATAACAGAGCTTTCTTTTTGGATTGCAACGTTCTCATTGACCATGATCATCACATTCGAGAATATGGGATTGTTATACGGTCTGTTACCTGATCAAGAAAAGTTCCCAAAAGCTTTTCAAGCGAATGCTGCTTCATCTATCGTTTCCGGTTTATTTGGAACTAGTCCAACAATCTCCACGGTAGAGAGTGCATCTGGAATTCAAGAAGGCGGCAGAACAGGGATTACAAGTATTACAGTTGCAGTATTGTTCTTCTTATCCATGTTTGCAGCACCTTTCATTGCTTATATTCCTGATGGAGCTATCGCTCCTATCTTGATCATCATTGGCGGTCTGATGGTTCAGCAGATTCAGCATATTCCTTTTGCTGATTTTACAGAGATGTTTCCAGCATTTCTTATCATTGCGCTGATACCATTAACCTACAGCATCGTGGATGGCCTGGCATTTGGATTTATCGCATATCCACTTGTTAAATGGATGTCTGGGCAGAAGAAACAAGTTACAGCGCCGATGTATGTTATCGCTTTTTTATTCTTTATGAATTTTATTCTTCATACAATCGTATAAAATATAAACAAAAAGACTTTGGACAATATTCCGAAGTCTTTTTTTAGCACTTTCTTCCCTCCTTCCTCATACAATGAGAAAGTCGGGAGGGGGTTTATAAATGAATCCAATCATTGTTCATTTTGTAAATCAGAAACTTAATTCGATCAGTCCGAACGAACTGATCTCACTAGCCGCGCAATATCAGCTTCCCATTTCACAAAAAGAAGCCGTACAGATCGTAAACATATTGCGAAGGCAGACGATTGATATTAAGAATCTTTCACAGCGTAAGATGATTATTGCTACCATCGCAAAAGAAGTTAGCCCTGAAAAAGCGAACTATATCCAATACTTAATTCAAACGTATATTGATAGGTAAAACAAAAAAGCCGCACTGATGTGTGGCTTTTTATCTTTTTATTCGATTAATCATGTGTGAGATTGTTAGGTGTTCAATAACTTGTTCTGAAGTTCTGGATCAAACGTTTTTGATTTGATCATCTCGATCTCTAATTGATAAGGAGGTCTTTTGTTGTTTTTATCTGTACCCACATAAGGTGTTTCAAGTATTTTAGGGATATCCTTAAATTGTTCGTGATGAACGATGTAATTTAAGGCATCGAAGCCAATATGTCCAAAGCCAATGTTTTCGTGTCTATCCTTAGCTGCTCCAGTTGGATTTTTGCTGTCATTGATGTGGAACACTTTAATACGATCTATTCCAACCAACTTATCGAACTGGTTCATTACCCCATCAAAATCATTAACGATATCATAACCAGCATCATGTGTATGACAAGTATCAAAACATACAGAAAGTTTTTCGTTCAGTGTTACACCATCAATAATCTGTGCAAGTTCTTCAAATGTTTTTCCACATTCAGACCCTTTACCTGCCATTGTCTCTAGTGCGATTTGAACATTCTGCTCTTTTGTTAATACTTCGTTAAGTCCTTCAATGATTTTCTTGATTCCAATCTCTGACCCTTCTCCAACATGTGCTCCCGGATGAAGTACGATCTGTCTTGCACCAAGTGCGTCAGTTCGTTCAATCTCTCTTCTTAAGAAATCGACTCCCAGCTCAAAAGTTTCTGGTTTTACAGCATTCCCGATGTTGATGATATAGGGTGCATGAACAACAATATCAACGATACCGTTCTCGATCATGTGTTTCGTTCCTGCTTCGATATTAAGGTCTTCAATTTTTTTTCGTCTCGTGTTTTGGGGTGCACCCGTATAGATCATAAATGTGTTGGCACCATATGAAACAGCTTCTTCACTCGCAGCGAGAAGCATTTTTTTACCGCTCATTGAAACGTGAGATCCTAGTTTAATCATATTTTCCCCTCTTCCCTAACCTACTATCTGATGTTTCTTCTTTTCTTCTTCATAAGTTTCTTTTTCTGCTCGTCCATTTTCTTCTTATAACCAGGCTTTACCTTGCGTGGTTTTGGTACATAAACGCCGTCCTGCTCTTTTGCACCCGTACTTTTTTTGCTCGGCTTCACAGGTACCCATTCACCGTTCTTATATTGTTCGATATGGAAGATGATTTTTTTCTCTTTTAGCTTTTGAACAGAATGCTGATCTGTTTGTTCGTAAAGAGATGCACAGATCCCTGACATTCCTGCACGGCCCGTTCTTCCTGCTCTATGGATATAGAAATCAAGATCTTTCGGGAACTCATAGTTGATAATGTGGCTGACACCTTTGATGTCGATTCCTCGGGCTGCAAGGTCAGTTGCTACTAAGAACTGAAACTCAGCTTTCTGAACACGTTTCATGATGTTCTTTCTTGTACGAGGCGGAATATCACCATGAAGACGTTCAACGCTCATTCCTTCAGCACTCATAGCATCAGCGATCTCATCCACTGCTTTTTTTGTGTTTGCAAATATAATCGCAAAATAAGGATTATAATTTCTTGCTGTTTTGATCAGTGTAGGAAGTTTGTCGTTGTGTTTTGCTTGAATAAGAACGTGCTTGATGTCTTTTGCTGTAATATGCTGTGGTTCAACGTGAACATGCTTAGGATTTTGCATATATTTTTTCAAGAATGGTTGCAATTTTTCTGGTACTGTAGCAGAGAACACCATCATTTGAAGTTCGTTAGCCATACGAGATGCAATCAGGTCTACATCTTCAATAAACCCCATATCAAGCATCTGATCGGCTTCATCAACTACGAGCATATTCGCCGTAAAGACAACTAGCTCTTGAGCGTTTACCAAGTCTTTAATTCGACCAGGTGTGCCGATTACTAATTGAGGAACTGTTTTCAATTTTTCTGCCATACGTTTTCTATCCGTTCCACCAACGATCGATTTTGCACGGATTTGCTTATCCTCAGGCATATGCTCTGATATCTTTAGAAACTCGTTGTAAATTTGCTGTGCTAATTCACGAGTAGGAGCTGTGATCACAGCTTGTACCTCGTCTTTAGTGATATCTATTCTATGCATCAATGGCAATAAGAACGCAAATGTCTTTCCTGAACCTGTTTGCGATTGTCCGATCATGTCTTGTCCGTTAATAATTCCTGGAATAACACGCTCTTGAATATCAGTTGGTCTTTCAAATCCAATACCACTTAAAGCGGTCTGGAGCGATTCGTTTATTTTTAACCGTTCGAACGGAGATTTCATACGCTCACCTTTTCTTTTCAAATATAAATTCTTCACTTTTAGTATTATAGAGTAAGTTTTGCATTTAAGCCAACCATCCTGAAGATTAATAAGAAAACAGGGATAAATATCACACATGTTTTTCTAATTTCATATTCTATATATGAGCGTATTATTTTGGAAAGGAGGGGGAATTATGCAGCCTTTTTATAGATATCCAAATCAACCTCAGCATCCTATGCAGCCCTTTCAAGTAAATCCTTATCTCCAAAACATGAATGGGATGAATGGTATGCCGCGTCAGATGGGTTCTGTTGACAGATTCTTGGGGACGATTGGCAGCGGTGGAAGTATAACAGGTGGAACAAGTGTGTTTACGATGTTAAACAACGTACAAAAGGTCTTGAAAGTCGCTGAGACGATGGGACCTATGATCAAACAATATGGTCCTGCAATGAGAAATCTGCCTTCCATCATGACAGCTCTTAAAGATTTCCAAAGCGGTTCGAGCTCAAAGGCAGAAAAAGATACTGAGGCAGATACCTCCGAAAAACCGGAAAACACAGAACAAGCCGCTGAAACGATTGAAAAAAGTGAACCTAAAAAAAACGTTGTAAAGAAAAATGAAAAGAAAGAAAAAAAGAAAACAGAAACGGAAGAAAAGGTGGTTGTGGCTGGTCCAAAATCTACTAAGACATCCATACAGGCCGAGGCACCACCCATGATTAAAAAAACGCCAGCTGCTACTAAAGCTGTACCATCCGCACCTAAAACAAATGTACCTAAAGGCTACCACCTATCGGGGCCGAAACTATATGTATGAGTATAGTGTTTGAGTTCTTATGGTCTCTCCTTTATAATAAACACATACAGAAGTAAATCTCCCAAGACAGCATAGATCTCTGTGCTGTCTTTTATATGAAATAAAGGAGAGATCCAATATGGAAATCGTTAAAATATCTCCACGAGGATATTGTTATGGCGTAGTGGACGCTATGGTCATGGCGCGCCAAGCCGCTAATGATCCAACATTACCAAGACCCATCTATATACTTGGTATGATTGTTCACAATAAACATGTGACAGATGCCTTTGAAGATGAAGGAATTATCACCCTCGATGGTGCGAACAGACTCGATATTATTAAAAACATTGAATCAGGAACCGTTATTTATACGGCGCATGGCGTTTCACCAGAAGTGAGACGGATTGCTCATGAAAAAGGCTTATATGAGATTGATGCAACATGTCCTGATGTTACAAAAACGCATGACCTTATTCGTGAAAAAGAAAAAGAAGGATATGAAATCATCTATATCGGTAAGAAAGGTCACCCTGAACCAGAGGGCGCGATCGGAATCGCACCCCATATTGTACACCTTGTTGAAAATACGGATGATTTAGAATCATTAAACGTGAATAGCGAAAAAATACTCATCACGAATCAAACCACGATGAGTCAATGGGATGTAGCAGAGCTCATCAAGAGACTGCTTATGAGATATCCTTCTGCTGAAGTTCATAAAGAAATCTGTTTAGCGACTCAAGTCAGACAAGAAGCTGTTGCAAACCAAGCAGGTGATTGTGACTTGGTACTTGTAGTTGGAGATCCTAGAAGTAATAACTCAAATCGATTAGCTCAAGTTTCAGAAGAAATTGCAGGAACAACTGCCTACAGAATTTCGGATGTATCTGAAATCGAACTAAGTTGGTTAGAGGGTGTTAAGAAGGTAGGAATTACATCAGGTGCTTCTACACCAACACCTATAACGAAAGAAGTTATTGATTTTCTTAAAAACTATGATGATCAAAATGAAGAAACATGGACAAAAGAACGTAAAGTAACACTTAATCGCATTCTTCCTAAAGTGAAAGAGAAAAAGTCATAAAAAAGAACAGCTGGAACACCCAGCTGTTCTTTTTTGACTTTATAAACCTCGTCTACATAAACGAAAAAGGTTCCGTAATGATGTTTGATTCTACAACAACAGTTTCATATTTGTTATTTTTCAGTTTCTGTTCAAGTATACCCTTTAATTTACTCTTCATGATCTGTTCAATATGGTGACCGGCATCTACGACTGTAAGTCCTTCTTCTTGAGCATCATGTGCATTGTGGTAATAGATGTCTCCTGTTACTAATACATCTGCTCCTTTATGTAGAGCTGGATAAATATATTTGTTTCCATCGCCGCCCACGACAGCAACTTTTTTAATAATAGCGTTCTTACCTTTGATAACTCGAAGATGAGCAACTCCAAAAGCTTCTTTCACATGATCTACAAATTCCTGAAGGTCCATTTCTTTAGGAAGCTTACCGATCTTTCCTATTCCGAGCTCCTCCCCTTTGTTCAACAGCGGGTAGAGGTCGTATGCTACCTCTTCATAGGGATGTGCTTTTTTCATTGCTGAAACAACCTTTTTTTGAATAGATTCTGGCAGAATGGTTTCAATTCTCACTTCTTCTACTTTCTCCATTTCACCCTGTTTTCCAATAAAAGGTGTCGTACCTTCAAGTGGAGTAAACGTACCGATACCATTACTCGAGAACGAGCAGTGACTATAGTTTCCGATATGTCCCGCTCCAGCATTACCAATGGCGTTTCTTACTTGTTCTTCATGTGTACGTGGTACAAACACACTTAACTTGACGAGTTTATCTTCGTACGTTGTGGATAATACTTCGGTATTCATTAATCGCAATTGGTCAGCTAGCCATTCGTTCACACCTAGCGAAGTAACATCTAAGTTCGTATGTGCCGCATAAACCGTTATATCGTTCTTAATTAATTTTTCAATCATTCTACCTTTTGAGGTGTTGATATCAATTTTTTTCAATGGACGGTAAAGCAGAGGATGATGAGCAATGATAAGATCAACTTTCCCTTCAATCGCTTCATCTACGACATTTTCTAATACATCAAGTGCGATCATCACCTTTTGTACAGGTCTGTTCAATGAGCCTATTTGTAAACCGATAGGATCACCTTCAATAGCCATCTTTTTAGGTGCAAAGCTTTCTAAAAGAGAAATGATATATTGTCCGCTTGCACATTTACTCAAGAAATCCACTCCTCTGCAAATTTTATGTTTCTTCTTAGTTCTTCTCTTTTTTCTTCTGCTGTAACTCCTGAACTATTTTTCATTTGATTCAAAATCGCATTCCATTGCTTGACTTCCCCTGCCCACTTCTCTTTAAACGCTTCGTTCTGATTTTTTAATAAGAAAGGTCCGAATAATAATTCAGCTTCTTGATGGTCAGTATATGGTTGTTTCCCCGAACGCTCAGCTACAAGAATCTCATAGATCTTACCATCTTCTTTTAAGATTTCTTCAGCAATCAATACCCAATTCTCTTTTAATAGCCACTTTCTCACTGTCATTGATCCAATGTTAGGTTGAAGAATAAGACGTTGAGCTCGTCCAAGCTTATCTTTTCCTTTTTCAAGAATAGATGCGATCAAAGAACCACCCATGCCGCAAATTGTAATGACTTCTGCTTCGTCTTTGTTAAGTACTGAAAGCCCATCACCTTTTCTTACCTCAATCACATCGTTAAGTTTATCTAGATCCACCTGTTCTTTAGCGGATAAATAAGGACCTTCGGTTATCTCACCTGCGATGCCTTTTTTTATTCCTTTTTTAAGCCCAAGATAACAAGGAAGATAAGCGTGGTCAGACCCGATATCTGCTAATATTGTGTTTTCTGGTACGTATGAAGCAACTCGCTCGAGTCGATTTGATAATTTTTCTGAATTCATTTTCATCACCGTTTCAATTAGTTATTTCGTCTTAGTATTATCAAACTTTGATCATTTTTTGTAGGATATTACAAAGAAAAGAGCTTCTTGTTATGAATAACAAGAAGCTCTTCTTATTTTATTTTTTTTCTGCTAACCAATCAACTAATATTTTAGCTTCTTCACCTTTTACGACACCAGCTGGCATTCCACCTGGTTTACCATTTTTGATAATATCAGCGATTTCTTCTGGCTTGTACTTGCCACCGATCTTATCAAGTGCTGGTCCTGTTGCACCTTCAAGGTTTTGTCCATGACAAGAAGCACAGTTTTGTTTAAAAATAGCTTCTGGATCCATAGCAGCCTTTTCTTTATTTTCACTAGCCGTATGAATTTTGTTGATACCATATCCGCCCATTGTAAGCATAAGAACAATTCCAATAACTCCAATAATGGCAAAAGGAATGAGTGGATTACGTTTCATGCGAATTCCTCCTTCGTCTGTACACTACATGTGTTGTGATCTTGATAAACTTAATATGTATAGTAAACAATCCATAACCTATTGTACTGTAAAAGCGTTTACTTGGGAAGTACAAACTCTATTTTTCCCAGTTTTGTCACAGCATTAACTTTTTAAACTTTTTTACCTAACTTTTGTAGATTTCGTCATTTTGTTCCTGAGAGGAAGTACAAAAACAAAAAGCCACACTACTGGTGGCTATTCATGTATAACTGCAAGTGTCTCAATCGCTTGTTCTCGAAGCTTAAATTTTTGTACTTTTCCAGAGGCGGTCATCGGATATTGATCTAGAAAGATATAGTATTCTGGAATCTTAAAGTGCGAGATTTTCCCTTTGCAATACGCCTTCAGTTCATTTTCAGTGAGTGAATGACCTTCTTTTAACTGAATGCATGCAGCTACTTTTTCTCCAAATTTCTTATCCGGCACACCGATCACTTGTACATCAAGGATAGATGGATGAGAGTATAGGAATTCTTCTACTTCTCTCGGATATACGTTCTCACCACCACGTATAATCATATCTTTTAAGCGGCCTGTGATTTTATAATAGCCTTCACGATCGACAGTCGCAAGATCTCCTGTATGAAGCCATCCTTCACCATCAATGGCTTCGTTCGTTGCTTCAGGCATCTTGTAATAGCCTTTCATGACATGATAACCTCGTGTACAAAGTTCTCCTTGTTCACCCGGACTCACTTCTTTGTTTGTTATCGGATCAACTACCTTCGCTTCTACTTGCGAATGCTTCTTTCCGACCGTTTCAACTCTGCGCTCGATCGGGTCATCTGTTCTCGTTTGAGTGATAACAGGGGAAGATTCTGTCTGGCCATATGCGATTGTAATCTCTGACATTCCCATCTTTTCGATCACTTTCTTCATGACTTCAATCGGACAAGGTGATCCTGCCATGATCCCTGTACGAAGGGTACTTAAATCATATGAATCAAAATCTGGAAGATTCAATTCCGAGATGAACATGGTCGGAACTCCATGTAACCCCGTACACTTTTCGTTTTGAACCGTTTCTAACACTTCCTGAGGATCAAATTGGACGATCGGCACCATCGTGGCTCCGACAGAAACTGCTGCAAGGGTACCTAAAACACAGCCAAAACAGTGAAAGAAAGGAACAGGAATACATAATCGGTCAGCACTACTTAAGTTCATGCTATCCGCGATTTGCCTAGCATTATTCACAATATTGTAATGAGTCAACATGACCCCTTTGGGAAACCCTGTCGTTCCAGACGTGTACTGCATGTTGATTACATCATCACAATCCAGAGATGTTTCTCTCCTTAGGAGATCTTCATCAGATACGACATTCCCCGCTTCCAACATATCTGAGAAAGTCTCATAAGATGAAGATTCAGCATCAAGTTGAATAAAATGCTTTAGTACAGGAAATTCCGTTAATCGGTTCTTAACGGAATCTACCATATCTTTGTAAGAAGTTGTACGGAATTGTTCGATAAAGAACAAAGCTTTTGCATCAGACTGCTTTAACAAATAATCTAATTCAGAAGATTGATAATTCGTATTGACCGTGACTAAAACGGCACCCGCTCTAGCTGATCCGAATTGGAGCAACAGCCATTCGGGTACATTCGTAGCCCAAACAGCTATATGATCTCCTTTTTCAATTCCCATCGCCATCAGACCTTTGGCAACTTTAGTCGTTAAATCATAAAATTCTTGATAGGTGTAGCGAATTCCTAGTTTGCTGTAAACCATAGCTTCTTGATCCTTAAGTTTCAACGCTTGTTTTCTTAAACAATCCCCTACAGTTACTTTCATTAGTTCAGCCATAATTCACCCCATCACTTGGTCTTTTATCGATTGTTAACAGCCGATCTCTCTTGCAATAACGATACGCTGAATCTCTGATGTACCTTCTCCAATCTCTAGAAGCTTTGCATCTCTAAAATAACGTTCTACATGATAATCTCTCATATAGCCATTACCACCATGAATTTGAACCGATTCAGAACAGATCTGCATACATGCTTCCGATGCATATAATTTTGCCATCGAAGCTTCTTTTGAGAATTTCTTACCTTGATCTTTTAGCCATGCTGCTTTGTATACCATTAATCTCGCTAGTTCGATCTTCATCGCCATATCAGCAAGCTTAAATTGAATCGCTTGGAATTTTGAAATGGATCTTCCGAATTGTTTCCGCTCTTTCGCATAGGTTAGAGCCTTCTCGTAGGCCGCCTGTGCGATTCCTACCGCCATGGCACCAATACCTATTCTTCCTCCATCCAATGTCACCAGGAACTGTTTAAAGCCGTCTCCGCGCTTTCCTAAAAGATTTTCTTCAGGAACTCTTACATCTTCCATAAAAAGTTCAGTAGTATTTGAAGAGTGTAGTCCCATTTTCTCGTAGTTATCGATAACACGGAATCCATTCGCATCTGTTGGTACGATAATCGCTGAGATTTCTTTATCGTTACCATTTCTATTTGTTATAGCGGTTAAAGCTAAGTGCTTAGCATAGCTCGCATTCGTAATATAGCATTTTGAGCCATTAATCACCCATTCGCCATTTTCTGTTTTCGCAGTAGTTTCTGTACCACCTGCATCAGAACCAGCATTGGGTTCTGTTAATCCGAATGCTCCAAGAGAGTCACCTGTACAGATTGGTGTTAGATACTTTTCTTTCTGTTCGTGTGTGCCAAATAGGTTTAAGGGAGCTCCACCTAAAGATACATGTGCAGAATATGTAATTCCAGTAGATCCACAAGCACGGCTCAATTCTTCTACCGCAATGGCAAAACTTATTGTATCAGCTCCACCTCCACCGTATTCTTCTGGAAAAGGCAGACCCATCATTCCTAATTTAGAAAGCTTTTGAAAAATCTCTACCGGGAATTCTTTATTTTTATCTCTTGCTTCAGCTCCCGGTGCTACCACTTCATCTGCAAATTCTCTCATCATTTTTTGAATCATCAACTGCTCTTCTGTTAATGTAAAATTCATGGTTGCATCCCACCCTTTAATAAATTTACGCTTTATTTGTATGCGCTTACATATTTATTATAGATATAAAGGCTGAATTTTTACAAGATTTAAAGAATTTTTAATTTAATATGAAGAAGAATATGTAAGCAACAAAAAGAATTTTGAAGAAAATTGTATGGCAGAATGAATTTTTGATGAGTTTGCATTGAGGTGGAATAATAAGTAAAATAAAAGAAACAAAAAAAGCTTGCCCAGAATTGGGCAAACTTTCTATTCTAAAAAGTCTTTTAATCGTTTACTTCTGCTTGGATGGCGAAGTTTACGAAGTGCTTTAGCTTCGATCTGACGAATACGTTCACGCGTTACGCCAAACACTTTACCAACTTCTTCAAGGGTTCGAGTACGTCCATCGTCAAGTCCGAAACGAAGACGAAGAACGTTTTCTTCACGATCCGTTAAAGTATCTAGAACATCTTCAAGTTGCTCTTTCAATAGTTCATAGGCAGCAGCTTCTGAAGGTGCTAATGCATCCTGATCTTCGATGAAATCACCAAGATGAGAATCGTCTTCCTCACCAATAGGTGTTTCTAAAGAGACTGGTTCCTGAGCAATCTTCAGGATTTCACGAACCTTTTCAGGAGTTAGTTCCATCTCAGCGCCGATTTCTTCTGGTGAGGGTTCACGCCCAAGATCTTGAAGCAGCTGACGTTGAACACGAATCAGTTTGTTGATCGTCTCAACCATATGCACCGGAATACGAATTGTACGAGCTTGGTCAGCAATCGCACGCGTAATCGCCTGACGAATCCACCATGTTGCATACGTACTAAATTTAAATCCTTTGTCATAGTCGAACTTTTCAACAGCTTTGATCAATCCCATATTTCCTTCTTGGATTAGATCAAGGAACAGCATTCCGCGACCAACATAACGTTTGGCAATACTTACAACAAGTCGTAAGTTAGCTTCTGCAAGACGGCGTTTGGCTTCTTCATCACCGTTCTCAATACGTTTTGCTAGTTCGATCTCTTCGTCTGCTGAAAGTAAGTCTACACGACCGATCTCTTTTAAGTACATACGGACTGGATCGTTGATCTTAACACCTGGTGGTACACTTAAGTCATTAAGATCGAATTCTTCTTCCTCTTTTTCCATTTCGAACTTAGGATCTTCTTCGTCTTCAGCATCTTCAGACGCTTCTGCAACTTCAACACCTTGTTCTTCAAGGTATGAATAGAACTCGTCCATTTGATCAGAATCTTGTTCAAAAGGTGCCAGCTTACTTGTGATTTCAGTATATGTTAGCCGTCCTCGCTTTTTACCGGCCTCAACTAATTGTTCTTTAACTTGATCGATGGTTAATTCGCCTTCCGTCCCTTGACGGTTTGGTTTCTCAGCCATTCGATCCCCTCCTTCCAAAACTTCAACCATCCTACATCCCGATTATTTAAGAGATCTTTTCATTCTCATAATTTCTTGGGCAATTTGGGCTGCCAGTTTTATTTCATTCCTTCTTATTGCGTCTTCTTGCTGTTTTTCTTTTTCTTGTATCTCCCGCAATAAAGGATAGCTAGAAATAATACGAATATAATCCGCGAGCTCTATCTCATTCAGCTCTTCACTGATTGTAAGCATCGCCAATTCTGAAGCTAATTTTCTTAATTTGTCATCATCGATACGCTGCATGAACAACCCTACATTGGGTTTATTTCCTTCTTCATAAAAGGCATATAAGTATGCAGCAATCGCATTATGTTCTTCAACGTTAAAGCCTGAATCCAACTTTTCCTGAATGATAAAAGCGGCTTCCTCACTTTTTAACATATGAGCAAGAACAATACGTTCAGCATTCAGATTTCTCGGCAACAATGACTTTTGCAAAAGTGTTTGTATTCTAAAATTATTATCCCGCTTTTTAGGGCCGTTATCCTTAGACCTTTGCAGTTGCTTGAAAGTCTGTGTCTGCTGTTGTTTTAGAGCATCTAATGACAGATTAAATTCAGCAGCGATCTGGCGGAGATAATGATCTCGTTCAACCGCTTTTGGCAGACGCGCAATTTCTTGGATAATCTCTTCGATGTAGATCATCCGTTCTCCTTCATCTCGAAGGTTTTTCCCGCGTCTGTAGTATTGTATTTTAAATGCCATCACAGTTAGGCTAGCCCCTATTATATCTTTTAAAAACGAATCGTTTCCAAATTTCGAAATATAGTCATCGGGGTCCATTCCATCAGGCATCTGTGAAATCTTCACGGTACAGCCTTGTTTTGTTAAAATTTCAGAAGCTCGAAACGCCGCTTCAACGCCTGCTCGGTCAGAGTCATAGCAGATTGTGACAGATTGAACATTTCGTTTCAAAATGGCTGCATGATCTTCGGTTAACGAAGTACCTAATGAAGCAACACCGTTTGTAACTCCTGCTCTATAAGCTGCAATGGTATCTACATATCCTTCAAAGATGACAGCATGTTGTTTCTGTCTCATCTCTGCACGTGCAAGGTTTAATCCATAAAGAGTTCTTCCCTTTTGAAAGATTTTAGACTCTGGACTGTTAAGATACTTCGGTTCGTCCTTTCCATCTAAAACCCGGCCACCAAAAGCAACCACTGCACCTGTACGATCCCAAATCGGAAACATGACTCGATTTCTAAATCGATCATACGGTTTTCCATCAGATTGTCTCTTTCCGATCAATCCAACCTTTTCAGCGATGTGTAAGTCCATTCCTCGTTTTTGGAGAAATTGTGATGCGGTCTCCCAAGAATCTGGAGCAAAGCCAATTTGGAACCGCTCTATGGATTCTCTAGTGAATCCTCTTTTCTCCAAATAATCTAAAGCTGGCCTTCCTTGTTTAGTGTGAAGTAAGCAGTGATGATACAATTTAGCCAACAACTCATGAATCTCAGTCATCGCTTTTTTCTCGTCAGAGCTTTTCTCGGAGAAGTTTTGCTGATGAATTTGAGGAAGTTCGATGTCACTTTTTTTCCCAAGCTGTGTTATTGCTTCAATAAAAGAGTATCCTTCAATGTTCATCAAAAAAGAAAAAACATTGCCTCCTGCTCCACAACCGAAACAATGGTAAATCTGTTTTTCAGGTGAGACAGAAAAGGATGGCGATTTTTCCCCATGAAAAGGACATAGTCCAAAATAATTTCTGCCTTGTTTCTTGAGAGGTACATAGTCGCTGATCACGTCAACAATATCGCTTGATGACCTGACCTTCTCTATTAAGTCCTCAGGTATACGTTCCATATGACCACCACAGAATCTCTGTTTCTTTTAGACACTAGATATATATTCGTGGCACAATTCTATTTTCCTTCAACATTCGACAGGATTTCGCAAAAAACTGTGCAGAATCTTTCTGTGTCCTCTTTTCTAAATTTAGCAGGTCCTTTAGAATGCTTGCCAGAACGCCTAGCTTTTGCAGACATATAACGTTCATGAAGCACTTGTCCCATTTCATTCTCTTGAAACTGTTTCCCTCTTGGGGTGATAACGTAAACCCCTTTTGAAAGAAGAAGGCTTGCGAGGGCATGATCTTGAGTCACAACAAGATCATTTCTTTTAGAATGATTATGTATGTAAAGATCAACTTCTTCAGGACTTGCATCGACCAATATCCAACGGCCAGGCTGGTCCGTGTTACTCGCGTGAGCGTAAGATGTAACGAATATGGGTTCAAAGTCAAATATTTTGGAGAACTTGAAAATTTCTTCCTTTATCACAACAGGACAAGCATCTGCATCTACAAATATATTACCAATAAAATTTTCCATATTCTTATGTTCTACTTTTACAGTGATTCTCCTTCATATGTGAGCATTTGCCTAGAAAAAGCATACTCAATTTATCACTATTTTGGACAAACTAATAAAATTTAATCACAATGTAATATTATAATAAAACTCACTCCATTTTACCAGTAAAATGATGAAAATAAAAAAGCGCAATCATTTGCGCTTTATTTATAAGACTTTCCCTGGAATAAATTGTAGATGACGTTAGCTGATTCTTCCACAGCCTTATTTGAGACCTCAACCACTCTGCATCCGATCTGATCAACGATCTTATTAAAGTAGACGAGCTCGTGCTTAATTCTTTCCATGTTTGCATAGTTCGCTTCAGAGTTTAAACCAAGCGCTTTTAAACGTTCTCTACGTATATCATTTAATTTCTCAGGCGTTATCTTAAGACCGAAACATTTGTTAGGTGAAACTTTAAACAATTCTTCCGGCGGTTCTACTTCTGGAACAATCGGTACATTCGCAACCTTTAAACGTTTATGTGCTAAGTATTGTGAAAGTGGTGTTTTTGAAGTTCTCGATACGCCAATTAGTACTACATCCGCTTTTAATATCCCTCTAGGATCTCTGCCATCGTCATATTTTACGGCAAACTCAATAGCTTCTACTTTTCGAAAATAATCATCATCAAGCTTATGCACGACTCCGGGTTCATATCTCGGAACTTGATTCAGCCGAGATTGCAGCTGATTCATAATCGGACCCATAATGTCCACTGTAGGGATGTTGTGCAACGCAGCCTGCTTAGCGACGTACTCGCTTATTTCAGGCACGACCAGTGTAAACGCGATGATCCCGTTGTGATCCTTCGCTAATGAGATAACTTCATCAATCGTCTCTTTATCTTCCACATAGGGAACTCTCTTAATCTCTATTCCATTTGAATTAAATTGGCTCGCCGCCGCTTTAACAACCAACTCTGCCGTTTCTCCGACTGAATCGGAAACGACATATACGATAGGACGTCCTGTCATGTTGGCCTCCCCATTCAATTATAGTAATTCGTCATGTGCTAGTTCTACAAAAGCCTTTGTGATGTTTGTCTTCGTGATTCTTCCAACTACATCTAAACCACTCTCATCGTCTGAGCGTTTTACGACTGGAAGACAATCAATTTGTTTTCTGATTAAGATGTGTGCGATATCTAATAGATAATCTTCTTTAAAGCAATATGTGATATTAGGCATTCTTGTCATAATAATGTTGATTGGGATACTGTTGATCTCTTGTTTCCCCATGCTTGCTCTTAATAAATCTTTTCTTGAAGCTACGCCTGCGAGATGTCCGTTCTTATTAATGATAAATAAGGTACCAACATCCTCCAAAAACATCGTACATATAGCTTCGTATACGGTCGCTGAATCTTGAACAACGACAGGCATCGATGTGAATTCTGCAACTTTAATCTTTTTTATTTTTTCTGTTAGGAGCTGAGAACCCGTTTTCCCGGTATAAAAATAACCGACTCTTGGTCTTGCATCTAAATAACCTGCCATCGTTAGAATGGCAAGATCGGGTCTGAGTGTAGCTCTTGTAAGATCAAGTTGATCTGCGATTTGTTCTCCTGTAATTGGTCCATTATCTTTAACAATTTCAATGATTTTTTGCTGCCTCTTATTAAGTTCGATCGTGTACACCACCTTTTGCCGCATCCAATGTGTTATACTTATTCTCATTATTATAACCTATTCATGAGAGAAAGCGAACTAAAAAAACTGTAAAGAATAAAAGCTTCACAGTTTTTCACGATAAATCATCTAATTGTTTCAGAAACTTCTTTGATTTTAAAAACACTCCTGAATATTCGTCCATATAGGCGTCAAACAACATTCGTAGCTCTCTTTTTGTTTCTTTTTTTAAAGAAACGTTTCCAAGCCTCGCAAGATCAAGGTGATAGAACATATGAAGTAGTTTTACTGCCCCCCGTGAGATCCTCATTCTATATGGATCTTTGTAGGAACACCTCTCACAAAGGAAACCTCCTTCTCTAATCGAGAAAGAAAAATCGCCTTCTGTTGAGTGACATGAAACACATTTACTCAGTTCAGGTACGATTCCGGACGTTTTCATTATTTTTATTTCGAATAAAAAGGTGATAACCTCGGGATCTATCCCATGATTGATATATTCTAAGGATTGTTTGATCCATCCGAAAAGATCGGGTTTAAGATCATCTTCGGAAGTGTTTCTGTCTAATAGTTCTACTAAATATGCCGCATACGCGGTTTTAACGAGATCTTCTCTTATTTTTCTAAAAGAAGAAAGCGCCTCGCCTTGCTGTAAAGTTCCGAGCCCTCGGCCTTTTTGAAAAACAAAAATTCCGTATGTAAAAAGCTGCGTAATGGAAGTAAAGCGGCTTTTGGGCTTTTTGGCTCCTCTTGCCATTACGCCGACTTTCCCAAATTCTTTTGTATACAAAGTGATGATCGTATTGGATTCACCATACGGAACGGTTTTAATGACGATTCCTTCCACTTTATAAAGCAAGGTAAATCACCACCCTCTCAATCAAGAAGGCACCGTAGTTACTTATTAATGAAATGGAGGTTCCTCAAGAGACTCTTCATAAGGAATAACTGCTGATAATGCTGTTATTTCATGGTCTAGCTCTTTGTATAACAAATAGGTATCAATACTGCCCGTCTCACAGAATACTTTCCAAGTAAATTCCTTCATGTTTGGACACACCTTTCTATTTGTTTTTCTCCTGTATATAACTAGGTTCACCTTAATTGTTTATTTCATGTCAAGGAAATTTTAACAGTTTTTTACTTTAGCTGTTTATGCATGTTAGGTCATTCGTGTAAGTGGTTGATCTCCGTTACAGGTACTCGCTTTCCGCGGGGCGAGCGGTGAGCCCTTTGCCGCTTTGCGCCATTAAGGGTCTCACCTGCCTAGTTGCAGTGGCTAGCCCCTCGAGGTCAAAAGTTTAACGGTCAAGAAGGCAAAGTGCGCCTTCCTAGCCCATTCAACTTTTGCTTGTCGGGGCTGAATGAGCCACTTTCACTTTTCGGACAGCCCGCTCGTCCTAGCCGAGAGTCTCGCACCTTTCACTTCAATCACCTATTCAATGATGCCATACAAAATACATTTAAAGTAAATTCCTCTTAGTACTCATCCTCGTTAAAGCCGAACTCGGTTAGCTGCTTTTGGCGGTTTCTCCAGTCGTTTTGTACTTTTACGTACAATTCTAAGAAGACACGAGATCCTAAGAGAGTTTCGATGTCTGCTCTCGCTCTTTTTCCGACCTCTTTTAACATCTTTCCTTGTTTACCGATGATGATTCCTTTTTGAGATGAGCGTTCAACGATGATTGTTGCGTTTACAAATACAACGTTCTTTTCTTCACGTTCCTTCATCTCTTCAATGACTACAGCTACGGAATGAGGGATTTCTTCACGAGTAAGATGTAGAACTTTCTCGCGGATCAATTCTGCTGTAATAAAGCGCTCCGGGTGATCAGTTACTTGATCTTCTGGGTAGAATTGAGGTCCTTCTTCCATGTAGGAAACGATCTGTTCAAGAAGGGTGTCCACATTGTTTCCGTTAAGAGCAGAAATGGGCACGACTTCAGCAACGTCTAACTTATTTCTATACATATCAATCAACGGCAACAATTGATCAGGATGTACTTTATCGATTTTGTTTATGACTAAAAAGACAGGATTTTTCACGTTTTGAAGTCTGTCGATGATAAACTGATCACCTCGGCCATACCCTTCTTCTGCATTAATCACAAATAGGATAAGGTCGACTTCATTTAACGTCTGCTGAGCTGTTCTCGTCATAAAATCGCCTAGCTTGTGCTTCGGTTTATGAATACCAGGTGTATCAATAAAGATGACTTGGGACTCATCTGTTGTATAAACGGCTTGTATCTTATTTCTTGTTGTTTGAGGCTTGTCACTCATTATGGCGATTTTCTGTCCGATCACTTTGTTTAGAAGAGTGGATTTACCTACGTTAGGTCTGCCGATAATCGTTACAAAACCTGATTTATAGCCTTCTTTAATCATTTAGATCCTCCGGTGAAAATGCACCAGGTAATAAATCTTTTACTAAGATTTCCTGAACATCACCTTTAAGGTTCGTTAGATAAACAGGCATTTCTGGCGGACATAATTCAGAGATAACTTGTCGGCATGCCCCACAAGGAGGTACAGGACGCTTCGTATCTGCAACAACAGCGATTGCACTGAACTTTGTGTCACCTTCTGTATACGCTTTAAATAATGCCGTTCGTTCAGCACAACACGTTAAACTATAAGCAGCGTTCTCAATATTCGCTCCGTTATATACTTTACCATCAGCCGTTAGAAGAGCTGCACCTACTTGAAACTTTGAGTATGGTACGTAAGCCTTTTCACGTGCGATTTTCGCTTGTTCCATCAATTGTTCTTTATTCATTACTCTTTCACCTTCTTAACAAAAATAGCTACATACTGTTTATCAGCGGTTCAATAAATAGCAGTATACCGATTATAACAGCAAACATTGAAAAAACCAAAACTGCTCCTGCAGCGGCATCTTTTGCCTTCTTTGCGAGTGGATGTTTCCTCTCTGTTATGAGATCGATCGCACTCTCAATCGCCGTGTTTACAAGTTCGAGTGATAGAACGATTCCAATGACAATAAATAAAAGAACGAATCTTTCTGTAGAAAAATCAAGTGCAACCGCGAAAATAATCACGATTACACTTATAAAAGAATGGATCTTAAAATTTTGTTCTGATTTAAACGTTGAGATGATCCCTGTAAAAGCAAAAACAAAACTTGAGAACAACTTTTTCCAATCGATCATCTTTTCAGACCATATTGCTCCAGAATCTCTTCTTGTCTTCCAAACATTCTTTTTTCATCTTCATCGTTCATATGGTCATAGCCTAATAAATGCAAGAACCCATGAACAGCAAGAAAGCCCATTTCTCTCTCTAAAGAGTGTCCGTAGTCTTCCGCCTGCTCTTTTGCAACATCGAGACAGATGATGATATCCCCTAAAAATCTTGTTTCTTCACCGCCGATGATCTCTGTCTCATCTTCACCCATTTCTTCCATAGCAAAAGAAATAACATCGGTTACACTATCTTTTTGTCTGTATTCCTTGTTAATTTCCTGAATTCGTTCTTTCGTTACGATTGTTATCGATACTTCCGCTTGACCTGTTTTCTCCATCTCCGCCGCTTTCTCAAGAACATTGCTTAATAACTCTTGAAATTCAGCGCTGCTTTCATCGATCTCGTTCAAATACTCTACATGTAACATCATTGTTTTTCCACCTTTTTTGTTTCTTCTGGATACTCAATTCTGGAATGAAAAATTCCTTTTAACGTTTCCGTAAGTGTTTTTGCAACTATGTCTAATTCTTTAAGCGTGATATCACATTCATCGAACTGACCATCTTCTAGCCTGTCGTTAATAATTTTTCGAATGATCCCATCAATTTTAACTGGTGTAGGTTTAGAAAGCGATCGAACCGCTGCTTCTACAGCATCAGAGATTCCGATGATCGCAACTTCTTTCGTTTGAGCTTTTGGCCCAGGATATCTGAAGTCTGACTCTGATACTTCCTTATCAGTGAGTTGGGCTGCTTTATGATAGAAAAATTTTAACAGTGTCGTTCCGTGGTGCTGTTCAGCAATATCAATGATCTCTTTCGGAATCTTTTCTGCCCGAAGCATGTCTGCTCCATCATATGGGTGTGCTGTAATGATGGTCTTACTTAGCTGTGGTGCTATCTTATCATGCGGATTGTCCATATTCATCTGATTTTCAATGAAAAAGTGCGGTCTTTTTGTTTTTCCAACATCGTGGTAATAGGATCCTACTCTAGCTAGCAATCCATTAGCTCCTATAGACTCACATGCTGCTTCTGACAGGTTAGCGACCATGATGCTATGATGATACGTCCCTGGCGCTTCCATGAGCACTTTTCTTAAAATCGGGTGGTTAGGATTCGAGAGCTCGATTAACTTTGTCACAGATAAAATGTTAAACGATGATTCTATGACCGGAAGAAGCCCTAGTGTTAATACAGCTGAAATAAAACCTGATATGGCTGCACAGCCGAGATCTAATCCGATCTGAAGAGAAGTGAATTTGCCGTTTTGCAATAATAGCACACTCGCTACTGTTAGGATGGCTATAAAGGAAACGAAAAATCCAGCTTGCAAGATTTTAGAACGTTGTTGAGTTTTTCCTAAAAACACGATTCCAGATATACCATTAAATAATACATACATACTCATGATAAAGTTAAAATTCCCAGCTGTTTGTTCGTTAAAGATCAGTGCTGCACTAAAGGCAAAAATAATCGTGGATACGACCGCAAGCTCTTCATTGAACAACATCTTGATCATCATCGCACCTGCCGCGACAGGGACAGCATACATAAGGCTCATCAGACCCAGTTCTGTACTAACACTCAACACTTTCATCACAACGAGTGTCAAAGTAAACAATAAAGCGTAGATGGTTACATATTTTCGAAAATGCTCTTTCTCACGCTCTTCTTTCATAAAATAATATAGACCAGCCATGACGATTAATACAAAAAGGAACAATCCGTAATACGGATACGTTTTCATTTCTTGATCTAACAATCCAACTTTTTTAAGCCTATCAAAGATTTCAGGCGTGATTACAGCTCCGCTTTTAACGAGAACTTCCCCTTCTCTGATTACAACCTCTTCTACTTTGTCGCTCGCTTCTTTCCGTTTTTGGCGTGTTTTCTCTGTATCTAACGTTCTGTTGGCGATGATAAAGCTTCGGGTAATCTCTTCTGTTGCATTTCGAAGCGAATAAGGTAGATTGTTATCACGTATTAATTGAATAGCTTCGCTTCTTGCTTCTTCGACTTCTTCGACCATAATTGGCTCTGATAAAACTCTGTTCACTACATCAGGAGCTAAATTCTTCACATTGGTTAATTCTGCTTTACTTGCTTCAGCGAGTGCAATATACGTTTCATCAGATATATCCGATTTATTGATTGAATCTTTTAATTGAATGACTTTCTGATCTAAAGTAAGAGTAGATTCATCTTCTTTTTTCTTTTTTTCTTCAGATTCTGTAATCGTTATGACGATATCTAGCAAATCCTTTAAGGCTTCAGCTTGTACTAAAGCGAGATCTTTATTAAACGAATACTCATTTTTAACACTTTCTTCAGCGAGCTTCTTTCTGGCTTCTGTCTGATCTTCTAACGGGATCGTGATCGGTGATTGAATGTCCCTTGGCGAACGCTCATAAACATTCACATCCACTACATTAGGAGTTACGTTGCTGACTAACAGGGAAAACAGAATGATTCCCATTACGATAAAGGATACTGTTGCTACACTCAAACGAAAGTAATTAGACAAAAGATGCCTGAAATTGGCCAAACGCTACCACTCCTTAAACTTGTACATCTTATTCTAATCTTAGCAAAAGTTGGTCAATTATGGTACTTCTCAAAAAGAATAGCTTCATTATTTGTTTATTTATTCAATTTGCCACTAAATCCCTTTACACATACTAAATAGGCTGAAGGATTATCTTATAAGACAAAAAAAGACTCCAAAATGGCTGGAGTCCTTAATCTTCGTATGTTTCATATGCTTCGATAATTCGCTGAACAAGTGGATGACGAACCACATCCAGTTGTTTTAAGTATATAAAATCGATGCCTTTAACGCTTTCAAGCCTTTTTTCAGTTACCTTTAATCCTGATTCTTTTCCACGCGGAAGATCTATTTGTGTAAGATCACCTGTGATGACCATCTTCGATCCAAAACCAAGACGCGTTATAAACATCTTCATCTGTTCTGGTGTAGTATTTTGAGCCTCATCTAAAATGACAAAGCTTTCATCAAGCGTACGGCCTCTCATGTACGCCAGTGGAGCGATTTCAATCGTACCACGCTCAATCAGCCTCTCGGTATGTTCAGCTCCTAGAAGGTCATGTAGAGCATCATAGAGGGGTCGCAGATAAGGATCTACTTTTTCTTTAAGATCACCCGGGAGAAATCCTAGGCTCTCACCTGCTTCAACCGCAGGACGGGTGAGCACGATCTTTTTCATCTTACCTTCTTTTAACGCGTTGACTGCCATAACTACTGCAAGATAGGTTTTACCTGTTCCAGCAGGACCGATACCAAAAACAAGGTCGCGCTTTCTCATGGACTGCACATAATGTCGCTGGCCGAGTGTTTTTACACGAATAGGTTTACCTTTTGCCGTTACAGCAATATCTTCTTCATAAAGTTCACTTAATTCATCCAGCATATTTTTTTCTGCAAGCTGAACAGCATAAACGATGTCTCTTTCTGAGATCTTGATACCTTTTCGCACCAATTTCAGCAAGACAAACAAAGTTTCTTCAACCATTTCTGCTTTATCCAGTTCACCTGATACTAAAATGTCTTCTCCTCTGGTGACTATGCTTACGTTAAGCTTGTCTTCAATCACCTTTAAAAAGGCATCATTAGGTCCAAAGAGTGAAGCTGCTTCTGTCGTATTTTCGAGTTGTAATGAATTAAGTCTTTTCGTTTCTGACAAACTACTCATTCTCCTTGTTGGATAGGTATAGGTTGTGCAGATGCAATATTTTCAATTACTTGGTAGAGCATCGTTAGTTTAACTTTACCATTCGAGACGTTTTGTTGCCAAACTTTTTCACCATTAATTTTTGCATCATCGGGTAATTTTTTTGAAAGTTCTTTCTTTGCCATCTTTTTTCCTACTTCAATTGCCTCGGCTTTACTATAAGAACGTTTTACTCCGTCCGTTTCCCTGATCTCTTTCTTTATATAAGAAAACGGCATTTTCCATTTTGCTAGATAAAGAGGTGATTCATTTAGTGTTTCCGTTTTATCTTTAAATTCTCCTTCTGAAAATCCATAAACAGGAACATTTAAACCAAATAGTGAAACATAATGCCTATTTTTAGATTTACCGGTGTAGGTTTGAAAGGAAGTATTTAAGGGGACCTCAACCTCTGTTTGGTACCAGACTTCTCCCCAAATTTCCCCTCTCGCACTTACAAGCTGCGGTTTTTTTTCTTTTCCGATCAGTCCTGAGACTAACAACGATCCTTTCTTAACATAGTCGTTAACCCCTACAATAGGTTGTCCCTTTTCGACGAATACGGAGTGAATCACAGCTTCCTTAGTAGCGACCAGATGTCTCGGTCCTGTAACTTGCTTTGCTTCTGGAATCTCTTTTTCGACCACTTCAAATCGGTAAGAAGTACCATGTTGAGTTACACCGATCCAAGTAACGTTATCCATCTTCTCTGTTAGATCTCGCTGTATCTCTCTAACATTCGGTAACAAAAAGATAAACTTTCCTTTAGTTACTCCAAGTTCTACAGCAGCTTTTCTTAACTCGTATTCTGTCTTAGGATTTGCCCCCGTAACATTTATATTCCAAATCATATTAGATAATAAAAATAAAAGGCAAATAAACGACAGCATACCGAGGATAAAACCGTTTCTCTTCCACATTTTCTTTAGAAGAAACGGTGTCCCCTTCTTTTCTTTAATCCTGATCTTCAAGTTGTTTTCTTTTAATATCCCCCTTGCTCTTTGTACGTCTGAAACAGATATAGAGACGAGCGCGCGGTTGTTGTCTAGAGGCTGGATATCCCATATTCCAATTCCAGATTGAATGCACGTATTAATAAAAGAACTTGAATCTTGTCCAATAATTTCTACCCTTACATACCCTTTCAAATGGTTCCATTTGGTTTTCATCTTGTCCCTCCCTGTTACATGAGATGATTATTCGTTTTCAAAGTCGACTGAAGAAATAGTACCTTCTAACAAAATTTCTTCAGGTAAGATCGTTTTAATAACAAACTCACTTCCCTTTATATGAAGCACGCCTTGTTTTAATTTGAGTGTGAGCTGTTCATTCGAGAAGGCCTTAACACCTCTATGATTCTCAATATAGATGTGCAGTTGTCCAATCATTGTAATCCGGGGTAAATCCATCACTACATCTGCTGGTAGCTCAAGGTTTTGCATCATCCATTTGTTTACTTGCTGCCGTAATTTGCCCATAAAAAAACCCCCTCTCTCCATTTTTATGAGAGAAGGGGGGAAACTATCACTCTTATTACAAGTTACCTTATGTTAAGACCGTTTTTGCAAAGCTTTAGGTTTAGAAAGAACCTCTGACCATATGATCGCTTTTTGTAGTTCTTTTTGATTCACCTTAAAATCGTTCATAATTTGATCTTCTTTATCTTGATATCGATTAGTGACTTTTTCTGTTCGCGCCTTATTCGATTCACGAGTATATGAAGGTTGTTCATTCCATTTTTGATTCATTTTTTCTTTATGGATTTCTATCGCTTCTTTAACTTCTTTAGGTCGAGGCTCTGTGGGCAAACCAAAAGGTGAAACCGTTTGTTTTGGTGCTTCTGTCTTACGGCGATTCGGTTCTGAACGTTTCGTTTCTTTCATTTCTTTTTGGCGTTTAAAGACACTATACAAGCCGCCTGCAATCAGAATAACAAAAGCGATATTTGCTAGTAGGAGTTCAATAATCGCTTCTATAATATTCATACTTACAACTTCCGTCCTTTATCATCGTTCTCTTTATCAGGGTTTGATGATTTACTGATCGATTCACGCATCGTAGTGTCTGCCATAATGTTCTTCATGTTCATATAATCCATAAAACCCATGTTTCCAGAACGTAGAGCTTCCGCTAATGCCATTGGCACCTCTGCTTCTGCTTCTACAACTTTCGCTCTCATCTCTTGAACTCTCGCTTTCATCTCTTGTTCTTTCGCTACAGCCATCGCACGTCTTTCTTCTGCTTTTGCCTGAGCGATATTCTTATCAGCCATCGCTTGATCTGTTTGAAGTTCTGCTCCGATGTTCTTGCCAATATCGATGTCTGCAATATCAATAGATAGAATCTCAAAAGCCGTTCCAGCATCTAGCCCTTTTGATAATACGGTTTGTGAGATCAAATCTGGATTCTCAAGTACTTTCTTATGTGTTGCAGAAGAACCAATCGTGCTAACAATTCCTTCCCCGACACGGGCGATTATCGTTTCTTCACCAGCTCCACCTACTAGTCGATCTATATTTGCACGAACAGTTATTCTAGCTTTCGCTTTAACTTCAATCCCATCTAATGCTACACCGGCGATAAAAGGTGTTTCTATTACTTTAGGATTTACACTCATCTGAACAGCTTCGAGTACATCACGTCCCGCAAGATCAATCGCTGCTGCTCGCTCAAAACTAAGTTCAATATTTGCACGATGCGCTGCAATCAATGCATTAACTACTCTGTCAACATTTCCCCCAGCTAGATAATGACTTTCCAGCTGGTTCGTACTTAAATCAAGTCCCGCTTTTACAGCTTTAATCAATGGATTAATAACACGGTTCGGAATAACTCTTCTTAATCTCATACCAACCAATGTAAAGATTCCCACTCTTACTCCTGCTGCTAAAGCAGAAATCCATAACATGACGGGTACAAACGTAAATAATACAGCTAAAGCGATTACAATCAACCCTATAACGACAATACTGGCGATCGATCCGAATTCTAACATCTACACACTCTCCATTCTTAATTTATTCATTTTTTTCTATTGCTCTTACTACAACACGTCCACCAGAAGCTTTAATAATCTTAACAGGCGTACCTTTTTCGATATACGATCCTTCTGTCACTACATCTATGAACTCATCATCAAGTCTTAAACTTCCAGAAGGCCGTAGTGTTGTCGCTGTGACGCCGATCCTGCCTGTTAGATCTTCTCGCTCTTTATGAGATAGATAACCCTTTTCAGAGCTTGTTGAATCAAATAGAACGAGTTTCTTTAATGAACCGTTATATCCAAATGAACGTAAGAAGAAATATGATCCAATAATCGTAACAACAATAGCGATCGCAATGGCGACCAAAATTCCTGTTAAAGATCCACCTGCCATAATCAATCCTGTTAACACGGCCAACACCCCCAGTATACCGATAATGCCACCTGGCAGAAACAATTCTAGAATCAGTAAGATCAGTCCGACACCAAATAAAATGATTGCTTCCCAACCGGCGAGACCCGCTATCATATGGCCGTAGAAAAACAACAATAATGACAAAGCACCGATAGAACCTGCAATTCCAAATCCAGGTGTATAAAGCTCTAAAACAAGACCCAAGCTTCCTAAAGATAAAAGAATCGGCACGACAACAGGGTTTGTAACAAAGCGCGCGATCTTATCAGCAAGAGTAGGATTGGATTCTAAGATCTTTGCTTCTTCCAAGTTCAGATACGCGAGCAGTTCTTGACGATCTTCTGCAATTTTTTCTGCATACCCTACTTTTAATGCTTCACTTGCAGTTAGAGTAAGCAACTCACCTTTTTCTAAACCCAATTCAGGAATCTCAACGTCTGGGTCTACCATCGCTTCAGCGTACACTGGAGTTCTTTCATTCAGCTCTGCTGCTGCAAGCATCTCTGCTTTCCATGCAGATTCTGCTTTTTGTCCGGCGGTATTTCCTTGACTGTCGATCACTGCGGCAGATCCAATCGTTGTGGATGGCTTCATAACAATCTGATCTGCATTTAAAGCGATATAGGCTCCTGCTGAAAAAGCGTTTTTAACCACATAGGCTGTGATTGGAATTTCTGTTTCTCTCATGACTTTTGCGATATGTAGTGCAGCATCTACTCGGCCACCAGGAGTATAAATCTCTAGAACGATATGATCAGTTCCATCTTTTTCCGCTTTATGGATACTTCGATCTAAGAATGCTTCAAGGCCTCTTTCAACTTCATGTTCTACAGGTATGAACGTAACTGTCTTACCTTTACCTGCTGAAAATACTAGTGAAGTTGAAAGTACACCATAAATACCCCAAATCACACAAAGCATATAGATGAACAATCGAACCTGTTTCACAATCTAACACCCCCTCCACTTTATTTTACGTTAATTTGTGGAAAAAAGTTTCAAAAAATAAGAAAACGCCCTGTATAAATACAGAGCGTTTGTCATTTCAATTATGATAATTGTTGCTGAACAATACGGTTAACGAGTCCACCATCGGCTTTCCCTTTAACTTTAGGCATAAGAGCCCCCATAACTTTACCCATATCAGCTTTAGAAGCAGCACCTATCTCAGAAATCGTTTGTGCAACAATTTCTTGAAGTTCTTCTTCAGTGAGCTGTTTTGGTAAATATGGCGTAAGCACAGCAATTTCATCTTGAAGTCCAGCGACTAAATCATCGCGGCCAGCTTTTTCGAATTCTTGGAGGGAGTCTTTTCTTTGTTTCATTTCGCGTACAAGAACGGTAAGCTCTTCTTCCTCATTTAATTCACGTCCTTGCTTGATGGCTTCATTTTGAAGTGATGCCTTAAGCATGCGAATTACAGAAAGCTTCTGCTTGTTCTTGTCCTTCATCGCTTGTTTCATATCTTGGTTTAAATCATTAAGAAGACTCATATTACTAACTTACACCCCGCTTAGAACTTACGCTTTCTTGCTGCCTCAGCCTTCTTCTTACGCTTTACGCTTGGCTTTTCATAATGCTTGCGCTTTTTAACTTCAGCCAATGTTCCATCTTTGGAAACGGATCTTTTAAAACGACGAAGAGCATCATCAATGGATTCATTCTTGCGAATACGTGTTTCTGCCATTTGTATTTCCCTCCCTCCAGACCACCCTTACATAAAGTAAAGATGCGTCACATATCTTTTGCCATTATAATATATCCTTGCAGTACGGTCAACTTAATTTAAACAAGTTGGTCTTAGGAGATAAGGTAAATGACTTAAAAGTAACAATTAATAATCTGAAGTAGATGTTCCGCCTTCAACAATAGCGATTCCAGCGCTTGCTCCAATACGTGTAGCACCCGCTTCAATCATAGCTAATGCAGTCTCGCGGTCACGTACTGCACCTGATGCTTTAACACCGATGTTAGGACCAACCGTTTCACGCATTAATTTAATATCTTCTACAGTTGCTCCACCAGTAGAGAAGCCTGTTGATGTTTTAACAAAATCGATACCTGCTTTAACAGCGATCTCGCAAGCTTTAACTTTTTCTTCGTTTGAAAGAAGAGAAGTTTCAATAATCGCTTTTGTTAAAGCTTTGCCTTTTGCTGCTTCAACAACTGCACGAACATCTTGTTCCACAAGCTCGTAGTTGCCATCTTTTAATGCACCGATGTTGATGACCATATCTACTTCAGTTGCACCATTTTCAATCGCATTCTTTGTTTCAAACGCTTTAACTTCAGGAGTGTTTGCACCTAACGGGAAACCAATTACCGTACAAACTGCTACATCTGAATCTTTTAGTTGTTCGAATGCTGTATATACCCAAGTTGGATTAACACAAACAGAAAAGAAATTATATTTTTTAGCTTCCTCACAAAGAGTTAAGATTTCTTTCTTTGAAGTTTCAGCTTTTAATGCTGTGTGATCGATCATTCTTGCAACGTTTAAATTGCTCATTTCAACAAACCCTTTCTAAATAAAAAAATTAAACAACGATAGTATCATAACAAATTTTTCGACATAAATCGAGCATCTTAAAAATATTTACAGTGAGGTGTAGGAAATCACTAAAACCTCACTTATCATGAAAAAACATCCTGATTAGAACTCCAGGATGTTAGCTTGAAACAGCTTGTTTTAGGATTTCTTCCATTTCTTGTTTTACAAATACACCTTTATTATAAGGATACCCAGCTTCGGTGATTTTCACTTTAACCAATTTACCTATCATATCTTCGTTTCCTTCAAACAAAACTTTAAGATAGTTCGGTGTATATCCAACATATAATTTGTTTGTAGAATCTTCTTTGAATGCCTCTTCAGGAATTACTTCCACAACCGTATCTTCATAGTCGGATGCATATTCTTTAGCTAGTTGATCAGATAGAGCTATAAGCTTGTGGACGCGTTCATTTTTAATATCTTCTGGGACTTGATCTTCCATCTTTGCAGCTGGTGTACCAGTCCGCTTAGAGTAAGGGAAAACATGAAGTTCCATAAATTTATGTTTCTCGATAAAACGATACGTCTCCATGAACTCTTCCTCTGTTTCACCTGGAAAACCTACAATAACATCTGATGTAATCGCAAGTCCTGGAAGTGCTTCTTTTAGTCGATCCAATCTTTCGCCAAACATTTCCATCGAATACTTTCGTCTCATTCGTTGAAGCACAGTGTTTGACCCTGATTGTAGAGGTATGTGCAGATGAGGCACTACTTTGTCTGATCTACCCATAACTTCAATCACTTCATCTGAGATCTGACTAGCCTCAATGGATGAGATACGGATTCGTTTTAAACCAGAGATGTTCTTATCTAGATCATCCAACAACTTCGCAAAAGAATAGTCTTTCATATCTTCCCCGTACCCAGCAGTATGAATGCCAGTTAGAACGATTTCTTTGTATCCAGAGTCTACAAGCTGCTGAGCTTGAGAAAGTACATCATCAGGTTTCCGAGAACGAAGAAGGCCTCTCGCCCAAGGAATAATACAGAACGTACAGAAATTATTGCATCCTTCTTGTATCTTGAGCGATGCACGTGTTCGATCTGTAAATGCAGGAACATCTAACTCCTCATACACTCGTGCTTTCATGATGTTCGACACACCATTAATAGGCATACGTTCTTCTTTATATTGTTGAATGTAAGTAAGCATCTTAGAACGGTCTTGTGTACCGACTACAACGTCTACCCCTGGAATCGCCATAATCTCTGCAGGCGATGTTTGAGCGTAGCAACCTGTTACACAAATAACAGCGTCCGGATTCTTCCGAATAGCTCTTCGTATAACTTGTCTGCTCTTTTTATCTCCCGTATTCGTTACGGTACATGTATTGATCACATAAACGTCAGCTGTACTATCAAAATCTGTACGTTCATATCCTTCAGCTTGGAAAAGCTGCCAGATCGCTTCAGTCTCATAATGATTTACTTTACAACCTAATGTATGAAATGCAACGGATGGCATGTAGATCACCCCTTTAATTCAAAATAATAAGAAATAGCTGATAACAAGTACAATGGTGCTGTTTCAGTCCTTAAAATTCTTGGACCCAGCCCGCACAATAAAAATCCATGATCATTTAGCAAGACTGCTTCTTTCTCACTGATGCCGCCTTCTGGACCGATCACACATAGAATTGAGTCTCCTATTTCGGCTGTGCGTAAAGCAGAAGCAAAGTTAGAAATTTCGTTCTGTTTTGCTTCTTCCTCAAACGCAACGATTTTTATCTTATACTGTTCTGCCATTTTTAGCAAATCAGAAAAAGAACCAGGATTCAAAATTTCCGGAACCCGGTTTCTATGTGATTGTTCTGCTGCTTCTTTTGCAATTTTTTCAAGTCTTTCTTTTTTCTTTACCGCTTTTTTGTCATCCCATTTTACAACAGAACGGTCAGCCGCAAATGGAAAAAAGGAAAAAGCCCCGAGTTCGGTACCTTTTTGGATAATATATTCTAACTTATCCCCTTTTGGCAGTCCTTGAGCAATGGTAACAAAGACAGGAAGCTCAGCATTTGTTTCAATATCTTTTATGATCTTCGTCTCTACTTCGTTACCGTCAACCTCTATGATTTCACACAAAGATGTACGACCTTTGTTATCACAGCAGATGAAATCGTCTCCTACCTGCATTCTCATCACCTTCAAGATGTGCTTGGCATCATCCCCTGTAATCGTAACAGCATCATCTTTCCAGTTTTCTGTTGAAACAAAGTACCTTTGCATGAAATGCACTTCCTATCTTATTTCTTATTTTGAGCAACGATCGCAACCCAATCTTCCATTTCTAATACTTCTACGATCTCGAATCCATGCTCTTCTAATTTCGCTCTAACTTCCCGTTTCTTCCCTTGGATAATTCCAGACGTTATAAAATAACCACCTGGCTTTAATACTCTAGCTGTATCTTCAACAAACAAGAGTATGATCTCCGCCAAAAGATTCCCTACTACAAGGTCAACTGGACCTTCAATCCCTTTTAAGAGATCATTCTGATCAACATGCACTTTTTGGTTCACTTTGTTTAATTTCACATTCAAACGTGCAGAATTTACTGCCACTTCATCCAGATCATACGCCTCAACTTTGTTAGCACCTAACATAGCTGATGCAATGCTTAATACACCAGACCCCGTTCCAACATCTATGACAGAATCTCCTTCAGCTATATATTTTTCTATAGCTTGCAAACTCATGACTGTAGTTGGGTGTGTACCCGTACCAAATGCCATACCTGGATCAAGCTCAATAATAAGTTCATCAGAATGTACAGGTTTATAATCTTCCCATGTAGGAGTGATCGTGATCCGCTTTGAGATCTTTACAGGTTTATAATATTTTTTCCAAGCGGTAGCCCATTCTTCTTCATTGACTTCTGAGATGGAAATCGTATTTGCTCCGATATCAATGTCATATTTCACAAGATTTGTGATCGCTTGTTTGATCTCTTCAACCGTTTCACCTAAAAAACTGTTAACAGGTAGGTAAGCTTTTAAAATTACACCTTCAGAAGGATAATCAGAAGGGTTTAGCTGATAGATCTCGCCAAATACGGATTGACGCTCTTTAGAGAGGTCATCTACATCCTCAATCACAACTCCGCTAGCTCCTGCCTCATGTAAAATATTCGATACTGGTTCAACAGCTTCCTGAGTAGTGTGGATGCTAATCTCTGACCATTTCATCATATCAACTCCGTTTATTAGTTTGGCTTTTAAAAATTTCAAGCTATTCCTTTGGCACTATTGAGGGTGGTTGATTTCCACTCCAGGTTGCTCGCTTTCCGCGGGGCGTGCGGTGAGCCCCCTTGCCGCTCTGCGCCATAAGGGGTCTCACCTGGCCGCTCCTCCCGCAGGAGTCTCGCACCTTGCGTTCCAATCAACTTGTCAATGATGTTTATACACATAAAGCAACAATCTTTTAGAAAAAAACTTAAAGATTCCTTAATGCTTGTAGGATATATTTAGGTATTTCATATGGGTTTTACTCGCCCTTAAATGCGCGTTTTACTTTGTCGAAAAATCCATCTTGTTGCTCATCCGGCATGCTTCCGCTGATTTCTGAGAAGTCACGAAGAAGCTGCTTTTGTTTTTCTGTTAGATTTTTCGGTGTTATGACTTTGATCTGGATATGCTGGTCACCTTGACCTCTTCCGTGAACGTTCTTGACACCTTTTCCTCTTAAACGGAAATGAGTTCCTGTTTGTGTACCTGCTGGAATCTTCAGCTTAACTTTACCGTATAATGTTGGAACTTCAATCTCATCACCTAGCGCCGCTTGCGAGAACGTTAAAGGCATCTCACAAAGGATATCATCTCCATCACGCTCGAAGAACTCATGATCTGCTACTTGGAAGACCACGTAAAGATCACCTGCAGGACCGCCATTCACCCCTGCTTCACCGTGTCCAGACATACGGATCTGCTGACCGTTATCTACACCAGCTGGCACTTTAACAGAAATCTTCTTGTTCTTGCGTACTTTCCCATTTCCATGACACGTCTTACATTTTTCCTTTATGATCTTACCTTTTCCACTACAGTGGTTACATACTCGGCGATTAACAATTCGGCCAAACGGCGTGTTTTGTTCCACGTTCAGCTGACCGCTTCCGTTACAATGCGTACACGTCTCAGGCTTCGTTCCTGGTTTAGCACCCGATCCATGACATGTTTCACACGATTCTTCTGTTGGAATCTGAATTTCGGTATCTTTACCGAATACTGCTTCTTCAAAAGATAGTCTGAGTCCGTACTGAAGATCGTTTCCTTGACGAGGACCGTTTGGATTTCTTCGTCCTCCCCCTCCACCAAAGAACATATCAAAAATATCGCCGAAGCCATCAAAACCAGCTCCGCCGCCACCGAATCCTTGATTTGGATCGGTATGGCCAAATTGGTCATAATGAGCTTTCTTTTGAGGGTCACTCAATGTTTCATAAGCATCTTTTACTTCTTTAAATTTATTTTCCGCATCTGCCTCTTTATTAACATCTGGGTGATACTTTCTGGCAAGTTTACGGTATGCTTTTTTCACCTCATCGTTTGAGGCATTTTTATCTAATCCAAGTACTTCGTAATAATCTCGTTTACTCATATAGGACACTCCCGAATTCTCACATAAAAGTTATCTTACCATTGAATACCACCTGACTCAAGACGAAAACTGCAAAGGTTTTGTTACGATCTTAAGCCTAATGAACTCATCGTCAACTCAGAAAAAAAGTCAAAGTCAAGATGACCTGACTTTGACTTTTATCTGCTAAGTGTTACTTTTTGTCGTCGTTTACTTCTTCATAATCAGCGTCAACGATGTTGTCATCGTTCTTTGTTGATTGTCCTTCTGCATCGCCTTGTTGAGCTTGAGCTTGTTGAGCCGCTTGCTCATAAAGTTTTACAGAAAGTTGTTGAACGATTTCGCTCAAAGCTTCTTTTTCTTTCTTGATCGCTTCGATATCGTCACCTTCAAGAGCCTTTTTCAAGCTCTCTTTCGCTTCTTCAGCTTTTTTCACTTCAGCTTCGTCTACTTTACCTTCAAGGTCTTTCAACGTCTTATCTACTGTGAACACAAGCTGATCCGCTTCGTTTCTAGTGTCGATTTCTTCACGTTTCTTCTTATCTGCTTCTGCATTTTCTTCAGCGTCTTTTACCATGCGATCGATCTCTTCATCAGAAAGACCTGTAGAAGATTTAATCGTGATAGATTGTTCTTTGTTCGTTCCTAGATCTTTTGCACGTACGTTTACGATACCATTCGCATCGATGTCAAAGCTAACTTCGATTTGAGGTACTCCACGTGGTGCTGGCGGGATCTCAGATAACTGGAATCTTCCAAGCGTTTTATTGTGCGCTGCCATCTCACGCTCTCCTTGAAGAACATGGATATCAACAGATGTTTGGTTATCAGCTGCCGTTGAGAACGTTTGAGATTTTGAAGTTGGAATCGTTGTGTTACGATCGATCAATCTTGTAAACACGCCACCCATTGTTTCAATACCTAATGAAAGTGGTGTTACGTCAAGAAGAACAACATCTTTCACATCTCCAGCAAGTACTCCACCTTGAATTGCTGCACCAAGTGCAACAACTTCGTCAGGGTTTACTCCTTTATGCGGCTCTTTACCAGTAAATTTCTTGATTGCTTCTTGAACAGCTGGAATACGAGTCGATCCACCAACAAGAATAACTTTATCAAGGTCAGAAGGTGACATTCCTGCATCGTTAAGAGCTTGACGAGTAGGTCCCATCGTACGTTCGACCAAGTCTGAAGAAAGATCTTCAAATTTTGCACGTGATAAGTTTAATTCTAAGTGCTTAGGTCCAGAAGCATCTGCTGTGATGAACGGTAATGAAATTTGTGTAGATGTTACACCAGAAAGGTCTTTCTTCGCTTTCTCTGCAGCATCTTTTAAGCGTTGTAATGCCATCTTATCTTGAGAAAGATCAATACCGTTCTCTTTCTTAAATTCGCTTACAAGATAGTCGATGATCACTTGGTCAAAGTCATCTCCACCGAGCTTGTTATCACCAGATGTTGCTTTTACTTCGAAGAAGCCATCACCTAGTTCAAGGATAGATACGTCAAACGTACCACCACCAAGGTCAAATACTAAGATTGTTTGATCTTCGTCCTTTTCAAGACCATAAGCCAACGCTGCCGCTGTTGGCTCGTTCACAATACGCTCAACCTGGAGTCCAGCAATCTGTCCAGCATCTTTTGTAGCTTGACGCTGTGCATCATTGAAATAAGCAGGAACTGTAATTACTGCTCTTTCAACTTTCTCTCCAAGGTAGTCTTCAGCATGAGACTTTAATTTTTGCAAGATGATCGCAGAGATCTCTTGTGGCGTATAGTCTTTACCTTCAACCGTTTCTTTGTGATCTGTTCCAATATAACGTTTGATCGACATGATTGTGTTCGGATTCGTAACTGCTTGGCGCTTTGCTACTTCTCCAACTGAACGGTCTCCATCTTTGAACGCAACAACAGATGGTGTCGTACGGTTACCTTCCGGGTTTGGAATAACTACCGCTTCTCCACCTTCCATAACAGCTACACAAGAGTTTGTTGTACCTAAGTCAATACCGATGATTTTACTCATGTTTTTTCCCTCCATCATTCATATGTAGTTTTATCTACGCGTTTACTTTAACCATTGCAGGTCGAATAACTCGATCTTTTAACATATAACCTTTTTGCAGTTCCTCAATAACTGTATTAGACTCTGCTTCAGAATCCTCCACTTGCATAACTGCTTGATGCAGGTTGGGGTCAAACGTTTGACCTACTGACGGAATCTCTGTCAGGCCTTCTTGTTTCAATGCATCTGCTAGTTGACGATAAACCATTTCCATTCCTTGAATAAGGGTCTTGGTCTGCTCGTTTGTAGCTTCAGTCTTCAAAGCACGCTCAAAGTTATCAAGTGCAGGTAATAACTGTTCAAGAAGACTTTGAGATTTATATTTAAGGCTCGCTGCCTGTTCTTCTCTCGTTCTACGGCGGAAATTATCATAGTCCGCTTGAAGGCGAAGATTCTTTTGGCTTGCTTCCTCAAGCTTTGCTTCTAGCTCTGAGATACGTTGTTGCTCTTCAGTGAGAGTTTCTTCTGTAGCAGATTCCACTTCCTCAACAACTACTTCTTCAGTTTCTGTTACTTCATCATTCACATCAGTTTGTGTTTGATCTTGAGTGATGTCCTCTTTGTTCATGCTTTCACCTCCCTAAAATAATCCATTAGTTTGAGAAATCGTTTAATCGGTTCGTCATTTCTTTTGATAATGAATCAAGTAATGAAATGACTTTCTGATATTCCATTCTGGTTGGACCGATTAATGAGATCGTTCCTATATGTTTACCATGCATCGTATAAGAGGCATTGATCACACTGCAGTTCTTCATCGCTTCATGTTCATTTTCTGTCCCGATTCTTATGGTAAGCCCTTTTTCTGTGGATGACACGAGCTTTTCCATTAAGTCACGTGTTTCTAGAAAATCTAAAAGCGGTCTAACTTTATCTAAATCTCTAAATTCTGGCTGAGAAAGCATATTTGTCTTCCCGCCATAAAAAAGCTTTTCCTTCTTGCTCCAAAGAAGAAGCTGATCTAAGAAAACACCCATGTTCTGATAATCTTTAAGGTGCTTTTTAAACACCGCCGAAAGTTCTTTTTGTATACGTGTGTTCAATTCTATCAAACGAACACCGGCAAGTCTTTCGTTTAAGATATTCACGAGCTTTTCTAGTTCTGAAGGTTCTATCGTATCAGGCAACACGATTTGTCTGTTCTCTACATGTCCCGTATTCGTCACAAAGATTGCAACTGCCACTTGAGAAGAGATCGGAATGATCTGCATGTGCTTCAACTTCATATCTAATGCGTTAGGTCCTAACACAACAGATGTGTAGTTTGTCAGATCTGATAGGATCTTAGCTGATTGATCAAATAACGCCTCTGCTTCCTGGACCTTTTCTGTAAATAAAAGTTCTGAATGCCCAATCTCACTTTCTTTCATAGAAAGAGAAGGAAGAAGGTGGTCTACGTAAAATCGATATCCTTTTTCAGATGGAATTCTACCAGATGATGTATGGGTTTTCTCTAGAAAGCCAAGATCCTCCAAGTCCGCAAGTTCGTTTCGAATCGTCGCGGGACTGTAGGTAATGTCCTCTCGTTTAGAGATCGTACGGGAACCTACAGGCTCAACATGCTTAATATAGTCATCTATTAAAACACGCAGAATAAAGAGTTGTCGTTCCGTTAACATACAATCACCCCACTTGTTAGCACTCTAAAAGAGCGAGTGCTAAATCTATAATATAAGTTACCAAAAGGTACTCTGCGTTGTCAATCTAAAACTACACCAATAAATTCTTGAAATACTTCGTTGCCTAGAGGTCTTCCATCCTTCGTTAAAAGAAGAGTGTCACCCCTTTGTTGTAGCCAGCCTTTTTGAATAAGTCTTTGAATGGGCTCTTTATAAATATCAAACATGGATCTCCCATAACGATTCATAAACGTTTTATCAGAAACACCTTCTTGTTTACGAAGCCCCATGAACATTTCTTCTTCCATCTTTTCAACTAGTGGAACCTGATGTTCTTCAATATACGGAAAACCATGTTCGTCTACCAAGTTCATATATTGTTTTAGTGGACCCGCATTTCTTCTTCGTGTTCCCTCTACGTAACTATGAGCACCAGCACCTATTCCAAAATATTCATTATTGTTCCAGTATTGGAGATTATGCTTGCTCTCAAACCCCGGAATTGCAAAATTGCTGATCTCATATTGCTTGAATCCTTTTTTATCAAGCGCCTCAATCAAGTACTCATACATGGCAGCCTCGAGCTCTTGTTCTGGAAGAATCAGCTTACCTTTTTGAGCCAAATTGTAAAACACGGTTTTCTTTTCAATCTGCAAAGAATAAGACGAAATGTGAGGAACTTCTAATGCTAAAGCCTTTTCTACTGATTCTTTAAACATATCCATCGTTTGGCCTGGCAGTCCGAACATAAGATCAATCGACATGTTATCGATTCCTGCTTTTCTTGCCTCAGCAATCGTCGAATAGACATCTTCTTGGTTATGTGTTCTGCCCAATTTCTTTAGCAAAGAAGTTTGAAAGGCCTGAACGCCAATGCTTAGCCGGTTAACTCCATTGGCTTTTAAGACGGCGATCTTTTCTTTTGTTGTCTGCTCTGGGTTCGCTTCAACTGTGAACTCTTTTAAGTATCTGTTGCCTAGTACTTCGTTCACATCACTCAAAAATGTTTGCAGCTGCTGTTCGCTTAAAGAGGTAGGTGTACCGCCACCTACGAAGATGGTTTCCATCTCATAATCCTTAAACCTCGCCGTAGTATGAATCATTTCTTTTTTCATAGATTGCAAATACTCATCTACCGGCTGCTGATGGATAAATATCTTATTAAAATCACAATAGTGACAAATTTGTACACAGAACGGGATATGCAGATATGCAGCTTTAAGCAAGATGTTCACCGCCTTTTATCTAAAAAATTAGGAAAGACCGCTAGAGAGTTGCCTTCGCGGTCTTAAGTTGCTTATTATTTATTGTTATTTGTGTCATCCATACGAAGAACGGCCATGAATGCTTCTTGAGGAACGTCTACTCGACCGATCGTCTTCATACGTTTCTTACCTTCTTTTTGCTTATCTAAAAGCTTACGTTTACGTGAGATGTCCCCACCGTAACATTTAGCTAAAACGTTCTTACGTAATGCTTTAATGTTTGAACGTGCCACGATCTTCTGTCCGATTGCCGCTTGGATCGGCACTTCAAACTGTTGACGCGGAATAAGCTCTTTCAGCTTCTCTACGACAACCTTTCCTCGCTCATAAGCAAAATCTTTATGAACGATTACTGATAATGCGTCGATCTTCTCATTGTTCAGTAATATTTCCATTTTAACCAGTTTAGATGGCTTATAACCAATCAATTCGTAGTCAAGAGATGCGTATCCCTTCGTACTTGATTTCAACTGATCAAAGAAATCGTAAACGATCTCAGAAAGAGGAATTTCATAAAGAACATTTACACGGTTGTTTTCTAGATAATCCATCGTCATGAAAATACCGCGTTTCTTTTGACAGATCTCCATAATCGTACCAACATAATCGTTCGGTGTCATGATGGATGCTTTTACATACGGTTCTTCTACTACAGAAATCTTCTGTGCTTCTGGCATGTTTGCTGGGTTATCAACAACAATCTTTTCTCCGTCAGTCATCGTAACGTTGTAGATAACACTCGGAGCTGTCGCGATCAAGTCGATGTTAAACTCTCGCTCGATACGCTCTTGAATGATCTCCATGTGAAGAAGTCCTAAGAATCCACAACGGAAACCAAAACCAAGCGCTTGAGAGGTTTCTGGTTCGTATTGAAGAGCAGAATCGTTTAATACTAGTCGTTCTAAAGCTTCACGAAGATCGTTATATTTCGCTGTATCTACTGGATATAATCCGCAGTATACCATCGGGTTCATCTTTCTATAACCAGGTAAAGGTTCAGTTGCACCTTTAACCGCACTCGTGATCGTATCACCGACTTGTGTGTCTCCAACATTTTTGATCGAAGCTGTTAAGAAACCTACATCTCCAACCGTTAAGAAATCTTTTTGTACGGCTTTAGGAGTAAACACTCCGAGTTCAAGTACTTCAAACTCTTTACCTGTTGCCATCATCTTAATCTTATCGCCGACTTTAACCGTTCCTTCTGCTACTCGAATATACGTCACGACCCCTCGGTAAGGGTCATAAAGAGAGTCAAAGATAAGCGCCTTTAACGGTCCTTCTGGATCTCCTGGTGGCGCTGGAACTTTTGCTACAATCTGTTCAAGAATATCTTGAATACCAATCCCAGCTTTTGCTGAAGCTAGTACAGCCTCTGATGCATCCAGTCCGATAACATCCTCAATCTCTTGACGCACTCGTTCTGGCTCTGCACTAGGAAGATCGATCTTGTTGATAACCGGTAGTATCTCTAAGTCGTTCTCAAGTGCCAGATACACGTTCGCGAGCGTCTGCGCTTCAATTCCTTGCGCAGCATCTACGATAAGCAATGCTCCCTCGCAGGCTGCTAAGCTTCTAGACACTTCGTATGTAAAGTCTACGTGTCCTGGTGTATCAATTAAGTGGAACGTATAAATCTCACCGTCTTTTGCTTTATATTGCAGCTGAACAGCATTTAATTTAATCGTTATTCCACGTTCACGTTCAAGATCCATCGAGTCCAGCAGCTGCTCTTTCATCTCACGCTGCGTTAGTGCACTCGTTTCTTCCAAAATTCTGTCGGCTAAAGTGGATTTTCCATGATCAATATGAGCAATTATGGAGAAATTCCTAATTTTAGCTTGTCTTTTTAATTTTTCTTCTCTATTCATTATACGTTCACTCCTACAATTTTAGGAAAAGTCACTAGCTTTGATTATAGCAATATAAAGTATCCGTTTCAATCACAACCTCAAAAATAGGGTGAAACGGTTGTTTTAAGTTAGCAGTAACTTATTTACTAAATTTCGTTCTGTTTATTTTCAGCTTATTAATTTTTCAGATGTTGGTTGAAAGTCATTCAAATAAAAAGAACCAATAAAGGAATCCTTTATGGTTCTAAGGTGAAAATACAGCTAACATCTCACTAATAATAACACCAAATATAGAGATCATGACACCAAAAGCTGAAGAGATCCAAGATGTGAGATTTTGTCCAAGTGCTGAAAAGACATTGAACGAATCTATTTCACTTAACTTTTCTTGTTTCGTTTTTATATCATGACTTGTTATTGAAACAGAGTCCTTTTCCGCTTCTTCTGAAGGACTGGAACTTGATTCAACACTTTCTTGTGAAGAACCTTTTAGTTCATCCATCTCAAAATGTGCTTTTTCAATACCAAATAAGACCCCAAATAAAAGAATAGTTACTAATCCAAAACACTTTAACATAAATTTTGCCATGATCATTCCTCCATACGGGGATATACGCTTTAAATTTATGCACAAGCTTGTCCAAACATGACTACAATTTAATGTGTGTAAGAAGAAGTATTACCTTGATCGATGCCCCCATGAAGAGCTGTGTTCAAACCATTCGCCAAAACATTTGCCATATCTTCAATAAACACATCTACCTCTTTCGGTGTCACCATTAAGTTATGCCCGATCGGAGAGAGAACTTCTCGGATCAATCGCAGCTTTTCATCTTCTTCTAAGACACCGACAATTCCTAAGAAAGATTTTCGATGACCCTCGTCAGGGAGATCATCATCTGTTAGTACTTTCTTTTCCCCGAACGTCATTCCCGCTGGTAAAAGTGATTTAGAGGGTTTATCCTTCTCGGTCATTTCACGCCCAAAGTGCTTTAAAATAAAATCAATCGTATCACTAGTGATCGTCGCCGCATCAACTACCGTAGGAATTCCGATAGAGATAACCGGAATCCCTAACGTTTCTTTGCTAAGTTCTTTACGCTTATTACCAACACCCGACCCCGGATGGATACCTGTATTAGAAACTTGAATCGTAGCGTTCACTCTTTCGATCGAACGGGATGCTAAAGCATCGATCGCTATTACAAAATCCGGATTCGCCTTTTTCACGATGCCATCGATGATATCACTCGTCTCAATACCTGTAATGCCCATAACTCCTGGTGATATCGCACAAACTGGACGAAAACCTTCTTCAACATTTTCAGGTGCTAACTCAAATAGATGCTTTGTAATGGTCAAATTCTCAACAACCAATGGCCCAAGAGAATCTGGCGTAACATTCCAATTACCTAACCCTACAACGAGACAAGTATCATCCTGCTTAATGCCTTGTTCTTTTAAGAAACGATTAAAATCATGGGCAAAAACTTCTTGTACACGCTCTTGAAGTTTAGAATCTTTTTCACGAATTCCTTGAACCTCAAAAGTGACATAAATGCCCGCTTTTTTTCCGGTAGTCTCTGCTCCCTTTTCATCGATCTCTACTCTAACGACCTTTATTCCATCTCTATCTTTTTCATGTATAATAACACCTTCAAGCGTGCTTTTATTTACTGCTTCATCTTCTTTTAGTAGCATATCGTGCGCTTCTATCGCCAGGTCTGTTCGTACTGAATAGGCTGACAGGTCCAAATCCTTACCCATAATCTACCACCTTCCTTTGTATTATTTTTGCCGCAACTCTTCCTTTTCATTCTTGTATTGCATTTAGAGGGCGATTTTGATAGAATACTTTGTGTCCTATTTTTTGCAACGGAAAGTAATTTTGTTGCTCATGGTTCATTTAGGGAGGTGAATGGATTGGCTAATATTAAATCAGCGATTAAACGTGTAAAAACTAACGAAAAGCGTCGTGCACACAACGCTTCACTAAAGTCTGGCATGCGTACTGCGATCAAAAACTTTGAAGCACTTGCAGCTTCAAACAATGCAGAAGGTGCTCAAGCAGCTTTTGTTACTGCTTCTAAGAAGATTGACAAAGCAGCAAACAAAGGACTTATCCACAAAAATGCAGCTTCTCGCCAAAAGTCTCGTCTTGCTAAGGCTTTAAACGGTGTTAACGCATAAATTGAAGGATGAAACCCGAAAAACGGCCTTACACCAATAGGTCGTTTTTTTATTTTCTCAAAAAAGCTTAAAAGCCAGTTCATCTTTTGCAGATGAGCTGGCTTATAGTATGTCTGTACATCGAAACTGTTTCATTTATGGAGTTCATTCATGCGCCACTTATACCTCACAGGGTGCTCAAAGCCTTAATTCAAGATTTTTTAGTATTAATTCTAGAAATTCAGGCGTTAATACGGCGAGTTTTGAGCTTAATTCGGCGAGTCTTCATAACTAGACAAATATTCAGCTTTTTATACTCTCACCCTTCACACACAAAGTATTTATAAATTCATAAAAAAAACCCTTTTCAACGTGTGAAAAGAGGTCTTGAGACAAACTTATGAGCCTTGTGAGAGTTTAACGATCTCTAACTCTAGTAAGAGTGTTTTGTCCATCTGGCCAGTTTTTAATTTATAATCTGTTTCTGCAAATTCGTTCAAACAATTCCTAAGAAAAACTTCATGAAATCGATTCGCATGTTTTGCAGCAAGCTTTACTGCGTATGGATGCAACTTTAGAGAAGAAGCGATTTGCTTTTCTCCGTATCCCTTCTTTTGCAATTCTTTCACGCCATTAATCATTCGAAATTGTCTCGTGATTAAAGCATGAATCTGTATCGGCTCTTGATTTTGTTTCATAAGATCATAAAAGCTTCTAAGTGCTTGTTCCGTTCTTTTATGCACGACATGATCTACTAATGCAAAAACATCATCTTCAAGAGTTCTTGCTACTAAAGAATCCACGATTTCCTTCGTAATTACCCCATTCTCACCTACATAGAGAGCCATTTTTTCCATTTCTTTTGCCAATACTGACATGCGTGTACCCAGTCTTGAAAGGAGCAGTTGAACCGCTTCTCCATCGATGGATATTTCTAAATTCGCAGCTTCTTTTTGAAGCCATTTTTCAGCAGTATCGTTACTCAGTTCTGAAACCTGTATCATTTCAGATTGTGCTTTAACCAATTTTACTATTTTCTTTCGTTCATCCAATTTTTCATGTGGAACGACGATAACTAACGTCGTATATTCTGCAGGATTTTGTATGTACTGTTCGAATACTTTGAAGTCGTGTTCGATCTTTGATTTATCTTTGGCTGCTGTTAAGAACGTTGCATTTTTGATAACGACGACCCGGCGATCTCCTAAAAAGGGCATCGTTTCCGCGTCTTCAATAATCTCTTGTATGGAGATTTCATCCAGATTATGTACACTTAAGTTAAAGTCCTTCTCGTCGGGAGACAAAAGGCCTGATATCGTTTGTATCGCTTCTTCTGCTAAATAAATTTCTGTGCCCCAAATCAGATAGATCGGGGATGATTCATTGTTCTTAATCTTCTTTTTTAATGTTTCTACTGTAAGCACCTTTTTCACCTCTATCTATTATCCTATGAGGAACGAAGTGCATTTGCAAGCAAAAGAAGGAACAGCGCATATGTCTGTTCCTTCATTTATGATAAACACTAACTCCAAAACGATATAATCGTTTAAGGCTAGCTTTAATAGGATATCCTATGCATTTTAAAAATATTGGTGACAACGAATCTCATCTTTGGTAAGTTTTAGATAAAACACGTAAAAGAAAGCATTTTCAGTATGGATTTTTTAAAAATGATAACGTATACTAAGGATGGATTAGGAGGGTTGTCACATGAACCATTTCGAAAAAGATGTACAGAGTAAGCGTAACGACCTTATTGATTCCGGTATGGGGTTTGTTGTATCGTTTGGATTCTTTACGGTAATCTTCGCTATCGGGGTCATTCTAAAAGCAATCGCATAATACATAAAAAAAGACCGAATTTTTCGGTCCTTTTTTTATTTTGCAGTTTTAACTTTTAAGCTCTTTTTGTCTACCACTATTGAAATATCACCATCTTCATCTGTCCGGTAAATCACAATACCTCTATCCCTTAATCTTTTCAAAACTTCTAAGGCTGGATGACCGTATAAATTATTTTCGCCCGCTGAGATAATTCCATATCGTGGAGAGAAACTGTCTAAAAAAGAAGCAGTTGTTGATGTTGCACTTCCGTGGTGACCAACCTTAAGAACATCAGTTTTTATTTTTGAAAAACGTTTCGTGATTTCAGTTTCAGCTTCTACTTCAATGTCACCTGTAAATAAAAAAGTATGATCATAGATCTTCAGCCAAAGAACAATAGAATTATTATTTGAGGTGCTTTCTTTAGATCCTGGATGCAAAACGTAAAATAAGGATTGTGTGGATTTCCATTGCATTCCCTTACCTAACTTAACCACATTAATGTTGTTCTTGGCAGCTGTAGCTTCAATCCGTGTCTCAAGGTCATTGCCTTTTTGTTTATATGGCAAATAAACATGGCTCACCTTGATACTCTCAATCAAAAACTCACCACCTCCAGCATGATCCAAATCTCCATGAGTGATGATTAATCCATCTAAGTGCCGAATTCCTTTTGCTTTTAAGAACGGATATACGACTTCTTTTGTAACATCATATTCTTCCTCTCTTTTTTCCCAATCCTCTCGATCGAATGAGACAGACCCACCCGTATCAATCATATAGACACCTTTTCTATAAGGTAATTCCACAAGAATACTATCGCCTTGTCCTACATTTATAAAAGAAACCGTTGCTTTCGGATTCACATAAGGCAAACCCCAATGAATGAAGCATACAAGTAGAAACGGGACGACCATCACTATGTGAATACGTTTAGTTACTTCCCATCTATGAAGAAAAAATAAGATTCCAACAAAATAAAGGGCAAATATCCATTCTGGCGGTCTTCCAAAAACCACTGCCATTTTGAAAAATTGCGCTTTTTCCATAAAAACGACAGATAAATTAAATAAGAATTCAATACTCTCTTTAACGATCAGAATCACTTTTGGTGCAAATATAGAAAGTAGGAGGCTAACAAAAGAGATAGGAAACAGAAGAATGGATACGAAAGGGATGTATAAGACATTAAACGGAATCGACAATAAGGAAAATTCAAAGAAATGATAAAGAATGATCGGAAAGGAAAATATCGAACAGATGAAGGATGTTATAATCAGTAATCCGAGAGACGAAGCGTTTTTGAGAATGTTAATAGATGTAATCAATACGAAGGTCATTAAAAACGAAAGTTGAAATCCAAGGTCAAAAGCAAAGGAGGGTTTGAAGCTCAGCATCCCTATGCATACAACTGACAACAGTGTCACAGGTTGCACTTTTCTTCTTAACATCATGACGAGTATCACAATGATTCCCATCATACCCGCTCGTATGATTGAACTCTCAGCTCCCGTTAGAACAATATACGCCGGCAAGAAAAGTATGATCAATCCATAAGCTATTTCTTTAACCACACCTAACCGAACAAGAAATAAGTATAAAAAATATATAACAATTCCAACATTAAATCCGGATACCGCCAATAGATGCGTCAGCCCTAAACCTTGATAATAGTGAAGTGTTTCTGCTTCAATCCCGTCTCTATATCCAAAAAGCAGAGCATTCATCAAACCAGCTGTGTTTTTGGAGAAATGACTTTCTAATTCTTTAATATTCTTGCTTCTCCAACTTTTTAAGTGTTCATGAACACTTAAGTCTTTTGTCTTCACACAGTTCTCTACATCAAACTGAGTCGTTTTTAGTATCCAAAAAATATTTTTGTTTTTTAAATACTCACGATAATTCATTCCATAAAAACCACTTCTTTTTCGGGGTTCCTTAAGTTTTCCTTTTATCACGCATGACTGATTTACGCTTAACTTTTTCAGCTGTTTCTGTTCAACTGCAGATTTAATTTTATGATTAACAACAACCGGTTCATCATTCGTTACAAGTTCAAAACTTAATAGGTTACCGTCTATTTTTGGGATGGATCTTATTTTGCCTGAAAAGATCATCTGCTCCTGTGGAAGCTTCGACAAGCTATTCGTGTTATCGTAATAGGCATAAACGAAGAAAATCGGGAGAAAAACGAGGACGTATACTGATTTTTTTGTAAGCTGTACAACCGTAATGATAACCAGGAAAGCCAGCAAAACTAACCCGGTTATCGAGTAATGCTGAGAAAGCCATATCCCATAGAAGGCAAAACATGCACTCAAGACGGTATGTCTAGGGTTCATGCTTTATGAGTAAGAAATGTTGAAGGCAAGAAGTTCATCTCCACTTTCTCAACGATTACTCCCGCTTCTTTAAACTGTTCAATGCTATAGGGGTGATTTTTATAGTCCTGACCATAATAGATTTTTTTTATACCGCTTTGAATGATTGATCTACAACAATGCAAACAAGGAAAGTGGGTCACGTACATTTCGGCACCTTCTGTCGGTACACCGAACTTCGCACATTGCAGTAGAGCGTTCATCTCTGCATGAATGGTCCTTACACAATGACCATCTATTACATAGCAGCCTTCATCAATACAATGAACACCACCTGAAATCGAGCCATTATAACCTCCAGCGATAATCCGTTTATCTCTTACTATCGTTGCTCCAACAGCTAATCTTGTACATGTACTTCTTAGTGCAAGTAATTGGCTTTGTGCCATATAATATTCGTTCCACGATATTCGCTGCAACGCTAACCGCCTCCTCTATTTCTATAACCCTAGTGTAGTATCCGTCTTTTAAAGAATCAATAAAAACCATCATTCAAAGCTTATTTGATCTTTCCACTGTTCAATGGTCTTTTCTCCGATCCCTCTTACTTCTAATAACTGTTCTAAAGAAGTAAAAGGACCATTCTCTTCGCGATATGAGATGATGCTTTGAGCTTTCGCAGGACCTACTCCGTTTAACGTTTGAAGCACCGTTTCATCCGCATAGTTGATGTTAATTACTGTGCCGTTTTCGTCCGCAGGCTTACTTGATGCAGAGTTCAACTCAAACTTTTCACCTACCTCAGCTACATATACGACCATCTCATCCGATATTTTTAACGCTTGGTTAACCGAACGAACTTCAGCTCCATCTTTAAATCCCCCTGCCATCTGTATGGCATGTAATACACGGTCTCCCTCTTTCAACTCGTAAACGCCTGGACGCCTTACACTTCCCTGCACATCAACCATAATTTCTTTCTTACCTTCCTTTTCATCTTCATTTTTACCCTTAAGCTTATCGTTGGAAATTGATGATTTCGGTTCCAATTGTTTAGGCATTTGTATGGTATTAGGCATAATTGGTTCACTTTGATAATAATTCATTAGAGATACAATAATTGCAAGGATCAATAATATGCCACCGCCAATCAACCAGCTCTTATGCTGCTTGTATTTTTCCATTCATTCACCTTCTTAAATAGGCTTGAACTTGCAAAAAACATATTTGATACACAACGTGCATAAATTTGAACGTAGAGGAAGGAGGTTCAGATATGAAGGTTGGAATTATCGGAACCGGAAATATGGGAAGCGTTCTTGCTTCTTCTTTTATCGAATCTTCAGCCATTCAGCCATCAAGGCTCATGGTCACTAACCGCACTTTGTCAAAAGCGGAGAGGCTGCAGAATGCCTATCCCAAAATGAAGGTTGGGAATAATCCTGAAGAGGTTTTTCGATTCGCTGAGATTGTGTTTATATGTGTGAAACCACATGAGTTTTATTCGTTGCTTTCTAGCAATAAAAATTCTATCTCTAAACATCAACTGCTCGTTTCTATTACGAGTCCTATTTCCTGTGAACAGTTAGAAGATCTGCTAGATTGCAATATTGCAAGAGCTATTCCTAGCATTAATAACCGGGCACTAGCTGGATCATCACTTGTATCATTCGGAAAAAGGTGTCACCCTGATTACAAAGAGAAGCTGCTATCTTTAATGAGCTATATTTCTACACCGCTCGTTATCGATGAAAATATCACTCGGATCTCTTCGGATATCGCAAGCTGCGGTCCTGCATTTATCGGCTATGTTCTACAATGTTTTATTAATTCAGCAGTCGATCAAACCGACATCACAAAAGCGCAGGCAACCCAACTAGCAAGCGATATGATCATCGGTATGGGGAAACTACTTGAGAAAGATATCTATACGTTACCAACACTCATTCAAAAGGTATGTGTAAAAGGTGGTATCACAGGGGAAGGTATTAAGATTCTGAGTAATGAGGTAGATGAAGTATTCGATCATGTCATTAAACGTACACACGAAAAATATCATGAAGAATGCGACAAAGTGAGTCAACAGTTTGAAGTGAAAGAAGAGCTTAAGTAATTTCTACCGTTATTATAAAACATTCAAAAAAGAAAGCCGGGATCTAAATCCCGGCTTTCTATAGTTCATCGAACCCGTTTTCATCAGAAACTTTCGTGTATTGTCTCGATTTCTGCTCAAAAAAATCACTTTTTCCTGAATTCACATCAGAATATGCTTTTATCCAAGGAAGTGGATTCTTATTGTGATTTGTATATAGTTTGTTAAAACCTAATTCGTTCAACCTTTTATTCGCCATGAACTTGATATAAGCTTCTAGATCGGATTCATGAATGCCCTCGAATGAATTTCCTATTATATACTTACTCCATTTAATCTCAAGCTCTGCTGCCCGATGAAACGTATCTCTCGCAAACATCTCCAGCTCTTCATCTCTCAATTGCGGATCTTCTTCTATTACAGCCTTAAAAATTTGAGTAAATAAATAAACATGCAGCTGCTCATCTCGATTAATATAGTTAATCATCGTTGAAGTTGAGACCATCTTTTGGTTTCTAGCTAAATTATAGAAGAAGCTGAACCCAGAATAAAAATTCAACCCTTCCAAGATTACGTCGTAAATAATAGATTTTAAAAAGGTTTGAGGTGTAGGGTTTTGAAGAAATTCCTCATAACCTTCTACAATGAAATCATTTCTCTCTCTTAGCACCTCATCCGTTTTCCAGTATTCAAATATTTCATCCTGTTTGGACTTTGGTACCAAGGAAGACAACACGTATGAATAGGACTGATTATGAACAACTTCTTGAAACGATAGAGTGGCCATGAGCGCAGCAAGACTTGAATCTGTTAAATAGGATGCCACCTTGCTCGAATAATCCGTTTGAACACTATCTAAGAACGCCAATAAACCTATGATTTTATTAAAAGTATCTTGCTCTTTTTCACTCAAGGTTACATATTGCTTGCTGTCACTGGACATGTTGATTTCAAACGGTGTCCAAAAATTAGCCAACATGTTTTTGTATAAAGGGTAAGCCCACTTATATCTCACATCGTCCCAGTTTAATATATTTGAACTTCTACCATTTATGATTCCTGTAGATCGATTAGGAGCTTTCACATCATAGATTTTTCTCTCTAGGAGTGTTTGAACATTAGCTTTCACAGCTTTCACATCCTTCTAACTCAATTGAAGTAGACCGGGTATAATAAGTTGTCTTCAATCCCTTTTTAAAGCTAAGCATATGAAGGTTTAATAGATCTTTTGCCTTGATGTTGTGATTGACATAAAGATTAAACGAAATGGATTGATCTACGTGCCTCTGTCTCGCTGCGTTCTGTTCGATACTCCAGGCTTGATCGATCAAGAACGCGGATTTATAAAACCATGTTGTTTCTGCATTCAAGTCAGGTGCCGTTACAGGGATCTTGTAATTCTTTTTTTCTTCTGAATAGAATTTTTTAAATATCGGATCCACACTCGGCGTTGAATTTGCAATGATTGAAGTCGATGAATTCGGTGCAACTGCAATGAGATACCCATTTCTTAGACCATATCGGCTGACTCTTTCTTTTAAACTCTTCCACTCTTTAGAAGAATAGTTCCGTTTCGAAAAGTAGTTACCAGTTTCCCAATCCGAACCTGAAAACGCGGGATATTTCTCCTTTTCTTTCGCTAGCTCACAACTAGCATTAATCACATAATAATTGATTGTCTCATAAAGATGATCAGCATATGTTACCGCTTCATCACTTTCCCACTTAATCCCCTCTTTAGCCAAAAGGTGATGCCATCCAAACGTTCCTACTCCAATAGCCCGGTATTTCTTATTTGTAAGCTCTGCTTGTGGTACGTCTATACGATTTAGATCAATAACGTTATCAAGCATGCGGATTTGGATATCAATGACTCTTTTTAGTACATCATCACCGATTACTTTTGCTAGCGAAAGAGACGACAGGTTACAAACGACAAAATCTCCTGGCGTTTTTCTGATAACGATTTCTCCGTTCTCTGCTTCCTCTGACGTGACGACAGTTGCAGACATGTTTTGCATGATTTCTGTACACAGGTTAGATGCATAGACCATCCCTTTGTGAGAATTAGGATTCAACCGGTTTACCGTATCTCGATAAAACATGAACGGTGTTCCTGTCTCAAGCTGCGACCTCATGATCCGTTTCATAATTTCAATAGCAGGTATACACTTTTTTGAAAGTCGCTCATCTTCTACACAATCAGCATATCTTTCTCTAAATCTTCCTGATCCAATCGTTTCATCATAGAAATCTTCTAAAGAATAACCTTTGATCTTTCTTACCTCGTGAGGATCGAACAGATACCAGTCCTCACGTTTTTCCACACTTTCCATAAAAAGGTCAGGCAGACACACACCTGTAAATAGGTCATGCGTTCTCATTCGTTCATCACCATTATTTAATTTCGCATCAAGAAACTCTAGAATATCTTTATGCCAAATATCTAAGTAGACGGCAATCGCACCCTGCCTTTGGCCAAGCTGATCTACAGATACGGCCGTGTTGTTCAACTGCTTCATCCACGGTATTACACCTGATGAGTTTCCTTTAAACCCTTTAATATCAGAACCTCTCGCCCTAATCTTACCGAGATAGATCCCAAGTCCGCCGCCACCTTTCGAAACCGTTGCAGCATCTGTATTAGAATCAAAGATCCCTCTTAAACTATCGTCGATCGTATCTATAAAACAAGAGCTAAGCTGACCATAACTCTTGCCTGCATTGGCTAAAGTCGGGGTGGCAACAGTCATATATAGATTGGAGAGTGCCCAGTATGCTTCTTCTACTAATTGAAGCCTTTTTGATGCATTCTCGTCTCTCATTAAATACAATGCAATTAACATCCAGCGTTCTTGTGGCAATTCATAAATTTCATGGTTGAACCCTTTTGCCAGGTATCGGTCCGCAAGAGTTTTGACCCCAATATATGTAAAAAGATTATCTCTCGATGGGTCGATCATGTTTTCAGCTTTCTCTAATTCTTCCTTTGAGTATGCTGATAGAATGGTATCATCATAGATATTCATACTTACTAACTTTGTAATCAACCCATAGAAGTTCGTATAGGGCTGATTTTCTGTCTCCATTCGATTCTTCATGACTTCTTCATATAACTGCCTTAAATAGATTTGTGATGCCACAAACGTCCACTGTGGGTTCTCTGCATTTAATCCATTTAACGCCTCCATGATCAACTGTCTATAAAGTGAGCTGGACTCCTGTGTATGGCTTTCCAATTTTTCCGCATTACTTAAAAAGTTTTCAGCTTGAATGTTCGGAAAACTTTTGACACAACTTCTTAAGCACTCCCCGAGCAAAGAGTTTTCAGTTGTCATTTTCATAGTTAATACACTCCTTAGTCATAATAAAAACCCTCTTCCATCAGGAAGAGGGTGAAAGAATCACATGTAATTCGCAGACCAAAGTCAGCATAAAACAGCGGCAGTTCTTTCTCCCAATCCCCGAGGAAAAGAAAATAGAAGTCTTCAGGCAGGTCTACTGGCTTTTGCTTCTTCCTACTTTGGGCCTTCCCATACAGCAGCCATTTTTAAATAACTGATCTGTACAGTGGCTAATCCATTTCGTCCACAATTACAGTTGCGGGGACAGCTTCGGCATTGAACCGAATTCCCTTTTAAGCCGGATGTTCCGGCACCTGATTTCTCCATATATAGGTTTGTATCATCTACTTTGACACTAAATATAGTAAATGTCAATCACTTCTGTATTCTTTATTGCGCAACATAGCCACCATCGATCACAATCGCTTGCCCCGTAACACCCTTCGCATTTTCACTGGAAAGAAAAAGTGTGTAATCCGCAATCTCTTGAACATCTAACAATCTTTTTTGAGGAACAAGCGGATAGATCACTTCCTCCAAAACTTTCTCTAATTCAACTTTTCTCGTTTTAGCTAAATCTTCGAGTTGTCCTCTAACAAGAGGTGTATCCACATATCCTGGACAAACCGCATTTACCGTTATCCCATGTGGTGCGCCTTCTAAAGCCGCCACTTTCGTAAGACCTATAACACCATGCTTTGCACTGTTATAGGCAGATTTTCCCGCAAAACCTACGAGCCCATTGATGGAAGCCATATTGATAATGCGTCCGAATCCTTGTTTTTTCATGATTGGAAACACGTGTTTTGTTGCGATAAAAGGTGCCGTAAGCATAACATTGATCAGCTGCTGAAACTTTTCTGTTGGAAATTCTTCCAGTGGCGATACATACTGCAGACCTGCATTGTTGATCAGCACATCAATGCGGCCATAATGATTCAATGTTTCATCTAATGCTTTTGTGATTTCTTCTTCTTGTGTTACATTACAGCCGATCCCGATTGCCTCTAGCCCTGCTTGAACAAGCGATTGTGCAGAACTCTCTGCACGCTCACGATCGAGATCACTGATCGCTACCTTTGCTCCTTGTTCCGCGAATGCTTTTGCTAATTGCAAACCGATTCCACTTGCTGCGCCTGTAATAAAAACAACTTTATTCTCAACGAACGCTCTCATGAAATGATTACTCCTTTCTTTAAAATTGGTTTATACGATACCAAATCCATAATAAAGACCAATAATTACAAATACAGCAATCGTCTTAATAATCGTCATCGCAAAAATATCGATATAAGCCTGTTTATGTGTTAATCCTGTAACAGCTAATAATGTAATAACAGCACCGTTGTGAGGTAATGTGTCCATACCCCCACTCGCCATAGAAGCAACACGGTGAAGTACTTCTGGATCAATTCCTAGTTTATCAGCCTGTGCGATATACGTTTCACTCATCGTAGCGAGTGCGATACTCATTCCGCCAGACGCTGATCCTGTAATACCAGCCAATGTAGTAGTCGTAACCGCTTCATTGATCAACGGATCTTTTATCGTGTTCGACATCGCGGAGTTTACTGCAGTAAAACCAGGAAGTGCTGCAATTACACCACCAAATCCATACTCTGATGCTGTATTTAATGTTGCAAGCAACGCTCCACCGATGGATAGATTAATTCCTTTATTAAAGTTGTTTTTAATTCTCTTGAACGAGAATAAAAGAACGGTAACGATACCTATGATTAAAGCTCCTTCAACTGCCCATACGGCAGCCAGAGATGGAATTTGAATCTCAGGCACGTTCTTCATACCGATCGCAGAAAAATCAAACGTCTTTCCGTAATACTTTGGAATCAATACGGTAAACCATTTATTGAACACTCCAACTAAAATAAGTGGAAGAATCGCAATAAAGGCATTAGGCAGATTTTCAGAATCCATTTTTTCTGGTTCATTGCTATGTCCTGTTCCATATCCTTCACCTTTTGCAGCCGCTTGTCTGCGTCTCCACTCTAGATAAATCATACCTATGATGAAAACAAACATTCCTCCGATAAACCCAAGCCAAGGTGCAGCCCATGTTGTTGTACCAAAGAAAGATGTTGGGATAATATTTTGAATCTGTGGACTTCCAGGAAAAGCATCCATCGTAAACGTGAATGCACCTAGTGCAATCGTTCCCGGTATAAGTCTTTTCGGAATATCCGCAAGTTTAAAAAGTTCAGATGCAAATGGATAAAGTGCAAAAGCTACAACAAACAGTGATACTCCGCCATAAGTCAAGATGGCCCCAACGAGTACGATAGCAAGCATCGCTCTTGAAGGTCCGATCAATTTGATAACAAATTGAGTGATTGATTTTGCAAATCCTGACATTTCAATAACTTTCCCGAAAATAGCCCCTAGCAAGAAAACCGGGAAATAAAGTTTGATGAATCCAACCATCTTCTCCATAAATACACCTGAGAAGAAAGGTAGTACGTGACCAGGTTCAGTAAGCAATACAGCAAACAATGCAGCGATCGGTGCAAATAGAATAACGCTGAATCCTCTGTAAGCTACGAACATTAGAAAGAACAACGATAATAAAATAATAATAATGTCCATTTCAATTCCCCCATTCTATCAATTTAACGTTATTGAAGCGCTTTCATTTTTTTAGCATCATCACCTTTCTATATCTTTTTACGCAAGTAATTCATTTGCAAGTTTCATGCCAATACTAAAAGATATATACTTGCCTGTTACGAAATTTCTCTTTCCGAAAAAACGGAAAAACGGATGCGATTATATTAAATCTATAACGATCGAAAGGTCAAATGAACTGAAGAGGTATTGATAAGTTCGTATTTAATTAACAAAATGAAGCATTCCGAAAAAACGGAAGACCCTTCCGGTTTTTCGGAAACCTAGAAAAACATTAACGAATGTTATATTTTTTAATCTTATCATATAGGTTTGTTTTTCCGATGCCTAGATGTTTAGCGACACGCATAATATCGCCGTTCATCGTCTCCAAGTAGTAAGAGATCACATTTTTCTCAGTTTCTTGAACGTGTTCTTTAAGGGTCAGCTGCTTCTTATTGACCCCGAGCTTTTCTTTTAAAAAATCAGGAAAAACATCTAAGGATAATCGATCACTATGTGTAAGCTGTATGGCTGCTTCCACAAAATTCTTAAGTTCTCTCGCATTTCCCGGCCAGCTGTAAGCTAAGAATGCTTCTTTTACATCATCATCGATGCTTAGAATGCGTTTACCTGTTTCGGCGCAGTTCAACCGGATAAAGTTTTCAGCGAGCGGCCAGATATCTTCTTTTCTCTCACGAAGTGGTGGGATTTGAATTTGGAGAACATTTATACGATAGAACAAGTCTTCACGAAACTTATTTTCATAAATTAATGTCTCAAGCGGGCGATTTGTAGCAGCGATCACACGTACATTTACTTTTTGCGTTTGAACCGAACCTACAGGCTCCACTTCTTTTTCTTGTAAAACTCGCAGCAGTTTTATTTGCATGCTATGAGGAAGATCCCCGATCTCGTCCAAGAATAAAGTTCCACCATCTGCAAGCTGAAACTTACCTAATTTCCCGCCTTTCTTTGCTCCTGTAAATGCACCTTCAGAGTAGCCGAACAGCTCAGACTCAAACAAATGCTCTGGAACCGCCCCACAATTTAATTTAATGAAGGGCTTTCCACTTCTTTCGCTCAATTGATGAATACTATGAGCAAGCAACTCTTTTCCCGTTCCGCTCTCACCTCGAATTAATACTGATAGATCTCCACTGGCAATATTCTTCACATGCTTCTTTACTTTTTGTACTTCTGCTGAGGCTCCAGCAAAATCATTCAACGTATAAGAAGCTCCATTAATTTCTTCCCACTCTTTTTTATAAAAATTGAGTTCATGAAGAAGTGCTTTTATGTGAGAGTTCATCTTTTTCCATTGCTCAGTATCTCTAAATATTACGGTACCAACAGCTCCTATTACTTTGCCATCATTTAGAATAGGTATACGGTTTGCTATCATGTAGTTCCCTCTTATGAATTGAAGGTCCGCAATCTCCACTTTTCCTTGTAGTACTTCTTTGTGCATTTTTGTATTTTCAATAACCTTGGTTACATGCTTTCCTATTACTTCTTGAGGATTTTCACCTAAAAACTCGCAGTACGTTTTGTTCATGTATCGGACGATTCCTTCATGATCAACAACGACTATCCACTCGTAAGCACTGTCGATGATCGTCTCTAAAATGTTGTTTTTGAACAATGGATCTTGGTCAAACATGTCTATCACCTAATTCTATAGATAAGTAATGAATCTTAAGTGTAATTGTAACGCTTCCCACTAAAAAAGACAGCACATAGGCTGTCTTCTCATCATTTTATTTTTTTCTCGCCACAAATAAGATCCGTTCACTTTCTTCGGAAGGTTCTAATCCTTTAAAATCGGCCGAGACATCTAAGTGTTCAAAACCGCATTCTCTTAACCAATTACAATAGTCCTCGACAGAGAATGTTCGTTGCGTATGCAGCTCATCATACCGTTCATATCCTTCTCCATTCTGAATGAAGAAGGATAGATCGTGTTCCACACTATTTTCAAGCTCGCCTTGATAGCATTGCCATATGTATGATAGCTTTTCATCATTACTTCCAAATGTTTGTCCAATAAAGATTTCATTGATCTTATGTAAGGAATGCACATCGAATAGAAGAAGTCCTCCTACTTTCAGGTGGTTTCCAGCTGAAAGAAAAGTTCGTTTTACATCTTCTTCAGTCAAGATGTAATTGAGCGAGTCACATAATATCGTGACACAATCAAAAACACCAAGTCCTTCTAGCTCTCGCATATCTTGCTGAAAAAGGGACAGGGTAATTTTTTCTGCTTCCGCTTTCTCTTTCGCGACCATCAGCATATCTGAAGAAAGATCAACTCCGGTTACATCAAAGCCTTCTTTCGCGAGGAGAATCGTCATCGATCCCGTACCACAACCTACATCCAAAAACCGCTTTCCGCCGTCTAAATGTTTAGAAGTAGATGATTTTACAAAGTTCAACCATTCAGCGTAAGGAGCATCCTCCATCAGCTCATCATACAGATAGGCAAATCGCTGATAGCTCATCTACAAGTTCTGTTGCGGAGCAATAATTGAATCTACATCAATCTTATTCGCGTCGCCCCATAATTTCTCAAGATTATAATAACTGCGGTCATCTCGATGGAAAACATGTACAACGATGTTTGCTAAATCGATTAAAACCCATCTTGCGTGGTCAAAACCTTCCATGCGGCGAATCTGAATATCATTCTCTAAGGCAACACCTTTTAGTTCCCTTGCAATCGCTTGAACTTGTTTCTCCGAATTACCATGACAGATAACAAAGTAATCTGCTACAAGAGAGATTCCTTCCATATCTAATACAGCAATGTTTTCTGCTCTTTTATCATCAGCGGTCTTAACAACCAATTCCATAAGCTCTTTTACGTTCATCCAGTGCACTCCTTCTCTTTTTTTAGTTTAATCTCTTGAAGCAATCCATTATAGGCTTCAAACGTGAGTGGATAGATTTTTTGATTCTGTTTCATTAAAAAAGTCACCGTGTTCTTAACGGCCATCAAACAAGCTTGATCTAGATCAGTCATTGCTATCTCTCTAACACTCTCAACCCCGGGGAACTTACGGTTCGGCTCGATGTAATCGGCTAAGAATATTACTTTTTCAAGCTGAGTCATCGCTCCATTACCCGTAGTATGGTAATAGATAGCACGTAATATTTCTTTATCAGTTATTCCAACTTCTTTTTTAACTAAGAATGCTCCAACCGGCGCATGCAAAACTTCGTTGCCATAAAATAGCAAGTCTTGTGAAAGCCCCTCGCTTCGGACGATTTCTCTCATTTCTTCCTTTGGCCGGAATTTAGCATAATCATGAAAGATTGCAGCAGTTTCAGCTTTTTTTAGATCTACTCCATATTTCCTAGCTAAAACAAGGCTCGCCTCTTCCACTCCTAATGTATGAATATAACGGTGCTCTGTAAGCTGTTTTTTCACAATTTCCAGTGCTTTAGTTCGTTCCATAAAGGCGGTTCTCCTTTATATGTTTCCAGACCTCATCTGAGACATAGTAACGAATATTCTGACCATCGCGTGATCGATTACGGATAAACGATGACGAGATCTCAATAATAGGTACTTCTACATGTTTTACCCGATACCTCTCCCATTGTTGGTCAACCGCGTAACCTCTACGACCGACACCTGCAAAATCAATAAGGTTCTTTAACTCATCAATTTTATGCCAACTGCTTAATGAATGAACCATATCTCCACCCATAATAAAAGTAAATGTAACTTGTGGATATTTTTCCTTTAGAAGACGTATCGTATCAATAGTATATGAAGGTCCACTTCTCTCAAATTCAAGTAAAGAAAGGGAAAAATGCTCATTGTTACCAATCGCTTTTCGAACCATATCTATGCGCTCCTCATCGGAGACTTCAATGTCTTTCTCTTTATGAGGAGGTGTAGAGGAAGGCATCCACCACACTTCATCTAGATGCAATTGATTTAATGCTTCTTGTGCGATAAGCAGATGTCCGTTATGTGGTGGATTAAACGTACCTCCAAAAAGTCCTATATGTTTATTCATTACAATGTCACTCCTTATGGGAGTTGGATGCGTTTTTGATTGATTGATTCTTTGTAAAGTACGATTGTGCTTCCGATCACTTGAACTAATTGTGCTTTTGAACCAGAAGAAAGCTGTGACGCTACTGTATCCTTATCATCTTCACAGTTTTGAAGCACGCTAACTTTTATAAGTTCTCTTGCTTCGAGTGCTTCGTCAACCTGTTTGACTAGATTTGTATTCACTCCACCTTTTCCAACTTGGAAAATAGGTTGAATGTGGTGTGCCTTTGATCGTAAAAAACGTTTTTGTTTACCTGTAAGCATAGTTACCTCCTAAGTTGTTCCAAAACGACTTGTTTCATTTTATTTGTATCTGGAAAAGTGCCAGTCCACTTCTGGAATGCCATAGCTCCTTGCATAACGAGCATTGATACACCATTATCAGTTATGGCACCTTTTTCCTTTGCATCCTTTAGCCATCTTGTGGTTAGCGGATTATAGACGATATCACTTACCACTGCGCCTTTCTTTAAAAGATTAAGTTTCAGTGGAATAGATTCCGTATCTGGATGCATACCCGCGTTGGTCGTGTTGATTACTACATCAAAACGAGCAAGATTTTCTTCAGCTTCTTGTAAAGACATTCCTTCTAAACGCTGATCGTTCAGGTCTTTTAATAAAGAATGAAGACGTTCTTCTGAACGATTTGCTATCGCCATAAAGTCAGGTGCCTCTTTACTAAGTGCATAAGCGATAGATCGTGCAGCTCCGCCAGCTCCTATCAATAGAATGCTTAAATCTGAGAGTGGCTTACTGAGCTTCTCTCTCAAGCCTAATAAGAATCCCTTACCGTCTGTGTTATACCCGATCAATTTTCCATCTTTATTCACGACTGTGTTAACAGCGCCTATCTCTTTTGCTTCGTCATCAACCTCGTCTAGGAGCGGAAGAATCGCTACTTTATGAGGAATAGTAATATTACATCCTGCATAGTTGCTTTCTTTAAGGAATTTAACGAATTTCTCCAATTCATCTGAAGGTACACGTTTTTTTTCATAGATTCCAGAAATACCTGATTCCTGTAAAGCCGCCGTTTGCATGATAGGCGATAAGGAATGATCGATTGGATCTCCGATGACAAGTGCTTTAATCATGATGACAATCTCTCCTTAGATTAAGGATTTTCGAACCGTTACAGCTACACCTTCTGGTGCATAAAAGGCCACCTTAGCACCTGCTTCTGGGAAGGTCACCCAGCCTAATCCAGAGATCACAATATCTGTTTTGCTTTCCTTTATAACAAATTCATAGCGTTTAAGCTTTGGAAAGTTCTCTGTATCTTCAGGTGGAGCTAACATGTCGCCAAGATGTTTCTCATATAGTTCGTCCGCCTTGTCAGTCTTCGTTCGATGGATGTTCAAATGGTTTGAAAAATGGCATACAAATGACTGTTTGCCTCCTTTTAAATAATCCATTCTTCCTAGCCCGCCAAAATACAGAGTCTGCAACTCATTCAATTGAAACACCATAGGTTTGATTTCTTTTTTAGGCATGATGATGTTCAATTCTTTTTTAGAAACATAATGCGCCATCTGATGGTGATTAATGATTCCCGGAGTGTCATACATGTGACTTCTTCCATCGAGTGGAATATCAATAAGATCTAATGTTGTACCAGGAAAATGAGAAGTTGTGATCAAATCAGCAGCTTCCTCGCCAAATTGTTTGATCAAACGGTTTATAAAAGTAGATTTTCCTGTGTTCGTACAGCCTACAACATATACATCTTTTCCTTGGCGATAATGATCGATAGACTCTGCTAATTCCTCAATACCATAGCCTTTGTCAGCAGAGATCAATTTTACATCAATAGGCTTTAAGCCTAACTCTTTCGCTTCTTTCTTCATCCAATGTATAACCTTGTTCGGATTCACTGATTTCGGAAGCAGATCGAGCTTGTTACCGACAAGAAGTATCGGATTGTTTCCTGCATATCGGTGAAGTCCCGGTAACCAGCTTCCATTAAAATCAAAAATATCAACGATTTTAACAACTAGAGCATCTTCATCTCCGATACTTGAGACGATTTTACGGTAATCATCGTCTGTTAAACTTACGTCATGAATTTCGTTATAGTGTTTTAAACGAAAACAGCGCTGGCAAATAGGCAGCTCTTTCGTCAGTGCCGAAACAGGTGCGTATCCAAGCGCTTCTTTGTCTTCTGTTTGTATGGAAACTCCACAACCCACACATTTAATTTGTTCCAAACCTATTCCTCCCAATGCAGCATGCCTTTTCTTTTCATCCAAGACAATATGATGCGTTCGATCTTTCTGTTAAACCTTGTCCAAAAACCGTCACTGCTAGCCACTGGTACAACGAGTATAGTATGCAAACCTAATCGATTCCCACCAAGTACATCAGTAAGAAGTTGATCTCCGATAACAACAACTTGTTCATTTTTCAGCTTCATATCTTTCAGGGCGCGCTTAAACGCTTTGGTCATTGGTTTTCTTGCACTGTAGATAAACGGAATACCCACAGGGTCTGAGAAGCTCTTTACTCTATGCTGTGTATTGTTTGAAACAATTGTGATCAAAATACCTTTTTCTTTAATAGAAGTAAACCACTCGATCAATTCTGGAGTCGCTTCAGGTCTGTCCCATTCTACAAGCGTATTATCCAAGTCCGTGATAATACCTTTTACTCCTCGTTCAACTAACATTTCCGGTGTGATGTCCAATATATTCTGAACATGTTGATCCGGCAAAAAATGTTTTAACATTCTAGCACCTCTTCACGTTTCCTTTTCAACGTATCTATTTTACCAGTAATGAAAGGAAGTACAAACGATTTTTCTACAATAACTGTCATAATCTATAATTTTCAAGCGCTTTGTATAAGGTTTTTATGCTAAATGAAATATTTGTGCAAGTTAGCTTAGATAAGGTAATTACAATATTCGCATTTCAAAATAAATAAAAAGTTTTCGACAAATTGTTCCCCTACCTGAAGTGTGGATAATCTTATTCACATTATTCACCTAAGTATCCGTTATCTTTCTTAAAGATGTTAACACTTTACCCACAACTTATCCACCAAACACTGTGGATAAACGAACGGTTGTTCCTTTTTACAATACATGGTAAGCTTCAAAGTACATAAAGCAAGTACATAAATCATGAACTTACCATCATATTCACTCAAATATGACTTTAGAATACTTTTGACTATTTTTTATTAAAAGCAGGAGGTGACCATGCCGCTTATAAAGGGCTATATTATGGAAAAACTTTCAGACGACCTGTTGATTGAATCCTATTTAAAAGCTAGAGAACTGAAACTTAGTAATGACTTTATTCTACTTATAAAGAAAGAAATTGAAAGAAGATCTCTTCATGCTAGATTACAGCAAGTTTTAATGTAGAGCGTTTATATGCGCTCTATTTTTTTGTGGCCAACTCTCTTTCCACTTTTCGATATTCTTCTGGATTGAAGGTTATTTCGATTGGGATTTTCCACTGTTCTTCCCATGCCTTCTTATACTTTCTACTTAATAAGTCTGCCTTTTTATAATGATAAGACTTCATCTGTATCGCTACTACGTATTTTTCTTCTTTCTTTACAACCGCAGCACGTTTAATAAACTTATCTTTCTTAATTTCCCGTTTCATTTCTTCAGCAAGTGAAGATGCTGTTGAAACTCCGGCTTCAGAGAAACTAATATGCTTCCTATAGTATTCTCTTGGTTGAAACTCTGGGCTCGTCTCATCTTTTTTATAAATAGAATCATTAAAACAGCCAGTTAGTTGAAACAAAATCAATAGTATTCCGTATGTATGTAGTAGTCTCATTTTCTGTCACCTCTCAAATAGGTTAGGTATTTTTTGGGAAGGATATTCAAGAGTTTCAAAATCAATCTGATTAGACAGTTTCTATTTGGTAAAGTATTTGCTAAAAAGGAAAGGTTTTGCTTACAATGTAATGGACTATGACGATTATTTTGGGTTTTAAGGAGGTTTACCGGTACTCATGTTGCACATCTACATACTCTTACCTTTTTTAGCAGCATTATTAATTGGACTTGCCGCTAAGAAAGTAGACCGGATACATACTGGTTGGTTTGTGCTGCCTGTTCCAGCAGTGCTTTTTATCCTGTTCATTTCAAAACTGCCTTTATTGGCAGAAGGGAAAATCGTACAAAGCATCGCGAATTGGATTCCATCTCTCGATATCCAATTAAGTTTTTATTTGGATGGACTTAGCATGCTTTTTTCACTTTTAATAACAGGGATCGGATCACTAGTCGTTCTTTATTCGATTTTCTATTTATCGAAAAAAGAACAACTCGTTCATTTCTATGTTTATCTATTATTATTTATGGGTTCGATGCTTGGTGTCGTCCTATCTGACAACGTATTCGTACTCTATACGTTTTGGGAGTTCACAAGTATCTCGTCCTTTCTATTAATTGGATTTTGGTTCTATCGTGAACGTTCTACGTATGGTGCACAAAAATCTATGCTCGTAACAGTTTTTGGTGGTCTAGCCATGTTGGGTGCTCTCATACTCCTATCCATCACTGCTGAAACGAACAGCATTCGAGAAATGATTGCTAATCGTTCTGAAATCATTGAGAGTGACTTGTTTATTCCCATATTACTATTGTTACTGATTGGAGCTTTTACAAAATCGGCACAGTTTCCGTTTCACAGCTGGCTTCCAGATGCGATGGAAGCACCAACGCCAGTTAGTGCATACCTTCACTCTGCAACGATGGTTAAAGCAGGAATCTATCTTGTAGCGAGGTTCTCTCTCATCTTTAGTGGGACGGATGTATTTTTCATCATCGTTTCTGGAGTGGGTCTGATTACACTCTGTTTAGGATCGATCCTCGCGTCTCGCCAGACTGATTTAAAAGGTATACTAGCTTATTCAACGATCAGCCAGCTTGGTATGATCATGACGATGCTCGGCTTTGGTACTGGTATTGCTACACTCGCAGCAATCTTCCACATCTTTAACCATGCTACCTTTAAAGGCAGCTTGTTTATGATAGCGGGGATTGTTGATCATGAGACAGGTACGAGGGATATCAGAAGACTTGGCGGACTTTATACATTTATGCCGATCTCAGCCACTCTAGCATTCTTTGGAGCATTCTCCATGGCTGGCGTTCCGCTTCCGATCTTCAATGGATTTTTAAGTAAAGAAATGTTCTTTGATTCTTCATTAAAATTAGAACAAACGAGCGGTTTTGCCGGAACGTTTGCAGAGTGGATTCCAATGCTAGCCGTAATCGGAAGTATCTTTACATTCGTTTATTCTATGTATTTAGTATTTGGCACATTTACAGGTAAAGCCAAGTTAGATCAACTGGAGAAAAAACCTCACGAAGCGCCAATCGGCATGCTGATTTCTCCGATTATCCTTATTGGATTTGTCGTTTTGATCGGGTTATTGCCTAACTTGATTAATGAATCGTTACTTGCACCTGCTGTTGCTTCAGTAACAGGAGATTTCGCACAAATTCATCTTAAATTTTGGCATGGGTTAAACGGACCACTTTATATGTCTCTTATTGTAGTAGCAGTTGGAACTATTCTCGCTCTAACGCTAAAAAGATGGCAACCGATTTATAACAGAGTTCCTGGAAAGTTTTCAACCGATCGCGTATATCAATCTATCGTAAACGGCCTTTTGAGTTTCTCGTGTAGATTCACGAAATTTTATATGACTGGTTCATTACGATTGTATACATCCATCATTCTTGTCTTCTTGGTTGTGACTACATCCATCTTTATATATGTCACAGATGGATTCAAAATAGCTTTTGATGACTTAGCACCTGTTACGTGGCCTGAGGTGTTAGTCGGTTTTGTTATGGCTGTTGCTGCCATTGCAACGATCTGGATGACACAAAGAATAGCTGCAATTATTGTAATCGGAGTTGTAGGTTATGGTCTTTCATTATTGTTTGTTTTCTTCCGAGCACCAGATCTCGCATTAACACAGCTTATCGTTGAAACGATAACGGTTGCTCTCTTCTTGCTATGTTTTGCGCATCTTCCAAAGTTGAAGAAATCGGACAAAAAATCTTCTGAAAAGCTTGTAGATTTTGTTATAGCAGCCTCAACGGGGGCACTCTTAACTGTAGTGGCGATCTCTTCTCATAGCTCTAAATATTTTGAGAGCATTTCAAAGTATTTTGTAGACAACTCTTATAAGCTTGGCGGAGGAGACAATATCGTCAACGTGATCCTTGTTGACTTCCGTGGCTTGGATACTTTATTCGAAATAGCAGTACTTGGTCTAGCTGCTTTAGGCATTTTTGCCATGATAAAATACCGGGATAAAGGAGACATGAACCACTAATGGAAATTCTTATGTCTATACTTGCCGGAACGTTATTTGCAGCCGGCGTTTATCTTATACTTCAGAAACAGTTATTAAAAATTGTACTTGGTACGGCGCTTTTGTCACATGGAGCTCACTTGTTTATCTTAACGATGGGAAAATTAAACCGTGGAAAACCTCCTATTTTAATAGAAGGGATCAAGGATTATACAGATCCTCTTCCTCAAGCGCTAATACTGACTTCTATTGTCATTAGTTTTGGGGTTACGAGCTTTTTACTAGTTCTAGCTTATCGAACCTATCAAAGCAACAAGACAGATATGATGGATCAGCTAAGGGGAACAGATGATGAGTAATTTAGTATTCTTGCCAATATTTATACCTTTGTTTTTCGGAGCTTTGCTTGTTTTCTTTAATAAGAAACAAAAGACAACTGTTAACATTTCTTTTCTAGTGGTCTTGTTAAGTTTCGGTGTATCGATCTATTTAAGTTATCATGTGTTTTCCAACGGACCTTTAATCTTAGAAACAGGTGGTTGGAAAGCACCATACGGAATCATTCTTGTGGCTGACAAGCTGTCCGTCATCATGATACTTGCTGTAAATGTTATCGCATTAACTGCCGCGATCTTTGCATTATCTTCCGTTACTGAGAAAATGGTAGAGCACTATTTTTACCCTTTGTTCTTTTTACTGATCGCAGGGGTGAGTGGTGCATTCTTAACAGGAGATCTGTTCAACCTGTTCGTGTTTTTTGAAGTTCTGTTGATGGCATCATACGGATTGATCATTATTGGGGGTTCCAAACATCAGTTTCGGGAATCTGTGAAGTACATCTTACTTAATTTGTTTTCGTCTATTCTATTCGTTACAACGGTAGCTTTTCTCTACTCTGTTACCGGTACAGTAAATATGGCACAACTGGGTGAACGTGTTGCCCAAGTAGAGCAGCAAGGGATTTTAACGGGAATTGGGATTTTACTATTTATTGTATTCGCAACAAAAGGTGCTCTATTTCCATTGTATTTTTGGCTGCCCAAATCATACATCGTGCCATCACCTATCGTTTCAGCACTTTTTGGTGCGTTGTTAACTAAAGTTGGTGTGTACTCTATGCTAAGGGTCTTTACACTCATTTTTTCTCACAAACTTGAGCTGACACACACCTTTTTCATTTGGATCGCTACGATTACGATGATCATCGGAGTCATTGGTGCACTTTCCACATCTAATGTGAAATTAATCATTGCTTACAATATCATGCCGGCGATCGGCTTTATGGTTCTCGGTATAGGAACGTTTTCAGCAGAATCACTTGCAGGGACAATCTACTATCTTGTTCATGATATGGCGATTAAAGCAGCTTTATTTTTCCTTGCTGGCCTACTCGTTTGGCATGCTGGAACGTCTAACCTAAAAAAGATGGGTGGATATATTAAAACCGCACCGTTTATGGGTTGGATGTTCTTTATCGCATCTCTCATATTAGCTGGAATCCCACCTTTTAGTGGTTTTATCGGAAAATACCTCCTTTTAAGAGGTGCGATGGATGAAGGACATTATATTGCTGCCGCGGTCGGATTATTATCGAGTCTGTTAATCTTATTTTCTGTGATTCGCATTTTTATTGGGGCATTCTGGGGTGAGCTAAAGGAAGATCCGAAACAGTCTGTAAGAACTTCAGGTTTAGTAGCATCTGCTGTATTGATTGCGATTTCTATCTTGTTAGGTGTTGGAGCTGAATGGTTCTATCCATATGTTCAGGCAGCAGCAGACAGTTTGATCGATCCGCAAATCTATATCGATTATGTATTAAAGGAGTAATTCCATGACATTTCAACTTATTCTAAATTTGCTGATCGGCGTTATTTGGATGTTTTTATCTGAGAGCTACTCTTTCGCAAGTTTTATCGTTGGATTTGTGATTGGGGCAGCACTTCTCTACTTGCTGAATCGTTTCATTCCTGATTCGTACTATTTTAAACATGTGAGAGCGATTCTTTATTTAATCTTCTTATTCATAAAAGAACTTCTTTTAGCTAACATTGAAGTTCTAAAATGGGTCTATAAACCAAAGCTTGATTTTCAGCCAGGAATACTTGCACTTCCCATTGATGTGAAGAAAAACTGGGAGATCACTTTACTAGCTAACTTGATCACCTTAACGCCTGGAACTCTATCTGTCGATGTCTCTAGAGACCAACGATATATTTATATCCATGCGATTGATCTCCCGGATGTGAATGAAACGATCGTTAGCATTAAGGAATCTTTTGAAAAAGCAATAAGGGAGGTTACACGATGACAGATTGGTTCTCCGTTGTTGTTCACGTTTGCTTATTTGTCATTACCATTTCGATTCTGCTTCTGCTCTATAGAGCGATAAGGGGTCCATCAAATCCAGATCGTGTAGTAGCTCTCGATACGATCGGCATTAATTTGATCGCAATCACTGGTATTATGGCGATAATTTTAGATACCGTACAACTGAACGATATTATTTTATTAATCGGCATATTGACGTTTATTGCAACTGTCGCTGTTGCAAAATTTTTAGAAAAGGGTGTTATCATTGATCAAGATCGTGATTAGCTTCTTCCTCATCGCTGGCACCTTTTTTATTTTCTCAGGAACACTTGGCGTACTCCGCTTTCCTGACGTTTATTCAAGACTTCATGCTGCAAGTAAAGCATCAACATTAGGAGTATCCGGAATTCTAATCGGTTCCTTTATCTATGTGTTGTCTGAAATGCATGTGTTCAGCGGTAAATTGATACTAGGAATCCTGTTTGTTCTAATGACTGCTCCAGTAGCCGGGCATATGATCTCAAGAGCAGCATATAGAACAGGAGTACCACTCTCTGAAAAAACAGTATTCAATGAACTTGAAAAGAAAAACAGCTCCAATACTCCTTAAATAATAACTACTATTAATCACTTACTCGTTGTCATATAATGATTAGAATGGGTATATAATTTTAAGCACGAACATGGTTAAGTTTATTCACTTACTACGTTTTAGCCGGTTACCCGTTTGAGGAGTGATTGTATGTTCATGCTCGAAAGAGAGCGCATCGATTCAACGTTTAAGAAAGTGAAGGGACAAACCGCTAACTTCTTAACATTGATCAATTTATCACTAGGAACTTTGGCTTTATTATTTATGGTATCAGGTGATTTGAAGATAGGATTCATCTTAATCTTCTTAGCAGGTCTGTTTGACCGTTTTGATGGAATGGTAGCCCGAAAGTTAAATATTGAATCCGAGTTCGGAAAACAATTAGACTCTCTTTGTGACTTAATTTCATTTGGAATCGCACCTGCATTTTTAATCTATCAAGTTGTCCTTCATCAGTTTGGTGTTCCTGGCATGATCTTCACCATCATCTTTATTGTTTGTGGTGCGGTTCGATTGGCTCGGTTTAACATTACAGAGTTTACCGGTTCCTTTGTAGGTGTGCCGATCACTTTAGCTGGTTGTTTGATGGCTGCAGGATATCTGACGGTTGATCTCGTTCCAGGATTTCTTTATATGTTCCTGACATTTGGATTATCTGTCCTTATGATTAGTACCATTACGATTGAAAAGCGATGAAAATTAAGTTAAAGGAAGCTTGGCATGAATTTGCCAAGCTTTTTGTATTTGTATGTTCTGTTTTTTTATTTACAGAGTTTAGGTATTAACCTCTTTAGCATTAAAAAAACGGTGACTCCAATAAAGGAATCACCGTAATTTCGTTTATTCTTCTGTTAATGTTAAGAATTCTTCTACATCAGCTGCAGCAAGCTCAATACCTTTTAACCAGAAGTCTTGCTTTGTTACATCTATGCCAAGGTGTTTTTGCGCAAGCTCTTCCACTTCCATCTTTCCTGTATCTTGTAGAAGTGCGATGTATTTTTCTTCGAATGAAGGACCTTCTTCTTTTGCTTTTGCATAGATTCCCGCAGAGAACAGATAACCGAATGTATACGGGAAGTTATAGAATGGTACGTCTGTAATGTAGAAATGAAGTTTAGATGCCCAGAAGTAAGGATGATACTCATCGAGTGCACCGTTAAAGGCTTCTTTTTGAGCTTCTTCCATTAGCTCACATAGGCGTTCTACTGATAATTGCCCTGCTTTTCTTTCTTCGTACATTCTTGTTTCAAACAGAAAACGAGCATGAATGTTCATGAAGAAGGCTACAGAACGTTGAGCTTTATCTTCTAATAGAGCAATTTTCTCTTCCCTCGTTTTTGCGTTGGAAACTGCTGCATCAGCAACGATCATCTCAGCAAAAGTAGAAGCCGTTTCAGCTACGTTCATCGCATAATTCGTTGCATAGTAAGGCATCTCTTTTAACACATCCGTATGGAAAGCATGACCAAGCTCATGAGCTAACGTTGAAACATTGCTTGGTGTTCCAGAGAACGTCATAAAGATTCTTGTTTCTTTCTTAGTTGGGAACCCCGTACAAAATCCTCCTGGTCTCTTTCCAGAACGATCTTCTGCTTCAATCCAGCCGTCTAGGAACGCCTTTTCAGAGAAATCAGCCATTTTGGGTGCAAGCGTACGGAAATGCTCTACAATAAATTGAGCTGCTTCATCATAGCTCATCTTACTGTTTGCAGAAGATAACGGTGCATCAACATCGTACCAGCTTAATTTATCTAGACCTAGAAGTTTCGCTTTTCGATCTAAGTATTTTACGAAGATTTCTTTTTTAGAAGTGATCGCATCCCACATTGCTGTAAGAGTCTCTTCTTTCATACGATTGATCGCTAGTGGTTCTTTTAATGTCTCTTCCCAGCCTCTATGCTTGTAGATCTCGTTTCTGAATCCTGCGATATGATTTAGTGAAGCTCCACAGAATTCACCTTCATGATCCCATGCCTGAACAAACTTTTTGAACGTTTCTTTTCTCACGTTACGGTCAGGACTTGAAAATTTATTCTCTGCTTGCCCTACTGAAAGTTCTTCTTCTTTTCCATCGATCTCAACTTTGATTGAAATTCTACCTACCACAAGATCGTATAACGTTGACCAAGCATGATAGCCGTCTACAGCGAGATCATTGATCAATGATTCTTCAGAGATACCAAGCTTCTCTTTTGCATTCGTTCTTCTCTCATTTAACGAGAACGCGATATGTTCGTACTCAGGTTGGCTCATCAGATCTTTCCATGCATCTTCCGAGATATCCATTAACTTCTGATCAATAACTGAACCAACGTTAGAGAATGCTGCATATACAGATTCCAATCGTCCGCGGAGTGACATCGCCTTCTTATCTTTTACATCTTGAGCGATCAAGCAGCCGATAAAAGCTCCGGCAGTTGATAACCTTTCAGAAAAACTTTGAAGTTCTTTAATAAGTGATAAAAAGTTTTCGTTTGAAAACGTGAAAGAATCCGCTTTTTTTGCTAATTCTTTTGCTTCGTTCTCTGTCCAATTTATTTCAGCTAATAATTCTTTAGATTCACTTCCACCAGGAAAAACGGAATCAAGTTCCCATGTTTGTCTCAAATCTTGTAATAACATTATTTCTCCCCCATATGTACATATTTCCACTCTTTTCTTATTATAAAAAATATTCAAACAAAAATCGACTAAGAAGTTTATTTTTTTAATTTATTTTTTATGATGAACATAAAAAGAGACCCAAACATACATTCAAAACAAAAAAAAGAAGCTCTCCTCAATAAGGAGAACTCAACCTTTTTACTTTATTCAGCAATTGAAACATAAACAAAATAGGCTAGCATCACTACGAATGATCCATAAAGTACAGCATCTTGCATGAGAACCCCTCCTGGTTTTTTACCTATTCTATTCCCTGTTTTTTATATCTAAACACCAAGTTAACGAACTTGCTTACCTAAATTCGCTTTTGCCTGCTGGATAAGTTCTTTTACCATTCTTCCGCCGATCTGTCCGCCAACTTTTCCAGCGTCTTTTGACGTGATCGTTCCGTTATATCCTTTTTCTAAGTTCACACCCATGTCTCTTGCTACTTCATATTTCACATCATCTGGTGACTGATCTGATACGTTGTAACCCGCTTCTCTCATCACTTTTGCTTTTAACCGATCGAGTCCTTCTCTAGCTTCTGGGACGATAGGCTGACGCTTTCTTCTTGCCATATTTAAAAACTCCTTTTTTCTTTAGTTTGTCCGAATAAAAAAATAAAAAGACTGTAATTGTTACCAGTCTTCTTAAGGAATTGTTTATCGTTCTGATTGCTGACGGCTTCGGTAAAATTCATGAAACAGCTTCATAAGGGCTCGCTTTTCGATCCTTGAAACGTAACTTCTCGATATCCCCAGCTGTTTTGCAATCTCACGCTGCGTTTTTTCCTTTTGAAGATCGAGTCCGAACCGTCCTACGATCACCTCTTTTTCACGGTCATCCAAAACATGAATGTAATCGTATATTTTCTTTTTCTGCATCTTTAATTGGATGGCATCCACAACATCTTCTGTTTCCGCTTTCAACACATCGATCAATGTGATCTCATTTCCTTCTTTATCCGTTCCGATCGGATCGTGAAGAGAAACATCTTTCTTTGTTTTCTTTAGAGCACGTAGATGCATCAATATTTCATTCTCTATACACCGAGCTGCATATGTGGCAAGCTTCGTCCCCTTACCTCTGGAATAGCTCTCAATAGCTTTTATCAGTCCGATCGTTCCTATTGATATTAAATCTTCCGTATCTTCACCGGTGTTTTCAAATTTTTTGACGATATGTGCAACAAGCCGTAAATTGTGCTCGATCAACATGGCTCTTGCATGTTCGTTACCCTCGGCCATCTCTTTTAAGTACTGCTTTTCTTCATTTTCAGACAGGGGCTGGGGAAACGCGTTATTTTTAACATATGATACAAAGAGCATAACTTCCTTAAAAAAGTAAGCCAACACACCTACTAATGACATGACAGCACCTCCAAGACGATTCTCTATTCCCTTATCTTTATGCGAAGCTGGGCTTGGGTGTGTCTGTACATCTTTTAAAAACCACGGAACCTTTTTATTTTTTCAATCGTACTAGAAATAAATGGTTTTATTAAGGAGTAATCCATACTATAATGGACCATGGAATGAGGTGAAGATGTGAATAAAACGAAAAAGCTTATTGCAGGTGTATCCTCTGCATCTGTTGCAGTTATGCTCTCTGGTTGTAACGATCAAGCACAAGATATCCCACCAGAGCCAACTGATACGGAATGCCAAGATTGGGAATGGGATGAAGACGATGGGGTTTATGAATGTGATGATACCGGTTCTCGCTACTTCGGTCATTATTACCACGGTGGAAGTTATTACAAAGGCAAGAGCAGCTTATTAAAAAGTTCTGCTTATAAATCCTACAAAAGTAGTTCGAGTTTCAAAGGCGGTGGATCTGGCTTCGGAGGAAGTAGTGGATTTGGCGGATAAATCATGAGGAGTTGTAAAGATGGATAACTTATTTCTTAATTTTGCCCTTTATGCGGCTACAGGGCTTGGTTTACTTTTTGTCGGTTTTATCATTTTCGAATTAACAACAAAGACGAAAGAGCTTCAATTAATCAGCAAAGGAAATTGTGCAGCTGCTCTTTCACTTGGCGGACGACTGTTTGGTCTTGCTTTTGTCATTGGATCTTCAATCGCAAACTCGTTGAGTATTGTTGATTTACTGATCTGGGGTACGGTTGGAATTATCGCTCAAATTGTAGCTTTATTCGTAGCGGAACACCTAGCGATCCGCTCGAGTATCTCAAAAGCAATCGATGCAGATAACAAAGCGGTTGGACTTCTTGTTATGTTTTTAAGTGTGTCCGTCGGCTGGGTTATCGCTCAGTGTCTTACATATTAAAAAAAGCATGTGGCATCTGCCACATGCTTAAATTTTATCTCCAACATACATAACATAAACAGCACGATCTTCATCTATTTCAGCGGAATCACGTAAATACAGTCCTTTGCCTGGAATATCCACTACGTCTTTTAATAGATATCGGATTACATCCCAATGACTGTTCAAAGCTTGAGTATGAAGTACAGGCATATCTCCGGAAGAGTTATAAGAGCGGAATTCTAAAAATATACCTCTTCCTTTGTAACTCGTTTCCTCACTAAATCTTCGAGCTTCCCCTACCTCTTTTACGATCAAAATCTCTTCGCTACCTTTCATCTCATTTGATTGTAGCTCGTACTCTTTTCCTCCTGTGACAAAAAATTCACAGAGTTGTCTCGCATATTTTTCATCGTTATGCATGTTTTCAGGAATCTTATACGTTAAGAAAGCTTCATATTCGTCATCTCGTTCGATAAAATAAGTGAGTTCCATTATTTTCATCCTCTTTATAATTTGTTATGTTTATCATACCAGTATACTGTTGTATTTGTATGTTCGGAGGTAATTAAACGCATGACTTATGTAGATAATAGACAAAAATTTTATAATCAGCTACCTGAATTTTGGGCCGATATGTATGGCCAAGAATATGCTTTATACGAACCTGTTGAAATATCCGAAGATGCTGTAAGAGATGCAGAACTTCTAGGTGTAAGAGGTGGCCACATTTTGTTTAAGACGGCATCTCTTCTGCAATCTGAAAATATTGAAGATGATACTTTGCAACTTCTCGGTTTTCCAAAGTCTCTTAATTCGTTTCTCCGCCATCAAACACCATTAGCGAAAACAGTTATTGGCAGGATTGATTCAATTGAAACACCTGAAGGACATAAGATCATGGAGTTTAACAGTGATACTCCTACATTTATTTATGAATGTTTTAAGGTGAACGGATTGATCTGTAAGCATCACAGATTTCGCGATCCTAACGAAAACAAAGAGAAACAATTAAAAAACGCTGTACGATCTTCCATCTTGAGTGCCTATCGATACTTACAGACGGAACATGCCCCACATATCGTTTTTACAGCACACGAAGAGAACATTGAAGACAAACAAACTGTTCTTTATCTAAAAGAACTTTCAGGATTTCCTTCTCAGTTTGTACCTTTGGAAGAATTGGTTATACGAAAAGGAATCGGCTTATTCGATCAAACCGGGAAAAGAATAGATGTTTTATACAGACAGACTTTTCCGATCGAGCTTCTTATTCAAGATGTTGATAAATTGACGAAGGAGGATATTGGGCTACAGCTTACAGAGCTTGTTGTTCAGAATAAACTGGCTATCATCAACCCACCTTCAGCCTTTTTATTACAAAGTAAAGCCATTTTAGCCGTCATATGGGGATTGCACGAGGAACGCTCTCCTTACTTTTCTAGTGAAGAACACGAATGGATCGAACGCTATTTCTTACCAACCTACCTTGAACCAGACACTTTCTTAAAGAACAAAGAAAAGTATGTTCAAAAGCCTGTTTTTGGCCGTGAAGGAGATACGGTTCGAATATTTGATGGTAACGGATACTTATTAGATCAAGATAAACATCATAGTTATGATAACTATTTAAGTGTTTATCAAAAGCATGTAACACTACCAAAAATGACATTTCATTCTGTAAAAGGCAGTCAAGAAGGTTACCGAATGACAGGAACATTCATTATTAACGGAAAACCAAGCGCTTTTGGATATCGTATTGGAAACGCGATAACCGACAACCTATCTTATTTCTTGCCTTCTAGTATAAAAGAATAGCGCATGCCGTAATCGGCACGCGCTACTATTTTACAGCCATGAAGACAAATTATTAGATGCCTTTTCTTTAGCACGATCATAAAGTGTTTTTACTTCCCTATCACGAGCGTAAAGCTCATCTGATCGACTGTTCCTCTTAATAGAAAAGGTAATCGTTACAAAAAACAAATGTAGTGTAAACATATCTTTTTTAGCTCCTTCGTTTCAATCGTATTTTTTCCCTCAGGTTGAATCTTTCTCCGTTAAAAGCAAAGTCAGCAGCGTTATTCCAATCATTATCATTTTCTTCTCCTCCTTTAAGTTGTATAAAAAAACACCGCAGAATAACCCCTGCGGTGTTAAAAAAGCACACAAAAAACCGCAGGCATTCGACCTGCGGTGTCTTTTAAATAAGTTAAATAGACATACTGCTCTGATTGGCGGTCGAACGTAAAGACTTATTCAGTTGGTAGATCGTATCAATGTACATCATCATTTTGTTCAACCTCCTTTTTTAAAATTTACTTTACCTAGAAAACCTTACACTATTTTCCAAGTTGTATAAAGCGTTTTTTTATCCTAGATAAGTATATGCTCATCATATGGAAAGTTCACAAAAATAGTAAAGGTTTTCTATAAATAGGCAAAACATTTACAAGACAATTATGTGTACACTTTCACAAACTTTTACTATAATTATGATTGTAAAGGGGGATACACAAATGATACATCCTAAGGTCATCTTTGCTTCAACCCGGCCTTTTTCATTAACAGCTTCAGTTATTCCTGTAATCTTCGGGACAATCCTTGCATTGCAGTGGACAAGCATTCATTGGACGACTTTCTTTCTAACACTTATTGGTGCTGTTTTTCTTCAGTGCGGAACAAACTTAGTGAACGACTATTTCGATCATGTTAAAGGTGCGGATATTCCTGGGTCGTTGAGCCCATCAGGCGTTATCGACCGAAAAGAGATGACTCCTCGCCAAGTTTATATTACAGGACTTATTTTCTTTGCGTTAAGTATTATCGTTGGACTTATTTTGACTGCAATTACCGGCCCTGTTGTTCTATATTTTGGTATTCCATCACTGCTTGTAGGTTACTTTTACACAGCTACTCGTTATGCGCTTGCTTACAACGGACTAGGTGAGATCGCATCCGGAAGTACGCTTGGTATTCTAGCAGTTGTTGGTTCTTTCTACACACAAACTTTAACGTTAAACACTGAAATCTTTTTAGCCGCCATACCTAACGCTCTTCTAGTAATGGCTATCTTGCATGCTAACAACTTGCGTGACTTTGATACAGACAAACAGATCGGTAAAACAACTATTGCAGGTTTGATCGGAAGAAAAGCATCACGTTTTGAATATTATGTATTAATGCTTGGTGCGTATGTAAGTTTATTAGCTCTTATATTCTTAGATATCTTACCGCTATGGAGCCTTATTGCTGCAATCACTCTTCCTATAGCGTTAAAAGGATTAAAGATCGCGATATCCACTTGGGATGCAAAAGAATTAAACAAAGCACTTGGTTTAACAGCACTACTTCACATGGCATTTGGTATTCTACTTTGTGTAGGTACTTTAACAGGAATCCTATTATAAACGTAAAAAAGTCCACTTTTTTTCAAAAGTGGACTTTTTCTTTTACCCTTTTCCAGCTTGAAACCCTGGATACAATGTCATTCCGCCATCAGCAATCAGCGTTAATCCTGTGACATAACTTGCCTGGTTGGAAGCTAGCCATACGGCAGTCGCTGCAATTTCCTCTGGCTCTCCAATATAACCCATTGGAATTAACTTTAATACACCTTCTTTTTGTTTTGGATCCGAAAACTTTTCTGCATTGATCGGTGTATTGATCGCACCAGGCGCAATACTGTTGATTCTTATTCGTTTAGGAGCGTATTCAAGTGCGAGCGTTTGAGTCATCAGCTTAATTCCGCCTTTACTTGCTGCGTAGTGCACAAAATGCGGCCAAGGAATAATTTCATGAACACTCGACATGTTTATAACGGCTCCTTGGATATCGTGCTTTAGGAAATAATCGATCGCCTCTCTGCAGCCTAGAAACTGGCCAGTTAAATTCGTTGAAATAACTTTGTTCCAATCCTCTAATGTGAGCTCATGGGATGGTACTTCATTTTCAATTCCAGCGTTGTTAATCATGATGTCTAGCGAACCAAACTCATTGATTGTTTTCTCAATCAGTTGTTTGATGTCACTTTCTTTTGTTACATCCCCTTGTACAGCAATTGCGTTCCCACCACTGTTCTTAATTTCCTTAATCATTTCTTCGGTTTCTTTCACTTGTTTATCTGAATGAAAATTAATTACAACGTTAGCCTGTTCTTGTCCAAATCTTAATGCACAAGCCTTGCCGATACCCGTAGCGGCACCTGTGATAATAACCGTTTTACCTTTTAAATCTGGATACATACAGAGTTCATCTCCTTATGATTTTGTAAATCCTAACATGACGCCGCCCGCTATAATGAGAACACAGCCTGAGATCACCCAAATGATCTCTTTCTTGCTTCTTTTTTCACCTAATAAGAAGATTCCTCCGAGCGTTGATATGATAATACCCGTCTGTGAAAGCGAGAAGCTTGTCGCGATTCCGATAAGAGGCAATGAAAGTAATAATGTTAGATTTCCTGTGCTCCAAATCAATCCTGTTAAAATATTGCGGACTGAGTACTTATTGAATGGTTTATGTTTAAATGATAGAACGAGCGCACCGATAAACATTCCTACCGCTTGTGGTAAAATTGCCTGCCATCCGTTTACTTCAAACCATCTGATGATAACAACGTATGTAACATACCCAATCGTTGAAATAAAAAGAAGGGTTAGTCCTTTTTTAAAGTTTTGTTTGTCTTTCTGATCGCTTTGCTCACTTCTCCTAGAAGTTAATAAAGCTCCCGCTATAATGGCACATATTGCAATAATTCCGATGATAATTTCTGTAGTTGTTTTCCATTCATGAAAAACGATCACTCCGAACAATGTTGTTCCGAACAACTGCATGCCAGTTGAAAGAGGAACAATCTTAGAAACGCCTAAATAATCTACACTAGCAAACTGATTTCGTTGACCGACCACCCAAAAGATTCCGGATACGATTCCGATCGCAATAACCGTGATATCTAAGTCCGGCTGAACGATAAAGAATGCAACAATTGAAAACAGTAGAGCTCCTAATGTCATTCCAAATGTTTGACTGTGAAAGTCTCCGCCAAGTTTTTCGCTTACTAATACGATACTTCCCCAGCAGACTGCTGTAATAAGTGCCCAGATGATACCCACTAACTCCACTTCTTTCTCCAAATAGATTGTTAAAACTTAGTATGACCTTCTTCTGCCGTTCTGTATCCATACCCGATTGTTCGATCTCAATAAACTCTTTAATCTAAACTTATAAAAGTCTGAAAAATTAAGCTTTTTTAGTCATCTCACCTGTGTAGTTTTGCGGAAACGCTTTCTGTTAAGTTCCGTTTTAAGGGCAAAAAAATACCGCCCCTACTGAAGGGACGGTACGTGAAATTATTTATATCGTTTATTCACTTAATTCTTGTAATTGTGTTTTGCACTTTCTAACAACTTTATACATAAGTGCAGTGAACCCTAAGCACGTTGTAGATGCAATACCTAGTGTGATCGATTGAACAAAGTTTTTGTCTTCAACAGGTAGTACTAGTCCTAAATAAAAGAACGTGCTAACAGCCAATAAAATAAAACCGAAGCGCTGGTAGTCAGCGATTTTCTTTTGAATGAATTCAGCATTGTTTTTCATAGCGGTGTCTACCTCCTACTCCTAATCTCTATATAAAGGATAACATAGGTAAGACAGCAACCTACCAAGCAGATTTTGACAAAAGCGTGAAGTAATTTTGTCTAAATTGTGATCAAAAATTTGCATTGTACGCCTTTATTTAAAGGTGAATATTAAGGTTCAATGAGGCGTCTTCAAACCGTTAGTAATGTATACCTTACAGGGTATTTAAAATAGTAATTCAGCAAATTCAGGAATTATTCCTAGAAATTTTGCTATTAATTCGGCGAGTTTTGAAATTAATTCAGCGATTTTTCCTCATAAATCAGCGAGTTTACATTTTTCGACATTTAGAGCTTACCTCATACCCCTTACCTATGCACTTTGAAGAGGCTTTTCAGTTCACATTCTTTGACTTATCAACCACACTAACCAACAAAAAAGAACAAGTGCCTATAAAGCACTTGTTCTACTCTTGATATTCTTTATTTAACTTAAAGCGTTTTTCAAATCATCGATCAGATCGTCAGCATCTTCAATACCAACTGAGATACGAACCAATCCATCTGTGATTCCTAATTCCGCTCTACGTTCTGCGGGAATGGAAGCATGTGTCATACGAGCTGGAACAGAGATTAAACTCTCTACTGCTCCTAAGCTTTCTGCAAGTGTGAAGTATTTTACCTTTTTCAAAAGTGCATCAGCATTCGCTTGTGACCCAACATCAAACGATACCATACCACCAAAGCCGCCAGATTGTTTCTTAGCAATCTCATGCTGAGGATGATCTTCTAGTCCTGGGTAATAAATTTTCTCTACCGCTGAATGAGATTTTAAAAATTCGACGATTTTTTTCGTATTGTTTTCGTGAGCTTCCATACGTAAACCAAGAGTTTTGATCCCGCGGATGAGCAACCATGAATCTTGAGGCCCTAGAACGCCGCCTGTTGAATTTTGCACGAAATGAAGATCTTCTCCTAGCTTTTCGTCGTTTACAACGACAAGGCCAGCTACAACGTCACTATGGCCGCCGATATATTTCGTTGCAGAGTGAAGAACAATATCTGCACCTAGTTCAATCGGATTTTGCCAATATGGTGTGTTAAACGTGTTATCTACCATGAACAGAAGGTTTTTCGCTTTTGCCCAAGAAGCTACAGCTTCAATGTCTGTAACCTTTAATAGTGGATTTGTTGGTGTTTCTACATAGACTGCTTTTGTGTTCGGTTTTAATGCCGCTTCGATCTGTTCGATATCTGTTGTATCCACGAACGTCGAATCGATTCCAAGACGGTTCAATACCTTCGTCATTACACGATACGTACCGCCATATACATCGTCTGTTAGAATAACATGATCACCAGAATCAAATAACATCATAACAGCTGTAATAGCAGCCATACCTGAACCAAACGCAAATCCGCGTTTGCCACCTTCTAAATCTTTGATCAGTTCTTCTAACGCATGTCTTGTTGGGTTTCCTGTACGAGAATATTCAAATCCGCTATGAACCCCTACATCTTCTTGCTTATAAGTGCTTACTTGGTAGATCGGAAAAGACACGGCTCCTGTTGTTTTATCAGAAGGAATGCCTCCGTGGATTAATTTTGTTTTACGTTTCATTATCAGATGCCTCCTTCATAAATTTTCTTGCTTAAATATCGCTCTGAGCTGTCCGCAAATATCGTGACAATATTTTGTCCTGGTTGTGCTGTTTGTGCTTCAATAAGGGCTGCGTGTAACGCTGCACCTGAAGAACTTCCAACAAGAAGTCCTTCCTTTTTTGCTAGTTCAGCGACTCTTTGGAACGCATCAACATCCATTACCGTATGGATGCTGTTGAAATATGAAGAATCCATATATTCTGGCAGAAATTCCATACCGATTCCTTCTGTCTTATGAGGTCCCGATTCTCCACCATTAAGAATAGAGCCTTCAGGTTCTACAATAACCGTTTTCACGTTTTCGTTCTTTTCTTTTAAATAGCGAGCTGTACCCATGAACGTACCACCAGTACCCGCCCCGGCTACAAATACATCAACATGCCCATCAAGCGCATCCCAGATTTCTGGACCTAATGTTTTGTAATACGTGTTTGGGTTATCCGGATTAGAAAATTGAGAGGGAGAAAAAGAGTTTGGAATCTCATTCAGCAATTCCTTCGTTCTTTTGATCGCTCCTTTTATTCCATCGGCAGTAGGGGTATGAACGATTGTCGCACCCAATGCTTTCATAAGCTCTTGTTTTTCTATACTGAACTTTTCTGGAATAACAAAGATTACGTTTATCCCTTTATTAATCGCAGCAAGAGCAAGACCGATCCCAGTATTCCCTGCTGTAGGCTCGATGATCGTTCCACCTTGCACAAGATCACCTTTAGCTAAAGCTGCCTCTAGCAGTTCCATACCAAGACGATCTTTCACACTTCCTCCAGGATTCATGAACTCCAGCTTTGCAAATAAGCGAACACCTTTTGGAAGCGAAAACTGAGTGATCTCCATAAGTGGTGTATTACCGATCATCTCATGCACGTTTTTAAAGTATTTCATAGAAATCGTCCTCTATTCTCCGAAAACAATATGCCACTCGTCTTTTTTAGCAAGCATCTTGCGCGCGATCTCTTTTGCACCTTCAAGACTGTGGTTAGCGGCCCAACCACATTGAACTTCATTACATGCAGGTACTTCTGTCGCTTCTAAAACATCGTTCAACGTCTTTTCAAGAACTTCTAAAATCTCATCATAGTTATCGTGGTTGATCACAGAAAGATAAAAACCAGTCTGACATCCCATAGGACTGATATCCACTACAGTAGAATGGTGATTACGAATATTTTCCGCCATCAGATGTTCAATAGAATGAAGTCCTTCCATCGGCATATGATCTTTGTTCGGCTGACAAAAACGGATGTCATACTTGTGGATGATATCTCCGTTAGCACCTGTTGTCGTACCTGCTAGACGGATATAAGGTGCAACTACTTTCGTATGATCAAGGTTAAAGCTTTCAACGTTCATTTTCTTTGTCATAATGATTTCAGCTCCTCTACGATTTTTTGTACTAGTTCTGCTGAGTTCTTAGATGCGGTCTGTAAGAATTGGTCATAAGACACACGTGCATCTTTTCCTGCAATATCTGATAAAGAGCGGATGATTACAAAAGGAACTTTAAATTGATAACACGTTTGAGCGATAGCTGCAGCTTCCATCTCAGCTGCATATAAAGCTGGAAACTTGCCTCTGATATCTTCTACCCTAGCATGATCACTCATAAACGAATCGCCTGATGCGATCAAGCCTTTTGCTACTTGTATGTTTTCCACTCTCGCTCCAGCTCTCTCAGCTGCATTCACAAGTTTTTCGTCTGGAAGATAGTTTGGCGGCATCTGTGGCACTTGACCGTGTTCATAACCAAAGATCGTTGCATCTACATCATGATGACGCACATCTGTAGAGATGACTACATCGCCGACGTTCAGATCTGAATGGAACCCACCAGCAGATCCCGTGTTCAAAATAACGTCAGGTCCATAAAGCTGGATCATTAACGTTGTCCCGATGGCTGCGTTTACTTTTCCAATTCCTGATTTTAAAAGAACGATTTCTTGACCGTCCAGTAAACCTTTATAGAATTCACAACCTGCAAGCTTCTTTTCTTCTAGATTTTCTAATTGCTCTCTTAAAAGAACAACCTCTTCTTCCATTGCACCAATAATTCCAATTCTTTTCATGAGTGATTCTCCAATGTCTATTTTTTTACCGCTTCCATCAGCCAGACATATTCATTTAGTTTTTTAAACGAGACTTCAAAATCATGTTTTTTAAATAGATCCTCTAGTACTCCGAGTGTTGTATAATACTCGGTCTGCAAATCTTTTAACAAGTTAAGAAACCCTTGAGATCTTACTTTTTCATGACGTTCTTTTTTATCATCTTCGTGAAGATAAGCGGTATCTGCAAACACAATTTTACCATTCTTTTTAAGCAGCTGGCTATACTGTCCGATTGCAAGATCCTTTTCTTTATCTGTTAGGTGGTGGAACGCATAAGTGCTTACGATAGTATCAATCTCTTGATCGAACTTTGGAAAAGATAAAAAGTCACCATCATGAAGAGTTAGATCTGGATGACGGTCAGACGCTTTTTCTCGCATCCCTTTTGATGGCTCAATACCAATCACTTGCTTCCCGCTTCTAAGAAGTTTCTCGCTTAAGTTGCCCGTTCCAACGCCGAACTCTACGACAACATTTCCTGAACGCTGAACAACTGTTTCTAAAATCTCATCATATTTATGAAAAACTTCCTTATACTCCTGATCATTTCCTGAAACCGTTTCGTCATAAGAGGAAGACCACTCATCAAACAGATCAATAAATTCTCGTCCCATTTTTCACACTCACCTTTTAATTTATATAATTCCTATCAATATACTATGAATTAAAATCTTACAGGTTCCAAATTATCATAATTACTAAAAATTTTCAAATGAAAAATCTTTTTCTATTGGCAAAAATTTCAGATCCGTGCGACTTCACGATTACTAACGAACATGATTTGTAATGATATATAGACTATTGTGCCTAACCGTTTTTTGTACCTGATTCTTTATAGCTGCTTGTAAAAGATCTTTAAACACAAAAAAACAACCCGCTACTAAGAACAGGTTGTTTTCTTATGTTATTGAACAGGTGTTACGCTTGTAGGCTGCCATCCTTTTTCAGGTACCCACTGAAGCATAACATCATATTTTTTACCATCGGCTTTCGATTGTACGGTACCTTTTGAGAGATCAGGACCTCCACCATTACCTAACCAAAAGATGGTCATCTGGTCTTGTGGAATGCTGGTCGCATAGGAAAGGGCTTGGACCATCTCGTTCCAATCTTGTGAACCATCATCATACGTCTTTGTATGTGGTTCTGTTTGCGAAGTTCCGATTGGTTGCCATGGACCTTCAGGACCTCCACCTTCAGGCGCTTCTGATTCTGTTTTTTCTTCTTCTGTTGCTTCTTCATCTGCTTTGTCTTTATCTTCAGCTGACTTTTCTTGATCCTGAGACTCAGAATCCTCATTATCAGGTTTTGACTTTGAATCATCCGTTTCCATCTCAATTGAACTGTTATTGGATTCATTGTTTTTTGTAGTTTGTTCAGAATTAGACTTGTTCGTTGAAGCTGTTTCGTTATCATCGCCTGAGAAAAGATTGAATGCAACAACAACAATCAGCAAAACAACTAACCCGATTGCTATGTTTAAAAAACGATTTTGTTTTCGTTTTTCTAGTCTTGATTCATAACGCTGGTTTCGTTTCATAATATCCTCCTCAGTAAAATACTTTTTTTATTTTACCACGAGGAAGTGGTATAGGAATACTATTTCCTATTACTCTTTTTAAGATTGTATTTATCAGCGATCTTTTTTTTCCATTGTTTCTGTTGCGATGTCCCGAAATACAGGGAGTGTACGATTAACGGTATCGTGTTTCAAATCTACGATTACTAGTGCAAAACGTGGTTTTTCGGCTGGGAAATATCCTGCAAACCATTTATTGTTGAAGAGTTGATTCTCTCCTTTTTGTGCCGTTCCTGATTTTCCTGCAACTTGAAAAGGCAATGATTGTAAAGCGTGTCCAGTACCTTTTTCGTTCTTTACGACGTTCAAAAGTAGGGATTGAAGTCTCATGATCGTATATGGAGAAAGCTTTTCGCCCTCTTTCTTGTGATCTGCAAATTCAATCAGTTCGGTACCATTCGCAAAATTTACACTTTTAGCTGACTTTACTTCATAACTTACTCCACCTCTAGCGATGGTCGCCATCATGTTAGCAACAGCAAGTGGGGTAACTTTTACATCCAGCTGGCCAATTGCCGTTTGAGAGGTCGCTAATGTACTTTTGTAATTGTTTTCTTTCTTTTTGGAGTTGTAGACCTGCCCCGCTTCTTCTTTATAAAAGTGCGTGAACGTTTCTAGATGATAGACTTCTCCTTGCCAGCCATTGTGCGTTAGTAGCCCTAACTTTTCAGCATACTTTTCCATGAAATCTGGATCTTCTTTTTGTAATTCATTCGCTAGATCTCCGAATGTTCTGTTGCAGCTTTGTGTAAAGCTGTTCTCTACATTTAACATCCCTAACTGTCTTTCATCTTTTTCACCATATATGTTTATATTACAATCATACGTCTCATCGTTTTGTATCCTATTTTCTTCAATAGCAGCTGCTGCTGTCACAATTTTAAACACAGAACCTGGAATTTGTTGAGACGTCATATGATCAATATGTTTATAGATCGTTTCACTTGAAAACACTGGTCTGCTTGCCATCGCCAAAAGTTCGTTCGTTTCTATATCTATCAGAACAGCTCCACCTTCTGTGACACCTTGGGCATCAAGTGTTTTTTCCACCGCTTCCTGGATTTTCTTATCTAATGTCGTCTTCACATAAAGAGGATATAAGGGATTGGATTGTGAACGGAATTTAACATCAAGTCCAAACAACGGATGTCCTTGGCGATCTACATGATAGATATATTCTGTTTCTCCTTCCGATATTAAAAAAGGATCAAACGTATATTGCATACCATTCTTACCTGTTTTTGTGCTGATCGTAACCGTGCCTTTTTTAAGTTTATCTTCATACTTTCTTTTGATCAGATCCGGATCTTGTCCGACTGCCCCAAGGATATGATTAGCAAATGGAGTAGGATTTCGTTTTGTGACAAGCTGAGCATAAAGCCCAGGAATCTCTAGTTTATTAATCTCATTCATCTGTTCGATACTAATTTCTTTTGAAAGAGAAAGGGCAGATGGGTTCTTCAGCTCACTGATACTTTTTGTTAAGTTGCTTCTTGGCGTATCGAGTATGCTAGCTATCGAATCAATCGGCCATCTACGGGAATAAAGATTCGGAAAAACGATGACTTGTGCTCTTACATCTGTTGAGAGCAATTCACCATTTCGATCAAGAAAATACCCTCTTCCATCGTTGATCATAAAACGGTGTGTACGCTGATCCACACTTTCTTGAATGAGGTTCACTTTATTTTTGGAAAAGGAAGTAGTAGAAATCAGCTGTATATCTGCTAGCCGATACGTGAGAAAAAGGATAAGGGACAGAAATAAAAGTGCGACTACCATCGTTCTTTTCTTCGATAACATAAGCTCACCCCCTTACCCCTATTCTCACCCACTACTTTTGTTCCTAAACGATTGCAAAAAAAGAAGACTTGCAGATAGTTGCAAGTCTTCTCATACATTATACGTTTATTTTACTTCTAGGATGACAACGCTGATTTCTCCACCAGGCGTTTGAACAGAAACTTTATCTCCAGGCTTTTTACCTAGAAGACTTTTAGCCATCGGAGAATCGTTAGAAATTTTCCCTTCAAACGGATCTGCTTCTGCACTACCTACGATGATGTAAGTTTCTTCGTCACCGTCTGGAAGCTCTTTAAACTTAACTGTTTTCCCGATGGAAACGTTATCAGATTGGTCTTTATTATCTTCAATAATAACAGAATCACGAATCATTTTTTCTAATTGAACGATACGAGCTTCTACGAATGCCTGCTCGTCCTTTGCTGCATCATACTCAGAGTTCTCAGAGAGATCTCCAAAACTACGAGCTACTTTAATTCGTTCAACAACTTCTTTTCTACGCTCTGTTTTTAAAAATTCTAGTTCGTTCTCTAGCTTCTGTTTACCTTCTAAGGTCATATAGTGTTTTTTCTCGTCTGCCATTGTTTTTTCACTCCTTAAATAATCAGTACCCTTGTTACGTTATATGATAATTCGGCTAGGGTATGTATAAAAAATGGGTCAATAGTTGATTGCCAAATGGCTTAATGCTGAAATTTGTCACTGTATACCGAAAAAATGAGGATAATCTTCCTCATTTTTTCAATAATGCTTTGTCTTCCAAGATCGTCTTGATTTTTGTTACCATTAAGTCAATCGCAACAAGATTCTGGCCGCCTTCTGGAATGATTATATCCGCATATCGTTTCGTTGGCTCTATGAATTGATTATGCATCGGCCGAACCACTGAAGTATATTGATCGATTACAGATTCAAGTGTTCTTCCTCGGTCTCGAATATCTCGAACCATTCTTCTGATAATACGTACATCAGCATCAGTATCTACAAACAACTTAATGTCCATCAAATCACGTAGTCGTTCGTCTTCAAGGATCAAAATACCTTCCAGTATAATGACATCTTTAGCATCAACTGGGATAATTTTATCACTTCTTGTATGTGCTGTATAGTCGTACACTGGTTTTTCGATGGAATCGTATTTTAGAAGTGAAGAAATGTGCTGAATTAATAAATCATTATCGAAAGCAAGAGGATGATCATAATTCGTGTCCAATCGTTCTTCCATCGATTTTTCTGATTGATCTCTATAATACGCATCTTGCTCTATGATTAAGATGGATTGGTTAGCAAACTGCCTGTAAATTTCTTTTGCTACCGTTGTTTTACCAGATCCAGATCCACCTGCAACCCCAATTACTATTGGTTTTTGTGCCATTTTGATTACTCCTCCAAACTGCATGTCCCATTAAGAATTTCTAATACTCACCATCATTCCATCCCCAACCGGCAAGATTGAAGACTGATAGTCAGGATGCTGCATCATGTATTCGTTAAAACTTCTAATTTTTTTTACTAGAGAACGAAGTCTTCTACTCTCTAAGCCGCTTTCATCAGCGACATACCCTCTAAAGAGAACATTATCTGTGACGATGATGCCATCAGGTGACAGCATGGAGGAATAATGATCAAAAAAGTTTTGATATTGTCCTTTTGCTGCATCTATAAAAATAAAGTCATATGGGGCATAGTTTTCTACTTGGCTCTGCAATTCATTCGCATCTCCAAATAACAAAGTAATTCTGCTCTCTAGATGAAACGATCTAACGTTATCTTTTGCTATATTGTACCGTTCTTCATCTCTTTCAATACTAATAATTTCAGCATTCTCACATGCAAGAGCCATTCGGATGGCGGAATAACCAATCGCTGTTCCTACTTCTAATATACGTTTCGGTTTCTTCAATCTAACATAGGACAATAGAGTCTCCATTCCTGTTAGATCCATGATCGGCACATTATGCTCTTTCGCGTATTGCTCCATTTTTAGTACTTGTTCAGAGCGCGTTGGAATAATTTTTTCGATATATTGGTTCAATTCTTTTGAGACCAAAGTAACACGCCTCCTTCACACTAACCGGTATATTGTAACATAATCTTTATTTGAAGGCGAGAGTCCTATTTCTTTATGGCTGTTTTCTATAAGATAACGGATTGATTTACTCTTCAAATGCAGTATTAACATATAGATGATGTACCCAATAAAAAAAGAGAATACCTACTAGTATCCTCAGAAACATGCTAATTATTGTCTTTTTCCTGCCAAACTTTCCATTCATCTCTGTATTTTTTATATACAGCATTATGTTCGCTTAAGGTTTTCGTATAGATAACCTCACCGTTCGGTCTCGCATAAAAGAAGAGTTCGTCCATCTTCACTGGTTGAAGTGCGGCTTCAATCGCTCTTTCACCTGGTGAAGTGATCGGTCCGATCGGTATACCTTTATAAAGGTACGTATTGTACTTTGAATCGTATTTCAGATGTTCGTATAACACTTGAACATCAAAATTCTTTCTAGCATATTTAACCGTTGGATCAGAATCTAGTTTCATATCCTTGCTTAAGCGGTTATAAAAAACACCAGCAATTTTTTTACGATCCTCTTCACGCTGAGATTCTTCTTCTATAAGAGACGACAACGTAATGATTTGAAAGACTGAGTAGCCACTATCCTTGATATCATTTTCATGTTTAGCTAACACAACAGATGATTGTTCGACCATCTTGTCAATCACATCTGTTAACTCTGGTTTCTTTACATCAAAATCATAAGTAGCAGGGAACAAAAACCCTTCTAATGGATAATACAGTCCAGCTTTCATAATGTCATCAGGTAAGATCGGATACTTATCTTGAAGTTGTTTCAAATACGGTTTATCAGCCATTTTCTTAATGATATCAGCTTCACTATAACCTGTTTTCTGACTGATTAATTTTGCGATCTGCGGGACATTGTAGCCTTCAGGAATCGTTAAGGTTAGAGCTGGCTTCTTGAACATCTTTCCGTCTTTCAGTGCTGAAATAATCTCAGTAAGATTCATGGAAGGCGTTAGTTCATAAATACCGGCTTGAAAGTTTCCTTCACCTTTAACTCGAGTGTAAAGCTTAAAGAAATCACCATTGTTGATCAACCCTTTATCCTCAAGCTCTTGTCCTATTTTTGAAGAGGAAGAACCAATTGGAATTTCCACCGTAATTTTTTCATTATTAGCTGAGTCGATCGGCTCAATATTTTTATTGTAATAATAATAAGCACCTATGGCCGCAGCAATGATTAAAGCAACAATTAGAAACAAAATAGATAAAACAATCGTTTTGGTACGTTTTTTACTTTTATTTTCATTTATGTAATTCCCAGATGACTGGAGATGTAACATGTTATGTCCCCCTTCCCACCTGTTTAATTATACGTTTACTAGCAGAAATTGTCGAGATTGGCCGTAAAATGGAATAAAAAAAAGGAAGGTGGTTAAAAAACCAACTTCCTTTCTTTTTATTACTTACTCTGTTTCGTATTCATCATCTTGAAATGTGTTTAGCATTTCTTCAATCATGTCCCATTCTTCATCAGACTCAAGTGGGAATAGAGCAAGATCGTCTTCTTCTCCATTTTCTTCATAACGGAAAGGGAAAACTTCTACTTCATCTGTATCATCATCTTCTGAATCAGCTACAGGTATCGTTACCATGTAAGATTTTCCTGTTTGATCTACATCAAATTTGAATAAAACTTCAAATAGATTTTCGTCACCATTTTCGTCTGGAATAACGATGCGTTCGCGTTCTTCTTTTGCCATTATTGGCTCACCTCTACTTTTCTTATTGTTGGCTGTCCAAATAACCTTGCAGAATGATCGAAGCTGCTAGCTTATCAATCACCTGTTTACGTTTTTTTCGGCTCACGTCAGCTGAAATCAATGTTCTTTCAGCTGCCATGGTGGTCAGCCTCTCATCCCATAGGATAACCGAAAGACCTGTCAGACTTTCAATATCTTTAGCAAAGTTTTGACAAGCTTCTCCGCTGGGACCGATCGTACCATTCATGTTCTTAGGAAGACCTACTACGATCTTACTGATGTCATGTAACTGAATCAGTTCTTGGATCCTTGCATAGTCTTCTTCTGGCTTATTTGGACGGCGTCGTATCGTTTCGACTCCTTGTGCTGTCCATCCCAGTGCATCTGAGACGGCAACACCGATCGTCTTCGTTCCAACATCCAGTCCGAGTGTTTTTGTCAAATTAACGACTTCCTTCTTTTTGAGTGGATAGATATGATTTAACAAGCTCTTCAATAAGCTCATCTCGCTCCAGTTTTCTAATCATGCTTCTCGCATCATTGTGACGAGGTATATAAGCCGGATCTCCTGAGAGCAGATAACCTACAATCTGATTGATAGGATTGTATCCTTTATCCTGCAGGGCGTCATAAACAGAAAACAGGACGGTTTCAACATTCGTCTTATAAGCATCATCTTCGTTGAAGTTAAACTTCATCGTTTTATCCATTGAACTCACTGGCGAACACCTCTTTCTGAAGATCTCCCTTAAGGGACAAATTAGTTCTTGTCTCTATTGTACATGAAAGATCAAAGCTTAGGAAACGGTTTTGATCAATTCAACTGCAGAATCTATTCCTTCTTGCAGCTTTTGGGGATCTTTCCCTCCAGCTTGAGCCATATCTGGACGTCCACCACCGCCTCCGCCACAACGGACAGCCACTTCTTTTACTAGGTTACCCGCATGATAGCCTTTTGTCACTAAATCTTTTGTTACTCCAGCTACGATATTAACTTTTCCGCCGTTTTCCGCACCCAGAATAACCACTCCGCTTTGAAGTTTATTCTTTAGATCATCTACGATTGAACGTAAGCCGTTCATATCCACGCCGCTCAATTTTTTAGCGATTACAGAAACACCGTTAATCGTTTGAACTTCATCAACAAGGCTGCCTGCTTCCATATTACCAATCTTAGCCGCAAGAGATTCTTTCTCTTTTTGCAACTCACGAATTTGTTCGTTTAATGCATCAATACGCTGTGGCACGTCCTTAAGATTTGTTTTTAACTTAGCTGCCGTGTCTTTTAATAGCTGTACTTGGCCGTTCATCAGACGGTACGCGTTCTCACCTGTAACAGCTTCGATTCTGCGTGTTCCTGCACCGATACCAGATTCTGATACGATCTTAAACAAACCGATCTCTGAAGTGTTATTTACGTGACATCCACCGCAAAGTTCAAGACTATAATCTCCTACTTTTACAACACGTACGGTTTCACCATACTTCTCACCGAACAGAGCCATTGCTCCCATCGCTTTTGCCTCATTGATGTTCTTGACCATCTTTTCGACTGGAATGTTGCCCCATACTTTTTCGTTAACGATTTCTTCGATCTTCTCAAGCTCTTCTGTAGAAATACTACCGAAGTGTGTAAAGTCAAAGCGCAAACGACCTTCTTGTACGAGAGATCCAGCCTGATTTACGTGCGTTCCGAGCACATCTTTTAATGCTTGGTGAAGAAGGTGAGTAGCCGTATGGTTCTTTACGACTTTTGCACGAATTTCCGGGTCAACCTTAACAGAAACATCGATATTGTTTTCAAGAACACCTTTTTCAACAACAACGGTATGAAGATTTTGTCCGTTAGGAGCTTTTTGAACATCTTTTACTCGAAGTAAGAGCTCCTTCCCTGCTATTGTTCCTTGGTCCGCGATCTGACCACCGCTCTCAGCGTAGAAAGGTGTAATATCTAAGATGACTTGTGCTTCTTCTCCTGATGCGACCATCGCCACTCGTTCACCATTTTGTAGTACTTCTAAGATTTTAGCTTCTCCTGTTAAGCTGTCATAACCTGAGAATTCACTTTTCACGGTAATATCAGAAAGAACTCCACCTTGTACTTGCATGCTGTCTACTTCTTGTCTTGCTGCACGTGCACGTTCACGTTGAGCCTTCATCTCGTTTTCAAAGCCTTCTAAATCTACATCCATTCCGTTTTCAGCTGCATACTCTTGTGTAAGCTCGAATGGGAAACCAAATGTATCGTATAGCTTGAATGCGTCTTTTCCAGAGATTATATTTCTTCCTTCTTCTTTTTCTTTTGCCATAACATCTTCTAAGATAGCAAGCCCTTCGTTGATCGTTTCATGGAAACGCTCTTCTTCCGTCTTGATGACTTTTTGGATGAACGGAACTTTTTCTTTTACTTCCGGGTAGAAATCTACCATGATGTCTGCAACAGTTGGTACTAGTTCATACATGAATGGCTTGTTGATATTGATTTTTTTCGCAAAACGAATCGCTCTTCTGATCAAACGTCGAAGGATATATCCTCTTCCTTCATTCGATGGTAGAGCACTGTCACCGATCGCGAAGCTTACTGTACGAATGTGATCAGCGATGACTTTAAACGCAGTGTCTGTTTCAGAACTTAAGCCATAAGAAGTGTCAGAGAGCTTTTCTGTTTCTTTGATGATTGGCATGAATAGATCCGTTTCAAAGTTCGTCTTCGTGTCTTGAATTACACAAACCATTCTCTCAAGTCCCATACCTGTATCGATATTCTTCTTAGGAAGTGGCGTATATGTTCCGTCTGGATTATGGTTGAACTGTGAGAACACCAGGTTCCAAACTTCAAGGTATCTATCGTTCTCTCCACCTGGATATAACTCCGGATCAGACAGATCACTGCCAAAAGATTCACCACGGTCATAGAAGATCTCCGTGTTTGGCCCACTCGGCCCCTCACCAATATCCCAGAAGTTTCCTTCCAAACGAATGATACGCTCTTCAGGTAATCCTACTTGCTTTGTCCAAATATCAAATGCTTCATCATCTTCTGGGTGGATCGTCACAGACAGTTTTTCAGGATCAAAGCCGATCCATTTTTCACTCGTTAAGAACTCCCAAGCCCAAAGGATCGCTTCAACTTTGAAGTAATCGCCGATTGAAAAGTTTCCTAACATCTCAAAGAACGTATGGTGTCTGGTTGTAATCCCAACATTTTCAATATCGTTCGTACGAATCGATTTTTGTGCATTCGTGATACGAGGGTTCTCAGGAATCACTCGTCCATCAAAATATTTTTTCAGTGTCGCAACTCCACTGTTGATCCATAGAAGTGTTGGATCTTCATGTGGAACTAATGATGCACTAGGTTCTACACCATGACCTTTTTCTTGGAAAAAATCAAGGAACATCTGTCTTACTTGAGCTGAAGTCAAATTTTTCATCGTTTTCATTCTCCTTTTTTAAAATAAATATAAAGACTGATTTCGTAAACTTGGTTGTTTTTTTAGTAGTTGATTTCGTTTGATTAACAGAAAAACAAAATGTTGCTTCTAAATGTCTTTTGTCTTCCTTGCAAGTTGATTGGAGCGCAAGGTGCGAGACTCCTATGGGACGAGTGAATAAGTAGAGACTCCTAAAGGCGCAAAGCGGCAGTCCGAAAAGTGGAAGTGACTCGTTCAGCCCCGACAAGCAAAAGGGAAATGGGCGAGGACGGCGCACTTTGCCTTCTTGACCGTTTACTTTTTGACCTCGAGGGGCTAGTCACTATAACTAGACAGGAGGCTCACCGTTCGCCCCATGGAAAGCGAGCAACCTGGAGAGGAAATCAACTACTTTCGACGAAAAAAGCCAATAAAAAAACTCCCATCCCTATAAAAAATACAGGGACGAGAGTTTGAATTCACGCGGTACCACCCTGGTTATACGCTTGAAATAAGCATATCACCTTGATTAAAGCCTTAACGCGGCATAACGGCAGATTTTCCTTCTGCACTCCAGAGTAGCTTTCTGTTTCGCTTCTTCCTAAAACATCTTTCAGCCGATGGATGTTTCTCTCTTTTGGAAGGACTGAAACGTACTTTTCTCTTTCAGCGATTTTTAATCTTCTAGCGTTAGTATACGTTTATTCATTCTTACTTGTCAATCGGATGATGATTGAAGTCGATGTTCCCTGATGTGTATGATAATGACCTTAATCACACTAAAGATCGGAACAGCTAAGATCATTCCTGGTACACCAGCCAGTTCTCCACCAAGCAACAGTGAAAAAATAATAAAGACGGGATGGATGTGAAGGTTCTTTCCAACGATAAATGGACCAAGAATATTACCTTCTATGAACTGTAGAACGAGCATGATTCCCACAGTGATCCACACCATCTTCCAAGAGATCGTGAGTGCGATCAATACGACAGGTATCGCTCCTAAGATCGGACCAAAGTAAGGGATGATATCTGTTATCGCGATCACCAGTCCCAAAAGTATGGGGTATGGCATACCAACAACCCATAGAGCAATCATGGCCGCAGCTCCAAGTATAGCACCTACAAACAACTGTCCTCTGATATATCCTCCAAGAGATTGATCGATATCTTTTATTAGATGCTTTCCTTCATATCGATATTTTCTCGGTGTTAGATACCAAAGGGCTTTTTTCAGTTTTTCAAAATCGTTAAGAAAATAAAAGACTAAAAAAGGTACGACAATGATAACGAAAAAATAATCGACGATCTTTCTTAATGAAAAGATCGCATTGGTCAACGCATCTTGTGCGTTATTTTCCATTTTCACGATATAATTTTCGATTTTAGAATGAACCGAATACGGAAGTGCAGATGTACCTCGGTCTACTTGGTATAATAGATCCTTATAATCCTCAGCAAGAACAGGCACATTCACTAGAAGCTGTTTCATCTGTACAATGAAATACGGAAACCCTTTTACTGCAGCAAAACCGATACCACCAAAGAAAAGGATATATATGCTTAAGATCGCAACAAATCGTGGCAATCCTTTCTCATGCACGTATTCAACGACGGGATGGAGTAGATATGTAATAAGAGCTGCAAGAAAAAATGGCAGAATGATTCCCTTGATCGCACTCCACAATGGCTCATAAAGCGGGTAAAGTTTCATTAAAAGAAACAAACACAAAAACAATAGTAAAGAAAGGGTTAACCTGTAAACCCACTTCATTCGAATGTCTTTTGTCATCTCTTCACCCTTTTCTTAAAAAACCCCGTCTTTTATGAGACGGGGTATGCTGTCTTAATAAATGGCTTTTGCGACTTTTTTACGGATTCTTTTAACACGTCGTGATGTCCAAAGATCACTTAAATCCGAAAGATTATAGTTCATCTTAGACATTCTTGACATCCTCTTATTTCTCATCGCATATGTTGCGGCTCCAATACCAAGTGCGAAAAGAGAACTCATCGTCCTGCTCATGCTAGATCACCTCGACATCAGAGATTTAATTTCTTTTATGATGTGCTTTCTCTATAAGTCAGATCTTGATCTTCAAATAAATCATCTAGTGATGTTAGAGAGCCGTCTTCTTCCACCTGATGAAGGGACAGTCTTCCTTTAACAATGGAAAGCTCTATAAAACAGTTCCAGCAATAATACTGGTTTACCCCGATTTTCCCGATATCTTTTCTACTGCAGTTCGGACATTCCACTTGCTCTCTCTCCTTTAAATTTACTTTTACAAGGGTGTCCTGAATTTGTAGAAAATATACAGAAAACATTTTTGAAGGATCTGACTTCTAGAAATACAAAAAAGAAATGTCCGACAAGATGACATCTTACATCTCTCGAACATTTCTAGTTTGTTTCGTTTAGAAGGGTATCATTCATTAAATCTTTTTCCAGTATGGTCTCTTGAAGACGGGAAGCAAGACCAGAATATCGTTCTGTTTCATCTGAACGTTCAACAGCCCAAGTAAAAGCTTCTTGTTCTCCACACAGAATCAGATATTCTTTACTTCTCGTTATCGCCGTATATAATAAGTTTCGCTTTAGCATTCGGTAGTAGCTTTTTAAGACAGGTAGAACGACGATCGGATATTCACTGCCCTGCGATTTATGGATCGAACAGCAAAAAGCGTGAGTAAAATGATGAAATTCACTTCTTTTATACGTAACCTCTATCTCATCAAAGCTGATGACAATCTGTTCTTCTTTATCCGTGTTCTCTCTGGCATAGATCACGGCCACGATTTCACCGATATCACCGTTAAAAACCTGATCTTCGGGTTGATTGACGAGCTGAAGCACTTTATCTCCTTTTCGATAAAACACATTTGCAACCTGCAGCTGACGCTGTTTTTGTTTCTCTGGGTTAAACAGACGTTGAAGCTCCATATTTAATCGATCAATACCGACCGGTCCTTTGTACATAGGTGCTAACACTTGAATATCTCGAGAACTGTATCCTTTTTTAATCGCATTTTCACAAACTTGAAGGATAGCCTGAAACACTTGTTCACCTGAACAAGCAAAGAATCGTCTGTCATTTTGAGGGACGAGCAAGTCTTGTGGAACTTTTCCATTCTTCATCTCATGAGCTAGTCGGATGATGGAAGATCCTTCTGCTTGTCTATAAATATCCACTAATCGAGATTGAGGTACATGCTGAGCTTGCAGAAGGTCTTTTAACACTTGTCCAGGACCTACAGAAGGTAACTGATCTTCATCCCCAACAAAAATGACCTGAATGTGAGGTGGCAGAGCTTTTGCTAAAGAATGAGCAAGCCATATATCGACCATCGACATCTCATCGACGATTAGAAGTTTTCCTTCAATCGGTTCATCTTCATTCTTTTCGAAGGTCCCTCCACCTTTCCAGCCTAACAAGCGATGGATCGTGTGAGCTGGTATACCTGTTGATTCAGTCATACGCTTAGCTGCTCGACCTGTTGGAGCAACGAGTAAAACAGGAAAAGATTCTTTCTTTCCTCGATAATCGTCAGGATTCAGACTAACACCATGAATCTCACTATACAGTTCAACAATTCCTTTAATAACGGTTGTTTTCCCTGTTCCAGGTCCACCCGTCAGAACCATTAAAGAAGAGGTTAACGCCTTCTTTATAGCCTCTTTTTGGCTGTTTGCATATTTCATGTTGAGTCGTTTTTCAAGTGCGATTAGCTCAGATTCCAATTTAGAGTCCTCAATGAGATAATCGTTTTTCTGACTATGTAATAACTGATTCATTTTTTGAGCAAATCCACGCTCAGCAAAATAGAGGGATGGCAGATACACAACCTTTTCTTTTACGATCAGTCGTTGCTCGTTCTCCATATCTTGGATCTCTCGAAAAATACTCATCTCATCTACTGTATTCTTTCCATCTGCTAAAAGCTTTCTTACTCCTTCTAACAGTTCGTCCATCGGTAGATAGGAGTGTCCAAGGTCTGTACCTTGGTCACGCAGAACGAATTGACAGGCAGCTTGAATTCGTTTTGGATGATTGACTTGCATCCCATTTCCTTTAGCGATCTCATCTGCTCGGTGAAAACCAATTCCAGAAACGTCCTCTATCAATCGATACGGCTCGTCCTTGATGACCTTTACTGCATCATCCTGATACGTTTGGAAGATCTTCATCGCTAGCTGTGGGCCGATACCATAGGGTTGCACGACCATCATTACTTGATCTAATCCTCGATTCTGCATGAGGGACTTCTGCAAACTTTGAGCTTGCTCTTCTGTTAGCTTTGGAATCTGACTGATGTATTCCGGTGATTCTAAAAGTTTTGTGATCGCATCATTTCCCATGACTTCTACGATATGCTCGGCAGTCTTTTTACCGATCCCTTTAAACAGTTCACTCGAAAGATATTGAATCATAGCTTCCTTAGATTGAGGCATCTCTTTTTGAAACAGTTCAACCTCATATTGTTTACCGTATTTCGGGTGGTCTTTAAATTTTCCATAAAATAAATAAAGTTCATCTTCTCTTAACGGAGGAAGGATGCCGGTAATCATGACTTCTTTTTCATTATAATTTTCATTCGTCTCTTTTACCCGTATTCTAGCGACCGTATAGAGACTCTCCGCTTGATGATAAACAGTAGAGATCAATGTCCCTTTTATATACTTTCTTATTTCAGTTGACTCATCTTCTAAATGAAAAGAAGGCTGCTGTGCCATGAAGCCCCCCCTTTAATGGTTAGTATTTTCACTTTCGATATTTCGTTTTCCATTCCCTGCAAGATAATGATCTGGCTGTATGTCTAAAGCTCTTTGAAAAGCGTTTAGCGCTTCTGTGTTTTTATCAAAATAACTATATGTTACACCTAAATTGTACCAAGCATCGGCATGTGTTTCATCGCGTTCAACTACTTTTTCAAAGGTTGATGATGCAGACTCAATATCCCCTGTTCGCGCCTGACAGAGACCGAATTGAAACAAAGCTTCATGATCTTGATCGTTAAGTTCTGTTGCTCTCATTAAGTAAGGAAATGCAAGCTTTTGTTCACCAAGTGAAACGAACGACATGCCTGTCATAAAGTAAGTGTCACTATCTTGCAGACCACCTTTGATCGCTTCTTGGAAGAGTTTTGCACTCTTAGAGAATTCCTCGAGATGATAACAGGCAATACCCGCACCATAGTATGCAGCTACAGCATTATCATCGAGCGATAGTGCTTTATCAAAGAATTGAATCGCTTTTTCATGTTCATGAACAGCAGAAAGAAGATTTCCGAAGTTAATATAATGTACTGGATTTTCTGGATCTGCTGCGATCATAGATTCCAGACTTTTTGCTGCTTCTTCAAACTTTCCTTTTTGTAAATATTCAAGACCTTTTGAAGGTTCCATTGTCTTTACCCCCAATTTTAATTTCCTTCAAAAGTATAACAAATGAAGGAAGCTGCCGCATAATTTTTTGTGGATTCCTCTTGTGGAGGGAGCCGTTCAAGCTATCTGGAATCGCTCATAAATCTCTGGAATCGCTCATAAATCTCTGGAATCGCTCATAAATCTCTGGAATCGCTCATAAATCTCTGGAATCGCTCATAAATCTCTGGAATCGCTCGTGCAGCGAGCATAGATATGCCGCTGCACGAGCACCACTAACACTTGAGTGTCTAATTGCTTCAGATATATTCACTAACGCAAAAAACTGGCGATACTAGTTCGTTTCCTGTCCTAGTAAGCCAGTTTTTCCACTTTATTTTATAGATAGGTGATCGCTTCGTCGTTTTTATAGACTGTATCGATCGTTGCTCCGCCTAGACAAACATCTCCGTCATAAAACACAACAGCTTGCCCAGGAGTGATCGCGCGTTGTGCTTCATCAAAGACCACATGCAGCGTTTCATCCTCCATCACATGGACGGTTACACCCATGTCAGGCTGGCGGTACCTGAACTTCGCCGTACACTTAAAAGTAGCAGGCAGCGGTTTGTCAGAAACAAATCCTGCTTTTACAGCTTTCAAGCTATCAGAGTAAAGTTTTTCATTATAAAAACCTTGTTCAACATACAATATATTGTCTTTTAAATTCTTACCGACAACGAACCAAGGATCTCCACTACCACCGATTCCAAGGCCATGACGCTGACCAATCGTATGGTACATCAATCCATCATGTTTGCCCTTCACTTCGCCTTCGAACGTTTGCATCTCACCAGGTTTTGCAGGCAAATACTGACTTAAGAATTCTTTAAAGTCTCTTTCTCCAATAAAGCAGATTCCTGTTGAGTCTTTCTTTTTAGCTGTCGCAAGTCCCGCGGCTTCAGCAATCTTGCGGATCTCAGGCTTTTTAAGCTCTCCGATCGGGAACAGTACTTTTTGAAGCTGTTCTTGAGAAAGCTGGTTAAGAAAATAAGTTTGGTCCTTGTTCTCATCGACGCCTCGAAGCATCTTAACTTCTCCATCTATTTCAGCCACACGTGCATAATGGCCAGTAGCTACATAATCAGCACCTAAGTTCATGGCATGCTCCAAGAAGGCTTTGAACTTGATCTCCTTGTTGCACATCACATCAGGATTAGGAGTTCGTCCTGCTTTATATTCTTCCAAAAAGTACGTGAATACTTTGTCCCAGTATTCTTTTTCAAAATTCACCGCGTAATATGGAATGCCGATCTGGTTGCAGACCGCAATCACATCGTTATAATCTTCTGTTGCTGTGCATACGCCATTCTCATCGGTATCATCCCAGTTCTTCATAAAGATCCCGATTACATCATAGCCTTGCTCTTTCAGTAAAAGTGCGGCAACGGAAGAATCCACACCGCCGCTCATTCCAATAACCACTCGTGTATCTTGAGGTGCCTTTTTGTTTGATTCTGTTTGCATCGTGTCCACCTCATTTCATTCATATGACAAACATTGTAACTTATTTTGCTAAACGTTTCACGATTTTTGCTGTCTCATATGCTGCATATTCAATATCTTCCAATTTATTACCTAGACCGAAGCTAAAACGAACAGATGATTTTGTTCGCTCATCATCCGCAAACATCGCTTTTAGAACATGTGAAGGTTCATGTGAGCCAGCCGTACAAGCTGATCCGCTAGAAGCTGCGATACCAGCAAGATCTAGATTAACTAAAAGCACTTCTGTTTTTACACCGGGAAAACTTACATTTAGAATGTGTGGAAGAAAATGATCAGGACTTCCGTTTTCTATGAAAGATATCTCTTCTTCTGTCCATATTCTTTTCATCGTCTCTCTAAACGTCGTGTATTGACTAAAGCGTTCTTCTCTTTCTTTTTCAGCGATCGAAGCCGCTTTTCGTAATGCAGCGATTCCTGCTACATTCTCAGTTCCAGCACGGCGCTTTCGCTCTTGCTCCCCGCCAAAACCTTGAGGAAGAAAAGGAATCCCTTCTCTCACAAATAGAAATCCAGTTCCTTTTGGGCTATTGATCTTATGACCCGAAGCACTTAACAGATCAATGTTCAGTTCATTTACATCGATGGAGATTAAGCCATAAGCTTGCACAGCATCGGTATGAAATAAGATCTCTTTTTCCTTTAGAATACTGCCGATCTCTTTTATATCTTGGGTAGTTCCCGTTTCATTGTTGCAATACATGATCGAAACGAGAATCGTATCTTCTGTTAGAGCTCTCTCTAGTTCGTCTAAAGAGATCCTCCCTTCCTCATCAACAGATAAGTATGTTACATCGTAACCTCTCTTTTCAAGCTCATGAAAGGTATGAAGTACAGCATGATGTTCTACTTCGGTCGTAATAACATGCTTCCCTTTTTCCTTAAGAGCAGAAACTGTGCCCAGAATTGCAAGGTTATCACTTTCTGTACCGCCGCTAGTAAAAATAATCTCATTACGTGAAGCACCTATAGAAGTTGCAATCATGGTTCTCGCATCATCAAGAGCTTTACGAGTCTGCCTTCCGTATTGATGGATGCTAGATGGATTCCCAAAATGTTCAGTTAGAAAAGGAATCATTTCTTCTATGACTTCAGGATGAACAGGAGACGTTGCAGCGTGATCTAAATAAACGTTTTTCATTGTTCATTTCCTTCCTATATATAAAACATGTATGCGTCCTGTGCGCCCTCATCTTCATAGTTCGCTAAATCTTCAAGTGTTGTAGAATCTAACACATCTTTTACAGCATCTCGGATTTTAATCCAAAGATTTCTTTTCGCTGGTTCTTCATCATCCATCACTTCAACTGGAGAGATAGGTCCTTCAAGCACGCGAATGATATCTCCAGCAGTAATCGTTGATGCTTCTTTTGCCAACATGTACCCACCATACGCACCTCGGATACTCTTAACAAGTCCAGCATTTCTTAGCGGGGCAATCAGCTGCTCTAAATAATGTTCTGATAGACTATATTCTTTTGCGATTAATTTCAACGCGATCGGTCCTTCACCTGACCTCTTCGCTAATGCCATCATGATGGTTAATCCGTACCGACCTTTTGTTGATATCTTCATATTGTTCACTCCGTTCTAAAACAAACTTCACTAATTTTTGGCAATACGGAAGGGTCCTGCCCACGATTGCTCCTATCGTTACACAAAAAAGGATCGTTCCGAACGAAACGGGTCCCTTCAACATCCATCCGAAAAATAAAACGACAAATTCCATTAGAAGTCGGATATTTGAAACTTTCATACCTGATTTTTCAGTGAGAGCAAGCATCAGACTATCTCTTGGTCCTGCACCACAGTCTGATGAAATATATAGCCCGATTCCAAAACCTAAGATTAAGATTCCTATTATTAAGAACATCCATTTCCCAAAACCTGTTACTGGATCATGAAAAAAAGGCAGCCATAAATAAAAGTCAATAAACAAACCAACAGACACCATATTTAAAAAGGCACCTGATTGAGGTTTCTTCTTAGTTAATAAGGATGTAGCTAAGATGACGAAGAATCCCATTATGATCGACCATGTTCCGATCGATAGTCCGAACTGTGCAAACAGTCCGATATGAAGGACGTCCCACGGAGCACTTCCGAGGTCTGCCTTGATCATAAGCGCGATTCCGAAAGCCATGATAAATAATCCAATAAAAAACACAGACCACTGAAACAAAAATTTGTTCCATCTTGAATGCTTTTGGTCTTTCATTGTGCAAAATCCTTCCCTATTAAGTTGTCTCAATTCGGTTGATTCCATAAATCTAAAGCTTATTATAGCATGAAATCATTTCAACTTGCATGATGGACTATTGTATAGTATTGTCATATGACGATTAGAACAAGTGTACGGAAGGATGATTGTAATGGACTTGTTTTCTTATAAAGATGAAAGCTCCCATTCTTTAAAAAGACCTCTTGCTAACCGCATGCGTCCAAGAAAAATAACAGAGTTTATCGGCCAAGAGCATATAGCTGGAGAAGGTAAGCTGTTAAGACGAGCGATCGAAGCTGATCAACTCACTCCGATGATCTTTTTTGGACCTCCCGGAACCGGCAAAACGACTTTAGCAAAAATTATAGCAAATTCCACATCTGCATGGTTTGAACAACTGAATGCGGTTACGTCTGGAGTTGCTGATTTAAAAGTCATCATGGGAGCTGCCAGAGAACGCCTGTTATTAGAAGAAAAAAAGACCGTGCTCTTTATCGACGAGATCCATCGTTTTAACAAAAGTCAACAAGACGCGCTACTTCCATACGTGGAAGACGGATCGGTTATCTTAATCGGAGCAACAACAGAAAGTCCGATGTTTGAGATAAACCCCGCTCTTTTATCAAGATCTCGATTATTTCGTTTTGAACCACTAACAGATATGCATATTGCAAAAGTGATTCAGCAAGCTCTTTCTGATAAAGAAAGAGGATATGGCAAACATCCGATCACCATGAAAAAAGAGGCAATCGATCATATTGTCTCTATTGCGAACGGAGACGCACGAACAGCACTTAATGCAGTGGAACTTGCTGTGTTAACAACGAAACCAGACAAAGACGGAAACATTACAATCACAATAGAAATCGCTGAAGAATCCATTCAACAAAGAGTCCTTCAGTATGATAAAAAAGGTGACAACCATTATGATACAGTCTCCGCTTTTATTAAAAGCATACGTGGATCAGATCCTGATGCAGCATTATATTGGCTCGCGAAAATGATTTATGCCGGCGAAGATCCTCGCTTTATTGCCCGCAGATTGCTCGTTCATGCAGCAGAAGATGTCGGTCTCGCTGACCCGAACGCGTTACTTGTTGCACATGCTGCTAGTTATGCGGCTGATTTTATCGGTATGCCTGAAGCTCGCATTCCACTTGCAGAAGCTACCCTTTACTTAGCTACGGCTCCTAAAAGCAATAAAGTGATAACAGGAATCGATAAAGCACTTGATGCAGTAAAGAAAGAAAAAACTGGTCTCGTCCCGATCCATCTTCGTGATGCTCATTATAAAGGAGCGAAACAACTTCAACATGGTGAGGACTACAAATATCCACATAATTTTGAAGATGGTTATGTACCACAAGAATACTTACCAAAGCATCTGCAGGGAAAGACTTTTTATGAACCTACTGAACGTGGCTTTGAAAAGAATATAAAGAAACGTCTCGACTATTTTAATGATCGCAAGAAAAAAGGAAAGTAAATCTATGAGACTTGATAACTTAGCAAACTAGCAAAAGTTCTTCAAAAGTGTGTATAGGATTCTCTCTGATTGGTAAACATGAAAATATCAAATGAATATTTTTGTAGCTAAGGAGAGGATTACCGTGTCAAAAATCAGACAGGACGCCTGGTCAGAAGAAGACGATCTATTGCTTGCCGAAACGGTCTTACGCCATGTGCGTGAAGGAAGTACACAGTTGCATGCTTTTGAAGAGGTTGGAGATAAATTAGAGCGTACGAGTGCAGCAGTTGGTTTTAGATGGAACGCAATCGTGAGAAAAAAATACGAACAAGCATTAAAGATTGCTAAAAAGCAAAGAAAAGAACGCCAGCGTGCACTAGCGAGGTCACAGCAGCAGCAACAAACAAAACCTGCAGCTAAACCTGTACAGACTCTTAATAATACTCCACAGATGCACGATGATGAAACCTATCATCCAGAAGAGTTCTTTAGAACACCTTTCTCGTATGAAAGAAACACATCAGCACCAGCTCCAGTAGCTTCGACACCTGCAGTTTCTGAACAACAGAGTTATGTTCAGCAAACCGAAGCAGAAGCACCAGAAGTTACGAGCTTACAAGGATCACAACAACCTTCATCACAAAGTGCCTATCGTCAGCCACAAGCTAATAATGAACATAGTCTTTCACTTGATGAAGTCATAGATTTTCTTAATGGGTTAAAGCGTAACGGTATGTCGAGCGGCAAGCTTGTTCAAGAAAATATGGAACTTCGTCTTCAGATGAACGAGTTAATGCAGCAGAACAAAGTGATGAAAGAACAGCTAGCTGTTCTTGAGAAAGAGCACCAAACGGTTCAGGAAGATTACCAAGCGCTGATCCAAATCATGGACCGTGCAAGAAAAATGGTACTGTTCCAAGATGAAGATACAAATCCGAATGTTACCTTCCGTATGGATAAGAACGGAAATCTAGAAAAACTAGCAAAGTAAATTTAGATGACTCATAGGGTTAGCCTGCGAGTCATCTTTTTTGTGCAGTTTTACGCAATAAATTATTTTATCTTCTGAATTATTTAGGTTATACCCGGATATATTTCAAATCACCTTGGAATTAATCGAGATTACACCGAAATAATGAGGATTGTTACTTTGAGAAAAACAATTCTTCGCTCCGTGCTACTGATAAGTACAAGTCCTCACACAAACAGCTATTAGTATAGACGAAAGAAAGGTGCTAACTTTAGAACAGTCAGCACCTTTTTTTATCAAATTATCGTATTCTTTCAATCTTTATATTATTATCTTCAATGATTTTGTTAATCACGTAACCAGCCATGTAGAGTCCTGAAACAGAAGGTACAAATGCGTTTGAAGACGGTGGCAACTTCGCCTTTCGAATACCAGGAGCGTTCTCAGGTACGATCTCTTTTCGAATTTCTTCACGAATTTGGATCGGCTTTTCATCTGAGAATACGACCGGAATTCCTTTTGTGATTCCTTCTTTTCTTAGACGCTGGCGAATGACCTTAGCAATCGGATCATAGCTAGTCTTAGAAATATCTACGATTTGAAGACGTGTGGGGTCCAATTTGTTCGCCACACCCATGCTCGAGATAATTGGTATTTTGCGATTCAAGCATTCCTTCATAAGGTGAATCTTATAGGAAATCGTATCAGATGCATCTACTACAAAATCAAGTCCATATTCAAAAATTTGTTCATATGTTTCTTCTGTATAGAACATCTTAAGAGCGATAACTTCGCACTCTGGATTAATAAGCGCGATTCGCTCTTTCATAAGATCTACCTTTGGCTGTCCAACGGTATTCACAAGTGCATGTATTTGACGATTCACGTTCGTGATATCGACATCATCTTTATCGATAAGGATCAGACGACCAACTCCTGAGCGAGCTAGTGCTTCCGCTGAAAAGGAGCCCACTCCCCCGATTCCAAGCACAGCAACAGTTGAGTTTTTTAAGACCTCTATTCCATCTTTTCCAATAGCAAGTTCATTTCTTGAGAACTGATAAAGCATATTTAGTGAAATCTCCTTTCAAACGTGCACGTAAAATAAAGAAAATGCATCTTTATCAGCATATCCACTTTTGAAAACAAAATCAATATGCTTACTTGGTTTTTTTTGCACAAAAAAATGAGCCCCAAAAATGCCGTATCCCCTTAGTTTTGAACCTGCTCTCGCAGGTGGGTGCCCTGTTTCGCATTTTGTCCGTCCCCTAGCTTTCAGGGCATGGACGCTGTGAGAAAACACAAACTCCCTAATACTTAATGTTGGCTCAAAACTTTCGGGTTGTTAACGGTCACCATAGGACCCATCGCTTAAATTCATACTATCATACGAATAAATCAAATACAAGACAAAATGTGTCTCTTTATAAAACGATTCGTATTTTTCTAAATATTCACTTACTTGGTTTCTTGCTTCACTTTCACAGATAAGTGAAGTTCATCAAGCTGCTTTTCATTTACAGCAGAAGGTGCATTCGTCAATAAACAAGATGCAGATGCTGTTTTCGGGAAAGCAATCGTGTCTCTTAAGTTACTTCTTCCAGCAAGTAACATCACCATACGGTCAAGTCCTAACGCAATTCCACCATGTGGAGGTGTTCCATATTCGAATGCCTCTAAAAGGAATCCAAACTCTTCACGCGCTGCTTCCTCAGTGAATCCTAATGTTTTAAACATTTTCTCTTGAACGTCACGTTGGTAGATACGCTGAGACCCTCCACCCAGCTCATAACCATTAAGAACTAAGTCGTACGCTTGTGCTCTTACTTCAGCAGGATTGGTATCCATTAAGTGAAGATCTTCTGTCTTCGGCATCGTGAATGGATGGTGAAGCGCCACAAAACGGCCTGCATCCTCATCGTATTCAACAAGTGGGAAATCAACGACCCACAAGAAATTGTATTTAGATTGATCGATCAGATCTAAATCTTTTGCAAGCTTTTGTCTTAACGCTCCTAAGCTGTCTGCTACAACAGACGGCTTATCTGCTACAAATAACAACAGATCGCCTTCTTCTGCTTGCAGTGTGTTCGTTAAGTTAGCAGCATCTTCTTCATTAAAGAACTTTGAAATAGGTCCTTTTAATCCTTCTGCTTCAACTTTCATCCAAGCAAGGCCTTTTGCTCCGTATCGAGCAGTGAATTCAGTCAGACCATCAATATCTTTTCTAGAATAATTTGCTGCTTTACCTTTAACGTTGATCGCTTTAACTTGACCACCGTTTTCAACTGCTGCTGCAAATACTTTAAATCCAGAATCCTTAACGATCTCTGAAACGTTGATCAGTTCAAGACCGAAACGCGTATCCGGTTTATCAGAACCATAACGATCCATTGCTTCTTTATATGTCATTCTTGGGAATGGTTTTGGAATCTCTACACCTTTTACTTTTTTCACGAGTCCTGTCATCATCCCTTCCATCATTGCTAGAAGAGGTTCTTGACCCATGAAAGAAGTTTCGATATCGACTTGAGTAAATTCAGGCTGACGGTCTGCACGCAGATCTTCGTCTCTGAAACAACGAACAATCTGATAGTATTTTTCAAAACCTGAAACCATTAGCAACTGTTTAAATAGTTGTGGTGATTGCGGCAATGCATAGAATTCGCCTGGGTGAACACGGCTCGGTACTAGATAGTCACGCGCTCCTTCAGGTGTGCTCTTCGTAAGCATCGGTGTTTCCATCTCCATAAATTCATCGTTCTCAAGGAAGTTACGGATATAGCGAGTTACTTCATGTCTCATCTTCAATGTTTCCTGCATGATCGGACGACGAAGGTCCAGATAGCGGTACTTCAGACGAATATCTTCTGTAATATCCATATCTTCGCTGATAGAAAAAGGTGGTGTTTTTGCACTGTTCAAAATCTTGACTTCTTCTCCAGAGATTTCAATCTTACCAGTATTCATAGCTGGGTTAACCGTGCTTGGGTCACGCTCAAGAACGTTTCCTGTGATCGTAAGTACATATTCACTTCTTACTTTTTCAGCAGTTTCTAATGCTTCAGGTGATACTTCTGGTGAAAAGACGATTTGTACAACACCAGAACGGTCACGAAGGTCGATGAAGATCAATCCGCCTAAGTCACGTCTTTTTTGTACCCAACCTGTTATTGTTACTTTTTCACCGATATATTGTTCTGTAATCTTTCCGCATTGATGTGTGCGATATTCCATGAGATGTGTCCTCCTTATTTACCTTGCTTCAAAAATGTGCTCAACTTCTCGATCGCTACTTCCGACTGTTCTCCGGAATCCATATTCTTCACGTTGATGATTCCTTTTGATAGTTCTTCTTCACCTAGAATAGCTACAAACTTCGCTTTTAATCGGTCGGCTGCTTTAAATTGTGCTTTCATCTTTTTATCTAAGTAATCTTTGTCACTCTTAATCCCTGCTTGACGAAGCTGACTTAAGATCGCTACTGATTTTTGCTTCGCTTCATCACCTAGTGCTACAACGTAACAATCTAATTCTTCTTCTGTTTCAAGTGTGATGCCTTCTGCTTCAAGTGCTAATAACAAACGTTCTAAGCTCATCGCAAATCCGATGCTTGGTGTAGCTGGCCCTCCAAGATCTTCAACAAGACCATTGTATCTGCCGCCTCCACTAAGCGTTGTGATGGCACCAAAACCTTCAGCTTCACTCATGATCTCAAATGCAGTGTGGTTATAATAATCAAGTCCACGTACGAGTGTAGGATCGATCACATACTCGATATTCATCGCATTCAAGCTGTTTTTCACTTCTTCAAAATACGTTTTTGATTCTTGGTTTAAGTGTTCAAGGATCGATGGAGCGCTCTTCATTAGTTCATGATCTCGGTCTTTTTTACAATCTAGAATTCTTAAAGGATTCTTCAATAATCGATTTTGGCAATCGGAACAGAACTCATCGATTCTAGGTTCAAAGTGTGCGATCAAAGCTTCCTTATGAGATTTACGGCTTTCAGCATCACCTAGCGTATTCAGCACAAGTCGGAGCTTTGTTAACCCAAGCTCTTTGTACACTGTCATCGCAAGCGAGATTACTTCTGCATCAATGGCAGGATCAGCTGAACCCATCGCTTCAATACCGAACTGTACAAATTGACGATATCGACCAGCTTGTGGTCTTTCATAACGAAACATCGGTTGGATGTAAAAAAGTTTTACAGGCTGTCCAGGTAATCCAAACATTTTATTTTCAACATAAGATCGAGTTACAGGCGCTGTCCCTTCTGGTCTAAGAGTTAGACTGCGGTCTCCTCGATCATTGAACGTATACATCTCTTTTTGAACGATATCTGTTGAATCGCCTACACCGCGTTGGAAAAGATCAGTGTGCTCAAAAATCGGCGTTCGAATCTCTTTATAATTGAATCGAGCTGATACTTCTTTTGCTTTTTGTTCGATCAGCTGCCATTTTTCTACTTCTCCTGGGAGTATATCTTTCGTTCCCCTTGGAATATTAATACTCATTTTCATTCATCCTCCCGTTTTTACATGTTCGTTAAAATTAAAGTCTTCTCCCTAAATCTTTGTTGCTTTTGAAAGTGTTTGATTTCCGTTTCAGGTGCTCGCTTTCCGCGGGGCAGGCGGTGAGCCAAATTCGTACGTTTCACGTATAAGTGTCTCACCTGCCCACCTGTCCCGCAGGAGTCTCACACCCTTCACTCCAATCAAATTGTCAGTGAAGAGAATGAACAAAATTACTAAAAGCAACAGTCTTATAGAGGAGGTAAGCCATTAATAAAAAATAAAAAAATCCCGTCCCTTATGAAATTAGTCATTTCATAAGGGACGGGATTTCCCGCGGTGCCACCCTGCTTCGAAGCTATAAAAAGCTTCCTCATTATGCAAGTAACGATTGCCCACGTGTAACTCTACTGAGGTCAAAACTTAACCGTTCGAATTAAAACCTATGAAGTGTCTTTCACTTTATCATCAAGGAGAGATACTTTCAGCCATGGTATCTCATCTCTAACCTTGTGGGGTAAAGATACTTTTCTTCGTCATCAGTTTTCATTTTGGAATTGTAGATTATCATACTTTTAGATGGGGTGTGATGTCAATAGTTTTCGCGTTTTATTTTTTTCTTTAACTGATTCACTTGATATAGATCCATCCCAAACTCTTCAGCAAGCTCCATCGTGTTTGCTGATTTTTCAAGAGAAAGAAAATCATGAAAGCTGAGTTGCTTCCATTGAGGTATCCCTTCCATGCCTTTCCGGTTCTGCCTCATCAAAAAACCTCCACCTTTTTTGATTTAGTCTTACCATCTAGGCGGAGGTTTCATTCATGATTATTAATTTTTAGAGTCCATAATTAAGGTTACAGGTCCATCATTCGTAAACGAGACATCCATCATCGCGCCAAATACACCAGTTTCGACATGTACACCTAAGCTCTTAAGCTTGTCATTAAAATAGTCATACATCGTGATAGCATGATCTGGTTTAGCAGCATCCATAAAGTTTGGACGCCTTCCTTTTTTCGTGTCACCGTATAACGTAAACTGTGAAATGGAAAGGATGCTTCCTTCTGTATCTTTTAAAGAAAGATTCATCTTTCCATTTTCATCTTCAAATATGCGAAGATTTACGATCTTTTCTGCTAAATAATCTGCATCTTTTTCTGTATCTTCATGTGTAACACCAACTAAGAGTACAAGGCCTCTGTCAATTCTGCCTTTTACTTCAGAATCCACTAAGACCTTTGCCTCTTTTGAACGCTGTAATACTACTTTCACTGCAGAATCACTTCCTTAACTCCTATTGCATCAATCTTCTAACCGCATATATGTCAGGTATTCTTTTAATTCGTTCGACCACTTTTTGAAGGTGGCTGACGTTGTGAATCGAGATCGACATACTGATAGTTGCCATCTTGTTGCGATCTGATTTACCGCTTACTGCTGTGATATTCGTTTTCGTTTCTGCAACTGCATGCAGAACCTCATTTAATAGGCCACGACGATCAAAACCATTGATCTCAATATCAACGTTATAGTTTTTCGGTTGCTCAAGATTACCTTCCCATTCAACCGGTAGAAGTCGTACTTGTGCATCTTCGTTGTGTACGTTAACACAATCCTCACGGTGAACAGAAACACCCCGACCTTTTGTGATATAACCAACAATGTCATCTCCAGGAACCGGATTGCAACATTTTGATAATCGGATCAGCATGTTATCAATGCCTTTAACCACGATACCAGAATCTGTTCTACGTTTCGGTTCAGGCTTTTCAGCAGAGTCTCTTATTGCATCAAGCAGTTCTGAATTATCCGGATCTTGCTCTTTTTTGCGGCGAACTTTATCTGTTAATCGAGTAGCGATCTGTGCAGCCGTTATACCGTTATAACCGACAGCGGCGTACATATCTTCTTCCCCAGCAAAGTTATACTTTTGAGCCACATATTGAATATTTTCATTCGTGAAGATGTCTTTCAGATCATAACCGCGATTCTTGATCTCTTTTTCAACAAGTTCTTTTCCTTTTGCGACGTTCTCTTCTCTTCTTTCACGCTTAAACCATTGACGAATCTTGTTTTTTGCATGAGAGCTCTGAGTGATCTTTAACCAATCCTGACTCGGTCCATAGGAATGTTTGCTCGTTAAGATCTCGATAATATCTCCCGTTTTCAAACGATAATCTAACGTGACCATCTTTCCATTCACTTTTGCACCAATGCATCTGTTACCAATCTCGGTATGAATTCGGTATGCAAAATCGATTGGAACCGATCCTGACGGAAGCTCGTATACATCACCTTTTGGAGTGAACACGAACACCATATCAGAAAACAGATCAACCTTAAGAGATTCCATAAACTCTTCAGCATCTACAACATCGTTTTGCCATTCAAGAATTTCACGGAACCATGTTAATTTATTTTCAAATGAGCTCACAGGTGCTTTCGTTGCACCTTCTTTATATGCCCAGTGTGCCGCGATCCCGTATTCAGCTACGCGATGCATATCCGACGTTCTGATCTGCACCTCGAGTGGATCACCTTTTGGTCCGATTACTGTCGTATGCAGAGACTGGTACATATTTGCTTTTGGCATAGCGATATAATCTTTAAAACGGCCAGGCATCGGCTTGTAAGCCGTATGAATGATACCAAGGGCTGCATAACAATCTTTAATATTCTGAACAATAATACGAACAGCTAAAAGGTCATAGATCTCATTGAACTGCTTACCTTGTTTAGCCATTTTTCGATAGATGCTATAAATATGTTTCGGTCTTCCAGAGATATCGACTTGAATGTTAACTTCTTTAAGCTTGCTCTTCATCTCATCCATCACTTGATGAACATACTCTTCCCGTTCCGCACGCTTTTGCTGCATCAAGTTAACGATTCTGTAGTATTGCTGTGGATTTAGGTATCTTAAAGAAACATCTTCAAGCTCCCACTTTATTGTTGAAATCCCAAGGCGATGGGCAAGCGGAGCGAAGATTTCAAGTGTCTCATTCGCTTTTTGAATCTGTTTTTCTTTTGGCATATGCTTTAATGTGCGCATATTGTGAAGTCGGTCAGCCAGCTTGATCAAGATACAACGAATATCTTGGGCCATAGCGACGAACATCTTTCGATGATTCTCAGCCTGCTGCTCTTCTTTTGATTTAAACTTGATTTTCTTCAGCTTCGTAACACCATCAACAAGCATCGCCACTTCTTCATTGAATTGAGTGGAAATATCTTTGAGTGTGATTGGTGTATCTTCAACTACATCATGAAGAAACCCTGCTGCTACAGTCACAGGATCCATCTGCAGATTCACCAATATCGCTGCTACTTCAACAGGATGATGAATATAGGGCTCTCCGGATTTACGGAATTGTCCCTCGTGTGCATTTCTTGCGTATTCATAAGCCTTCGTGATGAAGCTTAAGTCATCTTTTGAAAGATAGCTCTCCGCTTTTTGCAATACTTCCTCAATCGTCATGGAATCACCTTACGTTGTCATTGTATATTGCTTCTATTATCGTTAAATTGACCCTTCATGTAAAGCAAAAAACGAAATTTGTCGAATGATTGGGCAGATTTTGTGACAGGATTGTAAAAAAAACAATTTTTTAGAGGGTAGTTGATTTCCGCTCCAGGTGCTTCGCTTTCCGCGGGGCAGGCGGTGAGCCCCTTGCCGCTTTGCGCCTTTAAGGGTCTCACCTGACCGCTTGTCCCGCAGGAGTCTTGCACCTTCCGCTCCAATCAAAATTTACAATGAAGATAAGAATTTTTAGCAATCCTTCTTTTAGAAAAATCACTAAAAAAAGAGCCCCTTCAAAAGGAACTCTCTCATCATTTTAGTATTGAGTTAAAGTGAAGATATCATAACCTGAAAGTTTTTTACGGCCATCTAGGTAAGTAAGTTCGATCATGAATGCGATACCTACAACTACTCCGCCAAGCTCTTCTACAAGCTTGATCGTTGCTTCGATTGTTCCACCTGTTGCTAGTAGATCGTCTGTGATCAAGACTCTTTGTCCTGGTTTGATCGCGTCTTTATGCATCGTTAGCACATCTTTTCCATACTCAAGACCGTAATCAACTTTGATCACTTCACGAGGAAGTTTACCTTCTTTACGGACAGGGACGAATCCTAATCCTAACGTGTAAGCGACAGGGCAACCTACGATAAATCCACGTGCTTCAGGTCCAACGATCACGTCTACCTGTTTTTCTTTTGCGTATACAGCAATGTCATCCATTGCTTGTTTATATACTGCACCATCAGACATTAGTGAAGTAATATCTTTAAAACGAATGCCTTCGATTGGGAAATTCTCTACTACTGAAATAAACGGCTTATAATCCATGAATCTTTGCCTCCTGAAAATTACAAACTGGCTTTTGGCCGTGTTTGTTCTGTAAACCAGCTTTTTAAAGAATGATAAGAAGAGTAAACGAGCTGATTTTCAATGTCTGCTTGTTCAAACTTTTTCTGATACGTTTCAGAGCTTTCTAATTCTCGTTTGCTAGGTTCTTTGTTAATGAAAATAACACCATCGTCTATTGTAACAAAATCCAGCTCAAAAAACACCTTTGACATGAAATCTATTGTTTCTTTTGACCAGCCTTTCCATTTCGCTAGTTCTGCACCATCTCTCTTCACATTAAAGGTTTTCCTTTTTGCAAGAAATCCATAGAACCATTTGAAATGTTCTCTCGTTGGTAAAGTCGTGAAAAAGTGTTCTGTACTCTGATGAAACACTGCATAAATCCTTGAAGGTTCACCGATAGTCTCCAGCCATTCTGAAAAGCGCGTGAGAGAAGGAGGAACATCTAAGAACACCAAATTCTTTTCTTTAAAATAATCCTCGGGTAGAGTCAATAACTCATCTTCACCAATCACTTGATCAGACAGCGCTTCAAAATCTTTATGCTTTAATGTTTCTTCTTCAAACGCGATAAAACATGTTTTCGAATACGGCAGACCGATCAACCTTTTTGCAGCATCTTTAAGACCTCTATAGTCAAACAGTTGAAAATGATTTACAGCAAGGTCTTCAAGAAGAAGCTGAGGTTTTCTATAACCGTTCCATTCGTTCAGTTGGATCTGACCAACGATCGAAATCAACGAATATGGAGTCATCTCTTCTAACAAGCTCCCTTTTTGAAAGCCTATGCAATCTAGAACCGATAACTCACCGTTACCCACCTGCAATTTGAGGTGATTGGATTGACTTCCTATCTTTTTCATCTCTCGGATTGGAACTTCTTCAACCATTACGCGAGGAGATGGGTTTCCAACACCAAAAGGAGATAGCGTACTTAACAGCTCAACCGTTTCTAAAGAAATCTCATTTAATCTAGCTGTAAGATCGACCGTTGTAACCGGTAGATAATCCTCTGGTGTTAAACACTCTTTAGCTTGGCGAATAAGCCTTTTCCTTAGCTCATCGACATCATGCATAGAAAGTGTCATCCCTGCTGCCATCGGATGTCCACCGAAATGAGGAAGAATGTCTCTAGATCCTGAAAGGTTCTCAAACATATCAAATCCTTTAATGCTTCGCGCTGATCCTTTTGCTGTTTCCTTTTCAGGATCTAAACATAGCACGATCGTAGGACGATAAAATTTTTCAACCAATCGCGAGGCAACAATTCCAATAACCCCTGGGTTCCAGCCCTCTTTGGCAAGGACTAGCACTTCATTCTCATCAGGAGGATAACTTTCTTCGACCATAGCGATCGCTTCTTTTGTAATCTCGTTTACGATTCCTTGGCGCTCCTTGTTTACCGAATCGATCTCTTGTGACAAAATAGCTGATTCTTCTCGATCACTTGAAGTAAACAGCTCTACCACCGGCATCGCTGAGCCAAGTCTTCCTGCTGCATTCACTCGTGGACCGATGGCGAACCCTACATCTTCAGCTGTCAGTTCTTTTTCATAAAGACCCGCTACTTTTAACAGTTCTTGCAATCCGACCTTATCCGTTTTCGATAGTGCTTCTATCCCGAGTTTTGCAATCACTCTATTTTCATCTACAAGTGGTACAAGATCCGCAATTGTTCCGATGCATGCATAATCAAGCAAATGAAGTGGCGGTTTATTATGAAGGGCATGTGCTACTTTAAAAGCTACACCTACACCTGCAAGACCAGAAAACGGATAGGTACATCCAGGTTTTTTAGGGTTGATAATGCTATACGCATCTGGCAATACAGGAGGTGCTTCATGGTGGTCCGTGATGATGAAGTCTAGCCCGATCTCTTTTGCGATATTTGCTTCGTGTACAGCAGAGATTCCCGTATCAACAGTTACAACGAGTGAGTAACCATCATCTTTCGCTTTTCTTAATGCAGGCTCATTCGGGCCATAGCCTTCTGTAAAGCGGTTTGGAATGTAATAGTCAAACTGTGCGCCAAGTTCTTTCAGTGCATAATACATCACCGTTGTACTGCTTACACCATCTGCGTCATAATCGCCAAAAATTAAAATCTTCTCTTTCGATTCTATAGCTTTATGTATCCGCTCAACACTCTCTTTCATGCCATCCATCAAGAAGGGATCATGAAATTGACTGATATCTATATTTAAAAACGCTTCTGCTTTCTCTATCGTTTCAATTCCTCTGACAACCAGTAGATTCGCGATCAGAAGAGGGATATCTAATTCTTGTGATAACCATTTTGCCTTGTCTTCTGATGGCTTTTGAATCTCCCACCTAGTTCTAGGCTCCAACATAAAAATCACCTCTTAACCTATTCATTATACAAAACAGGATAAGAGGTGACAATTTATGAATGATATTTACGTTTAAATTTCTGGCTCTGCTTCAACTGGTCTTGTTTTTTTCGATTTCATCTGTCGTGATTTCATAACGTACCACAACTGTGAAGCGATAAAGATAGAAGAATACGCACCAAATGTTAAACCGATCAATAAAGCGATCGAGAAGTTTCTGATTGAATCGGCTCCAAAGATTAATAGCGCAACTGCGGCAATAATAACCGTTAGAACGGTATTAATCGAACGACCTAATGTTTCAAAAATACTTCTGTTTACGATTTCAGCCAGTTTCTCTTGCGTTCTTACTTTTTCAAGTTTCATGTTCTCACGGATTCGGTCGAACGTCACGATCGTATCGTTAATGGAATAACCAACTATTGTTAGAACAGCTGCAATGAAGGGAAGATCGACTTCAATTCTAAACATACTAAAGATCGCTACGATCATAAAAGCATCATGTAGTAATGCGACTACTGAGGCAACAGCCATGCTCCATTCAAAACGAAAGGCTACATAGATGATGATACCAACAGATGCGATAAGCACAGCATAAAATGCATTTTGTGCAAGCTCACGACCAACTGTTGGTGTAACCGTACTAATACTAGGTGGCTCACCGTATTTCTCGTCAAAATGAGTATTGATCTTCGCTACTTCGTCTTTTGACAAAGCCCCTTTAAAGGAAACATTCGCTTGATCATTTTTTCCGGCAAGAACGACCGCTTCAGGATCAAGCCCGAGTGATTTAAACTCTTCTTCTACACCTTCATTGGTAAGTGTTTCATTCGCTTGTATATTTACACGAGATCCACTATCAAAATCAATACCTAGCTTTAATCCAACTGTAAGCAAGAATACAATTCCAATAACCGTAAGGAGAGTCGAGATAATGAAGTAAAGGTTTCTGTTTTTTACAAAGTCGTATTTAAAGCTCACGGATGTCACGCTCCTTTACACCAAACAAACCTGGCTTCTTATCCATTACACGAGACTGTACCCATAACCCTAGGAAAAGTCTTGTTCCAAAAACGGCTGTGATGAAACTTGCCAGAACTGAAATGATTAGAACTAACGCGAATCCTTTTACTGAGCTTGTTCCGTATGCGAACAATACAGCTGCTGCAAGGATCGTCGTAATGTTTGCATCAAAAATCGTAGTGAATGAACGACGATTTCCAGCTTTAAACGCACTTAATACAGATTTTCCGCTTCTTAGTTCCTCTTTAATCCGTTCATACGTGATGATGTTAGCATCAACTGCCATACCCACTCCTAGAATAAGAGCTGCGATACCCGGAAGTGTTAATACTCCGTTCATCAGATAGAAGATAGCTAAGATCAACCAAATATAAATAGATAGCGTGATAACAGCAATGATCCCAGGCACACGATAAAAAATCAGCATGAATAAAAAGATCACGGCAATTCCAATAAAGCCAGCAAATACCGTTTCATTTAATGCTTTCTCTCCGAACTTCGCACCAACTGATGTCGAGTACACTTCATCCAGTTTAACGGGTAGAGCACCCGCGTTTAAAATTTTCGCTAAACTTTGAGCTTCTTCAACAGAGAATTGCCCTGTAATAGTTACTTCTTTTTGGGAAAGTTTTTCATTTACATAAGGAGCAGAAATATACTTTGGCTGTTTGCCAGCAAGTTCTTTTTTCTGTTCTTCTTTAAATGAATCCCCTTTTTCATAATCTAACCAAATAACCATAATGTTTTCACCTTGTGGCTGACGCTGAAGGACTTCTTCAGTAATTTTTGCAAATTTATCTGCGTCTTTAAGCTTCAGTGAAACAATCGGTTTATTATTTTGAGATTCAAAGGTTTGCTTTGCACCATTTCCTTCTAGATCCGATCCATCTAAAAGGACTTTATCATCCACATCTCTGAATGTTAACTCAGCTTGTGTTGACAATAGTTCACGTGCTTTGTTCTGATCCGTTACACCAGCAAGCTGGACACGAATTCGGTTGTCTCCTTCAATCTGAATCTCAGGCTCAGAGACACCTAACACGTTGATACGGCTGTTTAACGCTTCAACTGTACTCTTTAATGTTTCCTGTGTAATTTTTTGACCTTTTTTCACAGGTTTAACATCGTAAAGAACTTCAAATCCACCTTGAAGATCTAGTCCAAGCTTTGTACCTTTTACGATCTTTTCTGTTGTGAGCCCAATGAGTGCTGCGAACATGATGAGCACAACAAAAAAGATGACGATCTTACTCCTTTTTACCACTTCAAGAAACCTCCTTCATGCTGTATCAAAAGACAACACTATGTATAAGTACGAATACTAACCCTTCCCATTATAGCGATTGTTGTTTTTTTCTGTCAATTTGTCATGTGAATGTTCATAAATAAAACATAATAAATTTAGCTTATCAAAAGGACAAGGCTGCTCAAAAGTAAGTTCTACTCTTGAGTCAGCCCCTCTTCTTTGTATGAGCGTATCGTTAGCCACGTCATAAAATCATTGAGTGAAAGAGCTAAAATCGTATCAACCAATGCGTATAGACGAGGCTCCACTTTCTTTTTCTTTAGTTTTGATTGTACACATTCCCATATTTCCTCTTCTGTTACACTTTCATACCCCAAGTAATGAAATTCTTCTTTTTTGCTTTCTACAGCTGGCTTGACTTCGTTCTTCCATTCCGAAAAATGTGTGTTCTCCATTTTACACTCTCTCCTTTCGAGATAAAACAAGCTGTCATGACGGTTCACTCCACTTGCATATAGTGATATATAAGATTGTCCAAGAAAGGACAGGTTAAGATGACAAAACAAACACTTGTGCAAGGAACGATCCTGCTCATATTAGCAGGACTTGTAACCAAAATACTCGGTTTCGTTAATCGAATCGTCATGGCCAGGGTGATGGGTCACGAGGGTGTCGGCCTCTATATGATGGCAGTCCCTACATTCTTATTGGCCGTAACTTTGACAAGGCTCGGTCTGCCGATTGCCATATCAAAACTTGTAGCAGAAGCAGATGCAACAGGAGATCGTTCGAAAGTTAGAAAAATTCTGATCGTATCTTTGGCCATCACTGGGATTTTGAGCATTATAATCACGATCGCTTTGTTTATCGCAGCTCCGTTATTAGCAGAGTACTTCTTTACCGATCATCGTACGATTTGGCCATTGCTCGCTATCGCACCTGTAGTACCTGTCATTGCGGTCTCCTCGGTTTTGAGAGGGTATTTTCAAGGTTTGCAGAACATGAGACCGTCTGCATATTCACAAGTTATTGAACAGGTCGTCCGAATTGCTCTCGTCGCCTTGTTAACAGGTCTATTCCTTCCTTATGGCGTTGAATATGCTGCTGCTGGCGCGATGATCTCTGTTATTATCGGTGAGCTCGCATCACTTCTTTATATGTTTTCGATGTTCAAAGTGAAAAAGAAGATGCGTATTCGTAAAGGATTCTTCAAACAACTGAAACAAGGACATGAAACAATGAAAGACCTTCTGAATATCGCTCTTCCAACAACGGGAAGTCAATTGATTGGCTCTGTTTCTTATTTTTTTGAGCCCATTGTTGTGGCAAATAGTTTAGCGATCGCTGGAATCACTACAGCTGTTGCAACTGCACAATACGGAGAACTTGCAGGGTACGTTATCCCACTATTGTTCCTGCCAACGTTCATTACGTATTCTCTCTCGATATCTTTAGTACCTGCTATTAGTGAAGCGAACGCTCAAAAAAAATACCACTTGATCGAGCATCGTTTGAATCAAGCCCTCAGACTATCGATGCTATCAGGTGGTATTGCGGCCGTAATTATGTATGTGTACGCGGTCCCCATCATGGACTTAATGTATGATTCGCCTGCATCCGCGTCTTATGTAAAGATCATGACACCTTTTTTCTTTTTCCTTTATTTTCAAGGTCCATTGCAAGCCGTGCTTCAAGCTTTAAATCTGGCACGTTCCGCAATGATCAACAGTCTTATTGGTGCCCTTGTTAAGCTAACAGCAATTTTTGCTTTAGCTACCCGACCTGAGTTTGGGATCATGGGAGCAGCCCTTGGAATCGTAATTAGCATCGTGGTGGTTACCCTGCTTCATTTTGCCACAGTTATTAAAGCGATCAGTTACACGATCGTAGTGAAAGATTTCGTCTTATGCCTGCTTTCGATTTTTATAACAGGAGGAGGAGCCGTTTATCTGTATCAGTACATGATGCCGCAATTTTCTCCAGTGCAAGGTTTAACGATATGTGTGACGGCAACATGCGCGATCTATTTGTTTGTTCTCATCTTCTTTAAACTTTTGGGTAAAGAAGATCTTAAACACATACCTTTCATTAAAAGATGGATCTAAAACAGCCAGTTTGGCTGTTTTATTTTTTGCTATTCAGTTCGTCGACAAATAATGTCCCATCTTCATTTAGTGTACAGAACGAAATGTTTTTTATCTCTTTAAACCCTACCTTCTTTAACTCTTGTCTTAACCAAAAGGATGTCTTATCCATCTTTTCAAGATTGTCTTCTAAGATCTTCCCGTCCAAAATGAGAGGCATAATCATTTGAATCGGTGTATTTTCGGATTCCTCATCTTTTTTTATAATGGAAAGCTTACCCGTTGTTTCTAAAATTCCAAATTCAACTTCGTTCAAGCTTCTAATATTGTTTTCACGTAATTGTGTTAATAGATCATCAAAGTTGTAACGCTGCTTTTTCATCTCATGTTCATCCACTTGACCTTCTTTAATAATTAATGAAGGTTTACCATCAACGATCTCTCTCATCCTTCTGCTCTTTAAAGAGACGAGGGCTAATATAAGCTGGATACCCAACAAGACAAAAATGGATGCGAGTGAATTCAACATGGGAATCGTAGGATCTTCGATTGAGATAACAGCTAATTCTGCGACCATGATTGAAACAACAAAATCTATGATGGATAATTGTCCCATCTCGCGCTTCCCCATCATTCGAAATATAACCATGATTAAAAAGTAAATAAAAAGCGTTCTAAATATAACGGTATACAGTTCCATGATTCCCCTCCTTCCATTGTACGTTACATGTTCATTCCATTACTTAGTGTGGCACAGATATGAAAAAACATGATACGCAGGTTTTGCCAAATCTAAACGTTAGGAAACGAAAGGGAAAATACTTGCTTGTACTTCTAATCTCTCCGTCGTCTGAATAAAGTATATAGAAAGCTTCTACGGATAAGGAGGATTAAAGATGGGGATTAAACATATGGCTTCTTCTATGGGACGGGGTCTTATTGCTGTTTTACTCATGATCATGCTTTGCAGTTTAGTGCTCTCACTATTGCTGCGGTTTACAGGGCTGACAGAGGCGTCGTTGAAATGGGTAACAGTAGGTCTTTCTTTTTTATCGTTATTTATAGGTGGATTAATTTCAGGTAAGAAAGGTCAGAGTAAAGGTTGGCTGTTAGGTGGGGGTACAAGTGTCTTGTTTTCTTTTCTTGTTTTTCTTGTTCAATACTTAGGCTATCAAAGTACGTTCAACTCCTCTCAGTATATGTATCATGCTCTTTTTCTTTTATTAGCGGTAATTGGTGGAATCATGGGTGTTAACTTAAGCAGTCATAAGCAAACATATAAATAAAGACCCGTATGAACGGGTCTTTTTGTTATAGTACTGCTTCTTCTTTTACTTCACGGATCGCATTACGATCAAATGTTAACTTTGCGCCATCGTTCGAACGAATAACAGCGATGTTATCATCGATGCTGTCTAGTGTTCCGTGTAGTCCACCGATCGTTACAACTTTGTCGCCCTTTTTAAGGTTAGACTGCATTTCACGAACCGCTTTTTGTCTCTTTTGCTGCGGTCGGATCAACAGAAAATAAAAAATTGCAAACATCAAGATAATCGGCAATATTCCTCCAAGACTTCCACCCATACTATTTCACCCCTTTCTATAAGTTAAAAATTTGTCGTTATCGTTTTTTAGAAGTTACGTGCGTTCGGTTTATTAAAGCCATACATCTCAAAGAATTCATTTCTGAAATCAAGAAGTCTATCGTCCATGATCGCTTGTCTTACTTGCTTCATTAAGTTTACCAAAAAATAAAGGTTATGGTAACTTGTTAATCGGAAACCAAATGTTTCGTTCGCTTTTACAAGGTGACGAATGTACGCTCTAGAGTAAGTTCGGCATACATGGCAGTCGCACTTTTCGTCGATCGGACGGAAATCTCTTGCATACTTCGCGTTACGAACCACTAGCCTTCCTTCACTCGTCATACATGTTCCGTTTCTAGCAATACGAGTAGGCAATACACAGTCAAACATATCAATTCCGCGAATCGCTCCATCAATAAGCGAGTCAGGAGAACCAACGCCCATCAGATAACGTGGTTTGTTTTCTGGAAGGTGAGGCGTCGTAAAATCTAAGACACGGTTCATTACATCTTTCGGTTCACCTACTGATAGGCCTCCGACTGCATAACCCGGGAAATCAAGCGATACAAGATCTTGAGCACTCTGTTTTCGAAGCTCTTCGTATTCTCCACCTTGCACGATACCAAAAAGCGCTTGATCCTCAGGTCTTGCATGTCCTTTTAAGCAGCGCTCAGCCCAACGGCTTGTACGTTCAACAGAAGCTTTCATATAATCATATTCAGCAGGATAAGGCGGACACTCATCAAACGCCATCATAATATCAGAACCAAGTGCGTTTTGAATCTCCATTGCCCCTTCAGGACTTAAGAAAAGCTTCTCACCACTAAGATGATTTCTGAAGTGAACACCCTCTTCTTTGATCTCTCTCAGATCACTTAAAGAAAAGACTTGAAAGCCTCCTGAATCCGTAAGTATCGGACGATCCCAATTCATAAACTTATGAAGGCCACCAGCTTCTTTAACAATATCATGACCTGGTCGTAACCATAAGTGATACGTATTGCTCAGAATGATCTCAGCTCCAAGCTCCTTGAGTTCTTCTGGACTCATCGTCTTGACCGTTGCTAATGTTCCTACTGGCATAAAGATAGGTGTTTCAAATGTGCCGTGAGGAGTGTGAACTTTCCCTAATCTTGCACCTGATTGTTTGCACGTTTTTATTAATTCATACGTTACTGCTGGTTTCATCTTAAAAAATATCCCCCTTAAAGTATAAGCATCGCGTCACCGAAACTGAAAAAGCGATACTTTTCTTCGACGGCTTCATGATATGCTCTTAAAACGAAATCTTTGGATGCTAAAGCACTCACCAACATGATTAATGTTGATTTTGGAAGATGGAAGTTAGTAATCAATCCATCAATCGCTTTGAACGAATAACCAGGATAGATAAAGATATCTGTCCAACCAGAATCTTCTTTAAACTTGCCATCAAATTTATTGGCTACCGTTTCAAGTGTTCGTGTACTCGTAGTTCCAACGGTAATAATTCTTCCACCAGCTTCTTTAACCCCATTTAAAAGTTCGGCTGTTCCTTTTGTGACTTGATAAAATTCGGCATGCATGTCATGTTCCAGAACATTTTCTACACTAACAGGACGAAACGTGCCTAAACCGACGTGAAGAGTAATAAACGTAACATGTACACCCATAGATTTGATCTCTTCGATCAATTCTGTCGTAAAATGCAAGCCAGCGGTCGGAGCAGCTGCAGAACCTTGATGAACCGCATAAACAGTCTGATAACGATCTTTTTCCTCTAACTGTTCTTTAATATAGGGCGGAAGCGGCATCTGACCTAGATCATCGAGCAGTTCGTAGAAAATGCCATCATAAATAAACTTCAGCTGTCTGCCTCCGTGGTCACTCTCACCAGTACAAACTGCTTTTAATCTGCCATCTCCAAAAGAGATTTCAGTTCCGGGCTTAATTCTTTTTGCTGGTTTTACAAGCGTTTCCCATGTGTCGTTACCTTCTTCTTTTAAAAGTAGTACCTCCACTTTTCCGCCTGTATCTGATTTTTGTCCAAAAAGTCTTGCCGGGAGAACGCGAGTATCGTTCAAGACAAGGCAGTCTCCTGCTTTCAGGTAATTTTTCAGATCATAAAAATGCTTATGTTCAATTGTTTCTTGAGATCTATCTAACACCATCAGCCTTGAGGAAGTCCGGTTCTCAAGCGGTGTTTGCGCAATTAATTCCTCAGGAAGATGAAAATCAAAATCATTTACGTTCATGTGATGTATTCCTGCTTTCTATTTAGCACTTTTCTAAGTAACCTTTGCTCGACTCCTCATGACAAGTTGATTGGAAAGCGAGCAACCGGAAGTGGAAATCAACCACTTCAAGAACAAAGTTGCATAACTTTCTATTTAAATCGACCTATAATCATGAAGATCAAGGAAAGTACAACACTAATGATAATGGAAGTCATGATCGGAAAATAGACAGTTGTGTTTCCTTTTTTCCAAACCATATCACCAGGAAGTTTACCTATATATGTCCCTACTAATCCTATAATAATTAGAACGATTCCTGCAACGATTAACAGTCGGTTCAATCCGCGGACGCCGCCAGTCCAAAGTATTGATAGGCCTGTTCTGTAACCATGCGTCCACGTGGAGTACGTTGTAAGAAACCAATCTGAAGAAGATAAGGCTCATATACATCTTCAATCGTCATCGATTCTTCACCAATTGTAGCCGAAATGGTCTCTAGACCTACAGGACCGCCTTTATACGTGTGAATGATCCCTAGTAATAATTTATGGTCAATATGGTCTAAACCTAAACGGTCTACTTGCAGAAGCTCTAAAGCTTTCTGACAGATCGGCAAAGAAATTGTATCCTTGCCTTCAACCTGCACAAAATCCCTTACTCTTCGTAATAACCGGTTAGCAATCCTCGGAGTACCTCTTGATCTTCTTGCGATCTCTTCTGCTGATAGATCATCTACTCTTACCCCAAAAACATCCCCCGTACGTCTTACGATCTCACCAAGCTCTTCTGATTTGTAGTATTCCAGCCTTGCGAGAACACCAAAACGATCTCGGAGAGGAGCTGATAGAGAACCCGCTCTTGTGGTCGCGCCAATCAACGTGAAAGGAGGTAAGTCTAATCTCACAGACCTTGCAACCTCTCCCTTTCCGATCACGATATCTAAACAAAAGTCTTCCATTGCTGAATATAGAATTTCTTCAATCGCACGGGATAATCGGTGAATCTCATCGATAAATAAAACGTCACCGGGCTCTAACGATGTCAAGATGGCTGCCAAGTCACCAGGCCGTTCAATGGCTGGTCCACTTGTTGTTCTCAAGTTAACTTCCATCTCATTTGCAATGATCGATGCCAACGTGGTCTTTCCTAAACCAGGAGGTCCGTACAACAGGACATGATCAAGAGGTTCGTTGCGAAGTTTTGCAGCTTTAATAAAGATCCGCAAATTGTCCTTTACGGAGGTTTGTCCTATATATTCATCTAAAAGTTCAGGGCGCAGGCTTAACTCGATATTTGCTTCATCTTGACGTTCTTCTGAAGAAACAATTCTCTCTTCCATATATCCTCACGTCCTTATGAATTCATTAACTTCTTTAATGCTGCTTTAACATATTCGTTAGCAGACATCTTTTCTTTTTTCAGTTCTGGAAGAATTTTTTGAATTTCTTTTCTGCCATATCCTAAGACTGCAAGAGCCTCGAGTGCTTCGTCAAGTTCATCACCATCTGGTTCAACATCTGCGAATAGTCCATCCGTGAACTCTACATCTGCAAAAATTGAGATCTTACCTTTTAGGTCCAAAATCATCTGACGTGCAGTTTTCTTCCCTACACCAGGAAATTTAGTTAGGAACTTTTCATCTTCTTGTTCGATCGCATTGACCACTTGTTCAGGCTGACCGAAGGCAACAATCGCTAATGCTCCTTTTGGTCCGATTCCTGAAACGTTCAACAACTTTAAAAACAAGTCGCGTTCTTTTCTGTTCTTGAAACCATAAAGAGCCAATACATCCTCACGTACATATTGATACGTATATACCGTCTTTTGATCGTTCAATTTATAAATAAATGGATTAGGGCATAAAATTTTATATCCAATTCCACTATTATTCATAACAATATATTCTGCCGTTATGTAATCTACATTTCCAGAAATGCTTTCAATCAAATTCTTCTCTCCCTAACGCTAAACACGAGCGTATGTTTCTATTGCTTATTGTATCATAGCCTTTCCCTTAATTCCTTATAAAAGTGAATTTGATTACTTTCTGAGATCTAACTCAGAAGGGGGGCAAATGATATTCTTTTTAAACATAAAAAAAAAGAACTGTTCAAAAGTTGATTTAACTTCTGACAGTTCTTTTATACTAGCGGTTGTTTTCGAAAGGACGTTTTATCGCATTTCCAAGGTCACTGCCGGCATTTACGATATCGTTGCTAATTCCGCGAACATCTGATTCAACTTCCGTGTAAGCACGGCCATCTCGCAGATTGTTATCAACGTTCTCAATGCGGTTAACCATATCTCGATCAGCAACAATCTTCACATCACGATTCGGTGCCAATTTAGAAGTGACCTCTCTAACTTTGTTAGTTAGTTCCGTCTTCTTCTTTTTATCCGTGTCTATACCTACAATGACGTTGTTATCCTCAAGAATAACGTGAGCATCGTCTACACCCCGGATGTCGTTGACATTACCTGCGATTCGTTCAGCAAGTTTACCATCATAATCTTCATGGTATGTGGCAGAATGATCATTTACATCTCGATCAGCCATATCAGAAATAAATCCATTACCACGATCAAGATCACCACGATTATCTCCCTCATTGGTGTAGTATCCAATCGGTCGAACATCGTTGTCATTCTTATCCTGTGATTGATTCACACCGTTACAGCCTACAAGACCTACAGCTAGAATTGTTACAGTAAGTGATTTCCCTAAAAAGTTCAATGGAAAAACCTCCTTTCACCATTAGCTTGGCAGAAGAAGGCTCTAATTAATCTGTTAAATGTAGGATGATCGTTTAACTCATCCTCATCATTATCTTTTCAACAAATTTTTTCCTGTGGGAAAAATCTCGCAACGTAAACCTCGTTACGGCATCAATCATTTCCTTGTCACCCGTTTTAAGGGCCCTGTTCCATTCTCGGTAGAGGTCTGTGGGAAACACCAGACAAATAACGAACCACCTTTTCGTAAACCACTTTAAGAAATCTTCATTTCCTATCTCTTCCATCTTGGCATAAGACCAATGCCAAAACGGTAAGATCCGATTCGCATATTGCAACCAATCAAAAGCTTGAGGAACTGCTGCAAAAAGATCAAAATCAATCAGATACGTATCTTTCTCTTTATACTTCACAAAATTATGTGGAGCAACATCGCCATGTGTAATCTCTTTTTTCTTATATGATTTATTTTCTAACTTTTCAACTGCTCCATGATCAAAGTGGTTTAAACTCCATTCTCCCCACATGATTATTTCTGAGATTAAAGGTTGCATCTGATGATTCCATTTTGCTGATCTTGCATGAAATTTAAATGCCTCTAATCTGTCACTCCATTTTTTAAACAAAGAGTAGGAAGACAATTGTTCATAGAGCGGTACGGGTATATGTTTGGAAAAAGAATGAAAACGGCTGATTGCATCCATTCCAGCTTTTACATCGTCCTTTTTGCCAAAATGAAGTCCTTCTCCTTTATAAAATGGCATGATTGCCCAAATGTATTTTCCAAATTGAACCGTTTTTTTATGGTTTGGATATGCCGTATAAGTACCCATTATTCTTGGCTTTTGGCCATGATACAGTTTAGAGAGCTTTAATTGCTTATTGCAAGTATCAGATCTGTTGAACCCTTTTAAAACAAATTTTCCTTGTTTGGTTTTTATCCAGATGACGTTCTCTCGAAAAAAACCAAAATCAATCACATCTAGACCCATTTCGTTCATCTTTTTTAAAAAAAGACGATCCCCTTGGAAATCGTCCCTTACGTCCCTATTCATCATCTTCCGTTTCTTCCGTAAAATTCTCATCTATTTCACGAGATTGAGCTTGTGAATAAGGGTTAGGCATACCTTGTGGCATCTGCTGAGGCATCCCCGGCATTCCTCCACCTTGTGGCATCATACCCATCTGTGGCATCCCTGGCATTCCTCCACTCTGTGGCATCATACCCATCTGACCCATTCCTGGCATTCCTCCGCCTTGTGGCATCATACCCATCTGTGGCATTCCTGGCATTCCTCCGCCTTGTGGCATCATACCCATCTGTGGCATTCCTGGCATTCCACCGCCTTGTGGCATCATACCCATCTGTGGCATTCCTGGCATTCCACCACCTTGTGGCATCATGCCCATCTGTGGCATTCCTGGCATTCCACCGCCTTGTGGCATCATACCCATCTGTGGCATTCCTGGCATTCCTCCACTCTGTGGCATCATACCCATCTGACCCATCCCTGGCATTCCACCACTCTGTGGCATCATACCCATCTGACCCATCTGTGGCATCCCACTAAACCCTTGAGGCATACCCATAGGCATCATGCCCATTGATCCAGGTTGTTGCATACCCATTTGCATATCTTGCATTTGTTGTTGCCCACCAGGTGTATATTCACCGGAAGGCATTTGATCCATATCTGAATCTGGGTATTCGCCAAAAGGCATTGAACCTGCCTGCTGCATACCTCCTCCACCTTGTTGGCCACCTTGAGGATACCCACCACCATAGAGTTGTGGCATTCCGCTGAAACCTTGTGGAGGCATCATTCCATAGCCCTGTGGCATTTGAGAATAGGTTTGTGGTTTTGGAAACATTGGAGGCATTGAACCATACATGTTCTGCATCATACCAGATGACTCTTCCATTAGGAATTGATGTTTATTCGGCGCGTAGCCATCTTTTCCTGCATATATCCCGTGTTTGCTCGCCACATTTGGTTGGTTTGACATATTAGGTTGGTTTGCCATATTTGGCATGTTTGCTATGTTTGGTTGATTTGCCATATTCGGCATGTTCGCTATGTTTGGTTGTTGATTTGGGTATCCCATCGGCACATAATGGCCAAGATTTGATGATTCCACCATTCCAGCAAAATCTTTATCATGAATAGGTGCCATAGGCTGCTTCATTGGCGCTTTCATCGGTTGATCTTTTAACATGGGAACATCTTTTTTCATTGGTGCATCTTTTTTCATGGGAGCATCTTTTTTCATCGGTGCATCCTTTTTCATCGGTGCATCTTTCTTTTCCATCTTTGTTGGTGCGGGTTTTAATGGCGCTGGCTTCATTGGTGCTGGTTTCATTTCTTGTTTTACTGGAGCTGGTTTCTTTGGTGCAGGCTTAACTGGTGCTGGCTTTGGAGCCTCTTGTACAGGTGCAACCGGTTTTTCTTTAACCGGTACAATAGGCTGTTCTTTCTTCATACCAGGCATCTTGATCGGGATCTTAATCTTTTCCCCCCGTTCAATTACATCTGTTTTGGAGAACCCCGGGTTTGCTTTTCTTAATTCATTTACTGGTACATCGTATTTTTCAGCAATTTTGTCGAGTGTGTCCCCTTTTTGCACAATGTGTATTCTCACGCTGCAAAACTCCCTCCTGCCAAATTTCCTTACAGTATATGAACATTTGGGCATATTGCTACATCGTATTAGAAGTGACATTATTCCTTTATCAATTTATGCCTCATAAAAGAAGGTTATGACAGGGGGAGAAACTCTACATCATCCGGTTCAACGCTGTGATTGCATATTTTTTTGTTTCTTCGTCTACTTTAATTACGTTTTCTATGTTTCCGTCTACTATATTTTCAAGTGCCCATAAAAGGTGTGGCAGATCAATTCGGTTCATCGTAAGGCATGGACAGAGATTCGTATTCAATGAAACGATGTTCTTGTCACTGAACTGTTGAGCCAATCTGTTCACAAGATTCATCTCTGTTCCTACAGCCCAGCTTGTTCCTGGTTCTGCATGTTTGATCGTCTCAATAATAAAATGAGTAGATCCGTTCAAGTCACTAGCTCTTACAACCTCATGTGTACATTCTGGATGAACAATAATCTGAAACTCCGAATGATTCTCTCTAAAGTCAGCAATCTGACCCACGGTAAACTTTTCATGAACAGAACAATGGCCTTTCCAAAGGATTACTTTAATTTGTTCGATATCCGTACCATCATAGATCAATGTGTTTGAAATCGGATCCCAAATCGCCATATCTTCTAATGCTATACCTAAATCAAAAGCAGTATTTCTTCCTAGATGCTGATCCGGAAGAAACAGCAATCTTTCTTTTTGACCGAAAGCCCAGCTTACCATCTCTTTAGCGTTTGAAGAAGTTACGGTAGCTCCTCCGTTCTTCCCACAAAACGCTTTTATCTCTGCTGTTGAGTTCACATAAGTCAATGGCAGAATCGTATCACCGAAGAGCTTTTGAAGTTCGATCCATGCTCTCTCGGTTTGATGAATATTTGCCATATCTGCCATCGAACAACCTGCTTTCAAATCTGGCAAAATGACCGTCTGATTGTCATTGCTCAGCATGTCAGCAGTTTCAGCCATAAAATGGACACCACAGAACACAATAAAATCAGCCTCTTTATTCTCTGCAGAAATTTTCGCTAGCTGGAGAGAGTCACCTGTAACATCAGCAAATTGAACGATTTCATCTTTTTGATAATGATGAGCAGGAAGAAACAAACGATTTCCTAAACTGCTTTTAATCTCGTGAACTCTCGCTTCCATTTCTTCTACTGACATGGTGCTATATCGATCTGGTAATGTATTTGTTTTAGAAAACGTGTTTAATAACGTCATGTTTTACAACTCCTTTAACATTCATGCTAATATCCAGTGCTTGATAAGAGTGAGTTAAGTAACCGAGAGAAATATAGTCAACACCTGTTTCACTATAGTTCTTAATCTCTTCTAGAGTAATCCCGCCAGAGGCTTCTGTAATAAGGCCCGAGGGTACATGTGTGAGTCTTTGTTTGATCTCTTGAGGGCTGCAGTTATCAAACATGATAATATCGGCCCCAGCTAAGACCGCTTCAATCACTTGTTCTTCCGTCTCGGTTTCCACTTCTATCTTCACTGTGTGTCCACACTTTTTACGCGCCGTTTCAACTGCTTCTCGAATAGAAGGAAATCCTGCTAAGTGATTATCCTTAAGCATCACAGTATCGTAGAGTCCAAACCGGTGGTTGTATCCTCCTCCGCATCGGACCGCATACTTTTCAAACATCCTTAAACCTGGTGTGGTCTTTCGAGTATCACAAATACGAGTTGCACCTTCACAACAAGAGACTGCTTTAGCTGTGAGCGTGGCTATACCTGAGAGCCGCTGCAATAGGTTCAGTATTACTCTTTCACCAGAAAGAACACTCTGTCTTCTGCCCGTGATTTCAGCTAATACTGTTCCAGACTTAAACCGCTCTCCTTCATTGACAAAGATACTCGTTTGTATGGTGCTATCGATCAATTCATATCCAATAGATATAATTTGCCCACCAGCCATTACCCCATTTTCTTTTGCATAAATAGTTGCTGTCACTTCTGTATGATCCTCGAAAAGAGACGCTGACAAGTCTCCTGATCCAATATCTTCAATTAAAAATTCCTGCAGCTGCTTTTTCAGCAATAATGGATTCATCATGCCACAAACTCCTTACTATTTTTTTTGAGTTCCATTCATTTTTCTGAGATGGAAAATCATTACGATAATGACTTCCTCTGCTTTCTTCTCTCATCAAACAACTAGTTACTGTCAACCATGCGATTGTTTGCATATTGAACCTTTTGATTACAGAGAGGGATTCTTTGATCAGTTCAGGTCTCCACGATCCAAGGTCTAGGGTTTTTGCAGCTTTAATTAACTCTTTTTCGCTTCTAACGATGCCTGCGTGTTTATCCATTAGAGTTTGAATCTCTTCTTCTTGCAGAAGATTTTTAAACTGTATTGATTTTTCATCGTCTGACTTCTTTCTTCTTAAAAATGCAGGCTTCGCATCGGTTACCTCAGATAAAAGAATACTTTTTGCCGCTTCCTTTGCAAAAACTGCTCCTTCAAGAAGAGAATTACTCGCTAATCGATTTGCACCATGTACACCCGTATTGGCGCACTCACCTATCGCATACAGCCCTCTCAATGAGGTCTTGCCAGTTTGATCAGTAACGATTCCACCCATCGTAAAATGCGCACCAGGTGATACTGGAATCAGTCCTTTATTCAAATCGATACCAGCCTTTTCACAGAGCATCGTCACCCCAGGAAATTTACTTCTAAAATCTTTAATCAAAGAAATATCCAAGAAAACATTCTCACCGTGAACATGAATCTCTTGAAAAAGTCTCTTAGACACGATATCTCGGGGTGCCAGGTCTTTTAACGGATGAACATCCTGCATAAATGGAACACCTCTCGAATTTACCAATATTCCACCCTGCCCTCGAACAGCTTCGGTGATCAATCCTGCTGGCACTCTTCCTGATAAAAGGGTTGGATGGAATTGGACAAACTCTAAGTCCGAAAGTTCTACGCCGGCTCGGTAAGCCATGCAGAGAACGCTCCCATCCGATCCAAATGCATTTGAGGTCGTTCCATAGATTCCTGCATAACCCCCGCCTGCCAATATTGTGTTTTTAGCTTGAAAGATAGTGGTTTGATTTTCATCATCTTTACAATACACACCGATACACTTTTGATCTTGTATGATCAAGTCAACTGCATATTGGTGGCTGATCATCTTAACCTTGTTTCTTACTCGTCGAATTAAAGCTTCAATCACTTTTTTACCTGTTTGATCTCCTCCAGCATGTACGATGCGATTTCGGTGGTGTCCACCTTCCTTACCCAACATAAAAGAACCGTTCTGATGTCTGTCAAAGCTTACTCCCCATTCCGTAAGTGTACGAACGACACTTTCACCTTCTTTGACAAGTTGTTTAACTGCTTCTTGATCATTATGATGGTGTCCCGCCTTGAGAGTATCTAAAAAATGCTCCGCCCAAGTGTCCTCTTTATCTATAGCTGCAGAAATCCCGCCTTGAGCTAAGAAAGAATTTGATTTCTCTGCAGAAAACTTTGTGATAACTATCACATTCTTATGCGAACTTAAATATTCAGCAGCCATTAATCCAGCGATTCCTCCGCCGATAATCAAAACATCTGCTTCTATATGTTTCATAAACACAAAACACCTCAACTTTACACGTGTCTTGACACCTATATTTACATAGATTTAAACTAGATACAACTATTTTATTAAAACTGAGGTGGAAACCTTGATATATCTTGATTATGCAGCAACTACACCACTGTCTGATTCAGCGCTTAATGCTTTCGTACAAACTTCAAAAACGTATTTTCAAAATACAGAGAGTCTTCATGAGGGTGGTTTAGCAGCTCGCGATTTATTGGAACATGCTCGGTGTACTCTAGCTGAATTGATAGGGAAAGAAAGTGAAGGAATCTATTTTACTGGCGGAGGATCTGATGGTAATTTTCTAGCTATTACTTCATTGGCACGTGGAGCAAACGATAAAGGTAGACACATTATCGCATCAAATATCGAACACCCTTCGGTTGATTACGTTCTTAGATTTTTAGAGAAGAGTGGGTATGAGATAACAAGAATACCTGTACAAAAAAATGGAAAGATTTCAATCAATATGTTGCTGTCCTCTATTCGACCAGATACGATTCTAGTCACCGTTCAGCATGTGAACAGTGAGACGGGGATCGTTCAGAACATTAAAGAGATCGGTGAACGTTTAAAAAATCGTGGTATTTTATTTCATAGTGATTGTGTTCAATCATTCGGAAAATGGAATAATAGTTATTTTCATTCTATGAGTATAGATGCTTTTACAATGTCTGCTCATAAGATAAATGGGCCAAAAGGAACCGGTGCTGTATACATTTCACCATCTGTTCACATAGCTCCTCTTCTAGCTGAAGTCACGCATGAACGTGGATTCCGAGCAGGTACCGTCGATCTACCATCAATAGCAGCTTTTGTTACAGCCGCCGAAGAGGCATTCCGCCTGCAGCATGAAAACTATCATCATGCAGTTGACATGCGAAAACTTCTCATTTCGTCTATAATGACAGATAAGAATATAGTCTATGAAGGCTTTGATGACAGTTCTCCTTTCATCATTCCTATCCGGGCTAGAGGGATGGAAGGTCAGATCGTGATGCAAGAACTTGATCGTCTAAAAATCGCTGTTTCCACTGGATCCGCATGCAAAAATGGACAGCAGGAACCTTCTAAAACTTTACTTGCACTTGGAAGAACTGAGAGTGAGGCTCATGGATTAGTCCGAATATCGACCAGTCATCAAACAACTTCTGAAGAAATTACTTTACTTGGCAAAGTACTTATTGAAATAACAAATACATTTAGATCGGTTAGTGAGGTAATAACAAGATGAGTAACGAAAAATTAAAAGGTGATGATAGACGTTCGCAGCTCATATCATGGCTGATGAAAGCTGACAAGCCTCTTAGTGGTTCTATCCTTGCCACTAGAACGAATGTTAGCAGACAGGTTATCGTACAAGACATGTCGCTTTTAAAAGCAAGCGGTGAGCCGATTATGGCAACAGCTCAAGGCTATATTTACCTAAAGAACGACTCTAACAAACAATACACTCGTGTGATAGCTGCCAATCATCCACCAGAAGAAACAACAAACGAACTTATAACAATTGTAGATTACGGAGTTACAGTTGAAGATGTGACCGTTGAACACCCCGTTTATGGAGATATAAAAGCATCGCTCAAACTCTCTACTCGTAAGGATGTTGAAGACTTGATCAAACGCCTAAGAGACACGAATGCCAGCCTTTTGAGTGAGTTAACAGAAGGCATTCACATGCACACTCTCTCATCAGATTCTGAAGAGAAACTCGATAAAGTTTGTGGTGCTCTAAAGGAAAAAGGATTTTTATTATAAGTTAAGAAAAATCCCTAGCTGTATGATCAGCCAGGGATTTTTTTATGCGCCGGTTCCTACTACTTCAACTCGTTCTACTGTTTCCATACGGTTTAATGTGCTCAACAAGTCCTTCATATCTCCTTGAAGCATGTTCGTTTCAATCGTTAATGTAATATGTGCACGTCCCTGCAAGGGAATCGTCTGATTAATCGTTAAAACATTGCATCCCTGTGAAGCAACAACTGTTAACAGACTCGACAGGGCACCGGATCTGTCTTCAAGGTGAATGGAAAGTGTTATAATTTTTTCTTTTACCATCGTATGAAACGGAAAGATTCCATCACGATATTTATAGAATGCACTCCGGCTCAACCCAACTTTTTCTGCGGCTTCTGCCACTGTTTTAACTTTTCCTCGATCTAAGAGAGACTTTGCTTCCAACGCTTTTTGCATAGATTCGGACAGAACATCTTCTCTTACCATATAGTATTGCTGATCATTTTTCATTTAGCTTTCCTCCGGTGATGACTTTCTTACTTTTTATTATAATAGGATTAGCTTCCCGTGTCTATCTGACACGGACATTTGTATAAAAAAAGACAGCCTACTTGATAGGCTGCCTTCTTTTAATCGATAAATTCAAACTCATATTTTAGAATTCGAACAACATCGCCATGCTCTGCTCCACGATCACGTAACGCTTGGTCTACGCCAAGAGTACGCATTTGTCTTGCAAAACGCTTTGTTGCTTCTTCACGAGAAAAGTCTGTCATCTTGAACAGCTTTTCGATCTTTGGACCATTGATAACAAAAATTCCTGCAGGGTCACGTGTGATATAGAAGCCAGCATCTTCTTTTTCATGCTTGTATAGAACCCTTTGCTGTTCTCCACCATCATCATGAATCAGTGGGAACTCAGGCGTTACCTCAAGAGTATCTGCTGTTGTGAAAAGTACTTCTCTGATTCCTTGACGAGAAATCGCAGAAATGGGGAATACTTTTACGTCTTCTCCCACTTTTTCTTTGAAGATCTCAAGGTTTTCTTCAGCACCCGGAATGTCCATTTTGTTAGCTAGAACAATCTGAGGACGTTCCATCAATCGCATGTTGTACTGATTAAGTTCATCGTTTATTTTCACGAAATCATCATAAGGATCTCGTCCTTCCATTCCAGACATGTCGATAACATGTAGAATAACACGTGTTCGTTCGATATGTCTTAAGAATTGATGACCGAGTCCAACACCTTCGTGGGCACCTTCGATCAAACCTGGAAGATCAGCCATTACAAAGCTTCTTCCATCTTCAACCGCAACTACACCTAAGTTAGGAGTGATCGTTGTAAAATGGTACTCAGCAATTTTAGGCTTAGCTGCTGAAACGATCGATAAGAAGGTTGATTTCCCAACACTAGGGAATCCAACTAATCCTACGTCAGCTAAGACTTTCAATTCTAATGTTACTTCTCGTTCTTCACCCGGTTCACCATTCTCAGCAATTTCCGGAGCCGGATTTGCAGGAGTAGCAAAACGAGTGTTTCCACGACCGCCTCGACCGCCTTTAGCGATGATCGCTTGTTGCTGATGATGTACTAGGTCAGCTATCGTCTCTCCCGTATTGGCATCTGTCACAACAGTACCAGGAGGAACTTTTACAATCATATCGTTCGCTTTTTTTCCATGCATGCCCTTAGACATACCATGTTCACCTCGAGGGGCTTTAAAATGACGGTTATAACGAAAGTCCATAAGCGTTCGTAAGCCTTCTTCTACTTCAAAGATTACGTTTGCTCCTTTTCCTCCGTCACCACCAGCAGGACCACCGTCTGGAACGTATTTTTCACGGCGAAATGCAACCATTCCGTTTCCGCCGTCACCTGCTTTTAAATAAATCTTGACCTGATCGACAAACATTTCATTCTCCTCCTTCCATTAGGAAGTTAACTGAATATCAAAATAACACTTATTTTCCTGATTATAGCTTTCGATGAGTAACATGCTTTTATGTGTTGAAAAAATATTTCTCAATACTTCATACGTATCCTTCTCATCTGTTAGCATCCCTTGAAAGGTATAACAAACGCGAAGGGCTGCAGGATCAAATGTAACAGTAAGTGAGTATTCATCATAACCCGAAATGGAATTATTCAACACATCGCATACTTCTTTCGTCGTATGTAACAATTCCTCTTCAAATAAGCTGAAATCCCCGCTTTCACCATTTACTTTTCCATACAATTTCACCGGATGCTTCAACCAGTTATATGTTAATAAGTACTCCGATAAATTCGGGGTTTTCAGGTTAGAGATTCTTGATTCTTCCCGTGATAGTTCAATAACTTCATTCATAATCTCTTTTGCCCGCTCTGTGCGGCCAAGTGATAGATTTGCTTTAATAAGCTGTAGCTGGTTTAGCCAGTCATGCCTGGCGTGGCGCAAAAGATCGACAGTTGTCCATTTGTTTGACATCATCGCACTCCTAGCCTTTCCTTTTAATAGGGCTATACCTTACACCAACAAATTTAGCGCAGTACTTAATACTCTCACAAAGCAAAGAAAAAACTCTAACCAATCTGGTTAGAGTTTTCATCTCCCTCTTACGCTTCTTGCGCGATTGGGTAAACACTTACCTTTTTGCGGTCACGGCCATAACGTTCGAAACGTACAACTCCGTCTACCTTAGCAAATAGTGTGTCATCTCCGCCTTTACCTACGTTTGTACCAGGATAGATCTTAGTACCACGTTGACGGTAAAGAATTGAACCACCAGAAACGAATTGTCCATCAGCACGCTTAGCGCCTAGACGCTTAGACTGTGAGTCACGACCATTCTTTGTGCTACCTACCCCTTTTTTAGAGGCAAAGTATTGAAGGTTTAATTTAAGCATTCGTTGCACCTCCTTCATGTTCAGTCAATTTTATATACTCGCTGTATCCTTCTTCAATTGAAGCAAGGGATACAACCATGCCTTCCAAAAGCCACTGTGTTTTTTGATGTATAGAATCATTAAGATTCCCCGGTACGGTTAACGTTAGAAAACCACCATCTTCATGAGTAGTTACTTCTGGCTCATAGCCGCAAAGCTTTTCTATCGCATTGATCGTACCGAACGATACCGCTGTAGCTGCTGCACAAACCAAGTCTTGGCCATGTGGAGCATAGTCAGCATGTCCTTCCATCGTAAACGAAAGTATGTCTTGATCGTTGTTCCTGTATATAGAAACTAGAATCATGAGAATTACCCGTTAATTTTTTCAATCACAACTTTTGTGTATGGTTGACGGTGTCCTTGCTTACGACGATAGTTCTTCTTCGCCTTAAACTTGTAGACAACCACTTTTTCGCCACGGCCATGTTTTTCAACTGTTGCCGTAACTGTAGCACCTTCAACTAAAGGAGCTCCTACTTTCAAGCTATCTCCACCTACCATCAATACATCCTCGAATGTTACTGACGCTCCAGCTTCAACATCTAGTTTTTCAACATAGATCGCTTGACCTTCTTCAACTCGAACTTGCTTACCACCAGTTTGAATAATTGCGTACATCAACGTGCACCTCCTCTTATACTCAGACTCGCCATCCCAGGTGTATATAAAATACTTAAAACCTGGTCTGTGCGGTTGGAGCGGGTGCTCCAAACACTAACGAAAAAAGGATACCATGTTTGGCACCCTCATGTCAATGTGAATCTTTCAACATCCTGCTTCTTATTTCATCTATTTTTCCTGATTGCCTGACTGTCATTTCCCGGTTTGATGAACCTATAGAAACAATCACTGTTATATCATGTTGATTCTCTAAAAGTTTCAGCTTGTCCGGATTTTTTTTCAACCATTCAGAATAGTGGTGTGGCACCTCAAACCATAATGCCTCATCATCTTCGTATGTGTATTCTTTCATTACACGATCCATCTCAAAATAAAAGGTTTCAGGACGAAGGATATATCCATCCATCATATGGCGGTCGAACTTTGTAGCAAGCGTCTCAAGTAATGAAGGTCTCTCTTTTTTTCTAGTCATCTCAAACAAACCCATTTTCGTAAAGCCATGCAAAATCATGGTAGCAGGATCTTTCTTTAAAGCTTCTCGCATAACTTTGTTAACTTGTTCTCTGTCTTCGTTTGATTGCATGGTAATAAAGTCAATAACGACCATGCCAGCAATATTACGTAGTCGAAGCTGTTTCATAATTTCTTTTGCAGCGATCTTATTCGTTTCAACTACAGTCTTCGATCGATCTTTTTTCCCTGTGAACTTACCGGTATTTACATCAATCACCGTTAAAGCTTCTGTCACATTAAAATAGAGAGACGAGCCATTCTTCAACCATACAAGTGGTGAAAGTGTTTTTTCTATGTCTGTTTCAATTCCTAATTTACGAAAGAGTGGTTCTTTTTCGTTGTACAATTTGACTGAAAACGGATTTTGAAAAGATGCAGCATAGTCTTTGACTTGATGATAAGTATGATAGTCATCCACTAAAATTTCTTCCACTTGATCATTGAGCCATCTCTCTAAAAGTGGATAGAAAAAATGTGGTTGTACGATAAGAGAAGGTGCCTTTTTTGCATCAAAGAGTTTTTGTACTTCATTTAACTGTCTTCGGAGGTTTTCAAGCTCTTGATTCATTTCTGCTTCAGGGAATTCTTCACAACCCGTGCGAATGATCAATCCTTCGTTACTATTTAAGACAGAATCTCCCCAGTCTTGCAGCTTTGTGCGATGAGATTCTTTAATTTTTTTTGAAATTCCAATGTGAGGAGTGAAAGGAAAATAAACCAGAAGATGTCCTGTATACGAGATGAGGGCTGTTAATTTTGCACCTTTATCTCCTGTCTCTTCTTTAATGACTTGAACAAGGATCGCTTCCCCTTCTTTTATAAGGTTTGAAATAGATGCTTTCTTTTGTTCTTCACCAGAAAGCTGTTGATAAGCAGGCAGGTCGTCTTTATGAAGAAAGCCATTCTTGCTCGTTCCTATATCTACAAACACGGCTTGCATACCTGGTAATACTTTTTGTACTTTACCTTTATAGATGTTTCCTGTTAACGGACTTTTTGTTGGTCTATGAACAGCACATTCAATCAGCTTTTCATTCTCCAATAAAGCTGTTCGTTTTTCCATTCCTGTTGCATTGATTACTACACGCTGCATCGTTCCATTCACATCTCCCTGTTTTTCGCTCTGTATCTATTCTAACGAAAAACTTTTCCGATTGCACACTCAGGAGAATGATTATGAAAATAAGCCTCTAAAAGTTGCTTCTCATTGATTGTTGTAGGATTAAAGCTCTTAATGACGATAGAATGCGAAACTCCTTTTACTAAATGATGGGTGACTTTTGAGAGTGACCATGTAGGAGGTACGATAATCGTACGGGTTTCTCTCCCGTTTGATTGTTGTAATGTGTTCAGCAAGAATCGCATGAATACATAATGTCTGCTGCGCCATTCAAGAATATGAGCTAACCCTAAGAACACGCAGATTACCCAAAGGTTTAAGTGTGTAGGCTGTAACGAAATCTGCCAAATGCTACCCATCAACAGCAATATTCCGGAGCCTATAATAAATTTCTGTTGTGCTTCCCTATAGGGAACCCATTTCGTGACAAGAGCAAATAACACTTTTCCACCATCGAGTGGCCATATCGGAAGAAGATTAAATAAGAAAAGCGTTAGATTCAAAAGAAAAAACCAATAAAAATCATCAGCAGAGATGATGTTAAACTGACTTAAGACATAAGCGACACCAGTCAGCCAAATGTGCTGAAGCGGACCAAGAACAGCCACCCACACCTCTTCATGAAATGGACGTGTTCCATGCTCTTCAACTACTGCCGCTCCTCCAAAAGGCAGAAGATCTATTCTTGAAACTCTCCAATTAAAAAGACGGGCACCAGCGAAATGACCCATCTCATGAATTAGAACTACGAAAAACCAAACGATGATCTCCCTAAAATGCCCTGTATAGACTGCACCAAAAATGACAACCCAAAAGGCGGGATTGATCTTTATTTTTCGTATGAATTCGATTATTAATTTAATCAATATCAATCACCTTACTAGGATCGATAAAGCTCTTGTCTTTTTTTATTGCAAAGTAAAATTTACCCGACTTCCCATCCTTGCTCTGTGACACTTTCCCTAACCGTGTTCCGCTCTCAACGTAATTATATAGTTTTATGGACTTATCGATTTCCTTCAGATCCCCATACCACGATTCTTGTTCATCTGCGTGTTGAATAATTACCGTATATCCATGGTCTTCCTTTTTTCCAGCATAAACAATGTAACCACTTTTCGCTGTTTCAACATCTTCTTCCTTACCCGTTTCGATTACGATTCCTTTGCCGTTCGTACTGAACGTCTCATACACTTTACCATTTGCAGGAACAGCAAATACTTCACTGACTTCTTCTGATTTCTTTTCTTTCTGTAATTTATCCTTAGGAAACAGAGCTAGGGGTTTCCCGAATTTATCTTCATACCAATCTTTGGCTGCAGCAAACTGAAACTCATCTTGATAGACATGTTTGATAAACTTTTGGGCCTGTACAGTATGGTCATTATTATTTTTAAAGGCGATTCCTACGATTAAAAATAAGATAATTGAAAACATGATCTGCATTAACATAGCATGACGGTTGAATAGAGGATGAGATTTCTCCGGTAAGTCCCTGGATGAGGTTACCGGGCTACTACTTTCTTTTGAACTGCCGTTCTTAGAAATATTACCGTACTTTTTTCGAATTTCATCTGCTCTATTTTTCATAACCGTTCCTCCATTTTTCTCATATATTTACATCCTATGACTTGTCCGTTGGAGATATGAGTAAATGGTTTGATGATTTTAGAGCATGAAAATAAAAATTCACGTATGCTCTGTTGCTTTCGTAAGTAGTAGTTGATTTCCGTTACAGGTGCTCGCTTTCCGCGGGGCGACCGGTGAGCCCCTTGCCGCTTTGCGCCCTTAAGGGTCTCACCTGACCGCTCGTCCCGCAGGAGTCTCGCACCCTCCACTCCAATCAACTTGCAAATGTAGCAAAAAAAAAAATCCAAAAGCTCCAAAGACAAATTGAATAGTGCAACACCTTACAAGCTTCTCACCGAGCAAACGACAATAAAGACTATACGGTAGGTTTACTAGTAAACAAAGGAAGCACAGTTGCTTTTGACTAAGCGTGAAATGATCAAATCTAAAAAACAAGCATCATGAAAGTCAATAACCGACTTCAAGAACGCCTATGAAGTAGCTTTGTAAAATACATCTTTGGTTTGTTGATTGGAGTGCAAGGTGCGAGATCCTGGGGGATTAGCGGGACAGGTGAGACACCTAAGGACACATAGTGTCGAGGTGGCTCACCGCACGCCCCGCGGAAAGCGAGCATCCTGGAACGGAAATCAACCACTTTCAAAATCTACAGGGGAATGAGCTCAAAAAAAAAAGCATCAGCGCGAAGCCGATGCTTTATTTCATACCTAGTAATGTCTTGATTTTTCCAAAGAAACCTTTGTCTTCTTCTAGTGATAGAAGTGGAACAGACTCACCTAAAATTCTTCTTGCGATATTACGATATGCAATAGAAGCTTTTGAATCAGGCTGTAACGCAACGGGTTCACCTTTGTTCGCAGCTTTAATTACATTCTCATCGTCAATCACGACTCCAAGAAGTTCAATTGAAAGTACAGAGACGATCTCATCAACATCTAACATATCACCGTTCTTAGCAAGATGATTGCGAAGACGATTCACAATAAGTTTAGGAGGTTCCATATCCTCTTGTTCTAAAAGCCCGATAATGCGATCAGCATCACGCATAGAAGCAGTTTCAGGGTTCGTTACAACAATTGATTTATCTGCACCTGCAATAGCATTCTTGAAACCTTGTTCAATACCTGCAGGACAGTCAATAATCACATAATCATAATCTTGCTTTAATTCCTGAACGATCTTTTTAACTTGTTCAGGGGTAATGGAAGATTTATCTTTTGTTTGAGCTGCTGGGAGCAGGTACAAACACTCAAAGCGCTTATCTTTTATTAATGCTTGTTTAAGTTTGCAGCGTTCTTCTGCAACATCAACAAGATCATAGATGATGCGATTCTCAAGTCCCATCAATACATCCAAGTTTCTCAACCCGATATCTGTATCTACAAGACATACTTTTTTTCCAGAAAGAGCTAGAGCAGTACCTAAATTGGCAGAAGTCGTCGTTTTACCGACTCCACCTTTCCCAGACGTTATGACTATCGCTTCTCCCATGCTTCATTCCCCTTTCTATAGCAAACTGTTCAGTTTCGGTCTTAGTCGATGAACAGCACTGATTCGATCAATACGAATCTGTTTTTCTTCATTGGATATGTAAGCAAACTCCATCTCATTTCCTAGTTCAGGATAAGAGTCTGGTGCTCTATTAATATGGTGAGCAATCCTGAGTTGAGAAGGTTTCATTACGGATGCTGCAATGATCGCTTCTTCGTTGCCTTTCGTGCCGCAATGAGCGATTCCTTTTAGCGAGCCAAGAATATAAATATTTCCTGTCGCCATAACTGTTGCTCCAGGATTAACATCGCCGATCAGTAGCAGGTCTCCTTGAACATCAAGCACCTGGCCTGATCTGACGACTTTTGAAACGGTTACCACTTGAGCATCTTTTCTCAATTCTTCGGCTTCAGCTTTTGTGATTACCTCTGACTCAATGTGATCTAGGATCAAATTTTCTTTTTGTTTAAGAATTTCTATTAATTTCTCTTCTTGTTCAGCTGTCAAATAACGATTACCTGCTTTTACTTTAACGGAAATAACAGGTCCGTTTAACATTTGGCTGCTTCCGGCGGTTAATTTATCATTAAGCTCCTCGACTAATAGATCGAAGGAACACTTATCATCCAACAATAAAACGAGGCCGTCTTTTGTTCCTTTAATTGTAACGTTGTGCTGGAGTTTTTGTACCATTGCCATTGTTCACCTCAACGTACTAACATTCGACAGCTAGGTCTAAATTCCTCTTTGCAGAAGTTAGTTTTCTTTTAGAGTATCCTTTATTTGGTTCAACTGCTTTACAAACGGATAATAAATGAGTATCGCAAAGAAACCGTTTAAGATGAGGGTAGGCAACAATCTTTTATACAGGAACACATCTAACATCTGCGTGCTGATTCCTATAAGACTGTTCAAACCGTATACAAAAAACTCTAAAATGGAAACCCCTACAACGGACAGAAGTAACGTCACGATCAAGTTCCCAAATAAATATCTTGAAAAAATAGAAATAATGTATGCTGTAGCAGCCATTGAAAACAAATACACACCAATGATGTCTGTATACAGAAGGTCAGTGAGCAGACCGAAAGCCAGACCATACAAAAGTCCGTATGTCGTGTTTACATAAACGGCAACAAACAAGATCAATACCATCGAAAACCGAGGGACAAGCTGCCAATCCATACTATTATCCTGAGGCAAGAAAGCTTGTACTAAAGAACTTTCACTAATAAAAGCTAAATAGATAAGAAAAGGAAGAAAGACTTTTTTCATCATTCTTCCTCCTTTTCTCTTAAACTTTCATCCACTGCAGGCATTTCGCGTTCAAGCACCATCACATGATCGATATCATAAAGATCTGCTGAAGGCTTTAAATAAGCCGTTTGAGTTAAGCCCACTTCATCTGGTTCAATATCAATAACTTCTCCGATGAGCAGGTTAGGTGGAAAGACATCTCCAAGACCAGATGTGATAACCTTTTGGCCTTTCTTGATCTTTGCATCTACAGGAATCTTTTTAAACACCAACGCCTGTTTTTTTGCATCATAACCTTCGATCGTTCCAAAGATATTCTTCTCACCTTGAACGATAGCAGAGAAACGATTCGTACGATCATTATCACTGATCAACTGAACCGTTGATTGGAACAAGGATACATTAGTTACTTTTCCAATAAATCCTTGTGGTGAGATGACTGCCATCTTCGGTTTGATACCATCTTTTTCCCCTTTATTAATGTAAATAAATTGGTTCCATTGATCAGGGGAGCGGCCGATCACAGTCGCTTCTCTCACTTTAAAATCGGTGAGATCTTCTTCTTTGTCTAATTGTGCTTTAAGTGTTTCGTTTGTTTTTTTAGCTTCCTCATACTGTACATAAAGTTTCGCGTACTCATCTAACCTAGCTTTTAACATTTGATTCTCTTTGTAGAGCTGCTTCATTTCAGCTAAATTCTCAAAGAAACCCGCTAGTGTATTAGCGGGTTTATAGAAAATCGTTTGTGTTAGTCCTGCAGAATCTTTTAAAAACTGTTCAGGTAAGGTTAGGCTTTCCCGTTTTTTCATCGAAAAACCGATCAGAGCTACTAGAATAATAATACTGACTAGTAGAATGATAAGGCGTTTATTCGAAAAAAAATGTGGCATGAAAATACACCTACTTACTTGGATTTAGATCTAGAAGTTATACCAGCCTTGGATTTAAAAAGGTGCAGGTTTTCAAGCGCACGGCCAGTTCCAACTGCTACACAATCCAACGCGTTCTCAGCCACGATAACAGGCATCTTCGTCTCTTCACTGATTACTTTATCCAAGTTTCTTAATAAAGCACCTCCACCAGTTAGAACGATACCACGATCCATAATATCAGCAGCAAGTTCAGGTGGTGTTTTCTCAAGAGTTACTTTAACAGCATCCATGATGCTATTAACAGTATCACGCAACGCACTGGAAACTTCTTCCGCCGTAATCGTAATCGTTTTTGGTAGACCTGTCAACAAATCTCTACCGCGGATGTCCATATCCTCGATACCATCAGGCGCACCAGCTGAACCAACTTCTAGTTTAAGTGTTTCAGCCGTTCTCTCACCAATCATTAGATTGTAAGTCTTTTTAATGTAAGCGATGATCGCGTCATCCATTTCATCTCCAGCAATTCGGATAGACTGGCTTGTTACAATTCCACCTAGTGAAATAATCGCAACTTCAGTCGTCCCCCCACCGATATCAACGACCATGCTTCCTGTTGGCTCCCATACAGGTAGGTCTGCACCGATTGCAGCTGCAAACGGTTCTTCAATCGTATAAGCTTCACGAGCTCCCGCTTGTTTAGTCGCATCTTCTACCGCACGTTTTTCAACTGCAGTAATTCCTGAAGGTACACATACCATCACATAAGGTTTACGTGCAAAAACAGAACGGTTTTTTTGGGCTTGCTGAATAAAATATTTCATCATTGTAGCTGTTGTTTCAAAATCAGCAATAACTCCATCTTTCATTGGTCGTACGGCAACGATATTACCAGGAGTACGTCCAATCATATTCTTAGCAGCATTACCTACTGCTTCAATTGAACCTGTGTCAGTACGCAAAGCAACAACGGAAGGTTCACGCACAACAACACCCTTGCCCTTCACGTAAACAAGTGTGTTTGCAGTTCCTAAATCAATTCCTAAATCTCTTGAAAATCCACCAAACATTTATGTAGACTCCTTTCATCAAGCAAAACTCATAAGTTTGATTATACGCTAAAAAAGAAACAAAAGACAATGTTAAACATATCCTTTTTCTTTTAAACTTACGTATCTTTGATCACCGATAATAATGTGATCCAACACTTCAATTCCTAACATCTTTCCGCACTCTACTAATCTTTTTGTTACTTCAATATCTTCCCTGCTAGGAGCAGGATCACCACTTGGATGATTATGAAAGCAGATGATTGAAGCACTAGAGTGTTTGAAGCCTTCTTTAAAAACTTCTCGCGGGTGTACAATAGAAGTATTCAGACTTCCTATAAATACTGTTTTTTTATAAAGCACTTGATTTTTAGTGTTTAAATATAAACAAACGAAGTGTTCTTGCTGTAAAAAACGCAGTTCATCCATCAGGTATCGAGCTCCATCTTCAGGTGAACGGATCGTGTACCTCTCTTCAAACTGAAGGCGGCTGATACGTTTTCCAAGCTCGATAGCAGCCATCAGTTCCACTGCTTTTGCGGATCCTATGCCGTTGATTTCTTTCAATTCACCAATTGTTGCTTCTTTTAGTTGCCTCAATCCTTCAAATTGCTGAATGATATGATGAGCAAGCTGGATAGCTGACATTTGCTTCGTACCCGTTCTTAAAAGAATAGCTAACAATTCATAGTTTGAGAGTGCTTCAGGACCATCATTTAATAGTCTCTCTCGCGGTCTCTCCTGTAATGGGTAATCTTTTATCATAAGCGGTTTCATTACCACTTACGTCCCCCCTATTATTCAGTCTTCGTGACTGACTCGGTGAATGAAAACCCGAATTCTTGTAGTGAACGAACCACCTTAGAAATCGGCAATCCTACAACATTGAAGTAATCACCTTGAATTTTATCGACTAATAGCGATCCAGATCCTTGAATCCCATAGCTTCCGGCTTTATCAAATGGTTCACCCGTGTTTAAGTACCAAGCAATTGTGCTTTCATCTAACGTGTGAAAAGTAACACTTGTCTTTTCAGAGAAAATGACCTTTTTTGTTTGGTCAATTAAGCAAACTCCCGTGTAAACTTCATGTGTTTGACCTGAGAGCATTCTTAATATTTCAGCAGCTTCCATCCGATTTTTCGGTTTACCTAGACGTTTATCCTGATAAGATACAATCGTATCTGCACCGAGGACGACGCAATCTGGCTTTTTCGTAAAAATGTCAGCAGCTTTCTGTTCAGCAAGTGATTCTACCAATCGACTTGGAGTAAGGGAAAGATCCATTTTTTCTTCAAGTGTACTCGGATACGTTTCAAATGGAAGAAGCGTTAATGACAGAAGTTCATATCTTCGAGGTGAAGCAGAGGCTAATATGAGGCGTTTCATGTAATCACCTTTCATCTAATTCATTGATGTATAGTTACGTTAAGATTTACAATAGCAAACTTGTTAAAATTAGACAAATTACGCCGAAAAACATACTTCTATTAGTTTTTCGGTTCTTTACCGTATTTTATGTGGGCAAATGATTAAATTCATTGACGAATTCCGACAAAATTCTTAAAAGCTATCAATCAAGACATCATGTTTTACCCGATTATATTCAATCTTATCTGACACTTAAAAAGGTATGACTCAATCGAGCCATACCCTAAGTTCCTTTAGTTTTTTCATTTCTAAAAAACTGTTGCTTTCAAAACCTTGTCTCCTTTGAAAATTGGAGTGGAAGGTGCGTGCCTACCACATGAAACACTTCTTGCAGGCATGCGACGAGGAAGCTTACTACTATATCATAAACTTGTAGACGCAGGAGCAAGGGACCTATAAAGGCTGGCAGTCCGAAAAGTGGAAGTGGCTCGTCCAGCCCCGACACGCAAAAGGTGAATAGACAAGGAAGGTGCTCTTTGCGTTCATGGTCTATTTAACTTTTGACCTCGAGGGGCTAGCCACTGCAACTAGACAGGTGAGACACTTAAGAGTGAAACGTACGAATGTGCCTCACCGTCTGCCCCACGGAAAGCGAGCACCTGGAACGGAAATTAACTAATTCCACAAACAACAAAGTTTACGAAAACAACCTTTTACTTTAATGTTTCAAGCAGGTTCGTATAAGACTGCAAACTATCCATTACTTTTTGCTGAAAAGCCCAGTTCAGCTCTCCCTTTTTGGAATCCTTTAAAGCCAGAAAAGCACCTTCAAGCTGCTTTTCAAAATCTGATGCTGCTTTCGTTGTACTTTCACTCCATTTGCCTTTTTGCCCTTTTCCATACTCTTTCCACTTATTAAAATCGCTAAGCGTCCGATCAAGGCCTGAACCACTTGCTTCTGGCATCTGAGAAAGAGTGAGCGTATTTTGAAGTAGAATCTGACCGTTCGTAAAATAGGTTTCGTCTAACTTTGTGGGAGTTTTCAATTGATCAAACGAAAACGAGAGCGATTTAAAAAGCGGCTTATCCATCTCTTTTTGGTAAGCTTCATTAAATTTATCTAATTGATGCTTCTCATTACCGATTCCCACAATTACTGAATACTTCTCTTCATCTTTAAAAACAACTGCTGAAAACCCTTTTTCTTCTATCGATTTCACAACTCCTTCAGCTCGGTCCTTTGATGAGAAGACACCCGCTTGCAGTGCCGAGAAATCTAATGTTATCGGCCTAATTGTTACAGATTTACCTGTATCCGCTACCTTTTCTGTCTGAACCGCTGAAACTTCTGTCGCTTTATCTCCAGCTTCTGTGATATCTGAAGAGAATACCGTTAAGACTAATACCCCTAAAATGGTTCCAGTAACGATAGCCCCCATTATTGCTGCAACTATTTGCTTAGGAAAGCCTTTCCCATTATTCGGAACAAGGAAGCTTGTCCTCTTGTTTAGGACATGTCCGTTCTTTCTTTTGAAAAAGTTGTCACGTTTCTTTAGAGAAGTTGCCAGAATCGTATATCCGCCTCTGTTCACTTCCTCGATGGCAGCAGCAACTTCATTATGAACGGGTTGCTCTTTAACAGATGTTTGATCTTCACTATAATTCTTTTCTTTACCATTGATTAAGATAGATATCTCTCGTTTCATTTCATCCGCTCCTCTCTATCATCTACTAAAACATATGCTTTTTTCGTTTTAATAGAACAAGAAAAAGGTAGAAACATAAAAAAATCCGGAGGTACGAAACTTCCCCCAGATTTATTATCCGATATAAGCGGCAACTTTATTTCTTCCTTGTTGTTTTGCGCCTGTATACATGGCACGATCTGCGTTACGCACTAATGTAAGGGCATCTTCTCCTTGATGAGGAGCAGTTGCCACACCGATACTAGCCGTTATGTAGATCGTATGTCTGCATTGATCAGTAAGGTCGTTATGTATATCAAATCCTTGATCAGAAATAACAGAACGAAGCTGTTCAGCTAATTGGATACCTGCTCTGTCCCCTGATTCTGGCAGCAAGATAATAAATTCTTCTCCGCCATATCTTGAAACTGTTCCTCGATCACCAATAAACTCTTCTAGCCTTCTAGCCAAGAGGATCAATACTTCATTTCCACTTTGATGACCGTATGTATCATTTACTTTTTTGAAGTGATCGATATCCAATAAGATGATCGAGAACTGCTTTCTAAAATACTCATAGTTTTGGTACATTTCGGTTAGAATGCCCTCAAAATAACGGTAATTATATAAACCCGTTAAAGGACATTGTTCACTTTTTAACTTTGTAGATTCGTAGTTTCTTGCATTATCGATCGCTACCGCTAAGTAGTTGGCTAAGATTTCAAGGATGATCAAGTGATGCTTTTGAAAAGCGTGCTTTTCTTTTGAAGCAAAAGTGATAATACCTACGATCTTTTGATTTCTAATCATTGGAACGGAGAGTACAGAATGTGCCTTTCCTTGAAAGAAAACCTCTGATATCTGTCGCCATGGCTTCAATTTGCTATAACGTATACTTTTACCTGTGGACCAAACTCTTCCACTGATCGCTTCATGTTTTTTTATTGGAACGGAAGTGAGAATCCCTTCTTCACTTTCGTATTGACGAATAATTTTTAGATGTTCACCTGCATCAGCATCATAAATGAAAGCAAAATCAACATTCATAAAACCGATCAATCTTTCTATAAAAACATCTAGTATATGGTTGACCTTTAAATGTTCAGAAAGTTGCTGGCCGATTTCACTCACTTTTTGAAGAGCATCGTTAATCTGTTGACTAACATGATAGAGGTTGATAATGATAGATAATGATAGAAAAGGTAGACCGACATAGAAGATTCCAGGGCGTCCTAGCTGAGAGTATAGAACATATAGCATGAGACCTACTGGAATAGCTAGAACTTCAGATACTAAGTCCCAAACTGCATCACGTTCAAAAAAAGCAACATCTTCTTCGTATAATACTTTTACGATGAAGTAAAGACCAACGTGATTTAGTACTAACCCCGTTAAAACATAGGCAACTACAGGAATCAAATTAATAGATTCGTCTACTGCAAACGGTCCCACTTCACCTCCAAGGAGATGAAAGATCGTGCTCTCGCAAATAATGAGCCATGTAAACATGAGCGTGTTCGCCATATACCTATAATACTCTTTTATCACATGAATCTTGAGTGAGATAAACATGGCAACAACAGATAACAATGTCATATATAAAGCAACAGTCAGCCCATAGTATAAGAATACGGCTAAATTGATACCTGACATGAAGGAGATGTTCGTATTCATCACTTTGATCGGGAAACAAGATACTACGATCGCTAAAAAGCTGATAATACCAAGGTCTATTACATTGATATCAGGCTGATTACTTGTCATCTGAACAGCTGTCCAAATTGCGAGTGGAAATAAGAAAATCCATGCCGTTGTAAGAATCATACGTTTTTTTCTACTTGCCATACGAGATGCCACCACCTTGTCCCCCTTTCATGTATGTTCAAATACACATCTTTTTTACTAGGACAAATTCATTATCTTTTATTTTATCAAAAGTTCTAAAAATTACAATAAATGTTATTCCAAATTTTGAAATGTTTTTCTAATTTCTGAAATAAAGTAGAGCGATCCTGTGATGATGAGAATATCATCTTCCTGTAATTGCTTCTTTAAATGTTGTAATGCCTCTCTCCAAGAAGGGATGCTATATGAATTTTCCAAAGGGCTTTCTCTCCATAATTGTTCTGCAGATGCTGCTCTTGGAAAATCAAAGGTCGTAAAGCACGCTTCGTACACGACACTTACTAAATCTTGCATCATCGTTGCATACGCCTTATCTTCTAATGCCGCAAACAAAAGGAAGATTCGCCTTGATCCATAATGATTGATGAGAGTTTGTTTAAGAGCTGCGACACCTTGCTCGTTATGAGCTCCGTCGATTATTATATCGGGTGATTGTGATACTTTTTCAAATCTTCCCGCCCAATTTGCTTTACGAAGTCCGTCCTCTATTGTAGTAAGCGGAATATCAAAGCTATGAGACCTTGTTAAATACTTAACAGCAGCCACCGCTAATCCAGCGTTCTTAATCTGATGCGTTCCCATCATACCAATTTCAAATTCTATCTCATTTCTATCTGCAACATCTGTATAGTGAAATCTTTCACCGCTATCAGTACTCGCAATGTGAACAATAGAAAAATCACGGTCCAGGAAGTAGTTTTCTGCATGCATTTCCTTTGCTTTATGTTCTATTACTTCACGTGCTTCAGTTTGATCTGCTGTTGTAATAACGGGAACATCCTGCTTGATGATACCTGCCTTTTGAAATGCAATCTCTTTAAGCGTTTCACCGAGTATGCCCATATGATCAAACCCTATATTTGTGATAAGGCTTAAAATAGGTGTTATGACGTTAGTAGAATCGTAAAGTCCTCCAAGTCCCGTTTCATAGACGACGATATCTGGTCGTTTATCAGCGAAATAAAGCAGTGAAATAACAGTAATCACTTCAAACTCCGTAGGGCTACCAAGTTCCGTTAATGCAACTTCTTCAACGAACGGCTTTACAATTCTTGCATAATGAAGAAGCTCTTCATCTGAAATAGGTATTCTGTTCAGCGATACTCTCTCATTGAAAGAGATGAGATAAGGGGATGTAAACGTCCCTACTGAGTATCCGGCTTCATTCATGATGCTTCTTATATATTCTACAGTCGAACCCTTTCCGTTCGTCCCTGCAATATGTATACTCACTATCTTTCTTTCAGGATTACCCGTTCGTTCTAAAAGCCATTCCACTCGTTTCAGTCCTGGTTTTATACCAAACTTTAATAAGCTATGAATCCACTCTAGTGCTTCTCGATAAGTATTCAAGTTCATTCCGCCTTTCCCTAACCATAAAGAAGGCGAATCCCTGCTGAAATAAGGATTCGCCTCATATTGATGATGTATTAGCTTTGAAGTTCTTTAATACGTGCCAATACGTTATCATATTTCTCTTGATAATCCGCTTCTTTTGCACGCTCTTCTTCTATAACCTTTTCAGGCGCCTTCTTCATAAATCCTTCATTGCTTAACTTTTTCTGTACGCGTTCTACTTCTTTCGCGTATTTTTCTGCTTCTTTTTCAAGTCTCTTAATTTCTTCATCAATATTTAACAACCCTTCAAGTGGAAGGTACATTTCTAAACCAGTTAAAATCGTGCTCATGCTCTTTTCAGGTGCTGAGATCTCATCTGAGATGATAAGTTCACCAGGGTTACAGAAACGAACTAAATAATGACGATTTGATTCAAGAGCTGTAAGAATTTCTTTATTTTTTGGTTTGATCTGCAGTTCGATCGGCTTACTCGGTGCAACGTTCATTTCGGAACGAATGTTACGAACGGAACGGATCACTTCAGTAATAAGCGCAAACTCTTTTGCTGCTTCAGGGAAATGAAGGTCTTCGCGCTTTTCTGGCCAAGCAGCAATCGTGATCGATTCACCTTGATGAGGCAAGTGCTGCCAAATTTCTTCTGTAATAAACGGCATGAAAGGATGCAACAATCTTAGCGTTTGGTCTAATACATGAGCTAGAACAGAACGAGTTGTTTTCTTTGCTTCCTCGTCTTCTCCATAAAGTGGAAGTTTCGCCATTTCGATGTACCAATCACAAAGGTCATCCCAGATAAAGTTATAAAGCAGGCGTCCCACTTCACCAAATTCGTAAGCATCGATCAAACGTGTAATACCTTCTGTCGTCTCATTCAATCGAGTCAGAATCCATTGATCTGCTAATGATTTTTTCCCACTTAGATCAATCTCGTCGTATTGCATACCATCCATGTTCATCAATGCGAAACGAGAAGCGTTCCAGATCTTGTTAGCAAAGTTCCAAGTAGACTCTACTTTTTCCCAATAAAAACGAAGGTCGTTTCCTGGCGAACTTCCTGTAGATAAGAAGAAACGCAATGCATCCGCGCCGTACTTCTCGATAACATCCATCGGGTCTACACCATTGCCGAGTGATTTACTCATCTTTCTTCCTTCGGAGTCACGTACGAGTCCGTGAATCAGCACATCGTTAAACGGCTTTTGTTCCGTGAATTCAATTGATTGGAAGACCATTCTCGAAACCCAGAACGTAATGATATCGTAGCCTGTTACGAGTACATTGCCTGGGAAGTAACGCTTGTAATCAGCAGCTTCTTCGTCTGGCCACCCCATCGTTGAAAACGGCCATAGAGCTGATGAGAACCACGTGTCTAGTACATCTGTATCCTGCTCCCAGTTTTCCGGATCTTTCGGTTCTGTCTTACCTACATAAATTTCCCCTGTTTCTTTATGGAACCATGCAGGGATTCGATGACCCCACCAAAGTTGGCGGGAGATACACCAGTCACGGATGTTTTCAATCCAACGCATATACGTGTTCTCAAATCGATCTGGTACAAAGTTTATTTTATCTTCACCTTTTTGAAGCTTGATCGCTTCATCTGCTAACGGCTGCATCTTAACAAACCATTGTGTTGAAAGATATGGTTCAACAACTGCCCCACTACGCTCAGAGTGACCAACAGAATGAATATGCTCTTCAATCTTGAACAATACGCCTTGTTCCTGAAGATCTTTAACGATCTGCTTTCGACACTCAAATCGATCTAGGCCTTGGTAAGTACCAGCATTGTCATTCATCTTACCGCCCTCATCCATTACGAGGATGCGCTCAAGGTTGTGTCTGTTTCCAATCTCAAAGTCGTTTGGATCATGAGCAGGTGTAATTTTTACAGCGCCAGAACCAAATTCCATATCTACATAATCATCTCCAACAATTTCGATCTCACGACCAACGATTGGAAGAATCGCTTTTTTACCGATTAAATGTTGATAGCGTTCATCTTTCGGATGTACAGCGATCGCTGTATCACCAAGCATCGTCTCAGGACGAGTTGTAGCTACTTCGATATGTCCAGATCCATCAGCTAGTGGGTACTTCATATGATAGAATGCACCTTGAACATCTTGGTGGATAACTTCAATATCAGAAAGAGCTGTTTTTGTTTTCGGATCCCAGTTGATGATATACTCACCGCGGTAGATCAAGCCTTTTTCATATAGAGTAACGAAAACTTCTTTAACAGCTTCAGACAACCCCTCATCTAAAGTAAAACGTTCACGAGAATAATCTAGACCGAGGCCTAGTTTTGCCCATTGCTTCCGAATGAACTCTGCATACTCGTCTTTCCATTCCCATGACTTTTCTAGAAACTTCTCGCGTCCTAAGTCATATCGAGAAATTCCTTCTTCACGAAGTTTTCCTTCTACTTTCGCTTGGGTCGCAATACCCGCATGGTCCATTCCAGGCAACCATAGAACATCATATCCTTGCATACGTTTTGTTCGAGTTAAGATATCTTGAAGCGTTGTATCCCATGCATGGCCGAGGTGTAGTTTACCTGTTACGTTAGGAGGTGGGATTACAATCGTATACGGCTGTTTCCCTTCCTCACTCTTTGCTTCAAAAAATTTGCCTTTTAACCAAAAATCATAACGATTTTCTTCTGTAGCCTTCGGATCGTACTTAGTCGGCATTGTCAGTTCTTTCTGTTCGTTCGTCATTCTATTCTCCTCCTTTATTTCTAAAAAACAAAAAAGCCCTTTCGTCAAAAAGGACGAAAGGACTCCGCGGTACCACCTTTATTTACGGCAAGTCTAAATAAACTTGCTGTACACTCATGAATAACGGATGGACCGTCTTCTCCTACTTCGAGTTTCAGAGAAGATGCTCAAGGGCGACTTCCAACTAACTCTCCTTAAGGATTCTTTCAGCAGATGAATCCTCTCTCTAAAAGGTGTTATGTTGTACTATTCCCTGTCTACGCGACAATATAGAATCTGAATATATTTTATACAACTTATCTGTTTTTAGTCAATAGTATTGCCGTAACTTGTAAAAGTTATTCTATGCTTTTAACCCTTCTTTGGTGACAGCCTGTCTTTCACATTAATCATAGCGTTAGCATAAATTATAAAAAATGGGCGAATGGAGGGCTTCTTTTGTCTAGAAAATATTTTCGAAAAACACGTTTTCCAGGGTGGTTTGTTACACTTAAACAAACGATCGGACAATTGACTGCGCCACTTATTGTCTTTCAGCTTTTAAGGACGATACTATTTCCTTCTGCTGTTGATTTTATCATCCTTTTAACCTTAGTGATCCTCCATGTTTGTTTCGCTTATGATGTTCTATAAAATGCATTATCTACAAACCGCTTTCCCAAGGGATGTTTATCCAAAATTAAAAAAGATCACATATAGTCGTTATATGTGATCTCCGTCATCATTTATGTGAATTTTTGTTGGAATTGAATCAGTCGGTTCTATTGGTGCAGGTGGTGGAGCCATCATAATCGCATCACAGAAATCCCGGATTTTTTTCATCGCTCTTATTCTGCTCTCAAGCCTATGCACCATTTCAATTTGAGAATAATCGTTTCGTTTCATGCAATAGAGATCCACTGCATTAAACACAGGTTCAGGATAAGATAAATAACTAATTAATAATCCTCTTTCTTCGTTAAGCAACGGAACATGTTTTTCATACAGATCTAATAACGATTTTCCTTCTTCAGGAGTCCATTCTTTTTGATGTGCCGCTCTTCTGTAATAAACCGCTAAATCTCTGATCGGTGTATCTAGAACGGCTTTTTCAAAATTGAGTAGATGACCTTCCCCAGTGGGGTTAAAGATTAAATGATTTCTTGAAACCTTCCCGTGACAAAGTACGCTCCGGTAACGTTTTTCTCTTTGACACGTTTCATACCACTCTTTTAATCTTCTTTTCGCTTCTTCTGTCATTCTCATTATTTGATGAAAGTGACTGAGATACGTTAGTTCAAAGGGAGACATATACGTTTTCTGTTCTGCTTCTTCCGTAAATCTCTCCATCTCATATTGCCGATTTTCCCATCTGTTCATGAGATACTGATACGAATGTTCGACCACTTCATTCGAAAAGTCTTGCTCCTTCAGTGTTAACGCATGAATCTTTCCTAAGTGATCGATAAGAACTTCGTCTTTCGCTCTCTCATTTCTTTCATCAGACGCAAACCACGGCATTAAATAATATGTTCTAGATCCTAACTGAACCGTATAATCTCCAAACTTAGTTGGATAGAGAGGTACGACCTGATGAAAACCAATCTCAGAAAGTCGCTGAATCACATGCGTAAACCAGCTTCTTTCGTCCTCTGTCATCTCTGCTTCTTTCAGTGCAAATGTACCCCTTTTCGTTATGACCTTCTTAACCTTCCCGTGCTGCTCTAACTTCTCGGGAAACAGATCATAATGAAAAAGGACGGGCCCGTAATTTAATGTATCTCTTTCCGTTGTCATAGGGCCACCTTCCTTCTTTTTTCATCAAACCATTCTGTTACCGTTTTGACCAATGTTCGATTACTTTCCCAGCAAACTTCATATTTCTTCAAGCCGTCTATCATTCTTTCTAGGGAGCTGTTATCTAGCTGATCTAAACAGTCATACAGTTCCCAAGGTGTAACCACCTCTGCTAAAAGTAATAATCCTTGCTCACGGTCCAAAGAAAAATGCTTATTCACCTCCGTTAACAAAAGTTTTAATGAAGAAGGTGAACTTTGTTCCAGCCATTCAAATAAAAACTTACGAAGTGGCAGATATCCCTTAATGGGTAAAGCTTCACTGCCTTGATAGAATAAGAAGTGAAAAATTTTCCTGCCATTCTTTATGCTTAGCTCTCCATCAAGAATCGGTAACGGGTGATTTCTCACGTTATTTTTGATAGCATGCGAAAATTCCAATCGTTGTTTACTCTCTTTTATACTTGTAACCATACATTGAAAGTTCGATTCTACATACTTCTGAGCACGCGTTATACAATCATTAAGATCAAAAACAGGCTCTTTGGTTTGTTTAACGAAAACATCTTGGTTATCCGATACTGCAGAATTTAGCAGCGTACCAATGAACTGGCCCCAACGTTCTATGTCTTCACACCCATACCGTTCTTCTGTATAATCATGAACAGTAAGCCACCTGTTTCCATATTTTATGGCAGGTTCACCGCTTTTAGTACGAATCATACGATCTGGCACGGCGCCAGAGCCTTTCGAGGACTCATCGCGCCATCTAATGTGCCAATTTAAATTCTCTTTTTCACTCCAATAGCGAATACGTTTTTCCCCATAATCTGTCATGATTAAATGTGGTCTTTCTTTCCAACGTATCCCATAAAGTTCATATTCATTTTGTAAGGTGTTGATCAGCTCCATAATAGCACCTCGACTTAACGTGAACTGACTGGGATATATATGATCTGCCCCTCGGATACTTCACCTTGCTGCAGTTGGTTCATGCGCATGAGTGTATTCAATGAGATATCATATCGCTCACAGATGTGTTCTAAAGAGTCTCCTCGTTGAAGAATATACATTTTCATCTTAGAAAAACGGTCTTCTTTAGCAGAAAGCATCTTTGTTAAATAAAGCGCATTTTCGTCTTTAGGTTCCTCACGCTCTTTGTTCATTTGCATCGGTTCTGCTTCAGTCTCATACTCTTCATAACTCGTATCGTAGGATTCATAAGAGTTTTCTTGCTCTTCTTCAGTTTCATTGTAACTCACATTCTCATATTCTTGCTCAGCTTCATACGACTGCTCTCCATACCCGTAAGAAGGACGTTGCGAAGCACTTTGCTGATATTGATAATTTCCATACTGATTGGATTGCTGTTGATAAGCATCTTGTTGTTGATATGTTTCTTGTTGCTGGTATGTTTCTTGTTGCTGGTATGTTTCTTGTTGCTGATATTCCTCTTCTTGCTGATACCCGCCTTGATTCTGATATGAAGTTTGTTGCTGGTAAGCTTCGTGCTGCTGATATGGATTGTAAGTGTAAGGTCTATTCGTATCTTGATAAGGTTCTTCATACTGAGGATAGTTTGATTGTGAATCGCCGGCTTCTTGATAAGAAGAATCATAGCTCTCATAATCACCTTCTACATGATCATAAGCTTCTGTTTCATTGTTTTCTTCCATCTCTTCTACTTCTCCATAAAACTCTGAATGCTCTTCATCTGAATCCGCCGTTTCTTGAGATGAATCATCATTATTTCTTGTATCGTTCATTGAGAACGCAATAGCTTTTAACGAATCGAATGTAGCTTCCATCGTTCGATCATCTTGTGCCTCGAAATGCGGCTTAAATTCAAAAGGTGTTGTCTTTTCAGACCGAATGTCAGTTTCCTTCTCATCAAACCTTGCTGCAAATTCATTAAGATGTGAAGACTGTGACGGTACACCCCCACTTTGACGTGCTTCAAACTGAAAAGGAGTGAATATATCTTGTTTTTCTTCTTTCTGCGAAGATTTTTCTTCTACGGCACTTGTTCGAACCGCTTCTTTTGGAAGGTCATATGCAGGATTTTCTTGACGCTGCTTCTCATCTTTAATCCCATAAATACAGATTGATGCAGAAAGTTCAAAGCAAGTTGAGTTGGGAAGTTCATATTCAAACGATTCAACTTCAACTTTTACCTCATTTGAATCTTCTACACGATACGACGGAATGGTGATATCCACCGGAAAGCGATGCACAAGATCTGTCATCCCATCTTCTGCCACATTCAGTTGAGTAAGTGAACGGTAAGACATACTCTCAGAGAGGATGTTCTGATCTGTTACTCCCTCATTCTGTTCCTGCTTTTCACAACGGTATCTCCCATTTAAAATAAGGGCTCCCTTGATATAAACCTGTCCGGCTTCCTCTGTGATACGAATCTCAGGATCTAGTGACATCGACAAAACTTCAGCTACTTCCTGTCCCTTCTTTAGCCAAACAGACTCCTCAATGGAGAAACGCAGCTTCGATTGACTCATGCCCTTCTCCTCCTTTCAGGTTGCATATAGTTATACAATATAGGTGTATGAGTGAACAGGACGAAATATGATTTTTATTAGATAAGAGATACTAAAAAACAAAAATAGCGTCCGCTAAAAGTAAGCGGACGCTACAATAAACACGACTATTTTAATTGTGAAAAAGCTTTTTGGAACGCTGCAATTGTTTTATTAATATCTTCTTCAGTATGAGCAGTAGATAAGAATAACCCCTCAAATTGTGAAGGTGGTAACGAGATACCTTCTTGAAGCATCGTTTTAAAGCAAGCGTTAAAGTGGTCTAAATTAGATTGCTTAGCTGTTTCGTAATTGATAACATCTTGATTCGTGAAGAAAAAGCCGATCATGCTTCCTGCACGATTGATCGTATGCGCAACCCCATAATGCTCAGCAGCTTCCGAGATTCCTGAAGCTAATTGATCTCCAAGTTTTTGAAAATGTGTGTAACTCTCTTTTGTAAGTTGAGAAAGTGTAGCATAACCTGCAGCCATCGCTAGAGGGTTGCCTGATAACGTTCCTGCTTGGTAGATCGGTCCGCTTGGCGCGATCTGCTCCATGATTTCTCGTTTCCCGCCATATGCGCCAACAGGCAGGCCGCCACCTATTACTTTACCTAAACAAGTTAGGTCAGGTGTTACTCCAAAATACCCTTGCGCACATTCATAATCCACTCGGAAGCCTGTCATTACTTCGTCAAAGATTAATAGAGAACCGTGTTGTTCAGTCACTTTACGAACACCCTCTAGGAACCCTTTTTGTGGAGGAACTACACCCATGTTACCTGCGACAGGTTCTACAATCACACAAGCGATATCTTCTCCAAATTGATCAAAAGCTACTTGCAGGCTCTCTAAATCATTGTATGGAACCGTAATCGTATTCTGTGCGATACCTTCTGGAACACCCGGAGAATCTGGCAAACCAAGCGTCGCAACACCAGAACCTGCTTTAATCAACAAAGAGTCACCGTGTCCATGGTAACATCCTTCAAATTTAAGAATCTTGCTTCGACCTGTGTATCCTCGTGCTAAACGAAGAGCACTCATCGTAGCTTCTGTACCAGAGTTAACCATACGTACGACTTCGATAGAAGGGACACGGTCGATCACCAGCTTTGCAAGCTTCGTTTCCATTTCATTAGGCGCACCAAAACTCGTTCCGAGTTCAGCCGTTCGCTTAAGTGCATCCACTACTTGATCATCAGCATGTCCAAGAATTAATGGTCCCCATGACAAAACATAATCGATATATTCATTACCATCAATATCATAAATCTTTGATCCTTTTCCGCGTTCCATAAATACAGGATCCATCTTTACAGATTTAAATGCACGTACAGGACTGTTAACTCCTCCAGGCATGACTTCTTTCGCTTCTTGAAAAGCAGCGATCGATTTTTCAAAGCTTCTCATACCAACACCCTCTTTCCTTCCTTATTTTTCATTCAACCATCTTGCAGCATCTTTTGCAAAATACGTAATAATCAAGTCTGCTCCTGCTCGTTTCATTGAGATCAGTTTCTCTAAAACGATGCTCTTCTCGTCTACCCATCCGTTCATAGCAGCTGCTTTGATCATGGAATACTCTCCACTCACGTTGTAAGCCACTAGCGGAAGAGGATATCTGTCTTTTAATTCTCTAAGAATATCTAGGTAAGAAAGAGCAGGCTTTACCATTAAGAAATCAGCGCCTTCAGCAACATCTGATTCTGCCTCTCGTAGAGCTTCAAGTCGGTTTGCCGGATCCATCTGGTACGTTTTTCTATCACCGAACTGAGGTGTGCTGTGGGCTGCGTCACGGAACGGACCATAAAAGGATGATGCATATTTAACGGCATAAGACATGATCGGAACATCATAGAAACCAGCTTCATCAAGCCCTTGTCTGATGGCTGCAACAAAACCGTCCATCATGTTTGAAGGAGCAATGATATCTGCTCCTGCTTTTGCCTGTGATACAGCTGTCTTTGCGAGCAAAGTCAAAGTTTCATCGTTCAACACTTCACCATTTTCAATCACACCACAGTGTCCATGGTCTGTAAATTGGCATAAACACGTGTCTGCAATAATAGTAAGTGATGGAGCAACTTCTTTAATTTGTGAGATTGCTTTTTGTACGATTCCATTATGATCATAAGCTGAGCTTCCACAATCGTCTTTTTCAGCTGGCACACCAAAAACAATAATTGATTGAATGCCAAGACTTTCAATTTCTTTTACTTCTTCTTGAAGAAGATCCAATGATAGATGATACACACCTGGCATAGAAGGGACTTCTTTTTTTATGTTTTCTCCTTCAACAAAGAACAATGGATAGATAAAGTCTGAAACATGAAGATGCGTTTCACGCACTAGGGAACGCATAGATGCTGATTTTCTTAAACGACGATGACGTTGAAAATTCATATTAACTTCCTCCTTGAAAATAAGAGATGGCACAGTTCACCATATCTTCTGCGGTAAATTGTTTTGGCATTAGCACTAGATGATATCCGCATTCTTCTGCAGCTTTTTTCGTTGTTGGACCAACACAGATCACGGGCTTTTCATAGACTTGCTCTGTATCCAACCTTCTACTCATGAAAGTTACGGCAGAAGGGCTCATGAAAAAAAGACAATCCGCTTGATGTACGAGTGACCAATCTAAACGATCTTCTGATTCCGTTTTGTAAACAACTAACTCTTCGACAACTGCTGTACCTCTCAACTCCTCTTTAATATAAGAAGGAGCTAAGTTCCCCTTTGGAAATAGAATTTTTTCATGTGATAAGACGTGTTTTTTTAAGGTCTTAACTAAGCTTTCTGCATGAAAATGTTCGGGCACAAGAATAGATGTAATCCCTCTCGTTCTTAATGATTCAGCTGTTTTCTCACCAACTGCAGCAAACTTAACATGTCCCAAAGTGAGATTACAATCAGAAATCAGTTGAAAAAAATAATCTACTCCATTTTTGCTCGTGAAAATGATCCATTGATAAGACGAAAGGTTCTTTATCAACAACCCATCGTTCTTAACAGCTTTTATAGAGACAATAGGAAAAGAAAGAGGGAGTCCGCCATTCTCTTGTATGAGTGAGATCAATGGCTCTGCCTGCTCTTTCGGCCGTGTAACAAGTATTCGCTTACCTGCTAGTGGTCCTAAAGACGTATTCATTATGAATTTAAATCCTTTTTCACTGTATCTAGTATGGTTTTAGCACCTAATGTTTTCAATTCTTCGGCTAACTCTACACCGACACGATGAGGATCTTTGCCTGACTTCATTTCTTTTAACACGGTCTTTCCTTCCGGATCTGCAACAAGTCCTGTTAAAGAGACCTCGTTGTTGTTGTCCATCGTTGCAAATGCTGCGATTGGAACTTGGCAGCCTCCTTCTAGCGTGTTTAAGAAAGAGCGTTCTGCTGAAACCGTATCAAATGTATAAGCATCGTTCAGTGTAGCTAACAATTCTTTTACTTCTAAATCTTCACTTCTGCATTCGATAGCTAGTGAACCTTGTCCTACAGCAGGCAGACACAGATCTATGTCTAAGTATTCTGTAACAACATCTGTTGACCAACCCATTCTTTCAAGTCCTGCAGCAGCTAAAATAATCGCATCAAACTCACCAGACTTTAACTTATTAAGACGGGTATCAATATTACCTCGAATAGATTTAATCTCAAGATCTGGACGTCTATTCAGAATCTGTGCTGCTCTTCTTAATGAGCTTGTCCCAACTATCGCACCAGCAGGAAGCTCTCTTAATGAAGAATACTTTTCAGATATTAGAGCATCCCTTGGATCTACGCGTTTTGGTGTACAGCCGATCTCGAGTCCTTCAGGAAGTTCTGACGGCATATCCTTCATGCTGTGAACGGCAATATCAATCTCTTTATCTAACATCGCTTGTTCAATCTCTTTAACAAACAAGCCTTTTCCGCCTAATTTTGAGAGTGTAACATCTAGAATGATATCTCCTTTTGTTACGATTTCTTTCACTTCAAATTCAAAAGGCATTCCAGACTTTTTTAATTGTTCGATCACCCAGTTTGTTTGTGTGATCGCTAATTTACTTCTTCTTGAACCTACTATAATTTTTCTCATGATATGAATCTCCTATTCTTTACTTATACCAAAGGTGAAATTCAGTGAACGTCGACGCTAAAAAGTAGTTGATTAAAACGACTAAGAATGCCGCAGTGTTCCAAAGCGCTAACGTTTTACCTTGTACACCTCTTCCAACCTTTTGATAGAGGTAAGTACTGTAAACCAAAAGGACAATAAATGACGAGATGACCTTGGCATCAAGAAGTGTAAAGTCACTTATTTTCCAGAATGCCCATACGACTCCTAATATTAGACTAAGCAAAAGCAACGGCACTCCGATCGTATTCAATCGAAAAGAAAGTTTCTCTAAGTAAGATAGACTCCCAAAACGCTGCAACCTTTTGCTCCATTTCTTTCTTTTCAACATGCCATGTTGAAGCAGGTACATGAAGGAGAATATAAAAGAGAGTGAAAAAGCTCCGTATGAGATGAATGCCATCGTAATATGGATGATTAATAGTTCTGAAATCAGCTGTTTCTCAAGCACTGCGCTAGCTTGCCCTGTTGGAGCAAATAAATGGATCGAAACGAGCAAGAAACCAAGAATGTTCGTAAAAAACACTAAAAAATCAACCCGGAAAAATCTGCTCATGACCACCGAGAACGTCACGAGGATCCATGCATAAAAAAACAAGCCTTCTGAGGGTGTTAATATAGGAAACCTTTGATCTTTCAGCATCCTTAACACAAAAAAGACCGTTTGAAGTACCCAGACAATAGAAAGCAACCAGAAAGCAAATCGGTTTGCTTTCCGGTTGTTTTGAAGGAAATCTATAAAATAGCCTATGATGCTAAGTGCATATAGAACGATAGTCAGATCATATATCCAATTCATTTTGCTCACACTCCATGAGCTCGAGGGAAACGAGAGCTTAAGTTCTTACAACAGCCGAAGGAACCACTTCATCTGTTAGTGAAGACTTCTCTTCGACGTTTGCAGCAAATGCTGTTTCCAACTGCTTCTGTTTATCCAAATAATCTTCTAGTCCGAAGATTTCAGTAAATAATTGCAACTGTTCTTCGGCTCCTGGTTCGCCAGCCATCTCTTTGGCTCTTGTCACAGGATCACGAAGTAATTGATTCACGATACTTTTCGTATGTTTGCTTAAAATCTTTCTTTCTCGATCGGTAAGATCCGGTAGTTTGCGTTCGATGCTCTGCATGGTTTCCGCTTGTATGTTTAATGCCTTTTCACGCAATGCAGATATTAACGGTACTACACCAAGCATTGAAATCCATGATTGGAAAGCAACAATCTCAGCTTCGATCATAATCTCAATTTTTTCTGCTTCCTTCATTCGTTCAGCAAGGTTAGATTCTACAATACCTTCTAAGTCATCAATATCATATAGAAAAACGCTCTCTAAATCATGAAGCTCAGGATCTAAGTCACGAGGTACTGCAATATCTACCATGAACAATGGAAGACCTTTACGTTTTTTAATAGCTGGTGCGGCCATTTTCTTTGTAATGACAAATTCACTTGCACCTGTTGAAGAGATCACAATATCCGCTCTTATAAGCAAATTCTCAAGATCCTCAAAAGGATGAGCTATACCATGAAACTTTTTAGCTACCTCTTGGGCTTTTTCAAAAGTACGGTTGATTACAAGTACTTCGTTTCCACCGCTCGCATGCAGATGTTTCGCTGTCAGCTCACCCATCTTACCAGCACCTACGATTAAAATGGTTTTATTCTGTAGGCCACCAAAGATTTTTTTCGCGAGTTCGACAGCTGCATAACTTACAGATACCGCATTTTCCCCGATATCTGTTTCTGAATGACATCTCTTCGCAAATGTGATCGCTTGTTTCATGAGTTTATTAAATATAGTTCCTGTTGCATCAAGTTTTTGTGATTCTAAGAACCCATCTCTTACTTGACCAAGGATTTGTGTTTCACCGATCACCATAGAATCCAAGCCAGCAGCTACACGAAAAAGATGCTCGACAGCTGCTTCTCCGTCTCTGATGCTCAAGAATGGTGAAAGTTCTTCTTTATCAATTGAAAACCAGTCCGCCAAAAAAGATTTGATGTAGTATCTTCCGGTATGAAGCTGATCGGCAACAGCATAGATCTCAGTACGGTTGCACGTTGAAACGATTACACATTCAAGTATACTTTTTTGTTTTCGGAGTGTAGAGATCGCATCCGTTAATTCAGCGGGCTGAAAAGAAACTTTTTCCCGAATTTCTACGGGTGCCGTTTTGTAATTAAGTCCAACCACTAGAATATGCATGCGCTCACCTCCCTTAATTATGTATGTTCTTTACTAATTATAACATGTCCCAAAATACGGAATATCCAATAATGTGAACAGAATTTAAACGTTTATGCTATGATGTATTTATTATCTTTTTGGTGCGTGTATAGCAGTTTTAGGATATCCATAATTACTAAAACTTAGCACCAATATTAAAAATAACAAAAATCGACCAATTTAGCAAAGGTTTACGTTTAAGATGGAGGCATTATGAAACAAAGAAACACATTCAGCGGCATCATTTTACTCGGAATTGGATTATTCTATTTGGCAAATAGAATGAATATTGAACTGCTTCAACCGTATCTGACTTGGCCAAGTATACTTATCATCATCGGTATAGCTCTTCTTTTTCAATCTGGTGCCGGAAAAGATTCTTCAAGTATTTTCTCAGGTGTATTCTTGACTGGGTTAGGCATCCACTTTCATGCTGCTGCAAAAGTGGCGACATGGCCAGAGCCACTACAAGTTATTGTTTTACTTGCAGGCGTATCATTTTTGATTCAGTATCGAAAAACGAAAGAGGGTCTTATTCCTGGGTTATTGCTATCCCTTTTGGCTTTATGGTTGCTCTTCTTTAAGAGTAATACCCCTTCTGTAGAAAATATATTTGTTAAAGCTGAAGATTTTTGGCCCATTATTTTAATGGTTATAGGTGCTTACCTTATGTTCTTTAAAAAGAAATAGAAACACAAAACCCTCTATGTTTAAAAAACATAGAGGGTTTTGTGTTATGGCTGTTTTCGTAACACCGATGCTCGCCTGAAGTAGTTGATTTCCATTCCAGGTTGCTCGCTTTCCGCGGGGCAGGCGGTGAGCCACATTCGTACGCTACACGTATAAGTGTCTCACCTGCCGGCCTGTCCCGCAGGAGTCTCGCACCTTCCACTCCAATCAACAATCAAAGAAGTAAATAAAAAGATTTAAACCTAAAACTATAATCTATTAGCAAAGAGGCGTCATGCTAAAATTTTATAACAGTCATTATTTAGATAGATAAGAATTAAGTACGCCCCACGCTTCATCTTTTCCTTGGCCGGTTTCAGATGAGAAGAGAACGATCTTGTCGCTCGGATCCATGTTTAATGTTTCCTTGACTACTTTTTTATGCTTGTCCCATTTTCCTTTTGGGATCTTATCACTTTTCGTTGCCACCACGATAACAGGAAGCTCGTGATATTTTAACCAATCATACATGAGTACATCATCTTTTGATGGAGCATGTCTAAGGTCTACAAGCTGAACAACAGCTTTTAATTGGTCTCGTTCAACGAGATACTGCTCGATCATCTTGCCCCAAGCTTCTCGTTCTGTTTTTGATACTTTAGCAAATCCGTAACCAGGAACATCCACAAAATAAAAGCTTTCATTTAAAATATAAAAGTTTAGCGTTTGTGTTTTTCCAGGTTTTGAAGACGTACGTGCTAAATTTTTTCGATGAATCATCTTATTGATAAAAGACGATTTCCCTACATTCGAGCGGCCGGCAAGAGCAATCTCCGGAAGGTTGCCTTCCGGATATTGCTTAGGTCCGACTGCTGAAATTACGATTTCTGCTGTATTTACTTTCACTTTCTATCACCTGCTAATGCAACTTTTAATACCTCATCTAGATGAGATACGGTTATAAAAGATAATCCCTCTTTAACAGATTGCGGAATATCCTCAATGTCTTTTTCGTTTTCTTTCGGAAGGATGATTGTTTTGATTCCTGCTCGGTGCGCACTTAATGATTTTTCTTTCAATCCACCGATAGGCAACACACGGCCACGCAATGTGATCTCTCCGGTCATCCCTACATCTTTTCTAACGGGCTTTTTCGTTAGTGCTGATACTAATGCTGTAGCGATCGTTATTCCTGCTGACGGCCCATCCTTAGGTGTTGCTCCTTCAGGAACATGTATATGAATATCTGTTTTCTCGTAGAAATCATGATCGATTCCTAACTCTTCGACTTTGGTACGAACATAACTTAATGCAGCTTGAGCAGATTCTTTCATCACATCACCTAGCTTACCGGTTAAGATCAGTTTACCCTTACCTGGAGATAAGGCTACCTCAATAGAAAGAGTATCTCCGCCTGCTGTCGTATAAGCTAATCCCGTCGCTGCACCAATTTGGTCTTCAAGTTCTGCCTGACCATAACGGAAACGCGGTTTACCTAGATAGTCTTCAAGATTTTTAGCAGAAAGAATCACCTTTTTCTTTTCAGATGAAACAATTTGTTTTGCAGCTTTTCTGCATAATCCTGCAATTTGACGCTCAAGATTACGTACACCGGCTTCGCGTGTATAGTTACGAACCAGCTTTAAGATACAATCATCTTTAAACTGAATCTGGCTTTTCTTTAGTCCATGTTCTTTCAGCTGTTTGGGAATCAAGTGATTCTTAGAGATATGCAGCTTTTCAACCTCTGTATAACCAGCGATCGAAATAACTTCCATTCTATCTAATAACGGCCCAGGGATCGTTGATAGAGAATTGGCTGTTGTTACAAACATGACTTTAGAAAGATCATAGGGCTCTTCGATATAGTGATCGCTGAACGTGCTGTTTTGTTCCGGATCAAGCACTTCAAGCATCGCAGAGGAAGGATCACCTCTAAAATCACTTGACATCTTATCGATTTCATCAAGTAAGAACACAGGGTTAATCGTCCCCGCCTTCTTCATCCCTTGAATCAAACGACCTGGCATCGCGCCTACATACGTTCTTCTATGTCCTCTGATCTCAGCCTCGTCTCTTACACCGCCAAGAGAAATTCTTACAAAATTTCGACCGATAGCACGTGCGATCGATCTTGCTAATGATGTTTTACCAACACCCGGAGGTCCAACTAAACAAAGAATTGGTCCTTTTAGTGAATTTGTCAGCTTTTGGACTGCCAGATATTCTAATACTCTGTCCTTCACTTTTTCTAGACCATAATGATCCTCGTTAAGAACTGTTTCTGCATGTGGAATATCCAGATTATCAATCGTCTCTTGTTTCCAAGGTAGATTAACAAGCCACTCGATGTATGTTCTGATAACAGAGCTTTCAGCTGAAGAATTCGGCATCTTTTCATAGCGATCTAGTTCTTTTTTCGCAAGCTCCATGACCGTCTCAGGCATATCAGATGATTCAATACGTTCTTTAAGCGTACTCACTTCACCAACTTTGCCTTCTTTATCACCAAGTTCTTTTTGGATAGCTTTCATCTGTTCGCGCAGATAATATTCTTTCTGCGTTTTTTCCATCGCTTTTTTAACGCGTTGGCCAATTTTCTTTTCAAGACCTAACACTTCTTTTTCATTGTTTAAAAGGTCCAGCAAGTATTCAAGTCTTTCTTTTACATCAAAGATCTCAAGGATCTTTTGTTTTTCTTTAATCTTCAGAGAAAGATGTGAAGAAATAACATCAGCCAAACGCCCTGGTTCCGTAATATCTTGAACAGAAGCAAGCGTTTCAGGCGTTACTTTTTTGGATAGGTTTATGTATTGTTCGAATTGAGCCAGAACTGCTCTCATGAGAGCTTCTGTTTCAGCTTCTTTCACTTCAATATCATCCGTAAGTTCCACTTCTACTTCTACATGAGTTGTTTCGTCCATGAAAGAAGTAATCTTACCACGTTTAATTCCTTCTACAAGTACTCTTATCGTGCCATTTGGCAACTTGAGCATCTGATTTACTTTTGACAACGTTCCTACATGATAAATTTCCTCTTGTGCTGGATCTTCAATAGAAACCTCTTTTTGTGTAGATAGAAAAATCATCTGATCATCAAGCATCACTTTTTCAAGTGCTTGAATTGATTTTTCTCTTCCTACATCTAAATGAAGTACCATTGTTGGATAAACCAACAATCCGCGAAGAGGGAGGAGCGGAAGAACTCGTTTTTCCCCCATTAAAAACACCTCCAAAACTGCTATGTAATCATTAATTATATGCTTAGTCTTTGTACAATTCTACCGATAATGCACAACTTTGTCTAATGTAAGCTTCGGATTATATAAAAACGACTAATAATTCGTTTATTGGTTCCTATATAAAAATGTAACGCAGCTATTATCGGAACAAAAAGAAACTCCCTACTTCTCCTTATACAGAAGAAGGAGGGGAGTTCAAAGCTGCAGATGCAGGGACCGATTGCTCTTCACTGTCATCTAAAAATGCGTATTGAAATACTTCTGAAAGTTTTTTTACTGGAATGATCTCTACGTCTTCAATCGTATCAAAAATCTTTTGATTATTCTCAAACGGTATTAGAACACGTTTTGCACCAGCATCTTTTGCAGCAAGAATCTTCGCCATGACACCACCAACTGGTTTCACTTTACCATGGATACTGATTTCTCCAGTCATAGCAATTTCGTGATCAATTTTAATATTGTGAATTGCTGAGTAGATGGAAGAAGCGATCGCAATTCCCGCTGACGGACCGTCTACTGGACCTCCACCTGGAAAATTGACGTGGATATCATACATAGATGCATCTACACCCATGTATCGAAGCACGGTTATAACGTTTTCCACTGAACCTTTTGCCATACTTTTTCTTCTTATAGACTTCGATTGATTTCCGATACTCTCTTCTTCTGCTATTCCTGTTATCGTAATAGAACCTTGTTTTTTTGCAGGTAAAACGGTTGTTTCAATCTCTAGCAATGCTCCGCTTGTTGGACCATATACAGCAAGACCGTTTACTAAGCCTATTTTTGGTTTGGCACCAATTTTTCTTTCAGGCCTTGGAGCCATCCTACTTGAATGTGTTACCCACTCTACATCACTCTTCGTAATGTTTTTACGTTGTTCTGTGATGGCAAGACCTGCTGCGATTTGAATCATATTTACAGCTTCACGGCCATTTCTAGCATATTGAGCCATGTATGTTAACGATTCAACATCGATCCCTAACTGAATCTTATCAGCTGCTCTTTTAGCGATTTGCTCGATCTCAGCTGGCTGCAATTCTCTAAAGAACACTTCTAAACACCTTGATCGAATAGCAGGCGGTATCTCTTCTGGCATACGTGTAGTCGCTCCGATCATTCGGAAATCTGCCGGAAGACCATTTTGGAAAATATCATGAATATGATGCGGTATGTTCGCGTTCTCTTCCGAATAATAAGCACTTTCTAGAAAAACCTTACGATCTTCTAATACTTTTAATAATTTGTTCATCTGTATGGGATGTAGCTCACCAATCTCATCAATAAAAAGAACTCCACCATGTGCATTCGTAACTGCCCCTTGTTTTGGCTGAGGAATGCCCGCTTGCCCCATAGCTCCAGCACCTTGGTAAATTGGATCATGAACAGAACCAATTAAAGGGTCCGCGATACCCCTCTCATCAAAACGAGCAGTCGTGGCATCAAGTTCTACAAAAACAGCTGTAGAACGAAAAGGCGATGTTTGATTACGCTTCGCTTCTTCTAAGACTAATCGTGCTGCAGCAGTTTTTCCAACTCCTGGAGGACCGTAGACGATTACATGTTGTGGGTTTGGTCCACACAAAGCAGCTTTTAACGCCTTTATTCCATCTTCTTGTCCGATGATATCTTCAAATTTCCCAGGTCGAACACGTTCAGACAGAGGTTCTGATAGTGAGATCGAACGCATTCTTCTTAACTGTTCCATTTCTTTTCTTGATTCTTTATCCACGCTCACTTTTTGAGAACGTTGGTTACGTAGTAAGTTCCAAAAATATAGCCCGATAATAATCCCGAAGAATAATTGAATAAGTAAAGCTATGCCAGTCCAGTTCATTGTTTTTCCTCCCGGTACCTATGTAGTGATAATCATAGTATCTCCGAGGAGGTGGTGAACTAAACGGTCAACCTTTTAAAAAGACAATTTCACATAGGTTGCAATATGTAATGAAGATCTGTTTACATTATTGAACACGACAAATCAGAATACCTGATTTTAATCCTATTCCGTATCACCGCTTCATTTACTTTTATTGCTGTTTGACCCAAAGGGTGTCCATTTTGACCCATAGCTCTATGATTTTGACCCATAGATTATGGTTTGACTCATAGACCTCTCTTTTTGACCCATAAAAGTCTTCGTTTGACTCATAAGTGTCTAGTTACGCCCCATAGAAATCATACTTTGACTCATAGGGATCGGCTCACACGCAATCAGACTATAAAATGAAATAGAGCTGACCCTCCAAAGATCACGTGAAGTGCTTTTTGGGGTTAGCCCTATCTTTTTAATACCTTAACTTCATCAATACGCTCTTAATCTCTTCATCATTCATCATCCGTTCGGAATGTTTATCCGTAATTTTAGCCAGTCATAAAAGAACTCAATAAAAACTTTAATAAATGGCCGCGATATCGTCTTTAATGCTTGCCAGTTCTATCTTTCCATCCCTGCAAAGATGACTTCCGTCTCATCGACGACCATTAAACGAAAGCGCCTAGTGAGTGATGCTCTTGTGCAGAAATCAACGATGTGCGTATGGGACAGCGTCGACTCTAGCTCGCCGACAACAAGCACTTCCACATCCACTCCCTGCTTTTCCTTTTCCTGCAGAATTGGTAGGATCTCTTAAATATCGTCTTGCCAGCCAGATATGCGAATGGATTTGAATTAATTTAATAACACCACTTTCGTACTTTTTTTACTCATACTCGTTCTCCCCAAAATGATACGAACATTTTACCGAACAACTATCACAGGTCTAGGTTTTTTATAATTTCCTAAACAACAAAAAAGACCAGCATAAGCTGGTCTCAAAATTAAGCACTCTCTTTTGGCGTTTCTTTTGATTGTTCAATAACCGTACCGTCTTCTAATTCAAGAGTTGGAGGTAGTTTATCAGAGATTGTTTCTTTCGTTACGATACATTTAACAACATCTTCACGAGAAGGCAGCTCAAACATTACATCAAGCATAACTCCTTCGATGATCGAACGAAGTCCACGTGCTCCTGTTTTACGCTCAATAGCTTGAGCAGAAATTTCTCGAAGAGCTTCATCAGTAAATTCTAGCTCGACACCATCAATATCCAATAACTTTTGATATTGTTTTACTAATGCGTTCTTTGGCTTTGTTAAGATTTCGATCAATGCTTCCTCATCAAGAGGGTTTAGGTTTGAAATGACTGGTAAACGACCGATAAATTCAGGAATCAAACCAAAGCGAAGTAAATCTTCAGGAAGAACTTTAGACAAGTATTCTCCTGCTTTTAAATCAGCTTGTTTCGTTTCAGAACTGAATCCGATCACTTTTTTACCAAGTCGGCGTTTGATGATTTGTTCGATACCATCAAATGCTCCACCACAAATGAACAGAATGTTTGTTGTGTCAATTTGGATGAATTCTTGGTGAGGATGCTTTCTTCCTCCTTGTGGCGGTACGCTAGCTACTGTACCTTCAAGGATTTTAAGAAGAGCTTGTTGAACGCCTTCACCTGATACATCTCTTGTAATAGAAGGGTTTTCCGATTTACGTGCAATCTTATCGATTTCATCGATATAGATGATACCCTTTTCCGCTTTTTCTACATCATAATCAGCAGACTGAATCAATTTCAGAAGGATGTTCTCTACATCCTCACCCACATATCCAGCTTCCGTTAAAGACGTAGCATCTGCAATCGCAAAAGGTACATTTAAGATACGAGCCAACGTTTGAGCAAGTAGCGTCTTACCACTTCCTGTTGGTCCGATCATCGCAATATTACTTTTCGCTAGTTCAACTTCATCCGATTTTTGAGTTGAATTTATACGTTTGTAATGATTGTAAACGGCTACAGAAAGGGATTTCTTAGCCTGAGCTTGACCAATTACATACTCGTCAAGAATTTTACGGATTTCTACTGGTTTTGGTACTTCTTTTAGTTCTACATCCTCTTCTGTACCTAATTCTTCTTCTACGATTTCAGTACAGAGTTCGATACATTCATCACAAATATATACACCTGGTCCAGCAACCAGTTTTCTTACTTGATCTTGTGTTTTACCACAGAAAGAACATTTCAATTGCCCTTTTTCATCATTAAATTTAAACAATGATATCACCCCTAAAACGAGAATATGGATGAAACGCTTGACTAAAATCCAGATATATTCTGAAGGAAAGTCTGATTATCTTTTCTACGACTTAAGCATTCCGTTGATTATAATGGATTGTATCACACTTCCATATTAAAACGGAAATAATAACGCTTAATAAATATGTATGGTAACGCTCTATATAAGTATGAACAATACCACAAGATTTAAAACCTATTTTTCAGATAGGATGTGTATTTTAATAGAAATTTAATATGTATGGCAAAACAAGGCACGATACATAAGGATCGCGCCTTGCTAAGATTTATGAACTTATTTAGTTATAGAATTAAGCAGTTTTGCTGTTTTCCACAAGAAAGTCGATTGCTTTACGAACTTTCAAGTCAGCTGCTACTGCATCATTTCCACCTTGCATAGCAAGCATTTGTTTAATTTGTTCTACTTCCATTTGGTACATTTCAGCCATCTTGCTAAGTTCAGCATCGATTTCTTCTTCAGAAACTTCGATGTTTTCAGCTTCAACAATAGCTTCAAGTACTAGGTTAGTGCGAACGCGTTTTCCAGCATCTTCTTTCATTTGCTCACGAAGTGCTTCTTCGCTTGTACCAGAGAACTGGTAGTAAAGGTCAAGGTTCATACCTTGCATTTGAAGACGTTGGCCAAATTCTTGAACCATACGGTCAAGCTCTGTGTTTACCATTGCTTCAGGAATATCGATTTCTGCATTCTCAGAAGCTTTTTCAATTACTGTTTCACGAGTTTTGTTTTCAGCTTCTTGCTTTTTGCTCTCTTCAAGCTTTGTGCGAAGTTCTTTTTTAAGATCTTCTAGAGTTTCAGCATCGCCTTCAGCTTCTTTAGCGAACTCGTCATTAAGCTCTGGAAGTTGTTTAGCTTTGATGTCATGGATGCTTACTTTGAAAACAGCAGGCTTACCAGCTAGTTCTTCAGCATGGTACTCTTCAGGGAAGTTAACGTTAACTTCTTTTTCAGCACCAGCTTTTTCACCAACTAATTGCTCTTCAAAACCTGGGATGAAAGATCCAGATCCAATTTCAAGAGAGTAGTTTTCAGCTTTTCCGCCTTCGAAAGCTTCGCCATCAACGAATCCTTCGAAATCGATGTTTACAGTATCGCCATTCTCAACTGTACCTTCTTCTTTAACAACAAGTTCAGCTTGTTGCTCTTGTAAAGAAGTAAGTTCGTTTTGAACATCTTCGTCTGTAACTTCTGTTTCAGTCTTTTCAACTTCAAGACCTTTGTAATCACCAAGTTTAACTTCTGGTTTAACGATTACTTTAGCTGTGAAAACAAGGTTGCTTCCTTGTTCCATTTTTTCGATGTCAACTTCTGGACGGTCAACTGGCTCGATACCAGCTTCTTGTACAGCGTCTCCATATGCTTTTGGCAATAGGATATCTAGAGCGTCTTGGTAAAGAGACTCTACTCCAAAACGTTGTTCAAAAAGTCTACGTGGCATTTTCCCTTTACGGAATCCTGGTACGTTTACTTGTTTTACAACTTTTTTGAACGCTTGGTCAAGCGCTGTATCTACTTCAGTCGCCTCAACTTCTACCGTTAAGACACCTTGATTACCTTCTAACTTTTCCCATTTAGCAGTCATTAAATGTTCCCTCCAACATCGGTATTTCCATAACTATCATATAGATTACAACCACTCCATTATAGCATAGACGTTCTGTATTTCAACAAGTTACATCACTTTCTCATTAAGTCTGCATATAAAATCTTTCCAATTCGACGAGAACCTTCACTGCTTTTTGTAATTCGTGATCTTCTAGATCGATTTCTTCTTCTATTCCACAAAGAATATTTGCCGCCATAACAGTGGCTTCAAACCAAAGTATCTTATTTTCTGGAGTTGGTAAGAAAGGATATAGTGCGAGTGAATAATCTTTCCACACAGCAAGTGCGATCTCGAGTAATGATGGGTTCTCTTGCTCGAGTTCATCTTTGATCAGAGACTTCACTTCATTATAAAAGAAGTTCTCATTTAAATCCGTAAGCTGCGCGATGTTCACTTCGGTCGTTTGTCCGTATTTCTCGATCTTTACGATTTTATCTACTTGGTTTTCTTTAAAGTATTGCAGAATTAAGCTTTTTACAGCGGGATGCTTTTTTTTATCTAATAAAAAAGATTCAAACATCGGAACCATCATATCAGGTCCGAGGCGCTTCAACTGTTGTACAGCCATCCACTGTAAGTCTGCCTGATCACTTGAGAGCATCTCTTTCAGCGCTTGAAAATCCGGATTCGCTGCAGGTGCGTTCGATATTTCAGGGTCTTTCTTCACCTCTGGCACACCTTCTTGCTCGATTACTTTTCGACTGAACTGAAGAAGCTGATAAAACGTTTCGGCTTTGTCTGCAGGAATTTTTTGCTCTTCGAGAACGGCTTCAATCACGGAAACAACGGTTATGTATTCTGATAACTGAACTAATATACTTAAGTAGATTTGAAGTACATCGTAATATTCTCCTATTCCTTCTTTAAGCATACGGTCACATTTTTGTTTGGCTTCGTGTAATCGTCCTAGTTCAACCAAACTTAAAACTAGCCCAAGATTGCCTTGCGCATGCATTGGATCTGCTTGAAGCAGTTGTTCAAAACACGATAAAGACTCATCGTATTTTTTACTTTTTAAAGAATCCATACCTTTTTCTAAAAGACGTCCATTTAAGTTAGGAAACCGAACGATATTGTCTTTATTGTTTTTTTCGTTAGTCATCACAACTCTCCGCTTCCATTTATGTTTGACTAAAGAATAGCAGTTTCGCCAGATGAACTCAAGATAACTAAGAAGTTAGAGCGTATTTCTTAACACGCTTTTAAATAAAAAAACTTACTCAAAAGATTTTCCTTCTGAGCAAGCCTCATTATTAACTAATTCTTTTTAAGTTCACTTTATCGGCCATTCCTTTATACAATGACCATTTAACTGGATCTACATTACCACCACTAATGATAAGACCTACTTTTTGATCGAGTGCCAGACGGCTATGAAACATGACTGCCGCTAAACTTGCAGCCCCTGCTCCTTCTACGACCACCTTTTCTCGCTCAAGCATAAACATCATAGCGTAAGCAATTTGTTCCTCGGTCACAGTGACCATCTCATCCACATATTTTGAAATAACAGGAACGGTGATTGCTCCAGGCTTAACAACTGCGATCCCATCTGCGATTGATGTACAACGAGTTAACGTTTTTCTTGCAGTACCAGTGAACGCTTGATAAACCGCACTAGCATTCTCCGATTGCACGCCAACGACTCGTACATCAGGTCTGATCGACTTAACCGCTAATGCGATTCCAGCCAATAAACCTCCACCTCCTACTGGTACAACAATCGTTTTTAATTCAGGTTTTTGCTGCAGCATCTCAAGAGCTACGGTGCTTTGTCCAGCGATTACATCGTAATCGTCAAAAGGATGAACAAAGATTCCTCCGCTTTTTTCTTCTTCTCTTTTCGCTGCTTCATAAGCCGCCTGATAATTGTCACCTTCTAAAACAATATCTGCTCCATACGATCTTACTGCATCGATCTTGGATAGTGGTGCATTTTCTGGCATGAAGATTTTAGAATTTATTCCACGCAGTGAACATGAAAGAGCCAAACCTTGTGCATGGTTTCCAGCTGATGCAGCAATCACACCTCTCGCACAGTCTAGTTCGTTTAATGTGGAAACTTTGTAAAAAGCTCCTCGCAATTTAAACGAACCGGTCTTCTGTAGATTCTCAAGCTTCATATACACCTTTCCACCGGTCCACTTGTTAAGAGTTGAAGATTGTTTAAGCGGCGTACGGTGTGCGATTTTTGAGACTTCCTCCAAAGCGTGAAATAAACGTTCCGGTGTGTTTGTTAAATCCCCATTGTCAGTTCACGATCCTTTCATCTTCATATTTTTTTATAAGAGCTTCTTGTTGAAGAGTTACTGATATTTCGTCCCATCCGTTAAGAAGCATCTTTTTCCAATATGGATCAAATTCAAAAGTAAACACTTCACCTTTTTCACTTTTTACAAGTTGCTGCTCAAGGTCTACTCTCAACGTTCGTACAAGGTTTCCATCTCTTTCACTCTGTAAGTTTCGAATCTCTTCTTTTGAGAGCCGAATCGGCAAGATGCCGTTCTTCACACAATTGTTAAAGAAAATATCCGCAAAACTTTCAGCGATAATTACTTGAAAACCATAATCCTTCAATGCCCAAGGTGCGTGCTCTCTTGAAGACCCACAACCAAAGTTTTTACCTGTAACTAATATCGTAGCTTCTTTTGTTTCTTGCGAATTCAGTTCAAAATCTTTATTTTCTGTTCCATCAGAGTGATATCTCCAATCAAAAAACAAAAACTCACCGTATCCGGCTTTATCAATTTTTTTTAAAAATTGCTTCGGAATGATCTGATCTGTGTCCACATGATCTCTGTCTAAAACTGCCGCACTGCCTGAATGTGTTTTAAACCCCGGCATAATGATCTACCTCCTTTGGAAGGATAGAACGAACATCTATGAATTTTCCATTCAAGGCCGCCGCAGCAGCCATGATTGGACTCACAAGGTGTGTTCTGGCCCCTTTTCCTTGTCTGCCAGCAAAGTTACGATTTGAGGTAGAAGCACACCTTTCCCCTTCTGGAACAATATCATCATTCATACCTAAACACATCGAACAACCCGACTCACGCCATTCAAACCCTGCATCTAAAAAAATCTGATGCAATCCCAAGATTTCTGCTTCTTTTTTCACAGCTTGTGAACCTGGAACTACGATCGCTCGAACTTCTGGATGTACGTGTCTGCCTTCAACAACTTTAGAAGCTTGAAGAAGGTCACTTAGTCTTGAATTTGTACAAGATCCAATAAACACGTGCTGCACAGGTATATTCTCCACTTTTTCATTTCCACTAAAGCCCATGTAATGGAGAGCATTTAGTAACGATTGCTTCTCTTCTATAGAAGAAAAATTTTTCTCTGAAGGAATTACTCCACTAATCGGCAAACACATGGAAGGCGTCGTTCCCCAAGTGACCATTGGTTCGATCTCTGAAGCATCGATTTCGATCGTTTGATCAAATGTCGCATCCTTATCACTTGCAAGCTCACTCCATCTCTTACAACTTTCTAGAAATTCTTGATTCTTTGGAGCATAACGCTTTCCTGATATATAAGAAAAAGTAACTTTATCAGGAGAAATAACCGATGCTTTTGCTCCAGCTTCTATTGACATATTACAAAGTGTCATTCGCTCTTCCATCGAGAATTTCCTAACGGTGCTACCAGAAAACTCAATGATATAACCTGTACCGACATTCGTTCCATATTTCGCTATGAACCATAAGATGACGTCTTTGGCTGTAACACCAAAACCTAACTCGCCTTCAATCTTAACGTTCATCTGTTTTGGTTTATTCTGCCATAGCGTTTGTGTAGCAAGTACGTGTTCAACCTCGCTTGTGCCGATCCCAAAAGAGAGAGCACCGAAAGCACCATGCGTGGAGGTGTGACTATCCCCACAGACGATTGTTTTTCCTGGCAGTGTTAATCCAAGTTCCGGTCCAATAACGTGAACGATACCTTGTTGTTCAGAGTTTAACCCCTCAAGTTGGATCCCAAATTCCTCACAGTTTTTTTCAAGCGTCTGAACTTGTAAACGTGACGTTTCGTCTTTAATATTGAACCGATCGATCGTCGGGATGTTATGATCCATTGTTGCAAAACAAAGATCCGGCCGTCTGACAGTTCTATTTTTTTCTCTTAGCCCAGCAAACGCTTGAGGTGATGTTACTTCATGAATGAGGTGCAGATCAATGTAGAGAAGATCTGGTTTATTTTCTTCTTTTACGACAATATGACGATCCCAAAGTTTATCAATTATAGTTTTACTCACCGAAATCTACCTCCCTACACATAAACCTCTAGAAGAGTTGCACTTGTTGAATCTTCCAACATTCTAAAATGAATTTGATTGACCATTTCTTTCGTAGATACTAAAGTACCACTATCTCCATAAATATCTCCTGTACGATAACCTGCCTGCAGCGTTTCAAAAACGGCTAGTTCAACAGCTTCCGCTTCTTTTTCAAGTTGGAACGAATGACGCAGCATCATCGCTACACTAAGAATCATGCCAATTGGATTTGCTTTACCGCTTCCTGCGATATCTGGTGCTGACCCATGTATAGGTTCATATAGACCAGGACCGTTTTCACTTAGTGAAGCTGAAGGCATCATTCCTAGCGAACCTGTAAGAACAGAAGCTTCATCAGACAAAATATCCCCAAACATATTTTCAGTGACGACCACATCAAAACTCGTAGGATTACTGATCATCCTCATGGCAGCATAATCTACCAGCAAGTGTTCTGTTTCGATGTTTGGATACTTTTTAGCTACATCCTCCACGACTTCTCTCCACAACTTGCTCGTTTCAAGAACGTTCGCTTTATCAACTGATGTTACTTTTTTTCTGCGAGAAGAAGCTAACTCATAGGCCTTTTCAACGATTCTGGTTATCTCCTCTCGCGTATAGGACAATGTATCTACCGCACGTTTCTCATTCCGTTCTTTCGGCTCTGAAAAATAAATGCCACCGGTCAGTTCGCGAACAAATACAAAGTCAGCACCTTTTACCTTGTTTGATTTAAGAGGTGATAGATGTTCAAGACCAGGATAAACGTGAACAGGTCTTACGTTTGCATACACGTTCATCGCTTTTCGTAAAGCGAGTAACCCTTGTTCTGGCCGAACATTCCCTTGATCCCATTTTGGTCCACCAACCGCTCCAAGCAGAACAGCATCACTGGCATGGCAAGTTTTTAGCGTGGTATCTGGGAGAGGAGTACCTTCCTGGTCAATAGCAGCACCTCCAAATACTTGTTCAATCGTCTCAAATTCATGACCAAATCGTGTTGCTACACCGTCTAACACTTGCAAAGCACCTTTGATCACTTCTGGACCGATCCCGTCTCCTGGCAAAACTGCTATTCTCTTTTTCATCTAACATCCCTCCTAAATTTAGATACTCATCGCTTCATAGCTTTTCTTTTCATCTTGAAGCTGAAGCTTATTATAAGCGTGAACATAAGCTTTAGCCGACGCTTCCAAAACATCTTGCGCTGTTCCGCTTCCGTTAATTTCATGACCATCACTATCGATCTGAACAAACACTTGTGCAAGAGCGTCACGCCCTGCTCCTACTGATTGAATTCTATAATCATTCAGCTTGATCGAAGAAGGAAGCATCTTCCCAAGTGTATTGTAGATGGCTTCGACACTACCTGAACCTGTTGCAGCATCTTGAATCAGTTTTCCGTCTGGAGTCAACAGTCTTAACGTCGCAGTAGGAATCTGATTTGTACCATAGTTCACTTGAATATCTTTTAATTGATACAACGGCACTTCAGGTTGTATTTTATGATCGATGAGTAGTGCGAAAATGTCTTCTTCTGTCATCTCTTTTTTCTTATCAGCAAGTTGTTTAAAATCTTCAAATAGAACCTTAACCTTGTTCTCATCTGGATGAAAACCTAACTTATGCAAATAATCCTTGAATGCGTGACGCCCAGAATGTTTTCCGAGCACGAGTTGGTTAGAAGGAACCCCAACAAGCTCAGGTGTGATGATCTCATATGTTGATTTTTCTTTTAACACACCGTCTTGGTGGATTCCTGACTCGTGAGCAAAAGCATTCTTCCCAACCACAGCCTTATTCGGCGGGACAGCAATTCCTGTCAGCCTGCTAACAAGCTGACTCGTACGACTGATCTCATTTAGCTTTAAATGTGTATTTGCTTGATAAAAATCTTCACGAATCGCTAAAGCTACCGCTATCTCTTCTAATGAGGCATTTCCGGCTCTTTCACCGATGCCGTTAATCGTACATTCAACCTGATTCGCACCATGTTCGATCGCCGATAAAGAATTGGCAACAGCCATCCCTAAATCATCGTGGCAGTGAGCAGATAGAATAGCTTTCTCTATGTTCGGAACATTATTTAATAGATAACGAAAGATCTTTCCGTATTCCTCAGGATTCGTAAATCCTACTGTATCTGGTATGTTAATGACCGTTGCACCAGCATCGATCACTTTCTCAACAATGCGCGATAAAAATACAAGATCTGACCGACATGCGTCTTCTGCTGACCATTGCACGACAGGGAACTTTTGTCGTGCATATTTGACTGCACCAACCGCCGTCTCAACGACTTGGTCAGGTGTTTTCTTTAACTTGTATGTCATGTGAATGGGCGATGTTGCCAAAAAAACATGCAACCTTGGTTCAGCTGAATCTTTTAGAGCTTCCCATGCATAATCAATATCTGAAGTGTTCGATCGTGCCAAAGCTGTAACGGTTGAATTCTTCACGATCGATGCTACTTTTTTCACTGCCTCAAGATCACCCTTGGAAGCAGCCGGAAAGCCTGCTTCCATGACATCCACACCTAGCAATTCAAGTCTTTTGGCGATCTCCAGTTTTTCTGCCGTGTTTAGATTGACCCCTGCTGTTTGCTCTCCATCACGCAGAGTCGTGTCAAAGATTTCAATTTTTCGCACTAGCAACGGCCTCCTTTTTTTGTTTTGATTTTACGAACGGCATCATTGCTCGAAGTTCCCTCCCTACTTTTTCAATAGGATGGTTCTTCTCTTGATTGTTTACAACATGAAACACAGGTCGATTTGCTTGATTCTCTAAGATCCAGCCTTTAGCAAACTCTCCGGATTGAACATCTTTTAGAACGGATTTCATTGATTCTTTTACTCTTTCATCAATTACACGAGGTCCTGATTGAAAATCTCCCCACTGAGCAGTATCAGAGATTGAATATCTCATCCCCTCTAGACCACCTTCGTACATCAGGTCAACAATTAACTTTAATTCGTGTAAACATTCAAAATAGGCAACTTCCGGCTGATAGCCAGCTTCTGTTAGCGTTTCAAATCCAGCTTTGACAAGTGAAGATAACCCACCACACAACACGGCCTGTTCACCAAAAAGGTCTGTTTCCGTTTCTTCTTGGAATGTTGTTTCGAGCACTCCAGCTCTAGCAGAACCAATTCCTTTAGCATAACTAAGTGCAGTTTCACGAGCAGTGCCTGTAGCATCTTGGTATACCGCGAAAAGTGCTGGAACTCCTTCACCTGATTCAAATGTACGTCTAACAAGGTGACCAGGCCCTTTAGGAGCAACTAAGAATACATCCACATCTTGCGGTGGTACCACTTGGTGATAGTGAACGTTGAACCCGTGAGCAAAAACGAGCGCATTGCCCGGAGACAGTTCAGGTAAGATTTCATTTTTATAAACTTCAGGTTGCCTTTCATCTGGTAATAGAACCATTACAACTTCCGCAAGCCTAGCCGCTTCGCGAACAGGATAGACGTCAAATCCGTCTTTTACCGCTTCATCAAAAGAACGACCCTCTCGAACACCAACTACTACATCATAGCCGCTATCCTTTAGGTTTAATGCATGAGCATGCCCTTGAGAACCATAACCTACTACCGCTACCTTCTTATTTTTTAATACATCGTTAGAAAGATCGTTTTCGTAATATACTTTTGCCATTATCATCATTCTCCTTTACATAATAGAATAGGGGTGAAGCTCAAGTACTTTCTTTTGTGTTCCGCGGGGTATAGCCGTAACACCCGTCCTTGAAATCTCTTTGATTCCATACGGACGCAACAGTTCGATCAACGCATCTATCTTTTCTCCATCCCCTGTAACTTCAAGCGTTACGTTTTCGAGTGAAACATCAAGGACGGTTGCTCGAAATGGCTCGATCAACATCTTGATCTCGCTGCGCGTATCAGGTGTTGTTAGAACTTTGATGAGCGCAAGTTCTCTAGAAACGAGTGCCATGTTTGTCAGATCACGAACTTTTAGAATATTAATCTGCTTATGAAGCTGTTTAACAAGTTGTTCAGCTTTACGATCATCTTCTACCCAAACCGTTAATGTTACTTTTGAAACGGCTGGATCTTCTGTATGTCCAACCGTAATGTTCTCTATGTTGAACTGGCGTTTTGTCAGCAATCCGGTCAAACGATTCAATACACCACTTTCGTTTAGAACCGTTGCTGAAATGATACGTCTCATCCTCTCACTCCAATCATTTCATGTAGTCCTTTTCCAGGAGCGATCATCGGATAGACATTCTCATCAGCAGTAACAACACAATCAAGAACAAATGGTTTTTTGGACGCAAGAGCTAACGTTAAAGCTTCTCTTACATCACTTTCTGTTTCAGCGCGTTTTCCATCGATTCCGTAGGCTGATGCTAGCTTTACAAAGTCTGGTTGGATATCAAGCAAAGAGTGAGAGAATCGCTTTTCATAAAAAATTTCTTGCCACTGTCTAACCATCCCAAGTGATTTATTGTTCACAATCACGACGATGACCGGAAGCTCCCAATCTTGGAGAACTCCGAGTTCTTGAAGCGTCATCTGAAAACCGCCATCTCCAACAACTGCTATTACCGGGAGCTCCGGCTTTCCAACTTTTGCTCCGATCGCTGCAGGAAATCCAAAACCCATCGTTCCAAGTCCTCCAGACGTTATCCATCTGTTCGACTCTAAAAACGTATAGTATTGAGCTGCCCACATTTGGTGCTGTCCTACATCAGTTGAAACGATGGCCTCTCCTTTCGTAACATCATGAAGAATCTGCATCAATTTTTGTGGTTTCAATTCTGATTCATCTGTTTTATACGTAAGCGGAAATTCAGTCTTGTGCTTCGTGAGTTGAATAACCCACTCGTTATAGTCTCCTTTATCGCCCCTCGTCTGGTTTAATGCGGAAAGTGTTTCTTTCGCACAACCCACAATGGGAATTTCAGTTGGGACATTTTTTCCGATTTCAGCTGGATCAATATCGATATGCGCAACCACTGCCTTTTTAGCAAAATGATCCAGGTTTCCGGTTAACCTGTCATCAAACCTAGCACCAACACCTATTAACAGATCGCAGTCATAAAGTGCCATGTTGCTCGCATAGGTGCCATGCATTCCTGCCATTCCTAAGCAAAGCGGGTGTTCAGCCGGAAATCCTCCAAGGCCTAAAAGGGTTTGGGCAACAGGTATCTGGTGATATTCCGCGAACGCCACTAACTCTTTTTCAGCACTCGCCGCCAGCACTCCCGCACCTGTTAAGAGGACAGGTCTTTCCGCTTGCAACAAAGCTTCGTTCAACCTTTTTACTTGAAGAATATTAGGCTTTAATGTCGGCTGATAACCCGGAAGATGAATACCCGCAACCTCTTTAACTTCGGCTGTTTTAACTGCAACATCTTTCGGGATATCGATCAGTACCGGGCCCTTTCTTCCAGTGTTCGCTATATGAAAGGCTTCTTTCATAATTCTCGGCAGGTCTTCTGCTCGTTGAACTTGATAATTATGTTTTGTGATCGGCATGGTGATCCCGACGATGTCCGCTTCTTGAAAAGCATCTGTACCAATCACAGTCGTTGCTACCTGACCCGTGAAGATAACAAGAGGAATGGAATCAATCATCGCATCTGCAATACCTGTAACAAGGTTGGTTGCACCTGGCCCTGAAGTCGCTAACACCACACCTGGCTTCCCTGTTACTCTTGCATAGCCTTGTGCAGCATGAATCGCTCCTTGTTCATGCCTCGTTAGAACATGTTTCATCTCTGATTTGTAGAGGGCATCATAGATTGGAAGCACAGCACCTCCTGGATAACCAAACAGAACTTCAACTTTCTCATTCTGCAACCCTTGAATAAATAGTTCAGCACCAGAGACTAATGAAGTTTCGACTGATTTTTTCTCAGCCACCCAACTGGCCTTCATTTTCATTCCTCCTTTAACTTCGAACCTTTATTTAGTAAAAGATATTGGGGCATCAGTTGTTGCTCTTAAACATCTTGAGAAATAACCAGAGGGCAACAACGTATAAAAAAACCAATAAAAAAACTTCTCCACCCAAATGGACAGGTCAATCCTATCCAAAGGGGTGAAAAAGTTCATTTTTTCCACGGTACCACCCTAATTCACAGTTTTTGCTCATTTTACGCAAGAACTGCCTCAAGACGAAATAATCGTCATTTGATAACAAGCGATAAATAATGGTCTTATCGCTTGGCCCTTCCTACTAAGAAACTTTCAAAAGGACACTCAGGAGGGATGTCCTGGTATTAGGAATAACCGGTTCACAGCAACCACCGGCTCTCTGTGTATCCCACATCTACCATTGTTCTCCGTCATCGTTTTATTGTTTTAAATTTTCAAAATTCCTCCAGTATTAGCTGATGTTACAAGCGCCGCATAGCGCGCGAGGTAGCCTTTTTTGATCTTCGGCTCTGGCTTCACCCAACCTTCTTTTCGTTCTATTAAGTCTTCTTCCGCTAGTAAAACATGAATCGTTCTATTCACTAGATCAATTAAGATTGGATCACCGTTATTCACGAACGCGATAGGACCGCCTTGTGCCGCTTCTGGCGAGATATGACCGATAGAGATTCCCCGAGACGCCCCAGAAAATCTGCCATCCGTGATTAGTGCTACTTTCGTACTCAATCCTCTTCCAGCAATAGCTGAAGTGGGAGAGAGCATCTCCGGCATACCTGGTCCCCCTTTAGGCCCTTCATATCGAATGACAACGACATGCCCTTCTCTTACTTCACCATTATTAATGCCTTCGATCGCTTCTTCTTGAGATTCATAGACGATCGCCTCGCCTTGAAATGTTTTTATAGAAGGGTCAACTGCACCTACTTTGATTACACAGCCATCCGGCGCAATGTTTCCATAAAGTATTGATAAACCGCCTACCGGTGAGTAAGCGTTATCTTTCCTACGAATAACATCATCATCTAAAATTTCTGCATGCCGGACTCGGTGCTCTAACGTTTCTCCACTTATCGTTAACCGATCGTTATGGATGGCACCTTCCATTCTACAGAGTTCATTGATGATTGCACTGACACCACCGGCTCTGTGAACATCTTGCATGGAATAATCTGATGCAGGACTGATCTTTGATAAATAAGGAATACGCTCTGCGATCTCGTTGATTGATGATAAGTCATAATCAATCTCAGCTTCATTTGCGATCGCAAGCATATGAAGAACAGTGTTCGTCGAGCCGCCCATCGCCATGTCTAATGCAAATGCATCATCAATTGCTTCTTTCGTTATAATATCTCTAGGTTTTATATTATTTTTCACAAGATCCATAAGTGACGTTGCTGCCTCTTTGATCAGTTCTCTTCTTTCGTCAGAGGTAGCTACGATCGTACCATTACCAGGTAAAGTGATTCCTAGCATTTCCATAATGGAATTCATGCTGTTGGCTGTAAACATACCTGAGCATGATCCACAAGTCGGGCAAGCACTCGTTTCAAGTTCTAATAATTCTTCTCTCGTCATCTTTCCGGCTAAGTGAGAACCTACTCCTTCAAATACCGAGGCAAGAGATAGAGATTTTCCAGCCATAGACTTTCCGGCTTCCATTGGACCACCTGAAACAAATACGGCAGGAACATTCGTCCTTACAGCTGCCATTAACATTCCAGGCGTAATCTTGTCACAGTTAGGTATGTAGAACACACCGTCGAACCAATGGGCGTTGATAACCGTTTCTGCTGCGTCTGCGATGACCTCTCTGCTTGGAAGTGAATACCTCATGCCGATATGGCCCATCGCAATTCCATCATCTACACCGATCGTATTAAACTCGAACGGAATTCCACCAGCTTCTCTAATGGCTTCTTTTACCCATTCACCTACTTTGTTTAGATGCATATGCCCCGGAATAATATCAACATAGGAATTACAAACACCGATAAAAGGTTTATCCATATCCTCTGGTGCAACTCCCGCTGCGTGGAGAAGACTTCTGTGCGGGGCTCTATCGATTCCTTGCTTGATCATATTACTGCGCATATCTGTAACACTCCTATACCTCTTTTATCCAGCTTGAACGGCTTGGTTCGGATACACCTTAACTCCTTCTTCAACTACTTTTTCTCTGAAGGATTTTAAAAGTTTGTTCGTATGTTCTCCTGGTGCTCCGTTTCCGATTACTCTTCCATCAACTTTTACTACTGCAATAACTTCAGCTGCAGTTCCAGTGAGGAATACTTCATCTGCCACATAAACATCATGTCTTGTGAATGGTTCTTCTACCATGTTGTATCCTTGTGCTCGTGCGATCTCTACAATCGCGTTTCGAGTAATTCCTTCTAGAGCTCCTAAGTATCCAGGCGGCGTTTTGATCGTATTCCCTTTGATGATGAACACATTATCTGCAGAACCTTCCGCCACGTACCCTTGATCGTTCAGCATCAAAGCTTCACTAACTCCCGCAAGGCTAGCCTCGATCTTAACTAAGATATTGTTTAGGTAGTTTAGCGATTTAACTTTAGGACTTAACACATCCGGTCGGTTTCTTCTGCTTGCCACCGTTATGATCTCTAAACCTGTTTCATAAAGTTTTTTAGGAAATAGTGCAAGCTGTTCTGCAATGACAATGACTCCCGGTTGGCCACATGTAAAAGGGTCCAACCCTAAGTTTCCTTTTCCTCGTGAGATAACTAATCGAATATAAGCATCACGATATTTGTTTTTCTGGAGCGTTTGAACGATGATGTCTGTTAGTTCTTCTTTAGTGTGTGGAATTGTCAGCATAATGGATTGAGCTGATTCGTATAAACGCTGAAGATGTTCATCTAGTCGATATACATTTCCGTTATAGACTCGAATACCTTCAAACACCCCATCTCCATATAAAAATCCATGATCGTAAACCGAGACTTTGGCGTCGTCCTTTAATACGTGCTCACCATTAACGTAAACCCATTGCTCCTGCATCGTGATCCTCCTTTACTTGTCAATTTGAATTATTTGAATTTTTTAAAAATAATTTAATAATTGTTGACAATATTACGCCCATCTTATTAAAGAATCAACCACGAATTTTGTATTAATTATTAAATTCTGACTTTTCAGTTATTTTGTACACGCTTTCATTCCCATGCCCATAAGGTTTTGAAGCTTTAACGCGTCGCATTGTAAACATTTATAAAGCGCTTTCAATAAAATGAAAAAAACACGCTTGTTATCCTATAATTGAGGATTTCAAGCGTGTCGAAAAGTTGTTTTATGTAAGTATTATGGCGTCCCAGGAGAGATTCGAACTCCCGACCGTACGCTTAGAAGGCGTATGCTCTATCCGGCTGAGCTACTGGGACATATGTATTGGAGCCCCTTTCGCATAGCAATGGCGCTTTCCGCAATTACCATGCGCTGCGGGCACACAGTGATTTGTTCCACCCGTCGACTGTGGATACAAATATATTTTTTATCATGCATTTAAATTGTAAGATCTGTTTACTTCAGATGTAACTTTTCATGGACCATTTGAACGTGAGAAAAACAAATGGAGCGGGTGATGAGAATCGAACTCACGACCAGAGCTTGGAAGGCTCTTGTTTTACCACTAAACTACACCCGCAGACAATTTAGACCTTGTCGCGACGACATAACTAAATATACATGATATCTAAATTATAGTCAACCCATTTTCTCAACTTTTTTATTTTTTAACCGTTTTTTTCTCAAATGTTCTGCTTAACTGATCGATACGTATTCCATCAAGTGAATAAAAACTTACCGAAATCCTGTTGTTTTCAATCTCTAATAACGCATACGTCTTTTCAAATGAACCTCTAGGCAGCCTGATACTACCTGGATTGATAAAGATCATTCCCTCACGCTCAAAAGCTTCAGCTACATGCGAGTGCCCAAAACAGGCAATAGTTGCCCCTGTTTCTTCTGCCCTGTATGCGAGTGAAAGATAGGACATTTTTACATCGTATAAATGACCATGTGTTATATATATACATGTATCTCCTAACAACTCAATGGCTTCATTAGGAAAATCATCGCCTAAATAATCCATATTTCCTTTAACCGTTACAAATCCAGACATTTCTTTAGATGCTGTCGAAAGCTCTGAATCACCGCAATGAATCATTAGATTTACTTTATTATGATAGCGGCTCTTTAACGTTTCTAACTCATCTGTTAACCCGTGACTATCACTAACGATTAAGGCTTTTCCCATAAGAGATCCTCCTCATTGATCAGTTTTTTTAGTTTTTCCAAAGCTAGGGCTCTATGACTAATTTTATTCTTTTCTTCTTTTGCTAACTCTGCCATCGAACAATTTAATTGAGGAAGAAAGAAAATCGGATCATACCCAAAACCTTCCGTTCCTTTCTTTTCTCTTAAAATCTGACCTTTGCATTCCCCTTTTACAACTAACGTTTCTTTTTGAGGTCTCGCAAAAGCCAAAGCACATACAAATTGAGCGTTTCTATTGTTATCTTCAACATCCTGAAGTTCTTCTAAAACTTTGTTCATGTTCTCTTCATCACTTTTATGTATACCTGCATATCTAGCAGAATAAACGCCAGGTCGTCCTTCTAACGCATGAATTTCTAATCCTGAGTCATCAGCAATAACAGGAATATTCATCTGTTTAGAGATGGTTTCAGCCTTTAAAATAGCATTCTCTTCAAACGTGATACCTGTTTCTTCAACGTCCGGACTTCCTTCAATATCGTTTAAAGAAAGGATCTCAACCCCAAGACTTTCAAACATCGATTGAAATTCTTTTGCTTTACCTTTATTTTTTGTTGCAACTAAAATTTTCATTAGGTACGCCTCCGTTTTGTAAAAAGTTTTTCTATAGGATTGTGATATTACTGTCATTTGGTGAAGCGTCTTCAACTATAAAATGTACGCCTCCCATTTGGAATGCGAGGGACATAAAGCGGAATCAAATACTTTAAAAGTACAAAGGTTGTCCAAAGCTCTTCTCATTTCGCTTGCAAAAGATTGTTACTTTTGCATGTTCATTCTCATCGTCGACAAAGTTGATTGGAGTGTAAGGTTTGAGACTCCTGCGGGACGAGCGGTCAGTTCAAAAGTGAAAGTGGCTTGTTCAGACCCGACAAGCAAAAGTTGAATGGGCTATGAAGGCGCATTTTGCCTTCTTGACCGTTTAGCTTTTGACCTCGAGGGGCTAGCGACTGTAACTAGACGGGTGAGACCCTTAAAGGCGCAAAGCGGCAAGGGGCTCACCGATCGCCCCGCGGAAAGCGAGACACCTGAAACGGAAATCAACTACTTTCAAAACAACAGAGCAATAAAAAAAGAGACGAATATTCGCCTCTTTACTGTATCACAACCTATTTGATTTTAAAATTCACCTGTATTCACTTCTTTAGGTCTTGAAACTGGGGCTGTGAGTTCTTTCCCTTTTTCATTAAATATTTTAGATTTCCCATCCACTTTAATCGCTACTTTTTTCACTTCAGAAAGTTCTGTAAGAGAAAGTACAATGGAATTTAACACTTCATCTGCAATCATGCTTTCTTCTTTGTTATCTAGCAGAGCTCCATTAAAATTAAGCGTAACAACACCATCTTTGACGACAGGTGTGCTTAACAATTTTACATCTGTTCTAAAGTCTGTTAAAAGGCTGCTTTCTGCAGAAGGCCCATCAATTAGGTGCTCGATCGTTGCGGTAACCTTATCTGTTCCTTCTTTTGCAACTCGGCGTGTTACAGGTACATAATACGTTTGATCCTGTGTCTGTGCCAAGAAATAGAGCGTTACAAGTTCACTATTTGTGATATCTGCGACACTGCCATTTTCAAGATTTATACCGTCGACTCGGCTCACACCATCACCCACTGGTGTATTGTTAACAGGCATTGAATTTTGGTTCTTTCCTGCGATCTGAATTTTAACCTTCTTTATGTTATCAAACTGAGTAAGTGTAAAAGTAATAGCTTGCAAGATCTTCATTTCATCTGCTGCGTTATACTCCGTAAATTCTTTTGAAAAATTTGCTGTAGCTGTTCCCTTTTTAATATTTACCGACAACACTTCAGTATCTGCCGGCAGAACAGCTTGAAAACCGTTAGGTAGCAGATTGCTTACAGGACCATCCTTAACCAGGTACTGCAGTACTTGCTTCGCTGTTTCATCGTTCTTTGGAAGAGCAAGGACTTGCGGGACAACCATGCCGTTACTGTCGAATAAAAACAGCTGACGTTTATTCGTTTGTTCTGCACTCGCTGCTTTATCCTTCTTATCGAGCGACTGACCCTCTTTCACATAATTCACTTTAGGGGGATCAAGCTCATTTCCTGCTTTCTCTCCCCATAGTCCGCAACCTGATACCAGCAATGAAGCTGATAATATGATAAGCGGTGCTCCTGACTTCATCATTTTGCGCATACTTTCCCTCCTCAAGTGGTTTGTACTATCATGTATACGAGCTATCTTCTCCCGATAGACCACTTGTACAAAAAATAAAAAGAGCAGAATCCTAAATGGACTCTACTCTTTTCACTCCAATATTCTCTTCATGAGGTTATCAAAATCTAGTGCTTCGGAAACTACAACTGAATACATTCTACTTTTTCAATCTTACGGTCTAGCCAGTGGTTAGCAATTTGCAGAAAATGATTACTCTCTGCTGTAGCTAAAAATCGATGAACGGGTTTAACATCTTCTGTATTTAAGAGCCCGCTATGGTCGAGGATAACAGAAACTTCACGCGCCGTTTCTGCACCTGAACAGATTAGGGTAATATGTTCACCCATCACTTGCTGAATAATCGGTCTTAATAGCGGATAATGAGTGCATCCCAGAATTAACGTATCGATTGATACATCCTTTAGCGGATATAAGGTTTCTGAAACGGCACTTAATGTCTCTTCACCTGATAACTTTCCCTGTTCAACAAGTGGAACGAACAACGGGCATGCTAAACTCTCTACGATTACATCGTTACGAATCTGCGTTAGTGCCTGTTTATAAGCACCACTATTGATCGTTCCGACTGTACCTATTACACCAACGTGATTATTTTTCGTTGCTTTTAAAGCTGAACGGGCACCTGGATGGATAACCCCTAAGACCGGAATGTCTAACTTTCTCTTCGCTTCTTCTAATACTGCTGCAGTAGCCGTATTACAAGCTATAACAAGCATCTTAATTTTCTGTTCTAAAAGATAGTCAATCATTTCCCATGTAAAAGTCCTAACCTCTTCAAATGGCCTCGGACCATACGGACACCTTTTCGTGTCACCTAAGTAAATAATTTCTTCTTTCGGTAGCTGCTTCATGATCTCTCTTGCTACCGTTAAACCTCCCACTCCTGAATCAATGACTCCAATGGGTCTATTCAAAAAACATCGCCTCATCTCTATATACATACTGGCGTTAAATCACTGTTTTCTATTCTGCTAATATTTTTATGAAATTGCAATACCATTCGTTAATGTAATGTTTTAAAAGCATGCAACTTGAAGCGAAAATCAACCACTCCCGTGTCCAACCATATTAACTCAACATCTATAGAAAAAGACTATGGAAATTTCCCCATAGTCTTTTTTCACTTTAGAAATTTTCTTCTGCAAACTTCACAACGTCTTCCATTGTTTCCATTTGTAGAATTTCATCCATGTGTGCACTGATCTTTTCTTTAGACAGACCGAGAATCTGACTACGAGCTGGAAGTACAGATGTAGCACTCATTGAGAATTCATCTAGACCAAGGCCAAGAAGAATTGGAATTGCGATCGGATCGCCTGCCATCTCTCCACACATACCAGCCCATTTGCCTTCTTTATGTGCTGCATCGATAACCATTTTTACTAATCTTAAGATTGCTGGATTGTAAGGCTGATACAAGTAAGAAACTTGTTCGTTCATACGATCTGCAGCCATCGTATATTGAATCAAATCGTTAGTACCGATGCTGAAGAAATCAACTTCTTTAGCAAAAGTATCTGCCATTACGGCTGTTGATGGAATTTCCACCATGATACCTACTTCAATGGATTCTGAAACTTCAATTCCCTCAGAAACGAGCTTTTCTTTTTCCTCTAATAATATAGCTTTAGCAGCACGAAATTCTCCAAGTGTTGCAATCATCGGGAACATGATCTTCAAGTTTCCATATTGGCTTGCGCGAAGAAGTGCTCTAAGTTGCGTGCGGAAAATGTCTTGCTCTTCTAAACAAAGACGAATCGCTCGGAATCCTAAGAACGGATTTAACTCTTTCGGAAGATTTAAATAAGGAAGTTCCTTATCTCCACCAATATCGAGTGTACGGATGACTACTGGTTTACCTTCCATCTTTTGAAGCACTTCACTATATGCCTTGAACTGCTCTTCTTCAGTAGGAAGTTGATCACGGCCCATGTAAAGGAACTCTGTACGGTATAAACCAACGCCTTCTGCACCGTTCTCAAGTACACCTTTTACATCAGCTGGTGTTCCAATATTAGCCGCAAGCTCAACTTGAACAGAATCGCTTGAGAATGTTTTTTCATTCACTAGCTTTGCCCATTCCGCTTTCTGCTTTTGATATTGTTTTTGTTTCTCTTCATATGTTGCGATTTCATCTTCTGTTGGATTCACGATTACTAGTCCATCCAAACCGTCAATGATTACCATCACACCGTTCTCAACGTTTTCCGTAATCGTCTTCGTTCCCACTACTGCAGGAATTTCCATCGAACGAGACATGATTGCTGAGTGAGAAGTTCTCCCACCAATGTCTGTTGCAAATCCTTTAACAAAGTTACGGTTTAATTGAGCGGTGTCAGAAGGAGTTAAATCTTCTGCTAAGATAACAACTTCTTCAGTGATGCTTGCAGGTGTTGTAAACGTTACATTTAATAAATGAGCTAAAACTCGTTTTGAAACGTCACGAATATCTGCAGCACGCTCTTTCATGTATTCGTTATCCATGGATTCAAACATATTGATGAACATGGATGAAACATCGTCCATTGCTACTTCTGCATTAACCTTTTCATTCTCAATCTTTTGTTTTACAGCATCAACTAGTTCTGGATCGCTCAATACAAGAAGATGGGCAGCAAAAATCGCTGCCTTATCTTCACCTAACTCTTTGTTCGCTTTTTCTTTAATTACAGAAAGTTCCTCTTTAGAAACGTTTAGCGCTGCTTCAAAACGCTCGATCTCACTCGCAGAATCTGAAATCGATTTTCTTTCGATCGTTAATTCAGGGTTTTGAAGAACAAACGCTTTTGCGATTGCGATGCCGGCTGATGCTGCAATACCTGAAATTTTTTCAGACATTACTCACCAAGCCCTTCCTTTTTCATTACATTTTCTAATGCTGCAATTGCTTCATCTGCATCTGAACCTTCTGCTTTGATCACGATTGAAGATCCTTGTTGAATTCCAAGGCTCATTACGCCCATGATTGATTTTAAGTTAACGCTTTTTCCGTTGTAATCAAGTGTAATATCTGAGCTGAACTGACCTGCTTGGTTAACTAAAGTTGTTGCTGGACGTGCGTGGATTCCTGATTCACTAGTTACTTTGAATGTTTTTTCTGCCATGATAATTACCCCTTTATTTTTTGAATGTAATAATATTTTCTTCCTCTATAGCCACAGTTCCTGTTTTTTCGACGGAAACTGTTTCATCCGATAGATTCGTGAAAACAATCGGTGTGATTACGGATGGTGCATTCTCCTTAACAAAGTTCAAGTCAACCTTTAAAATCTTTTGACCGATCTTAACTCTGTCGCCTTCAGAAACAAAGCTCTCAAAACCTTCACCTTTAAGCTTCACTGTATCGATACCAAAGTGAATAAGGATTTCTTTACCTGAATCTGACTCAATACCTATGGCATGTTTTGTCGGGAAGATATTCATTATCTTACCATTAACAGGTGAAACCACCAAACCTTCTGCTGGTTCGATCGCAAATCCATCACCCATCATTTTACCTGAGAAAACTTGGTCAGGAACTTCTGTGATCGGAAGTATTTTCCCTTTAATCGGAGAAACAAAACGATCATCATCAGTAGAGATCGATGAAGTTGGTGTAGCACCTTTATCGTTTGTTTCCACAACTTTTCCTTGTTCAGGAGTTTTCTCAGCGTTCTTTGGTTTTGCTACAGTCTTACCACTGATAATATCTTGAATTTCACTCTTAATCGTATCTGATCGAGTTCCAAAGATCGCTTGAATGTTATTACCCATCTCAAGAACTCCAGATGCTCCGAGTTTTTTCAATCGATCCTTGTCTACTTCCTTCGGATCATTAACAGAAACTCTTAATCGAGTGATACAAGCGTCAAGGTTAGAGATATTGGACTCTCCGCCTAATCCCTCTAAAATATTCGCTGCTAGTGAATCTTTATTGGACGGTCCAACATTCGTTTCAACTTCATCATCCACGATTTCTCGTCCTGGTGTCTTAAGATTCCATTTACGAATCGCAAAACGGAAACCAAAGTAATAGATTACTGCAAGTGCAAGACCTACAGGAATTACAAGCCACCAATCAGTACGGTTAGGAAGCACTCCGTACAATAAGTAGTCAATTACACCACCAGAGAAAGTCATACCTATTTTAACATTTAACAAGTGCATAACCATAAAAGAAAGACCTGCGAAAATAGCATGAATTCCAAATAATACTGGAGCAATAAATAAGAATGTGAACTCAAGTGGTTCCGTAATTCCCGTTAAGAAAGAAGTCAACGCAGCAGAACCCATGATACCCGCAACGATTTTCTTTTGTTCAGGTCGCGCTTCATGATACATCGCTAATGCTGCAGCTGGAAGTCCAAACATCATGAATGGGTACTTACCAGTCATAAAAGTACCTGCTGTTAGTTCAACGTTATCTTTTAATTGTGCAAAGAAGATCGCTTGGTCACCACGAACGAGTCCTTCTGCTGCAGATTTATAAGAGCCGAACTCAAACCAGAACGGCGAGTAGAAAATGTGATGAAGTCCAAAAGGAATCAATGAACGTTCGATCACACCAAAGATAAACGCTGCGACCGTCAAGTTCGAATTAATCATGCTTTCAGAGAACGTATTAAGTCCATGCTGAACAGGTGGCCAGATGAACGTCATTACAATACCCAGTGCCAAAGCAGATACTGCTGTAATAATCGGTACAAAACGTTTTCCAGCAAAGAACCCTAAGTATTGAGGAAGTTCGATGTTATAGAACCTCTTATAAAGATAGGAGGCTAAGATACCGACGATGATACCTCCAAACACACCTGTCTGAAGTGTTGGGATACCTAGTACGTTCGCAAAAGAAGGATCTTTTCCGATCATATCAGGTGTTACCCCTTCAATAACGCTCATGGTTACGTTCATGATCAAGTAACCGATAATAGCAGCTAATCCTGCTACCCCTTCACCGCCTGCAAGACCTACGGCAACACCTACGGCAAACAGTAACGATAGATTAGCAAAAACAATGTCTCCCGATTTCTCCATTACGTCTGCAACAAGTTGGAACCATGCTGCATCTAATGCAGGTATTCTTTCAATTAACGCTGGGTTTTTGAACGCATTACCAAAGGCAAGCAATAGACCTGCAGCAGGCAAAATAGCAACCGGCAGCATTAGCGCTTTACCTACGCGTTGAAGAACACCAAAAAGTTTTTTCCACATAGGAAGTCCTCCTTTTTATTATGATAACCCTTCCATTAACTTCCGCAAAAAACAAAAAAAGACATAAATAAGAAACATGAGTAAATCCCTAATCAGAATTAATATATCCTAATTAAGCATCTGCTACACTTTTGTTTCTTACTTATGCCTGATCGAATCAGTAACACGTAAAAACGAGTTGCTCTATATTCTGTTATCATTTGTCTTCATTGTCATAACGCGAAAGCCTTTGCAAATGCATTGTCAAATATACTGCTTCTGCATGCGGCACGGGTTTTTGTAAGGTGTTTTGCATAACCTTAATCAACTTCCACGCCAAATTGTAGCATAAAGGATATTCTTCTTTCAACACTTTTGCTAACTTTTCTTGTTCTTCCATGATATCGCCCATAGAGATACGTTCTATCGCATGCCTTAAGTGACGTACAAGACGTAAATAATTGATGCTTTTCGTATCAATAGATAGGTCTAGTGAATGTTGAATCATCTGCATTAAAGTGTTGATGAGCTCTGAGTGCTTCTTTATATCAGTTACACTTTTATTGGTTATGGCGCTATGAATATGTAATGCCACAAAACCAATCTCACCTTCAGGAAGATGAATGCCCAGCGACTTATTGATGATTTCTATCGCCTCTTCAGCCACTGTATATTCTTTTGGATAGAGTGTTTGTGTTTCAGTTAGGAATGGATTTTTGATATCCATACTCTGTTCTAATCGTTTGATCGCAAATGTAATATGGTCGGTTAACGCGACATGTATATGTTCGTTTAACTCATTCTCAAAACGAGTTCGTATGTGAACAATTACATCATTGATCAATTCTACTATCTTTTCATCTATCGAATCTAATAAGGTTTTATATTGTTCTTGCTCGTTTTCATCTTTCAATACAAATAACTTGTCCACTTGCTTAGGAAAGATCTCTTCACCAGGTTTCTTACCGAAGCCGATCCCTTTGCCAATAACAATTCTTTCTTCATTGGAGGTATTAATAGCAATAACCACATTATTATTAAGAACTTTTTTCACTTTCAGGCTTTTGTTCATGAATTTTTTCACCTTTTTCATTTACGTCCATAAACCACTCACATCATAACTTTCATCATAGCGGAAAAAGGTTAGAAAAATCAATTACACTTTTTGCCTGCTGCATAACCAAACTGAAAACGGCTTTCACAATGAAAGCCGCTTTCTGACTAAATCTCGAGTTCTCCAAGCCTCAATAACTCTACAACGGCTTGAGAGCGTCCTTTAACCCCAAGCTTTTGCATGGTATTTGAAATATGGTTACGAACTGTTTTCTCACTAATGAATAATTGTTCCGCAATTTCTTTTGTGGTCTTATCTTGAACTAGTAGTTCGAAAACTTCTCTCTCTCTTTTTGTAAGTAGAGGCTTCGGTCGGTAGTGTTTATCTTTCAATGAATTCACCCCTCCTTGCTAGGGTTTAGGAACCGCCAACGAATATTGGAAGTATTTAGTCAACATATAGTATGTAAAGAGTCAGATGGGAGTGACTTGGTTCATTTAAAAAGTATGAAGAATATTACAGATACACATTAAAAAAAGCCCATTTTCATACTCGGGCTTCTTTAGAAAAATTATTTAGCTGATTTTTTAACTCTTCATTCCACTTTACGGGACGTCCATTACGTCTAGAAATCTGAACGATAGCGCCTCTCCCTGTAAATACAGGAATCTTCTTCTCATTTATGCCTAAGTAATGGATGTCTATTGAAGATGAACCTACTTCATTTATCTTCACATACACTTTTAATTTTTCGTCGTACATGATCTGTGCCAAATAATCACATTGAAGATCTGCCACTACCGGAATCTCTTCTGAATCTGGAGCACCCCAGTCAGTCATCAAACCCAGTTCCTTAAACATTGCGATTCGTGATTCTTCCATATAAGTAAAGATGTTCGTATTGTTCACGTGGCCGAATCCATCAATTTCACCAAAACGTACTTGCAACTCGTGAAAAAATGAAAAACCTTTTTTCCACTCATCCATATTTGATATGTAATCTTGCCTAGCCAAATTCTTTACCGCCTCTCCTATACAGATATTTAATGAATCGCTATTCAGTTATTTGTTTTTAAAAAAAGCTTCTCCCTGATGAGAGAAGCTCTGTATGATACTTTAACGATCACTGCCAAAGAAGTTCTTGAAAGCTTGGAAGCTTGTATCACGGTTAAGTGCAGCGATTGATGTTGTTAAAGGAATACCTTTCGGACAAGACTGTACACAGTTTTGCGAGTTACCGCACTCTGCAAGCCCACCGTCATCCATGATCGCGTTTAAACGTTCTTCCTTATTCATCTCACCAGTTGGATGAGCGTTAAATAGACGAACTTGAGATAAAGGTGCTGGTCCGATAAAGTCTGAATTTGTATTTACGTTCGGGCACGCTTCTAAACAAACACCGCAAGTCATACATTTTGAAAGTTCATATGCCCATTGACGCTTTGTTTCAGGCATACGAGGACCTGGTCCAAGATCATACGTACCATCGATCGGAATCCAAGCTTTAACTCGTTTAAGTGCATCAAACATTCTACTTCTATCGATCGCCAAATCACGGACAACCGGGAATGTTTTCATTGGTTCAAGACGAATCGGCTGTTCTAATTGATCAACAAGAGCCGTACAAGATTGTCTTGGCTTTCCGTTGATTACCATTGAACATGCACCACAAACTTCTTCTAAACAACCCATCTCCCAAGTAACGGGAGTCGTAGCTTCCCCTTTTGCGTTAACAGGGTTTCTACGAATTTCCATAAGAGCAGATATTACGTTCATGTTTGGACGATGAGGAATCTCAAACTCTTCTAAATATGGGGCAGTTTCTGGGTTATCCTGTCTTGAGATGATGAATTTCACCATTTTTGTGCTCATGCTTACACCCCTGCCTTCTTCTTAGAATAGTCACGTTTACGTGGCTGGATAAGCGAAACATCTACTTCTTCATACTCGAATTCTGGTCCGTTCGTTGTTGGATTGAATTTCGCTTTTGTTGTTTTTAACCATTGCTCATCATTACGTTCAGGAAAATCTGGCTTGTAATGCGCACCACGGCTTTCATCACGATTCAATGCACCAAGCGTAATAACACGAGCTAGCTGAAGCATGTGCCAAAGCTGACGAGTAAATGATGCACCTTGATTACTCCACTTGGAAGTATCATTTATATTGATGTTTTTATAACGCTGCATCAATTCTTGAATCTTTTCATCCGTTTGTTTTAACTTATCGTTGTATCTTACAACCGTTACGTTGTCTGTCATCCATTCTCCTAGTTCTTTATGGATCACATAAGCATTCTCGGTTCCATCCATGGAAAGAATGTTATTGTATACTTCTTGGTCTTTTTTCACTTGGTTATCAAACACAGTCGAAGGTACATCCTCAACTGTTTTTTCTAATCCTCTAATGTATCTAACAGCCGACGGACCAGCTTCCATGCCGCCAAAAATAGCTGAAAGCAGCGAGTTAGCTCCTAATCTATTAGCACCATGATACTGATATTCACACTCACCGGCTGCAAAAAGACCTGGAATGTTCGTCATCTGATCATAATCAACCCACATTCCACCCATAGAATAGTGAACAGCAGGGAAGATTTTCATAGGAACTTTACGTGGGTCATCTCCCATAAACTTCTCGTAGATTTCAATGATTCCACCAAGCTTAATATCAAGCTCTTTAGGATCTTTGTGTGAAAGATCTAGGTATACCATGTTCTCACCATTGATTCCTAGCTTCAGATCAACACACACGTGGAAGATTTCACGTGTAGCGATGTCACGAGGAACAAGGTTACCGTATGCTGGATACTTCTCTTCTAGGAAGTACCAAGGCTTTCCGTCTTTATATGTCCAAACACGCCCACCTTCACCACGTGCTGATTCACTCATTAAACGAAGCTTGTCATCACCAGGAATGGCAGTCGGGTGAATTTGGATGAACTCACCGTTCGCATAATAAACACCTTGCTGATAAAGAGCAGATGCTGCTCCACCTGTGTTAATAACAGAGTTCGTCGATTTACCGAAAATGATTCCAGGGCCACCAGTCGCCATAATAACAGCATCTGCAGGGAAACTTACGATTTCCATCGTTTTCAAGTTTTGAGCTGTAATTCCTCGACATTGTCCTTCGTCATCAATAATGGCAGATAAGAATTCCCATCCTTCATATTTCGTGACAAGACCTGCTACCTCGTGGCGGCGAACTTGCTCATCCAACGCGTACAATAACTGCTGACCCGTTGTAGCACCTGCAAATGCAGTACGATGATGCTGAGTTCCACCGAAACGACGGAAGTCAAGTAATCCTTCAGGCGTTCTGTTAAACATTACCCCCATACGGTCCATTAAATGAATGATTCCTGGTGCCGCATCACACATTGCTTTAACTGGAGGTTGGTTTGCTAAGAAGTCGCCACCGTATACAGAGTCATCAAAATGCTCCCACGGTGAATCTCCTTCACCTTTCGTATTTACAGCACCGTTTATGCCACCTTGAGCACAAACAGAATGCGAACGTTTTACTGGAACAACTGAAAAGAGGTCAACGTTTACACCAGCTTCAGCTGCTTTGATCGTAGCCATTAAACCGGCGAGACCTCCACCAACAACAATTATTTTCTGATTACTCAATTTGTCTCACCCCTTTTAAATGAATGCAAAGATTGTTCTTACGCTAACAATAGCAAGTGCTACAAATACACCCATTGTTACGTATGTTGAAATTTTCTGTGAACGAGGCGAAACTGTAAGGCCCCAGCTGACAAAGAATGACCATAATCCGTTAGCAAAATGGAATACTGCTGATAAAACACCAACAAGATAGAAGACAACCATAAATGGAGAGCTTAAGATATCTGCCATCATATCAAAGTTTACTTCTTGTCCGAACGCAGCTTGTACACGTGTTTCCCATACATGCCAAGCGATAAAAACTAGAGTAATAACGCCTGTTACACGCTGAACAAGGAACATCATATTGCGGAAATAGCCATAGCGAGTAACGTTGTTTTTTGCTTGGAACGTAATGTAAAGTCCATACACGGCATGAAACAAAATCGGTAAGTAGATGACAAACGTTTCTAGGAAAATACGAAAAGGTAAACTTTCCATAAAATGCGCTGCTTTGTTAAAAGCTTCAGCATCCCTCGTTGCAAAATGGTTTACAACTAAATGCTGCACGAGAAAAATCCCGATCGGAATTACTCCTAATAATGAATGAATCCTTCTGTTAATAAAATCTCTACTGCCAGCCATTCTCTTGCCCCCTTCAAATTTAGCCTCTCTCTGGCTGCTAATCTTTGTTCTCTCCACATGTAAGCGTTTTAAGTTTCCTCATTAAGAGGATGAGTGTTAAACAATTAGCTTAATTAACTAGCAACATGTCCATTTTACTCCCATCGTTTGACACCGTCAAGAAAACGCTAACAACTAAATACGTAAATTTTCTTGATACATCAACGCTTTTGAACGATTAAGATTTTCGACAAATACCGATAGTTGCTATAGAGTTTAAACCGCTTTCCCGTTATAATGAAAATTAGAAAGAAGGGATGCAGAATGTTTAAACAAAAGACAAAGGATGAAAACACCCCTGTAGAACAGCTTTCTGTTTCAGCTTTTGGGTATGAGATCCTTCGAAGCGATTTGTTGCCTGAACTTCTTGGCAAACAAGAACGAAATATTCTCTATTGGGCAGGAAGACACTTGGCTAGAAAATATCCTTTACATACGATGGAAGAAGTTCACGCTTTTTTTGTTGAAGCAGGCTGGGGCACTCTTGAAATGATCGAAGCTTCGAAAACAGAGATGAATTTCTCTTTAAACTCTCAACTGATCATGCAACGAATGGAAAACTTCAATCATCAAACGTTCAGTCTAGAAGCAGGCTTCCTCGCTGAACAAGTTCAGCTGCAAAAAAAATGCACAACAGAAGCTTTAGAATCTACAAAACGAAACAAAGTTTTTATTACTGTTCAATGGGACAAAAAAGATACGATTGAATAACAAAAGCCGGCAGCAGATTGCCGGCTTTTTTCAATGTTTGGTCTTATGTGTTCTGAACGGGAACACGAGCATCTAACTCAAACACATCATGCAGCGTTTCTATCGACTTAATCATATCTTCTTGTTTCACGACGGTTGATACCTTAATCTCAGAAGTACTGACCATCTTGATCATAATATCTTCATCTGATAAAGCTTTAAACATTTTAGCAGCTACACCAGGATTGGAGATCATGCCAGAACCAACGATTGATACCTTTGCAAGATCCTGTTCATAACTGATCGATTCGAATCCTAATTTTGCTTGATGCGCAGCAAGTACTTCTTGTGTAGCAGATAATGAATTTGATTCAATTGAGAACGAAATATTTGTTTTCTCTTCATTCAATACATTTTGAATGATAATGTCAACATTGATACCGTTAGAAGCCAAAATCGTAAACAGTTCCGCTAAAGCATGCATTTCATTGGGAACTGAAGAGACGGTAATTTTTGTTATATTTCCTTCAAACGCAAGACCTCTAACCATTAAATTTTGTTCCATAGACACTTCCTCCTCAACTAATGTTCCACGTTCTTCACTCATGCTTGATCTTACTTCTAATGTAATACTATAGTTTTTAGCAAACTCCACCGCTCTTGGATGCAAAACACCTGCACCGAGATTGGCCATCTCTAACATCTCATCATAAGAGATTGAAGGTAGTTTTCTAGCAGTATTCACTACACGGGGATCCGTCGTATATACACCTGTCACATCGGTATAGATGTCACATCGATCCGCTTTTAAAGCTGCCGCTAGCGCAACGGCCGTTGTATCTGACCCACCTCTGCCAAGAGTGGCAATATCTTTTGTTTCTGGAACAAGTCCTTGAAATCCAGCAACAACCACGATATGTCCATCTTTTAACAGCGAAGAGATGCGCTTGGAATCAATGTCTAGTATTCTTGCATTCGAAAAGGTATCTTCTGTTTGAATACCTGCTTGCCACCCTGTTAATGATTGAGCTTTATATCCTTCTTGATGCAGAGCCATCGTCAATAGGGCGATTGTAATCTGTTCTCCCGTTGTAAGAAGCATATCCATCTCCCGTTTGGAAGGGTTCTGACTGATATCTTTAGCAAGCTTTACAAGTTCATCTGTTGTTTTACCCATTGCTGAAACCACTACCACGATTTCATTCCCTGCATCTACTTCTTGTATAATCCGTTTTGCAACATTTTGTATTCGCTCAACTGAACCAACACTAGTTCCACCAAATTTTTGCACGATTCTCCCCATGTACTCCAATCCCTTCTTGTTGTAAGATTCTATCTCTTTTATTAGAAGACTTTGTTGACGTAAAAAAATGAACACGTCTACTTAGTTTGCACGCATACTCTCAGCTCATCTATTATTGAAAGTAAATACAAAAAAGCAACAATAAGGAAAAACCCTATTGTTGCTATAATCCGTAGCAAGCCAAGTTTGTTCCCCCTCGTGAGATAGTCCTCCACACAAACCCTGGGGGGACTTGTGTGACAGCTCTGTATTTCTTCAATACAGGTCCAGCATAAAAGGCTAGAAGTCCTTTTACACTTCGGCAAGAATCCCCTTTCCACCATCATCACTAGAGCTTCTTCTCTTCAGATGGGTTACTATTGGTTCCTGCTCCTCTACCATCACTTCATACGAAGCATGGCATATTTATAAAGTTGGATTCATTTTAACAAAGTTACTCAATAGCTGCAACTACTCATTTGATAAAAATGCTTTTTCAATAAGCTCGGCTACTGGTTTAGGTACACCAGCTGCTTGAATCTCATCAACAGATGCTTCTTTTAATTTCTTTAACGATCCAAAATGGCGAAGAAGCATCTTTTTGCGTTTGTCTCCGATTCCGGCGATACTGTCTAATGTTGATTCAAACATACTTTTAGAACGGACTTTTCGATGGAAGGAAATCGCGAACCTATGAACTTCATCTTGAATTCGTTGCAAAAGATAGAATTCCTGACTGTTCCGAGGCATGTGTATCATCTCTGGAGGATCACCGATCCATAGCTGAGAGGTTCTATGCTTTTCATCTTTCGATAGCCCTGCTACAGGAATAAATAAGTTCAGCTCGTTTTCTAACACATCTTGAGCTGCTGATATCTGTCCTTTTCCTCCATCGATCAGGATCAGACTAGGAAGCTCTCCTTCTTCTCTTAACACTCTCGTATATCTTCTGCGAACAACTTCTTTCATAGAAGCATAATCATCTGGTCCTTCTACAGATTTAATCTTGTATTTTCGATAATCTTTTTTATAAGGTTTACCATCAACAAAAACAACCATCGCCGAAACAGGATCTGTTCCATGTATGTTTGAGTTATCGAACGCTTCAATACGATAAGGAGCAGCAATTCCAATTCTCTCGCCAAGATTCTCAACAGCTTTAATCGTTCTTGCTTCATCTTGCTCAATCAAGGCAAATTTTTCGTTAAGAGCTAAAGACGCGTTTTTAGTTGCTAACTCCACAAGCTCTTTCTTTTGTCCTTTTTTTGGTTGCAAAACTTTCACTTGAAGCAGTTCCGATACAAGATCTGCATCCACTTCTTGTGGAAGCAAAATCTCTTTAGGTAAAAGGTGATTTTTTTGCAGATAGAACTGACCGATAAAGGTTAGCAGATCTTCATTCGCCTCTCCATAAAACGGAAAAACAGAAATATCTCTAGCGATTACCTTACCTTGTCTGATAAAAAAGACTTGTACGCACATCCATCCTTTATCAAAATGGTAGCCAAACACGTCTCGATCCACCAAATCTGCTGTCATCATCTTTTGCTTTTCCATAACAGCTTCGATGTGTTGAATTTGATCTCGAAGCTCTTTAGCGCGTTCAAAGTTCAATGCTTCAGAGGCTTCTAACATCTTTTCCGATAACTCATTTTTAACGTCCTGATATCCGCCGTTCAGAAACTTTACGATTCCGTCAACCATCTTTTTGTTTTCTTGTTCGGATACATCATATACGCAAGGGCCCAAACATTGCCCGATATGATAATAAAGACACACACGTTTAGGCATCGTGTCACACTTACGAAGAGGAAAGATGCGATCTAACAGTTTTTTTGTTTCTTGGGCAGCATAAGCGTTCACGAAAGGACCGAAATATTTTCCACCGTCTTTTTTAATCTTCCGTATATATAGAAGTCTTGGTTGTTTTTCAGCAGTGATCTTTAGATATGGATAGCTCTTATCATCTTTTAGCATTACGTTATAACGAGGGTCATGCTTTTTTATCAAGTTCATCTCTAGAACTAATGCTTCCATCTCAGTAGAAGTTACGATATATTCAAAATCTCTGATCTCACTTACAAGTCTCTGGGTTTTACCATCATGTGTTCCAGAAAAATAAGACTTTACACGGTTCTTCAATACTTTTGCTTTTCCAACATATATGACTTTCCCGAATTCATTTTTCATAAGATAGCAGCCTGGTTGGTCTGGAAGCAACATTAATTTTTGTTTTACAGAAATAGAGGTCAATTTCTTCCCCCCTTCACTCTCAGAAGTCTTTTCTACTATCATATCATGTAATTAAGAGTTCATAATACTATCGTGTTCTCAATACCACATATTTTCATATATCGACAATATTTCCTAGAAAATATTAAATCAAAACATTAAAAAAAAAGCCCGAACAACGGGCTTTTAAACAAAGTTTATTTATGTTTGTTTAATAGTTCAACTAAAGCTTCTTTCGGTTGGAAACCGACCACTTGATCTACTACTTGACCATCTTTGAATACAAGTAGAGTTGGAATACTCATTACGCCGAATTTACCAGCTGTTTCTTGGTTTTCATCAACATCAAGCTTAACTACTTTTACTTCTTCCATTTCTTGATCTACTTCTTCAAGAACAGGAGCGATCATTTTACAAGGTCCGCACCATGGTGCCCAAAAGTCAGCAAGTACTAAACCTTCGTTCGTTTCTGTATTAAATGTTTGATCTGATGCATTAACAATAGCCATTTATTTGGCCCTCCTTTTAAATAACAAAGTGTAAACAAAGTATATCCCACAAATGTTACAGTTGCTAATAGTTTGCTCAATTTTATGGTACCCAAGTTTTCAATTCGACAAACGTTATATTGTAGCACTCTCTTCTAGATGTCTTTGACAGTTAAATAATTCACAAGTCCATGCGTTTTCTGCTTTGAGGTTAAATACAGAAAAAGACGTATTATTAAGTCCGTACCAGCGATCAGTATCGTCTTTCAAAAGCTCTTTAAAAATTCTTACAAGCAGTGCTCCATGAGTGATGACCAGAACTTTCTCGTCTTTATGGTTTTGAACAATGTTTTGTAATGCTGCTTTCCATCGTAAATCAGCATCTTCATTTGTTTCTCTGCCTAAATCAAGTTCCATCCAATTTTCTCCCCAACGTTCAACACGTTCGCTCTCAGTGGTTCCTTCTGTCTCACCGAATGAAATCTCGCGAAGTCTCTCGTCCGCGATTACATTCAAACCTGTAATTTCACTGATAGCCTCAGCTGTTCTATATGCTCTTAATAATGGACTGGCATATATAGCATCCCACTTTTCATCCACAAATCGTTCAGCTAAACGTTCAGCTTGATACTTTCCGTTTTCGTTAAGCGGGATATCCTTACAGCCTTGAGCTCTTCCTTCAATATTCCAATCCGTTTCACCGTGACGAATGAATGCAATTGTAGTCATCATACACCTTCCTCTTTCTAAAATTAAAAAAACGTCCAGAAAAACGGACGTTTTCATTCATCTGCATTCTATTATACTAACACTTTTTTAAATTCTTCCGTTAATAAAGGAACGACTTCAAACAGGTCTCCAACAATTCCATAATCTGCTACTGAAAAGATGCTAGCTTCAGGATCTTTGTTGATCGCCACAATTACCTTCGAGTTGGACATCCCAGCTAGATGCTGAATAGCTCCCGAGATTCCACAAGCGATATACAGATCAGGCGTTACAACTTTACCTGTTTGACCAATCTGTAATGAATAATCACAATAATCGGCATCACACGCACCACGAGAGGCTCCTACAGCTGCACCAAGTACATCTGCAAGTTCTTGAAGAGGTTTGAAGCCATCTTCAGATTTTACGCCTCGACCGCCGGCAACGATGATCTTTGCTTCTGCTAGATCTACGCCTGTAGATGCTTTACGAACTACTTCTTTAACAATCGTTCTTAAGTCTTTAATGTCAACAGATACAGATGTTACATCACCAGAGCGAGATTCATCTTTCTCTAATGGTGCGATGTTATTCGGACGAATCGTAACGAATACTAGACCATCTGAGATTAATTTCTTTTCAAAGGCTTTTCCTGAATATACAGGGCGAGTAAACACCGTGTTCTCACCAGCTTGTTCAAGTCCTGTAACATCTGAAATCAGTCCAGATTCTAGACGAGCTGCAAGTCTCGGAGAAAGGTCTTTTCCTAACGACGTGTGTCCGAACACGATTGCTTCAGGGCTTTCATCATCGATGATCTGCTTTAACGTTTGAAAATAACCATCTGGTGTATAGTTTGCTAGCTTTTCATTTTCAGCTGTGAGTACACGGTCAGCTCCATAATGAATCAATTCAGTGGCTAACGACTGAACAGAGTCACCGCATAATACTGCGAACACTTCTCCGCCGCCAGAGATTTCTTTTGCTGCTGCAATTGCTTCAAATGAAACATTACGTAACGCACCGTCACGGGATTCTGCAAGTACTAATACTTTTTTTGCCATGATGACTCCTCCTTATATTACCTTCGCTTCGTTTCTTAACAGAGATACAAGTTCTTTTACTTGGTCTGGAGTTTCACCTGATAGGATTTTTCCAGCTTCCTTTTTAGGCGGAAGATACACTTCTACTGTTTTTGTTTTCGCTTCAACATCATCTTCATCAATATCAAGATCATCTAACTCTAACGTCTCAAGAGGCTTCTTCTTTGCTTTCATGATTCCTGGTAACGAAGGATAACGCGGCTCGTTCAATCCTTGTTGTGCTGTTACCAATAATGGAAGCGATGTTTCAATCTTCTCAAGATCTCCTTCAACATCGCGTTCGATGTTTACAGTCGTCCCATTTATTTCAATCTTTGTAATTGTTGTTACGTGTGGAATATCTAATAATTCTGCAAGACGCGGGCCAACTTGACCAGTACCGTTATCAATCGCAACGTTTCCGCCTAGAATGATGTCGTATTCTTTATCTTTAAAGTAAGCTGCCAAAACAGAAGAAGTTGTGAATTGATCTTGGCTGTCCAAGTCTTCGTTTGAAATAAGAACCGCTTGATCTGCTCCCATAGCAAGTGCTGTACGAAGTTCTTTTTCAGAATCTTCGTCTCCAACCGTGACAACTGTAACAGTACCGCCGTGAGCATCTTTTAATGTAATCGCTTCTTCAATTGCATATTCGTCATATGGATTAATAATAAATTCTGCACTGTCTTCAGAGATTTTATTGTTTGAAACAGAAATTTTTTCCTCTGTATCAAAAGTACGTTTTAAAATAACAAAAATGTTCATCGTTACCCTCCTAGTTATCGGTCCTGAAATTCAGGCTTTCTTTTTTCAATAAATGCTGCGATTCCTTCTTGTCCGTCAAAGCTTTTAAAAGCTTTTCCAAACAGTTCTCGTTCTTTCTCTGCACCTTTTTCATAGAGTCCATGTCTCGCATAATGCAACAACTCTAAAGTGTACTTAATGGAGACAGCACTCTTCATAGAAAATTCTTCTGCCATTTTGTAAGCCTTTTCAAAAAGTTCTTCTGTTGGATAAGAATTATTTGCTAAGCCAAATGTGACAGCATCTTTTCCGGAGATCGGCTTACTTGAAAGGAGCATCTCGCAAGCTTTAGGTACACCTACAAGCTGTGGCAGTCTTTGAGTTCCTGCAAATCCCGGAACTAGTCCTAGTGTGAGCTCAGGAAGACCAAGTTTCGCATCTTCAGCCACAAGCCTTACGTGGCAGCTCATTGCAAGTTCTAGCCCCCCACCAAGAGCAGCTCCATGAATCGCTGCGATTACTGGTTTTGAAAATTGTTCGATTCGGCTAAAAACATCTTGCCCTTTTTTCCCAAGCTCTGCAAAACCTCTTTCATCAGGGACTTCTGTAAACTCTTTAATATCAGCTCCTGCTGAAAAGAAGCGTCCTTCTCCTAAAATAACAACTGCTTTAACAGAGTTATCATTTTCAATTTGATCTAATGCTTTATCAATTTCTTCAATAACTCCTGTTGATAATGCATTAGCTGGCGCACGATTAAGTTTGATCGTTGCCACTTTATTTTGTTTTTCAATGTGTAAGAATTCCACCTTTGCATTCCCTCCTTTTTTGAAAATCAATCATCTGGATGTACAGAGCGAACGGAAAGACCGTTTACAAGCATCTGATGAACGGGACCAGCTAGAGCAGGGAGATCGTATCGATGATCGTTCATTACCCAGTTTGTTGCTGTTTCGTCAATTGTTCCAAAGATCATCTGACGAGCCAATCTGTAATCCATGTTCTTAACAAAAACACCTTCATGCATTCCATCTTTCAAGATCGAGTCGATTAAATCCAAGTATCGCTTTAATACTTCACCGATTTTTGCACGAAGTTGTCTGTTTGTCTGCCTAAGTTCAAGCTGTGTTACGATTGATAGTTCAAAATCAGCAGTGAGTTGCTTAAAGTGCATCTCAACAAGAATTCTAAGCTTCTCAATCGCTGAATCGTTACTTTTCAGCTCGTTTTCTGTTTTTTCGATAAAGGTCCCCATCTTCTCATTAAAAACAGAAACAAGCAGATCTTCTTTATTTTTAAAATATAGATAGATGGTGCCGTCAGCGACACCTGCTTCTTTCGCTATCTTTGATACCTGGGATTGATGGTAGCCATGTTCTGCAATCACATTTACAGCTGCATCAATTATTTTTTCGTATTTTGGACCTTTACGTTTCATTACTATCGCCTCTTTTTGTATAACACAATCATCTTTTCAAAAATGAATGATTGTTCATTCATAATTGTAAAACAAATCTTTCTTTTCTGTCAATTTCATTATGTCATTTTTTCTATACATTTTACAAGTTTAACTTGAAGTTAACGTTTTTCATTTTTACGTTGAGTGATTGTTTAACATAGAAAAAGCCGCCAGGAGGCAGCTTTCACGAGCTTTGCTTTGCTTTTTCACGTTCTTCTTCCAAAAGAACTCTTCTTAAGATTTTACCGACCATCGTCTTAGGAAGCTCTTGTCTGAACTCATAAAGCCTAGGTACTTTAAAGGACGCAAGATGTTCTCGGCAGAATTTATTCAGCTCTTCTTCCGAACATTCTGCTCCTTCCTTTAACACAACAAAAGCTTTAACCGTCTCACCTCTGTATGCATCAGGCACACCGACTACTACAGCTTCTTTTACTTTTTCGTGTTCATATAAAACTTCTTCTACTTCACGAGGATAAATATTAAATCCTCCTGCGATGATTAAGTCTTTTTTGCGATCCACGATGTAAAAGTAACCTTTTTCATCCATATAACCCATATCTCCAGTAATCAACCAATCTTCTCTAAATACAGATGCGGTTTCTTCTGGTTGGTTCCAATATCCTTTCATCACTTGAGGTCCTCTTACAGCTAACTCACCGATCTCTCCTGGCTCTGCCCATTCGCCTGTTTCAGCTGAGATAATTGCTGCTTCAGTGTTCGGCCATGGTAATCCGATACTGCCTCTTACCTGATCACCATAAATAAGATTCGCATGTGTAACAGGTGAAGCTTCTGTAAGTCCATACCCTTCAACTAATGAACCTGAAATGACTGCCTGAAATTTTTGTTGAACTTCAAGCGGCAAGGCAGCGGAACCGCTTATACATGCTTGAATGGACGAGAGATCGTATTTTTTTAAATCTGGATGATTTAGAAGTGCGATATACATAGTCGGAGCGCCTGGAAATAGCGTAGGTCGTTCCTTGTGAATCGTCTTCAAAACTTGCACTGGATCAAAACGCGGCAAGATAATCATCTCTGCTCTTGTAATGATGCCAAGGTTCATCACACATGTCATACCATACACATGAAAGAAAGGAAGAGCACCAAGGATCTTTTCTTTTCCCTCTCTGTTTTTATACATCCATGTATTGCACTGTAACGCGTTCGTGACTAGGTTTTTGTGGGTCAGCATCACACCTTTTGCTGGCCCTGTTGTACCACCAGTATATTGCAGCAGCGCAAGATCCTCATCAGGATCAACCTCTACTTGAGGCTTTACTGGTTGAGAGCGTTTGAGCAGATCTCGAAACGAATGAACTTCATGATTGTACGTAATATCAACGACTACTGTTGGATTCTGCCTTTTTTGAATAAAAGGATAGATCAAATTCTTAGGAAAAGGCAAATAATCCTTCACAGACGTCATGATGATCTGTTCAATGTTCGTATCCCCACGAACGGCTGAAATTCTTCCAAACAGAAGATCTAATCCTACAATGACTTTTGCCCCGCTGTCTGATAATTGATGGCGTAATTCTCTCTCCGTGTAAAGAGGATTTGTCTGCACAACAATTCCACCTATAAAAAGCGTGCCGTAATAGGCGATGACTGCTTGCGGGCAGTTGGGCAGCATGATGGCAACACGATCACCTTTTTTTACACCAAGAGTTGTTAAAGCATGTGCGAAGCGTAAACTGCATTCATGAAGCTCACCGAATGTTAATGTCTTTCCTAAAAAATGTACAGCAGTTTTATCTGTTTTTTCTTCTGCTGCTGATTCTAAATACGCGAATAAAGGTTTGCTGTCGTAATCAAGATGTCCCGGAATTTCACTAGGGTAACTGTTGAGCCACCGTCTTTCCACTTGCATCTCCTCCTTTAATTCACGCCTTCCTTCAAAATTTCTATATCTTTATTCCTATTATATTGAAAACGTATACAATTTTATATACTTTTTTAAAAATTATAAATAATTCAATAATACGGTTCTAAAAACTGTTTTTGAGCATAAGGAAACTTAAAAGCTGTTTATTCAGATTCGATGATGCTCTTGGTAGTAGTTGATTTCCGCTCCTGGTTGCTCGCTTTCCGCGGGGCAATCGGTGAGCCCCTTGCCGCTTTGCGCCTTTAAGTGTCTCACCTGACCGCTTGTCCCGCAGGAGTCGGCAACCTTACGCTACAATCAACTAGCACAGAATGAAATAGAAACAACAAAAACAACATTCTTTTTTAAGTAATGCTAAGTAAAACCGTCATTAACGATTAACAATAATTAGAGAACAGTCTTTAAGAGAACAAAAAACCAGCTCTCCGAATTGAGAACTGGTTTTGAAACTTAAGCAAAGAAGAATAAGTAGATAAGTCCTGCAGCGATGAATACTCCGCTTAATACAAACAACACTTTAAATAATGTTTCCATATCTTTTCCCTTCAGCTATTCGATTCCTTCACCGATTACAAATGATAAACCAATTGAGATGATCATCGATATGAAACCAACTGCTCGGTTATCGTTCTCGATCTCTTTATCGATCTGAAACTTTGGGGTTAAGAATTCAAAGATAAAATAACCGATCAAGAGCAGGATGAATCCGTAAGCACTCCACGTTATCATCATCAGTATGGAATCATTTTGAGCGATCGAGTAACGAAAGATGTTCGCGATTCCGAAAATCTTCCCGCCCGTAGCCATAGCAACGGATAAGTTTCCTTTCTTGATTTCGACCCAATTCTTATAACGCGTAACCAGTTCAAACACAGCCAAAAAGACGACTAGACATAGCACGACAACGCTATAGTTAGCTGCTGTTTTAATAAAAGCGTTACTCATAAAATCCATTCAACAATACCCCTTTGTAAACGGCTTGGTTTCATTCCTTTACTACTTCAATACAGCGACTGTTACTCCGCCTCCGCCTTCACCAGCTGCACCCATACGTGTGGATTTAACATTTCGATGCGTTTTCAACAGCTCTTGAACACCTTTTCTTAGTGCACCTGTCCCTTTACCATGTATGATATATACTTGGTTGAAGCCAGCTAGAAGTGCTTCATCCAGGTATCGATCCACCTCTAACATGGCATCTTCATACCTTATTCCTCTCAGGTCAAGTTCTGGTCGAGAAGAATCGGAGTTTCCTGATACTTTTACGAATGAACGCGGTTCAGGTTTCGGTTTACTTTGTTTTATCCACTCTAAATCTTTTTCAGATACATTCATCTTTAGAATTCCGATCTGAACTTGGTACTCATTGTTGCTTACTTTTTCAACGATATGCCCTTTTTGACCTACCGTAAGAACTCGTACTTCGTCACCTGGAACATATTCTTGTTTTGTAGATACAGCTTTTGCCTTCTTGTTTTTGGCTTTTGTTTTTGGAACAGCTTCTTCTAATTTCTTTTTCGCTTCAATCAGTTTATGTTCTTTGATCTGTCCACCTGATTTTTGAAGTTCACGAATTTCACGAATGATCTCTTCTGCCGTTTCACGTGCTTTTTCAATCGCCTTTTCTGCTTCCTGCTTTGCTTTATCATACAATCGATCTTTTTCATTCTGAAACAATTCGAGTTCCCTCTCTAGGTCACCCTTAATAGATTCTGCTTCTTTTCTTCTGTTCTCTGCTTCTTCCATCTCTTTTTCAGCTTTTTTACGATTATCTTCTAAAGACTTTATCATATTATCAATCTTGTTCTCGTCTTCACTAATCTGAGAACGAGCTGAATCAATGATATCCTGACGAAGCCCGAGTCTTTTGGAGATCTCAAACGCGTTACTTCGTCCTGGCACTCCCACTAATAAACGATAAGTAGGTCTGAGCGTCTGAACATCAAATTCTACAGAAGCGTTCATAACACCAGGTCGGTTGTAGGCATATGCTTTTAGCTCACTATAATGGGTTGTGGCTACGACACGTGCTCCTCGTGCAAACACGAAGTCAAGAATTGAAATAGCGAGGGCTGCCCCTTCTTGAGGGTCAGTTCCTGCTCCTAGTTCATCAAAGAGAACGAGTGATTCGAAATCGATCTTGTTTAAGATGTCTACGATGTTAACCATATGTGAAGAGAATGTACTCAATGATTGTTCAATAGACTGTTCATCACCAATGTCAGCATAGATATTCTTAAAGACAGCCATTTCTGATTCTTCTCCAGCAGGTATCTGCAGGCCACATTGTGCCATAAGAGTAAGCAGTCCGATCGTTTTTAGGGTAACTGTTTTACCACCAGTATTTGGACCTGTAATGACGAGTGATTGATACTCGCCACCTAACATCACACTCGTTGGAACAACCGTTTCTTGATCGAGCAGAGGATGCCTGCCGCTATTAAGTGATATAAATCCTTTGTCATTCATAATCGGACGCGTACACTTCAGCTCATTCGCAAATCTAGCTTTTGCTAGAATGAAATCCATCTCTGCTAAAATATTTACATTCAGCAAAATTTCATCAGCATGTTCTGCTACTCCAGCAGTTAGTTCTCTTAAAATCTTCTCGATCTCACGTGCTTCTTTTGCTTTAGCTTCTTTTACTTGATTGTTAACCGTCATAACAGATTGAGGTTCAATAAACAAAGTCGCTCCACTCGCTGATTGATCATGAACCATTCCACCAAAATTACCTCTGTACTCTTGTTTAACGGGAATAACGAATCGGTCGTTACGAATTGTTATGATTGAGTCAGATAACATTTTTTGATAGCTGGATGATCTGACGATTGATTCCAGCTTTTCTCTTACACGTGCTTCAAACGTACGCAACTGCTGACGAATCGCACGAAGCTCAGGACTAGCGCTATCCATCATATGTCCGTTGTCATCGATACAGCTTTTAATTTCTTGTTCTAGCTCATGAAGAGGAATGATGTTTTCTGCTGCATTCTTAAGGATTCGCAATTCAATGCCATCCTCTACCAAGCCCTCGATAAATCGCTTAAAGCGTCTACCGCCATAAAGAGTAGAAGCGATATCCATCAAATCTTCTTCATTTAGAAGACTGCCAATCTTTGAGCGTTTAACATTTGATGAAACATCAAAGATTCCACCGAATGGAACTTGTCCTTTTAATCGGAGAACTTTTACCCCTTCATCTGTAGCATCTTGAGCTTCGTTTACTTCTTCAAGGGCTGTAAACGGCATTAGAGAATCGATTTTATTTAGTCCAAGTGAGCAGCTTGCATGCTTTTTTAGACGGTCTATCACTTTTCTTAGTTCTAAAACACGCAGCATTTTTTCTTGCATATATTCTTCCTCCTGATCACAGGATCTAGAGCTATTTTTTACGGTTTAAAAAGGTATCAAGTTCGTTTAATGTCATTGTATTTAACACATTGTTTTTTCGAACAAAACCTTTTCGCGCAACCGCTGCTCCAATCTCCATATGTTTCATCGTGTCTTTATAATGTGCATCTGTATTAATCGCTATCTTAACCCCAAGTTCCTGAGCTTTCTTTAACCACTGTGGAGCAAGGTCAAGCCGATTCGGATTTGCATTCAACTCAACAGCCGTACCTGTTTCAAAAGCAAGTTGCAGCAGCATTTCAACATCTACGTCATAACCTTCTCTGCGTCCGATCAGCCGCCCTGTTGGGTGAGCAATTAAATCCACTTTCTTGTGTGTTAACGCCGTCTTCAAACGATCCATGATTTTGCTTTGATCTTGAGAGAACGCAGAATGGATGCTTGCAATGACAAAATCCATCTCATCTAACAATTCATCATCATAATCAAGTGTACCATCCGGGAGAATATCCATCTCAATTCCTGCAAGTATCTTAAAATCTGTATACGTTTTATTTAACTTATTGATCTCTTGTCGTTGCATACGTACCCTCTCAGGAGTTAGACCGTTTGCGACTCGTAAATATTGAGAATGATCTGTAATCGCCATATATTCATAGCCTCTACTTCGAGCTTCTTCAGCCATTTCTTCGATTGAGAACGCCCCATCACTCCAAGTAGAATGCAGATGAAGATCTCCTTTAATATCGGATAACTGAATAAGGTCATGACAATCTTTAAATAACTTTATTTCTTCACCAGACTCCCTCGCTTCAGGAGGAATCCAACTTAATGAGAAGTGAGCATAGAAATCTTCTTCCGTGTCAAACGTAAGAATTTCACCGGTTTCTATATTTTCTACACCATATTCACTAATCTTTTCGCCTCTTGCTTTTGCGAGCTGACGCATTTTAACGTTATGCTCCATGGAGCCTGTAAAATGATGCAGAGTAGTGGCAAACTGATGGGGTTGTACGATACGAAAGTCCACGGATACAGAAAGTTTCTCATCGAGTACGAGGGAAACCTTTGTATCTCCGCTTGCAATCACATCAATGACTCCATGAAGTTCCAATAGTTGTTGCTTCACTTCACTTGGATGATTACTTGAAATAATAAAATCCAAGTCTTTGATCGTTTCCCGGTAACGTCTGAGACTTCCTGCTCTAGAGTATTTCTCAATATTTTTCATTCTTTCTAACTGAGATTCTATTTTTTCTGCAATAGGAAGCATGTATGCAATAGGAAGCCTCTCTGGTCTTTTCCCAAGATCTTTTAACGATGCTAAGATCTTCTCTTCGGTTTTAGCGCCAAACCCTGCCAATTCTCTCACTTTACCATTTTCACATGCTTCTTTTAGAGATTCAATATTCGTTACACCTAACTCGGAATAAAGTTTAGCGATTTTCTTACCTCCGAGATTTGGAACTTGCAGCAGTGTTATCAATTCAGACGGTACTTTTTCCTGAAGTTCAACTAAAAGTTGCGACTCGCCCTTTTCTATCATTTCTATGATTATAGAAGCTGTACCTTTTCCGATTCCTTTCAGTTTTGACACATCGCCGATTTCATCCATTGTTCGCTCATCACTCTCAAGAGCGTTCGCTGCTTTACGATATGCGGAAACTTTAAACGAGTTCTCTCCTAAGATCTCAAGGTACAAAGCAATCTGTTCAAGTGCACGTACTACCTCTTTTTTATTTACCATAATGAGCTCACCTCATTTATTCATTGTAATGCTAGTAAGTGATAATGGCTTTTATCATTTGTGTTATTACCCCTATAGCACTTTACCCACTTGCTTCATCGACCAAAGTTAATTGTAGCGTAAGGTTGCTGACTCATGCCCCGCGGAAAGCAAGCAACCTTACGCGAAAATCAGCGGCATTCAAGATCAACTTAGTATAAACAACAAAGAAAAAACTTCTCCGCGCTGGGAGAAGTTATGCCATATGTTTCATCCACATTTCCTTTACTGACTCAGAAAATACGGGGGTGTTTTTGACCATTCCCTGTGCGATCCATGAATTTTCATAATGAGCTTGAAAGGCTTCTATTGGAACTAATGTTGCGATATACAATAGAATAAACACGATCAAATAGACTTCTACAAAACCTAGTAAACCACCGAGCCATCTGTTGAACGTATGAAGAATCGGTAAGTTTGCAAGAAAATCAAGCATCGATCCAAGAATCTGAAGGATGATCTTCGTAGCGAAGAACAGGATCGCAAAGGCTATCGCATTATAATAAGCTTGTTCAAGTGATATGCTGTTCATTAAGAAAGATACAGAACTATCATTTGAAGAAGGATATGGAATCCACAACTCTAACTTAGGCGCAAGATCATCATAATACAGATAAGCAACGATATAGGCTGCTATAAATCCGACCAAATGAACGAGTTGCATGATGAAGCCTCTTTTTAAACCGATTAAAAATCCACCTGCTAAAACAATAATTAAAATCAAATCCAACATACTAACTTTCCTCTTTTCCAATTCGCTGTTGCAATTTTTTCAGCTCTTCTTTAATCTTTAAATATTCGTTCATTGTATTTACCGCTGTAAGTACAGCTAGTTGTTTCGTGTCGAGAAACCGGTTATGAGATTGTATCTCTCTCATTTTCATGTCTACTTTATCAGCTACTAAATGAATGTGGCTGGAGGATTCGGTCCCTGCAATTACATATCGTTGTCCATAGATTTCGACCGTCGTACGGTTTTTCTTTTTCTCTTCCGCCACAAAATAACCTCCTTAACATACAAAGGATCATTCATTTAATGAATACTCTAATCTTTATCTTATCAAATATCGTTCATAGTTGAAAATATTTCTGTTCTATTCTAGCGTTTTTTTGATATATTTGGAAATTTATTCATTACAGGAGGATCACGATCATGTCTCACGTTGTTAAAAAGATGACAAATTCAGAAATACTTGAAATGAAAAAAGAACTCACACCTGTTCTATCAGCTAAAACCCCACCTGGTGCAGTATTTTCAGCAAAACTCTCAGATTGTACCGTCACAGCATATCAGTCAGGCAAAGTTCTGTTTCAGGGAAAGGGAGCAGAAGCTGCTTCTCAAAAATACTCAGGTGAAGTTTCCGTATCCAAAGCGAAAAGTAAAACGGTGAAACCGCCTCATCAGTATGCCCCACCACAGAACGCAGCAGAATTGTCTATGATCGGAAGTGACGAAGTTGGAACAGGAGATTACTTCGGACCGATGACTGTTGCTGCCGCATACGTTTCTAGAGATAATCTTGAACTTGTAAAAGAACTAGGTGTGAAAGATTCTAAGCACTTAAATGACAAACAAATCATTCAAATTGCAAAAGAACTTATTCATACTGTTCCATACTCACTTCTTGTATTGAATAATGAGAAGTATAACGAACTTCAGCAAAAAGGTATGACGCAAGGTAAGATTAAGGCGATCCTTCATAACCGAGCTCTGCAAAATGTAAAAGCAAAAATTGAAGGTGAAGAGATCGAAGGTATATTAGTGGATCAGTTCTGTGAACCTGGTGTTTACTTTAACTACTTAACGAAAGAGAAGAACCTCTTAAAAGAAGGGCTTTATTTTGCTACAAAAGGGGAATCGATCCACCTCGCTGTTGCTGCTGCTTCCATCTTGGCAAGATATAGCTTCTTAAAAGAAATGGATAAGCTTGGGCAACGTTTCAATACGATTATACCAAAAGGCGCAGGTCCACACGTAGATGTAAAGGCAGCTGAGCTCGTTGAAAAATATGGAGAGACTGTATTTGATACCGCAACAAAGAAGCATTTTGCGAATACGCAAAAAGCTTTGAAGCTGTTAAGCAAAAAAAGAAGCTAATAAAAACCGGTTCATCAATCGATGAACCGGTTTTTGTGTAATTTATTTTCTTAGCTGAGCGCCGAAGCGTTCTTCTAAGCTCTTTAATACGCGGTTATGCGCCGTTACGACTTCTTCATCTGTTAACGTTCGCTCTGGATCAAAATACTTTAGTGAAAACGCAAGTGATTTCTTACCGGCTTCCATCTTTTCACCTTCATACAGATCAAAAAGATTTACTTCTTTTAACAATGCTCCACCAGCAGCCTGAATCACAGTTGTCAGGTCTCCTGCCGGAAGTTCTTGATCAACTACAAGGGCGATATCTCGTGTCATTGAAGGGTAACGCGGCAATGTTTGATAGACCATCTGATCCGTTTCCTTCTCTAGGAGACTAGTTGCGTTCAATTCGAACACATACGTATCTTTTAGATCTAGCTCTTTTTGAAGAGCGGGGTGAAGCTGACCAACAAATCCAACAGAAATGCCATCAATTTTTACGATCGCTGTTCTTCCTGGATGCATGTTCTCAATTTCTCCAGCTTCATATGTGATGCGTTCAGAAAGGTTCAGTTCACCCATGAGACCTTCAAGAATACCTTTTAACACATAGAAATCAACAGTCTTTCTTTCGCCTTGCCAAAGATGCTCGTTAAATACACCAGTAACAGCTCCTGATACAAATACATATTCTTCAGGGAGATCTGTTAATACCTCTTGGCGATTGATGAAGACTGATCCCATCTCATAGATAGCAAGGTCTTCCATCGAACGATTTCTGTTGTACTGAAGCACTTCTAGAAGCTGTGGCAATAAACTCATTCTTAACGTACTGCGCTCTTCACTCATCGGATGCGCAACTGAGATCGGATATACCTTCTCTCCACTGAATGAAAAATGAGTAGACTTTGCAGGGGTAGTCAATGCATACGTTACAGCTTGATATAGCCCCGCACCTTCTAGATACGTTCTGATATTACGGCGTTGTGCCTGATTCTTCGTTAGGCCACCCGGACGCGCTTCTGATAAAAGGTAAGTAGTTGGGATACGATCATATCCATAAATACGTCCTACTTCTTCAATTAAATCTGCTTCAATCGTAATGTCAGGTCTGCGGGAAGGAACGTTTACTTCGAATTGTCCGTCAGACTCTTTATATCCAAAACCTAAACGGTCAAAGATAGACGCAGTCTGTTCGGATGTAATCGCTGTTCCCAAAAGGTTGTTCATTCTTGAAACATCCATCTTCACACTGTATGTGTTTACTTCGCGCTTACCAGCCTCAACGATTCCTTCAGCTACTTTGCCTCCAGCAAGCTCGGCCATAAGGCTAGCTGCTCTCATTGCTGCTGCATACACACGGTTACGGTCGATGCCCTTTTCATATCTAGAACTTGCTTCACTACGTAAGCCAAGATCTTTTGAAGCGGCTCTTACACGACCTGAAGCAAAATAGGCTGCCTCTAAAAGTACGTTTGTAGTGTCAGCTTGAACTTCACTCGTAGCTCCGCCCATAACACCTGCTACAGCAATTGGATCTTTACCATTCGTGATCACTAAGTGAGTATCTTTAAGTTTACGATCCTGATCATCAAGCGTTTGAATGTGTTCACCTTGTGTAGCACGTCGGATGACAATCTCTTTAGAACCTAATCGGTTATAGTCAAACGCGTGTAGTGGCTGACCATATTCAAGAAGTACATAATTTGTGATATCAACAATGTTATTGATCGGACGAATGCCTGATGCCATTAATCGGTTCTGCATCCAAAGCGGCGAAGGACCAATCTTAACATCACGGATAATCATCGCTCCGTAATACGGGTTATCTTCAAGCGATTCGATTTGAACGGAAATAAAATCCTCTGCTTTTTCTTCTGATGTGTTGATCGATGTGTTTGGAAGTTTCACTTCTTGTTCTAGAATTGCTGCTACTTCATTGGCAACACCGATAACATTCAGACAATCAGCACGGTTCGGAGTAAGTCCAAGTTCCAATACATGATCATGCAGGTTTAAGTATTCTAAAGCATCACTTCCCGGCTCTGCGTCAGATGGCATTACAAAAATTCCGGTTGCATATTCTTTTGGTACTAATTTTGTGTCTACGCCTAACTCTGTAAGTGAACAAATCATTCCGTGTGATTCTTCACCGCGAAGTTTTGCTTTTTTAATTTTAAAGTTACCCGGAAGCACGGCTCCAGGTACAGCCACAGCCACTTTTTGGCCTTGAGCTACGTTTGGTGCACCACAAACGATCTGTGAAACTTCACCTTGCCCCACATCTACTTTACAAACTCTAAGCTTGTCAGCGTTCGGATGCTGGATGCATTCTTCTACATATCCAACTACTACTCCGCTGATTCCTTTATTTAATGACTCTACCATCTCGACTTCAATACCGCTCTTTGTAATTTTATCTGCGAGCTCAGACGGTGAGATTTCTACGTTTACATATTCTTTAAGCCAGTTATAAGAGATTAGCATATAATTCCCCTCCTCAAGTTATGCATTTTTAAATTGTTTTAAAAACCGGATATCGTTCGCATAGAAATGACGAATATCATCAATTCCATATTTGAGCATCGCGATACGCTCAGGTCCCATACCAAATGCAAAACCTGTGTATTTCTTTGAATCGAATCCTGCCATCTCAAGCACGTTCGGATGAACCATTCCAGCTCCTAGAATCTCGATCCAACCTGTTTGCTTACAGATCGAACAGCCTTTTCCGCTGCACTTAAAGCAAGAGATATCCATTTCGACAGATGGTTCTGTAAAAGGGAAGAAACTTGGACGAAGACGAATTTTTCGATCTTCACCAAACATTTTCTTAGCGAACGTTTCAAGAACTCCTTTTAAATCACTTAAACGAACATTTTCATCAACAACAAGTCCTTCGATCTGCATGAACTGATGAGAGTGTGTCGCATCATCGTTATCTCTTCGGTAAACCTTCCCTGGAGAAATGATTTTTACTGGTCCTTCTCCTTCATGCTTTTCCATCGTACGCGCTTGAACAGGTGATGTTTGTGTACGAAGAAGGATATCTTCTGTAATGAAGAAGGAGTCCTGCATATCACGAGCAGGGTGTCCCTTTGGTAAGTTTAACGCTTCAAAATTGTAATAATCAGTTTCGACTTCAGGTCCTTCAGCGATGGTAAAGCCCATGCTTAAGAAAAGATCTTCAATCTCGGTAACAACAGCTGTTAACGGATGCGGATTTCCTTTCTTTACTGGTCTTCCTGGTAATGAAACATCGATCGTTTCTTTTGAAAGTTTTTCAGCAATCGCTGCATTTTCAAGCTCTGTCTGTTTTTGATCTAATTCCTGTTGGATGCTGTCACGAACTTCGTTGGCATAAGCTCCAATAACAGGTCTTTCTTCAGCAGACAATTTCCCCATTCCTTTTAAGACTTCAGTAATGGGTCCTTTCTTTCCTAAATAAGCTACCTTAACAGCTTGCAGATCTTTTAGATCTTCGGCTTCTTTGATCTGGCCGATCGCTTCAACTTTTAGAGTTTCTAAACGGTCTTTCACCGTGCAACCCCTCCTAAAAAAATATAAAAAACTCCTCATCCAATAAGGGACGAGGAGTTCGCGGTACCACCCAATTTAACAATGAAAAAATACACTGTTCACTTCATTTTAATAACGGCTCTTCACCGGTCAGCCCTACTAATCATTTCAGGTGACAACTCCGGAGTGAATTCAATAATACCTACCAAAGAAATGCTCACAGTCTAAGACATTTCCTCCCTTTTTGGCGGAATCATTATCTACTTTTCTCCATCTGCGTTTTTAATACTATTCCATTCATCTTTTTCATTATATATGAAAAAATTCTATAATTGCAACGCTATGTCACAAATTACGTTCGATTTCGCTGTAATTCATACAAAAGAATGCCTGTTGCTACAGATACGTTTAGGGACTCCGCACTTCCAAAGATCGGGATCTTTACATTCAACGTTGATGCTTGTTGAAGAATCTCCTGCACACCTGCGCCTTCATTACCCATGATTAAAGCAAACCCACTTACTTCAGGCGTTTCTCGCATATCCACAGAATTTTGAAGAGAAGTCGATAAAACGGGCAGATCATGCTCCTTACACTGCTCAATTACCTCTAGAAGGTTCGCTTTCACGATCGGTAGATGAAACAACGATCCTTGTGTTGATCGAACGGTTTTACCATTATAAAGATCCGCTGTACCTTCACCCAAGAATACGCCATCAAGACCCGCGCTATCCGCTGTTCGAATAATCGTACCAAGATTTCCAGGGTCTTGAACACCGTCGATTAAAAGGTAGCGTCCTCCGTTTTTAATGAGTTCTTCAGATTGATCCATCATTTCACAAACGGCAATGATCCCTTGAGGTTTTTCCGTTTCAGAAAGCTGTTTCATTAACTTCGCCGGAACAGACCAAAGGCTGAATTTTTCCTTTAACCAGGTCTCGTTGATTTCAAAATTTTCTTCAACGATCACATGTTGAAGTTTTGCACCAGACGCGATTGCTTCTTCTATAAGATGTGGACCTTCAAGTAAAAAGGTCCCTGATTTTTCACGTTCTTTTTTGGTATGAAGTTTTTTCCATTGCTTCAAGGAAGCGTTGGATTCTGATTCAATGTGCTTCATTTTCAAGTGTTCTCCTTTAAATCATAAATATTTTACCTTTTTACTCATAAAACATGCCTAGAACGTACACAATAAAAAAAGAAAAAATTAATAGAGGTGCATATCCATGAATCTAGACCTAAGAAAAGCTGTTTTGCATAACGTTACTGGCAACAATAAAGAGCAGTTACAAGATACGATCGTAGATGCCATCGAGAGTGGAGAAGAGAAAATGCTTCCTGGTCTTGGCGTTCTTTTTGAAGTAATCTGGAAAAACTCTGATCAGCAAAAGAAGGAAGAAATTTTAAACACCCTTTCAGACGGCTTGAAGTAAAACCCGGATTCCCGGGTTTTTTATTTTGGTTAAACTTAGTTATTTTATTAATAGCCAGTATCTTGGCGTTCATGATTTACTTTATTCTTTGCAAAGTAAGCTTCTTCAATCTCTTCAAAAGAAAAACCGAGCTTCACACCGAGCCCTAAAAATGTGTCAAAAAACGATTGAAATTCTTCGTTTGATAAAGATTTAGACCCCGATTGATATAGAGTTAAAAATAAAGTATTGATATCTATCTTGTCCATTTTCTCGCCAAGATCAACCTCAGTGGTTATCTCTACCTCTTTAAAGCCCAAATCTAATCCTATCGATAAGACAAAATGTAGTCCGTCTACATATTCTTCTAAAATGACTTCTTTTTCAGAAGCAGGACGTTTACTCCAATATTTAAAGCATCTTGTTTCATTCGCTAGTTCACCAAGCTCAACAAGAAATGCTAATCTTCTTTGTTCAAATAATGATGAGTTATCAAGATTGTGTTCTTTTACAATGCGAGTGTTCAAATCGTTCTGCATGGAAAAGAGTTCTGCAATTTTCACATTCATCCCTACCTTTCATTCCTTAGCTATTATAACGTTAACTAGCCCTACATTCGAGGGTGAATTTTTGATCGTTCTTATAACAAAGGATTCCGTACTGTTATTTAAGATGGATGCTTTGATTTTATTAAATAACCTGATTTGTAATTGGGTTGAAGCGGAAGGTGTGAGACTCCTAACGTTGCAAAGCGTCAGTACGAAAAGTGGAAGTGACTCGTTCAGCCCCGACAAGCAAAAGGTAAATGGGCGAGGACGGCGCACTTTGCTTTCTTGAGCATTTAACTTTTGACCTCGAGTGCTCGTCACTGTAACTAGACAGGAGGCTCACCGTTCGCCCCATGGAAAGCGAGCAACCTGGAGTGGAAATCAACCACTCAAAGAGCTCCATCTTAAGCAAAAAAATTTCTAATAAAAAAGCACACCTTATGCAGGCATGCGTTGTTTTTGCTGTTCTTCTTTCTCTTCCTCAAAGAATTCACTCCATTTAATGACCCATTCTTTTCTTCTCAATAAATAAAACAATACAGATAACACGACTATGATCGCTGCAGAAGTAACGAGCGAGAGAGAAAGCAACACCGAACCGAACGAAGAATAAAAAATAGCGATTGGAACATTTGATATGATACTAGCTTTTGTATACTCTTTAAAATTTGACGAGATTTCAATCAAGCATAGACTCAGCAGATGAAAATGCATAAAGGGAATCATCTTTAAAATGGCAATCTGACCTACCGAAAACGGCATACGTTTTCCAATCCACTTTTTTTGCAGTTTTTTTACTTTTTTCATCAGTTTCGGCATACTCTTCATTCCCCAGTAAAACAGAACACTCGAGAGCGTGATCCCGATGACTGAATAGAACGCGCCTGCAACTGCACCAAACAAGATGCCGCCTGTAAGACAGATCAGGCCCACCGGAAGAAAGAAGAACTGTCGAAACGCTTGAAGAAGAATGAACAATAAAGGGGCAAAAATCCCACTAAACTTGAGCACCTCGATGAACACACTACTATTGTCTAACACGCACTCATCCCCCCTTTAAGTCAGCATATGACAGAAGACGAGCTCTGTATGACAGAATGTTCGTATGCATAAACCACACTTCTTTTTGACACCTTAACTATAGATTGTTTGTTTACATAGTTCTTAGTTTCTTAGGAGGAGTCCGAATCATGGATACAGTTGTACTCGCGAGAGCGTTCTTTGGTACATCACTAGGTTTTCATATTATATTTGCAACACTCGGTGTGGGTCTTCCTTTGATGATCGTTATCGCCGAAATCATACATCAAGTAAAAGGTGACAACGATTACGCCATCATGGCTAAACGATGGACAAAGGCGTTTGCCGTATTGTTAGGGGTTGCCATTCCATCAGGAACGATCGTCGGCGTACAGTTATCTTTATTGTGGCCAGGTTTTATGGAGATCGTAGGGAAGGTTATTTCACTACCCTTTCAGATCGAGATCTTCGCTTTCTTTTTAGAGGCATTATTTATGTCGATCTACGTATATGCTGCTGACAGATTGCCAAGATACTTCCGTTTGATATCTGTATTCTTTGTCGCATTAGGAGCTGTTGCGTCCGCCATCTTGATTTCAGCGGTTAATACGTGGATGAATACACCGGATGGATTTAAGATCAAACCAGATGGGACGATCTATGATGTCTCTCCGTGGGATGCTTTCTTCAATCCTAGCTTTCTATCCTCTTCCTTTCACGTTGCCATTACGGCGTATATGACTGGAGCGTTTGCGGTTGCTTCAGTAGCAGCGTTTAAGCTTTTAAAGAAACGACCTGAACGCGAACGGGCTTATCACTTAAAAGGGTTGTTCATGTCTCTTACCGTCGCTCTTTTGATGAGTTTTGTCTCTGCGGTTTCTGGTCATCATTCAGCGCAGATCCTGCACCAGCACTCTCCTGAAAAACTAGCAGCTGCAGAAGGGCTGTTTGAGACACAAAGGTATGCACCACTTGCAATCGGAGGGTATACAGATCCGAAGACCGAGGAAGTGAAGTACGGAATTGAAATACCTTGGGCACTCAGCTGGCTTGCTGCTGGAAAGTTTGATACAGAGGTAAAAGGACTGTACGAGTTTCCTCGAGAAACATGGCCACCTTTTTATGTACACACGCTCTTTAACTTAATGGTCGGGATTGGAACTCTTTTATTAGGGCTTGCAGCAGTGGCTTTAGCCTACTGGTGGTTCTTCGTAAAAAGAAGAGGAAAACCCTTTCCAAAATGGCTGCTATGGTCGCTTGTTTTATCTGGACCTCTCTCTATGCTCGGCATTGAGTTCGGCTGGGTATTCAGCTGTAGCGGAAGACAGCCATGGACCATCTATCGCGTTCAGACGACTGCCGAAGCTGCGACTAAGAATGAAGATCTTGGCGTACTCTTCCTTTTATTCTTAGGTCTATATGCGTTACTCAGTGTGTTAACCGTTTTAATTTTAACGGCTTATTTCAAACGAAATCCTGTATCAAAAGATATGGAAAAACTTCAAAGTTAGAAAGGAGGTATGAAGGATGAGTGAAGAAGTTTTAGCGATTTTGATGATGTGGACCTTTATATTTATCTATAGCATTTTTGGTTCGATCGATTTTGGAGCTGGGTTCTGGGCGATGATCTACAACAACCATAAAACGATGGCTGGAAGAATTGCGAATCGTTTCTTATCTCCCACTTGGGAAATTACAAATACGTTCTTAGTTCTTTTAGTGGTTGCGTTTGTTGGTTTCTTTCCAAAGGGTGCCTACACGCTTGGAACGGTCATGCTAGTTCCAGTTTCATTGATTCTCTTCTTACTTGCTATCCGAAGTGCCTTTATGGTGTTCTCGTATTCCGTTCAAGGATATCGCAGAACAATGTTTATTATTTCAGGCATCTCGGGCCTGCTTATTCCCTCCTTGTTAATTGCCGTTCTTCCTATCTCCCAAGGTGGGTTCATTGCTGTTGATGGTGATACACAGAGTTTATTACTATCAAAGCTGCTCTCAAGTCCAACACTCTATTTGTATGTGCTCTTCGGTCTTACATCTGAGTTGTATCTTTCTTCGTTGTTTTTAGCAGATTACGCAAGAGTTTCAAAAAAAGAGGATGCATATAGGTTATATCGAAGTAATGCCATTCTGTTAGGACCATTGACACTACTCGCAGCGCTTTTTACTTTATTGTTCATAACTCCAGAATCACGTTGGCTTATCGACAATCTAATGGATCAAAAAATCTGGTTTATCCTTTCATTGGTCGCCTTTCTTATTGCATACTTTTCTCTTTGGTGGCCAAAACAAAACCGCCCAGGAATTGGACGGCCGCGTCTTACACTATTAGCAACTGTTTTACAATATGGTCTTGCAAGCGTAGGTTATGGATTAGCTCATCTGCCTTACATCGTATATCCTGATTTAACGATCTATGAGGCATTTACGGCACCGGAAACATTTTATTCCTTAATGATTATGTATATCGTAGGTCTCGCCATCTTGGCACCAGGTTTCTATATTTTCTGGAGATTGTTCTTAAAAGACAAACGATACCTTCAACAAGAATAGTTTCTATATAAACCAGCCTGCTAAAACCGTTATAAACATACTTAAAAGAGGCAGCCCGTAACGAAATGAGGGATGCTTCGTCTTATGACGTAACTTTTTCATAGCAAGCCACATACCGGGTGCTCCGCCAATAATAGCGATCAGCCAAAGCCTCGCTTCAGGTGTACGCCATTCGCCCTTTTTAGCAGATAGCTTGTCTCTTTTCATAACATAATAAGCGGCTACGTTTAAAATGATTAGATATATGATTAACACCTTGTTGTTTCCCTTCAGAATGAAAAAAGATCATCTCCATCAAATGAGGAAATGATCTTTTCTTTTTTTCTACTTAAGCTTTTAGGCTGTCTTTTGCTTTTGAAGCTAATTCAGCGAAAGCTTTTTCGTCTGTGATAGCAATTTCAGAAAGCATCTTACGGTTGATGTCGATACCTGCAAGTTTAAGACCGTGCATTAAACGGCTGTAAGAAAGACCGTTTGTACGAGCAGCAGCGTTGATACGAGTGATCCAAAGCTTACGGAAGTCACGCTTCTTTTGACGACGGTCACGGTAAGCGTACATAAGTGATTTGAATACTTGTTGTTGTGCTACTTTAAATAATTTATGTTTGGAACCGAAATAGCCTTTAGCTAGTTTAAGAACTTTCTTACGACGACGACGTGTTACATAGCCACCTTTTACTCTTGGCATATTAAAAACCTCCTATTTTTAAATCGATTAATGACGATTAACGTTTTTTGTAAGTTAACAATGTGCGGATACGCTTGTAGTCACCGCTGTGAACAAGTTTCGCTTTACGAAGCTTACGCTTAGCTTTAGTTGACTTGTTAGCAAACAAGTGACTAGTATAAGCGCGAGCACGCTTTAATTTACCTGATCCAGTTTTTCTAAAGCGCTTCGCAGCACCTTTATGAGTTTTCATTTTAGGCATAATGGTTATCCTCCCTGGTAAAAATTATTTTTCGGCTTTAGGCGCAAGGATAAGGAACATGCTACGACCTTCCATCTTCGGTTTCGTTTCAACCGTAGAAAGATCTTCACATTCTTTCGCTAACTTTTCCAATACCGTTTTTCCGATTTGAGAATGAGTGATTGCACGTCCACGGAAACGAATACTTGCTTTTACTTTGTCACCTTTTTCAAGGAACTTACGGGCATTTCTAAGCTTTGTATTAAAGTCGTTTTCCTCAATCGTTGGACTTAGACGAATCTCTTTAGTCGTAATGACCTTTTGATTTTTTCGTGCTTCACGATCTTTACGTTGTTGCTCGTATTTAAACTTACCGTAGTCCATGATACGACATACTGGCGGTTTAGCAGTTGCAGCAACGAGTACAAGGTCAAGATTTGCGTTTGTAGCAAGATCCAAAGCTTCTTGTCTAGATTTAATGCCAAGCTGGCTTCCATCAGGACCGATTAAGCGAACCTCACGAGCACGAATACCTTCATTGACAGACATGTCCTTACTAATAGTAAGTCACCTCCAAATTTTTTCAGTGAGTGTTTTAAAACACTCGACTTGTTATTTCTGCAAATAAAAAAAGCGTCGGCGCAACGATCACCCACACATAGTAAACCGGCTATGTACACTTTGACATGCCTGAATATCCATCTACCCATCAACAGTCACTCAGGACGTCGAGTCAGGTGAGAAGCGGGTGCTTCTGCTTGTTTGATGCTTTGCTTATTTTATTAACCTTACATACTATAACACATTGGAGATATGCGTGTCAAACAACGAATGTAATAACAGCAACGAAATTAATTTTACTTCGTTTACGAAAGGAATGCAAGAGTTTTTTTATTCACCGGTTTGGTTTTGTGGTTTTACTGTCCACTTTTCATGACTTACTGTCCACTTTGGGTATTTTACTGTCCACTTTCAACAAATTACTGTCCACTTTTCATTTCCCTATAAAAAAAGACGGCCAACTCAGCATTGGCCGCTCTCTTTATAACCTTATCTTTTTTCGTTAATTTGAGCTAAAATCTTATCACGGAAATCTTCGTAAGAAACAGTCTCTGACTTTTGCTCACCATATTTACGAACGTTAACTGCATTGTCTTCGATCTCCTTATCACCTAGAACAAGCATATAAGGGATCTTCTTCATCTGAGCTTCACGGATCTTATAGCCCATCTTTTCATTTCTTGTATCGATCTCAACACGAACAGCATGTTTCTTTAAATCTTCTTGAAGCTTATACGCATATTCATTATGAACATCTGATACTGGAATTAGTTTCACTTGTACAGGTGCTAACCAAGTTGGGAACGCTCCAGCAAAGTGTTCAACCAAGATTCCTAAGAAACGGTCGATCGAACCATAGATCGCACGGTGGATAACGACCGGACGGACCTTTTGGTTGTTTTCATCTACATACGTTAGATCGAACTTTTCTGGCATCTGGAAGTCCAACTGAATAGTAGCACACTGATGACTTCTCTTAAGAGCATCTTTAATATGGAAGTCGATCTTCGGACCGTAGAACGCTCCATCTCCCTCGTTCAGGTGATAGTTCATTCCTAGATCTTCTAGAACGTTTTTCAATGCGCCCTCAGCTTGTTCCCATAAACGATCATCACCCATAGAATCTTCTGGACGTGTTGAAAGTTCTACGGAATATTCGAATCCAAACGTGCTGTAGATTTTATCGACTAACTTAAATACGTTCTTAATTTCACTTTCGATCTGCTGTGGTGTTACAAAGATATGCGCATCATCTTGGCAGAACGTACGAACACGGATCATACCGTTCAGTGCGCCACTATATTCGTGACGGTGTACTTGGCCGAATTCAGCCATACGTACAGGAAGATCTCTATAAGAATGTAGTTTGTTTTTAAAGATCAGCATGTGACCCGGGCAGTTCATTGGCTTCATCGCAAATTTTGTATCATCTACTTCAGAGAAATACATGTTTTCATGATAATGATCCCAGTGACCCGATTGTTCCCAAAGACGCTGATTCATCATAAACGGAGTACGCACTTCATCGTAATCCACTTGGCGTTGAAGTTCACGAGAGAAATTCTCAAGCTCAGTACGAATTGTCTGGCCGTTAGGTAGATAGAAAGGCATTCCTGGTGCTTCTTCTGAGAACATGAATAACTCTAATTCTTTACCTAGTTTACGGTGATCACGTTTTTGAGCTTCTTCAATAAAGTGAAGATACTCATCAAGGTCTTTTTGGCTTAAGAACGCAGAACCATATATACGTTGAAGCATTTGGTTATCGCTGTCTCCACGCCAGTATGCACCAGAGATGCTCATTAATTTATAAGCTTTGATTTTCCCAGTTGAAGGAACGTGCGGTCCACGGCAAAGGTCAAAGAATTCACCTTGCTCATAGATCGTGATCTTTTCACCTTCAGGAAGATCTCGGATCAATTCAAGCTTTAAGTGATCATTCAATTTTTCGTAAATCTCAAGAGCTTCTTCACGACTAACTTCTTTGCGCACGATCGGAAGGTTTTCGTTTACGATCTTCTTCATTTCTTTTTCGATCGCAGGCAGATCTTCTGGTGTTAAGTTATGAGACATGTCCACATCGTAATAGAACCCGTTATCGATAACTGGTCCAATCCCAAGTTTCACTTCTGGGTAAAGACGCTTAAGCGCTTGAGCAAGTAAATGGGCATTTGAGTGTCTTGTCATTTCAAGACCCTCTTTAGAATCCTGCATCACGATCTCGATCGATGCATCTTCTTCAATAGGACGTGAAAAATCATATAATTCTCCGTTTACTTTCCCTGCAACTGCTTTTTTCTTTAAACTTGGGCTGATACTCTCGGCTACTTGTTCAGAAGTAACGCCTTTAGGAAATTCCTTGACTGAACCGTCAGGGAACTTAATTGAAATTGACGACATGTAAAACATCTCCTTTTTTACTTTAGGTTCTTATCTGATTGAAAACAAAAAACACCCGTCCCTATAGAAGGGACGAGTGATCATCTCGTGGTTCCACCCTTGTTCCGACAACTTTAAACAAGCCATTCGGCACTCGGACAGTGTAACGGACTGCGACCGTCAGCGATTACTAATCATGTTCACCGCTGAAGTTCCAAGGTGGTAAAGCATTTTTCCGTGTTAGGAAGCTTTCAGCCAAGACTTCCCTCTCTATGAACCGTAAAAACATGCTTCTTGTCCTTATCAATACAGATTGAATGATAAAATTATACACCTATTATATGCAGTCGTTTTTCAAAAAGCAAGAGGACTCTGTAAGTTTATGACTTTTTTTTACGATAGAATCGATGTTCCTTGTACGACATCCTTTCAATTGGTGTGATCGTAACTTTTTCTTGAAAGATATTCTTTACTGTTTGAAGTAACGGATGGTCCATATCATAAGCATAAATCCTAGCAGAATTTGGAGAGATTCCAACTAAAGGGCCTAATAGTCTTTCGTCTAGGTTCGCTACATTCGTTAGCCGCAGCGCTTTTTCATGAAACATCATCAACTCAGTATGTGTTAACTGATTATGATGTTCATCAAAAAGAAGAATCTGCTCTTGTTCAAAAATAATAACCATATCCGCTGAAGTAAAAGATCTTTGTTTCGTTAAGCATGTCCTTAACTGCTCCACGAACATTTGGTACTCCAGCTCTAACTTATACTCATCAATCGCACATTCAACAATCTTCAGTAAGGTTGCTAAATACTCTTTCAGTCTGAATTTAATAAAAGATTCAAATTCTAAGAAATCTGTTTTAGCGTCAATAATAGATGCCCATTGTCTTCTGATCAGCTCATTCAAGTTTGGCAGGTGTTTAACATCAGGTATTCCTTCGATTTCACCGAGTATGATGCTTTTTGTGATAGATAGTATCTCTTTTTGTTCTGCTGAATCGCTGTAACAAAATGCTTGTTCAATCATTTCCTTCAAACAAATATCCTCTACTTTGTTTCGAGTAAATTCTGTTAACACATCCAATATGACCGTTTTTCTCTCCTGTATGTGCAATTCAAGAATTTTAGAAGAAGCTTCAGATAATTTGGCAAAGGAAGGGTTTATTTTATGTTCAGCTGCCATTCGGATCATTTTCTTCAAAACAGCTATACCATCTGATGGGTGTGAAAAAGCAATCGCGACCAAATAAGTCCCCCCCATATAAAATCCTCAATAATACACTATATGGGACGAGGTCCTAAAACATGTTACTTAGAAAAGAAAAAACAACCCTGTAGGTAGGGTTGTTTCAATAAACAAATTTCCTCTCAATTCTTGATAAGATAAATGCCATGCCTAGCGTTAGGATTAAGTACATTAAGGCAGCTGTCATGTAAGGCTCCCACGGACGGTAATATTGACCCATCATCGCTCTCGCATAATACATTAATTCCGGAGTAGCAATAATAGAAACGAGTGATGAATCTTTAATCAATACAATAAACTCGTTGCCAAGAGGAGGAATCATTCTTCTAGATGCTTGCGGCAGAATAACATGTTTCATAGCTTGTACATGATTCATACCGAGCGAGCGCGCTGCTTCCATCTGCCCTTTATCGATCGATTGAATCCCTGCTCTAAATATCTCTGCGATATAAGCGGCTGCATTAAGCGAAAGAGCTAGAACGCTTGAAATGAAAACGTTTGGCGGCTTCATGAACAGTGGCATGAGCGCTGAATGGATCAAAAGAATCTGAACTAGCAGCGGTGTGCCTCGAAAAAAACTGATATACCACATGCACGGAAGATGAATGAACGGGTTCTTCACCATTTTTCCGAGTCCGATGAATAATCCTAAAATTGTACCGAATAAGATCGCCAAAAATGATAACTGTACCGTTACCCATGTTCCTTTTAAGAACAAAGGCATGTATTCACTGATAATCTGTAAAGAGTATTCCATGAAGACCTCCTGAGAATGTTATTGTTTCAGCACATCTACATTTGGTTCTTCACCAAACCATTTTTTATAGATCTCAGCATATTTCCCATCATCGATGATTTTCTTCATCGCTTTGTTTATCTCTTCTTGGTGTTCACCATCTTTAGGGAAGATGATTCCGTAAAATTCACTCTCAAAATTTTCTTTATCGCTGATTGTGACGAGTTTTTTATCAGGATTATTCTTTTCATATTCTTGTACTACAGCGTTATCCGCTACGACAGCTTCTACTTCACCGTTTAATAGAGCTTGTATCGCTAATACATTGTTTTCATATTTCTTTATGTTTTCACTTTTGCCAAACATTTTTTCGAGTGCTGCTTGTCCGGTTGTTCCGTTCTGCACACTTACCTTCATTCCCTCTAAGTCCTTCGCACTCTTAATTGATGTTCCTTCTTTTGCTAAGATCATGTTGATCGATTCGAAGTATGGTGAAGAAAAGTCATAACTTTTCTTACGATCGTCATTTATTGTAATAGCAGAAATCCCTGCATCAACTTCTTCATTCTGAAGAGCAATAAATAATGGGTCCCATCCTTTATTTTCTAATTCATATTCCAGTCCTGCTTCCTTCATCACGGCATCGAGCAGATCAACGTCAAATCCTACAATTTTTTCACCGTCTAAGGATTCAAAGGGGGCATATGCTGCATCTGTTCCCACCGTCAGCTTATCACCTGAACCAGACGAGCAAGCTACTAGAAACGCAGCTGATAAACCTATTAGTCCCATTTTAAATTTCCTTTTCATTTCCATTCTTATATTTCCCCCTTTATTCTAAATATTCTTTTATTATACACAAAATTTAAAATATAAGGAAAATTACAATAATTATTTTTCCGTCTTAACTAAGAATCTTATGCTCTAGGTAAATTAAAACTAAAAAAGCACCTGACATAAAAATGCCAAGTGCTTCGCTGTTAGTTTTGCATCACAAAATCTTTTTCAGCTTTTTCTTCATCTTCAAACACACGAAGTGTTTCGTATTTTGTATTTCGTTGTGCCGGAATCTTTCCTGCTTCACGAATCAATCGCAATGTTAAGTTCGTATTTACTTTGTGTGTCGTTCCAGCAGCTGAAACAACGTTCTCTTCCATCATCGTGCTGCCAAAATCGTTGCAGCCATAGTGAAGAGATTTTTTACCAACCTCAGGTCCCATCGTGACCCAAGAAGATTGGAAGTTAGGTATGTTATCTAAGAAGATACGAGAAATTGCAACATTCTTCAAATATTCTCTTGGTGTTGTCTTTTCAGCCTTCATGTTCGTGTTATCCGGTTGGAACGTCCAAGAGATAAAAGCTAAGAAACAATCCGTCTCATCTTGCGCGTCACGCACTCGTTGTAAATGCAGTGCACGTTCTTCGAATGTTTCTCCAAACCCAATAACCATCGTAGCTGTAGAATGAAGTCCCACTTTTTTAGCTGTCTTCATACAATCGATCCACTCTGTCCACGAGCCTTTAAGTCTGCTAATCTTCTTACGGGTGCGATCATCTAAAATTTCTGCGCCACCACCCGGAAGGGAATCAAGTCCCGCTTCTTTCAATTCCTTAAGAACTTCCTCTAGAGATAGACCAGACACTTCAACCATCTTCCATACTTCTGCTGGAGAAAATGAATGCATCGTGATATCAAAGCGTTTTTTAATCTCTCTTAACAAGTCCGTATAGTAGCTGAAAGGCAAGTTAGGATTTGTTCCACCTTGCATAAGAATTTCTGTACCACCTACATCAACCGTCTCTTGAATCTTTTGGAAGATTACTTCATCATCCAACACATAACCTTCGCTGCTTCCTGGCGCTCTATAAAAGGCGCAGAACCTGCAATATGTATCACAAAAATTTGTATAGTTTACGTTACGGCCAATTACGAATGTGGTAATCGGTTCAGGATGCCACCTCTTCATAATAATATCCGCAACTTCTCCCATGCGTTCTACTTCATCACTTTCATAAAGTTTAACGGCATCTTCTACCGATAAACGTTCGCCATCTAAAGCTTTTTGTAAAATAGATTCTATACTCATCGGTAACCTCCGAATACAATGTCTTAAGATCTTGTCTGTTCTTATCCTATCATATTTTAGTAGAAGAGACAGCTTTGTGTTTTCAAGAAAAAAGCTTCTGCCCTTTAAAAGAGCAGAAACTGATTAATAATCTTCTCTAAAGTTTTTATTTCCACCCATAAAAATCGGAGTACTTAAGTGTTTGATACGCTCCATGATTCTGAGAGCTTTCAGTTCATCAAGTCCACCTTTTTGAGAATACGATAGATGCTGCTGCAACATATCATAATCACAATTGGACGTGTAGAGCGTAGGCAGTTTTTCCATCATTCGATATTGAAGAATAACGCCAATAATCTCATCTCTGACCCAATTTGTCATATTCTCAGCACCAAGGTCATCAAGCATCAATACAGGAACGGTCTTTAACAGTTCCATCTTAGAATCAAAAGTTCCGTCAGAAAGGGAAGATTTCATTTCGCGAAGAAACTCGGGTGTATGAATAATTAATGAGTGAACCCCCTTCTCAGCTAAACCATTCGCGATAGCACCTAACAGATATGTTTTTCCAACACCAAATTTTCCGTAGAAGTAGATTCCTTTTGCTTGATGACTAGTACCAGCCATCTGAACAAATTCATAAGCCTTCGAGATTGCGTTACGTCTTGTTTCATCAATACTATGTTTGTACAAACGATCAAATCTCGCTTCAAGGATCTCTTTCGGTATAAAGTAGCTCTTAATCAATGAAGTCATGGATTTCTTTTGTTCATCGATGACCTTTAGTTCACAAGGTTTGTATCTTAGTTCTACCGTTTGTCTCACTTTCGTTAGTTCAGAACGATACCCTTGCATAAGGTTAGGACAATTCTCTAAACCCGGACAATTGCGGCAAGCATGTTGTTCGTTCTTAAAGGTGTAAAAACTGGACAATAATTTTTCCGCATGGACATCTGATATGTCAGGGTTCTCTCGCAGAAAACGCATGACTCCAGGATCTGTAAGTACTTGTTGCTTCATTTGCTCAAATCTTTCCTGAAACTTATCAAACCCCGGCATATTTTTAACAGATTCCTTTATGGATTCCATATTATTTCCCCCCTTTATTTCGAACTATTTAACAAACTCTCAAGCCATTTACGGTTCTCATCCTCTGTAGTATCTGTGTTTGCATCACCAGTTTGATCAGAAGATACTTTATCCTGTTTAAGCCAATCAGGAACCGTTACGTTACTCTTTTTATTTCCTTTATTATAAGAGCCTGAATTCACCTTTTTGTCTTGCCATTCTTTATATTTCCGTTTTTCATCACGTGCTAATGTCATTGCCTCTATAACTGTTTGAGCTTTTTTTCTAGCCCAATGTGAAGCGATTCGTTCGATCAATCCTTTTGCAAGCTTCATATCATTCTCAGATAGTACGTAATCTAAAAGAACATTCGTAACGCCTGGTGTTAGATTCTGATCAATCATACAATAGGCAACGAGTTTCAAATCTACTTCTGAAGGAGTAGTACCTGAATAATCTTCTAACAATCGATACGGTGACACTTCTTCAAAATATTTAATAAGTTCTTCTTCTTTTGATTGTGGTTGCATACCATGAAGAGCCTTTAATGGAACTGGCTGCGTTTTTAACGCTAAAACCGGTAGACCTTCTTCATGCTCAAAGCGATACCATTTCTGAATTTCTTTCCTTAAGCTCTCTGCAGAAATTTCTCCTGTGGAATAATATACGTTCTGAATCTGCTTACTCATATCCATCGGCTGTAACTGATAAATATATGCCAGCTTATAGATGGCTTCCTTTAATTTTGGAGTGAGTACCTCTTTAGGTACGATAAATGATGAAATCTGATTCACCATCGCTTCAAAATCAAAGGTAGATTCATTTAGTACAACTTTCCCATGAATGTCTTTTTCATGTAAAGAGACATCTTTTGGAAGAACGTTTTCGTTAATCTCTGCATAACTCTTCGATGACATTTCAGATGGGTGCAAAGAAGTAAACACATCACTGAAAGAAGCGGTCACATCTTTATAATCTGACACATCCGTTTGAGCGATGTAAAAAGACTCTCTAACTTCATTAAATTTCGCTTTTCCTAAACGATTAAAGAGATAGATGCTTAAAAACCCATCTGTAAAAAAAGCATTTGGTGAAAGTGGGAGTTGAAGTTCATAAATATACTCCCTGGAACTTTCACCATCTTTTTTAAACGTCTTCAAGAGACCGATCGCTTCTAGCTTTTTTCTTCCCGATAAAATATCTTTTAACGAGAACTGAGTTACGTTCATGAGGTGCTGATGTTTTTGTGTGTGCCGATCCATATTTACTTCGCACCATAATGTCATATATAAACTATGTGCAAATGCGCCAACCAACGGCTGATATAGCATGGTAAGAACTTTATGATCTATTTCATGCAACATACCCTTGCACTGGACGGAATACGTATCAACGGGCACAACTTCCTGAAAATGTACCGTCATCGTTTTCACCCTTTGTTAAAAGTCTTAAAAGTAAGCTGGCCGACGGATGTTAGTATCGTCAGCCAGAGTGATTTCTTCATTATTGGAATAAAAAGAGCGTTACAGCAGTCTAAGATACGCTTTAACGCTCCTCCTTGTTAATTAGTTCTTTTAATTCCTGTATAAAAACATTGATATCTTTAAATTGACGGTATACAGAGGCAAATCTTACATAAGCAACCTCATCCGTTTTAGACAGATGTTCCATCACCTGTTCTCCAACGGCCGTACTAGAAACTTCAGATGCACCTGAGTTCCGCAATTCTTTTTCAATGCTATCTACTATATTTTCAAGTGTTTCCAAGGGGACTGGTCTTTTTTCGCAAGCTTTAATAAGCCCTCTAAGGATCTTTTCACGGCTGAACTCTTCTCGTTCTCCGCCCTTTTTAACAATGATAAGCGGTGTTTGTTCTACCGTTTCAAATGTAGTAAATCTATAGCTGCAAGATTCACATTCCCTTCTGCGGCGAATGGATCTTCCGCTATGTACAGGTCTTGAATCAAGCACTTTTGTTCCGTTGTGCTGGCAAGTAGGACACCTCATTGTAATCATCCCCAAAAAATTTTCTATTCTCTATCTATCTTAAAGAAAAGGGAGGAATGTGACAAGCTATTCCTACAATTTTTCAGCCATTGACGTCCCTGCAAATGTTAGTTTTTCTTTTAAGATCTCATAAATATTAACAATTAGTCTTTGATTGTTACCAAAATTAAAAGGAAGAGCAGATTCTGTTGAAACGTTCAAATCTACAGCAGTTCGATTCGCTCTAACTGTTACTACACTAATAACAACAAACGCACTCTTGGGCTGTCTGACTTCAAACGTAACTTCTCCCCTTTCATCTGAAAAACCAAGTTCATGAAAATTTGTGTCTTCATCTAGGATCTGTTTGATCACTTTCATAACTTCTGGCTTATTAGCTTTAAAATAATGGGTTCTAAGTCTTTCGTCCACATGCTGTTCACTCGTTTCCGCATGATTTTCCATTAGATTTTGAAGTTTTCTAAACATAGTAGTCCTCCAAAGCAATATAATTTGTAACCTATTATTCCCTATAATGAGTGAAATAAAAAAGAGGTGTGATTTCTCACACCTCACGTACATTCTGTTTTTAATTATTGAGCAGTAACTTTTGATTTGGCAACAGAAATTGGACCCATTCCACGAGGAACTTCCAAGTTTTCGCGCTTTTTAGCGCCAAGTGCCTCCGAAATGTAATCAGCAGCTACGTTAGGATCAATTCGATCTCCACACGTATATACATCAATACTTGCATAACCATGCTCAGGAAAACTGTGAATAGTTAGATGAGATTCAGAGATAATAACAACTCCACTTACACCATGTGGAGCAAATTTATGAAAAGCAACCTCACGAATTTCTGCACCTGCTTTCAATGCAGCGTCAACGAATGTCTCTTCAATAAATTTCATGTCATTTAGTTTTTCAGAATCACAACCCCATAACTCAGCAATTACGTGTCTTCCCATTGTATCCATTAGCATAGTCCCCCTTTTAAAAATAATCATGCCTTCAAGCATGCGGTATCGAACATCTACCACGGGGGCAAGTTAGTCCAAAGAGGTCCTAACCCTTTAAGTAGCATTCAATGCCTTTGTTTGCTTTATTTGAAGTTCACGAATCATAGTATACTTCTTTTAAAATTTAATTGCAATAACTATAGGCAAATTTTTTTGTATCAAATTTTAATTGTTTTTGAGGGATAAAGATCAATGGAAACACTACTCGTTTATTACAACGTAAAAAGAGCTGATGTGTAATCCAGCTCTACACGTTTATCTATTTTCATGACAGTTATTTACGATACTGATACATTTTTTTCTTGTATCGGCATATTTAAAGCAACACTCACATGTTTCGCTAGATCTACTACTCGGCATGAATAACCCCATTCATTGTCGTACCAAGCAAGGACCTTCACTTTGTTTCCGTCCATTACCATCGTAGATAAGCCATCCACGATTGAAGAATTTTCATTGCCATTATAATCGATCGAAACGAGTGGAAGATCGCTGTATCCTAAGATTCCACGCATCGAACCTTCAGAAGCAGATTGGAAGGCGTGATTTACTTGGTCTTTCGATACAGGAGTCTTCAATTCTACAACAACATCCACCAAAGAAACATTAGGTGTTGGAACCCGAAGTGCCATACCATTCAGTTTACCTTCTAAGTGAGGCAAGACTTTTGAAATGGCTTTTGCAGCACCGGTAGAAGTTGGAATGATTGATGTTCCACATGCACGTGCACGTCTTAAGTCTTTATGAGGGTTATCAATATTCTTCTGATCATTCGTATACGCATGTACAGTCGTCATCATGCCGGATTTTACCCCAAACTGATCATCTAGCACTTTAATCACAGGTGCTAAACAATTCGTTGTGCAAGATGCATTAGAAATAATATGATGTTTTGAAGAAATGTAATCGCTATCATTTACTCCCATAACAATTGTAATGTCTTCGTCTTTTCCTGGTGCAGTAATAATTACTTTCTTAGCACCCGCTTCAATATGAAGACCAGCAGATTCTTGTGAAACAAATTTCCCTGTTGCTTCTATAACAATATCAACGCCTAACGTTCCCCAAGGCAGCTCACGAGGATCGCGAGAGTTAACTAATTGAACTTTTTTTCCATTAACAAAAAGGGCATCTTCTCCAGCAACAACTTCTCCAGGATACGTTCCATGTATAGAATCGTATTTCACCATATGAGCAAGAGTTTCGGCTGGATAGCTGGCATTAACAGCTACAACCTCAAATTCATCGTTCTCCATCATTTTGCGGAAGACCATTCTTCCGATTCTCCCCAACCCATTAATTGCAATTTTTGCTTTCATGAAGCTGCTCCTCCCAATGTGTTATACTCTATCTTGTATCTATCTGTAATTAGTATATCATATTAAAGATTGAAAAGAACATACTTTTATTTAAAATAGGCTAAAAAAGGGCTTATATAGATAAAAACAGACCTGAAAAGATTATCAGGTCTGCTGTTTTGTTTGTTTTAGTAATAATAGAACTTCTTTTTCTAATTCTGAAAGAGAACCATTATTCATAATGACAACATCCGCTAGTTCCTTTTTCTCTGTGATTGGCATCTGTGAATGGATTCTAGATAACGCTTGCTTTTCTGAAAAGTGATCACGTTCGATCAATCGTTGAAGCTGCAATTTTGGTGAAGCATAGACTAACCACGTTCGATCAACCATATGTGTTAGCTTACTCTCAAATAAGAGTGGTATATCCATTACTACTAAAGACTCACCAGAGCGTTGATAAGCATCTGCTTGCCGTTTCATTTCTTTTCTTACGGCTGGATGAACAATCTCGTTTAACATCGTTCTTTTTTCTGAATCGTTAAAGATGATTTCTCCTAATCCCGCTCTGTTTATCGTCTTGTCTTCATTTAATATTTGTTCACCAAAGCAAGCCACGATTTTCTCATACGCTTCTTTCTCTGGCATAACAACTTCTCTTGAAATGATATCAGCATCAACTACAGGAATTCCTTGACTCTTAATAAAGTTGCTGACTGTTGATTTCCCTGTAGCGATGCCTCCTGTTAATCCTATAATCACAAGTTATCCTCCACAGTTACATTTTTAATAATCCCATTACGATCAGCAAAACGCCTGGCAGAATGGACAATCCCTTCATCCAGTTTGTTTTGTTAAAAAGATATAATCCCAGTATCATACCACCCCATAAGAATAAGGCGCTCATCAATGCGATTGTCATAGTTGTTAACGAAGGTGACAGATCAATGAGTGCGGCTCCTATACCTGCTCCAAAGGCATCGAGCGATAATGCTATTCCAAGCAATACGGCTTCTAAGCCCGTAATCGATCCAGACTTATCGATATCAGCCATAACTGGTTTTTTGAGAATGTGTATGACGATTCCTAACGATTTAATTTCAAAAAGCACAATGTTCTTAGGTTCTTTTTCCAAACACTCAACGTTCTCTTTCTCTGGTAAGAAAACCTGCCATAAAGAGTAGATTCCGATTCCTAGAAGAATCACGCCTCCCAATATTTCACCTGTCTTTGGTGAAATAAATTGTTCTAACGTAAATCCAAGCAACATCGAAAGTAAAAAGGTAACAGCTGAACAAATTGCGATGATGATAATGGAGCGAAAAGGAATTTTAATGGATTTCATTCCATACGTTAATCCGGCTCCAAAACTGTCCAGGCTGACGGCTAGTGCCAACAAAACAAATGAGTAAGCCACCATTGTTCCTGTACTCCTTTCAGTTAACGGTAAACGTAGTATATGAAAGGAGCACAGAAATGGTTTATTTTTGACAAGTCTTACAAATATGAGTGCCTCTACCTGCTACAACTAATCGTTCAATCTCAGTACCACATACGCGACATGCTTCATTTTTTCTACCGTAAACAAATAGTTTCAGCTGAAAACCACCTGTCTCTCCAACTGCATTCGTGTACGAGCGGATCGAACTTCCTCCGTGCTTCACAGACTCAGAAAGAATTTCTGTTATCGCTGTTTTCAATTTTTTTAACCGGGGCTGCGTTAATTTATTGGCTGGGGTCTCTGGATGGATTCCAGCCTGAAATAATACTTCATCGACATAAATGTTGCCTAAACCAGCAATAAGAGTCTGATCTAACAATACCGATTTTATGTTACGTTTTCGATTAGAAAACAGCTTTTTTAAGAGTGCAGCTGTTAAGGAATCTGATAATGGTTCTATACCTAAAGTTTTCAATGGTGCATGACTTTCTTCTGTTCCTTTTGGATAAAGATGCATCGTCCCAAACTTTCTCACATCTCGATATCGAAGTTCCGTTCCATCAGAGAACTGAAAAATAACATGCGTATGTTTATCAGCAGGTTCATCTTTTTGGTTCAACCCATACTTCCCTTCCATCCTTAGGTGTGAAACTAACACATCCTCATCAAGATGAAAAATTAAAAACTTACCTCTTCGATACACATTTTGAAAGGTTTGACCTTTTAGCTTTAAAATGAATTCTTCTGTTCCAGGATGCTTAATAATATTTTCCCAGTATATTTTTACATCTGTAATCATCTTTCCCGGAAGAAATTGATTCAGTGTGTTTTTGACATTTTCGACCTCGGGTAACTCCGGCATTCTTTCACCAACCTTATTAGAAAAACAGCACCCTGAATCTATAGGATGCTGTTTCTTTATTATTTTGCTTCGAACCAGGAATCTCCCCAGTTCACATCTACCTTCAAGGGCACATCAAGTTCTACTGCTGATTCCATCACTTCGCAAACGATCTCTTCCAGTTTTTGCAGCTCATTTTCAGGAACTTCAAAAATAAGTTCATCGTGCACAGTAAGCAGCATTTTCGCTTCAAGATTCTCGTCTGTTAAACGTTGATCCATATCAACCATCGCTTTTTTTATGATGTCTGCAGCTGTTCCTTGTATCGGTGTGTTCATGGCTGTTCTCTCTGCAAAACTACGAAGATTGAAGTTTCGGCTATTAATTTCTGGAAGATAACGGCGTCTATGAAGCAGTGTTGAAACAAAACCATTTTGCTTTGCTTCAGAAACACTATCCTTCATGTACTGCTGAACACCAGGGAAACTATCCAAATAGGAAGCAATAAATTCTCCAGCTTCTTTTCTTGTAATCCCTAGGCTTTGCGATAAACCATAATCACTGATTCCGTATACGATTCCGAAGTTAACGGCTTTAGCATGTCTTCTCATTTCAGATGTAACTTCGCTTTCTTCTACATGAAAAACATCCATGGCCGTTTTCGTATGAACATCCATCTCTGTCTTAAATGCTTCCATCAAGTTTTCATCTTGAGATATATGAGCCAGCACACGCAGTTCAATCTGCGAATAATCAGCCGCAAGAATTTTCCATCCAGGCTGTGATGCAACAAAGGCATGTCTGATCTTTCTTCCTGCTTCTAAACGGATCGGTATGTTTTGAAGGTTCGGATCGATAGAACTCAGTCTTCCCGTTTGTGCGAGAACCTGGTTGAAGCGTGTATGAATCTTACCCGTATCTTCTTTCACTACTTTTAGCAGACCTTCAATATAAGTAGACCTTAACTTACCGAGCTGACGATAGATAAGGATCTTATTAATGATCTCATGTTTGCCTTCCAACTTTTCTAATACATCGACAGAAGTCGAGTAACCTGTCTTAGTTTTCTTAACAGGCGGCAAGTTCAGCTTCTCAAATAATATTTCACCCAACTGTTTAGGCGAGTTTATATTAAAGGATACTCCAGCAAGTTCGTGTATATCTTTTTCAAGTGCTGTTAACTGTATATCTAAGTCAGCACCCATCTTTTGAAGAGTGTCTGATTTAACTTTTACGCCGAACTCTTCCATCTTGGCTAAAACGAGAGCTAATGGCATCTCTAACTGATAAAATAGATCACTCTGCTCATTTTCTTTTAACTTCTCATGGAGCAGCTCACTTAATTGAAGAACAGTATAAGCTTTTCTAGAAAGATGCTCAGCAAGAACAGCTTCATCTTCTGGGAGCTTCTTCTTAGCCCCTTTACCATATACGGCTTCATTCACATCAACATTAGACTTGCCATACTGCTTCGCAACATCGGCTACTTCATCTAAGGATTCAGAAGGATTCAGCAGATAGGAAGCGAGCTGAATATCAAAATCAATACCATTCAAAACGATCCCTTGCCCGTGTAAGGCAACATGTGCTCTCTTGGCATCAAACATTCTCTTCTTTTGGTTCTCATCTTGCAGCCATTCCTTAAATTCTTCTGATTGATCTGCAAGATTTGAAGGGATATAAAATGTTCCTGCATCATTACTTACAGCGAAACCATGAATTTTAGCTTTATGATAATCTTCAGTTAACGTTTCTACGATTAAGGATGAAGGACTTCTTAACATATCAGCTTCAATACTAGTTACCGTTTTGAAGGTGAGCTCTTCTTTCTCCTCATCCTGAAGAATTTCTTCATCTCCACCTAATCGTTCGAGCAATGAATTGAACCCTAACTCTTTGAAAAGAGGGAATACAGAGGACGTTTCATAACCATCGTAGTTCGTCTCTTCCAAACGGATCTCAAGAGGAGCTTCTTTCGTTATCGTAGCCAGCTCTTTACTCATGATGGCTTGTTCTTTATTCTCCGTTAATCGTTCTTTCAATTTAGCACCTGAGATCTCGTCAATCGAATCAAGAACTTTTTCAATCGTTCCATATTGTTTAATCAACTTGATCGCAGTCTTTTCTCCAACTCCAGGTACTCCGGGAATATTGTCAGAAGGGTCTCCCATAAGCCCCTTCATATCAATGATTTGGTCCGGTGTAATTCCGTAGCGCTCGTTCACTTGTTCTACGGTATATGCCTCAACTTCAGTGATTCCTTTTCGAGTTAGCACGACTTCAACATCTGGCGTAACGAGTTGAAGTAAATCTTTATCTCCCGTAAACACTTTCACATCCCAGTTCCCATCTGCAGCATGAGAAGCAAGTGTTCCAATAATGTCATCTGCTTCATAATTTTCAAGCTCATAACGTTTAATTTTAAATGCATCTAACAATTGTCTGATGAAAGGAAACTGCTCTGACAACTCTGGTGGCGTTTTCTGACGGCCGCCTTTATATTCTCCAAACGTCTTATGTCGGAATGTTGTTTTTCCGGCATCAAATGCAACGAGGATATGAGTAGGCTTTTCATCTTCGAGTATCTTTAGAAGCATCTGTGTGAACCCGTAAACTGCGTTTGTATAAACACCTTTATCGTTGTTTAAAAGAGGTAGAGCAAAAAAAGCTCTGTATGCGATACTATTTCCATCAATAAGTACTAATTTGTTTGTTTTTGCCAAGTCCGTAACCTCCTGAGGACATTTCTTCTATCATCTATTGTATCACGATGACTACCAGAAACAAAAAAGTAGGAACAGAATACCTCTTGGCCAAAAAAAAGGCGAGAATCCATGAAGGACTCTCGCTAAGGGGGTACTGAAAAAGGATACTTTAATCATAAGATTCAACTGTTAACTAAAGAAAACAAATGTGTAAAAGAATTGTAAATCTTATAACTCAAACTTCTTTGGAAATAGAATCGTAAACTGAGACCCTTCACCTGGCTTACTCTGAACTTCAATCGTTCCGTGATGTGCTTCTACGAGATGCTTGACGATTGCAAGTCCTAATCCAGTTCCTCCTGAATTCCTGCTTCTCGCTTTATCTACACGGTAGAAACGTTCGAATATACGAGGAATCTCACTTTCTTTGATGCCGATCCCAGTATCTTTAATAAGCAACTTCACATGATCTTCTAGTTCTTCCACCCTTACGTTGACACGACCACCAGCAGGTGTGTAGGTTAAACTATTTGATACGAGGTTGATGATGACCTGCTTCAAACGAGGTGGATCTCCATCCATAACTGTTTCACCAGCAATGTCTACTGAAAGAACAATACCTTTTTTTTCAGCTTTTGGTTGAAGAATCTCAAAGGTATCGTTTACTAGAGCACCCAGATCAACAGTTTCGGTATCCATATGAAAACCTTGCTCGCTTTTTGATAGATCCAACAAATCTTGAATAAGCGCCTGCAACCTATCGCTTTCATTTAACATGATCGTTAAAAACTTATTACGATACTCTTCATTATCACCAGCACCATCTAATAAAGTCTCGGCAAAACCCTTTAAAGAAGTAATCGGCGTTTTAAGTTCATGTGAGACATTAGCAACGAAATCTTTTCTTACTTGCTCAAGTTTCTTAAGCTCTGTAATATCGTGAAAAACTAGCACGATCCCTTTGAGCTTACCTCTTGCGTTCATTACAGGTGCACTATAAACATCAAAATGTTTGGTATCGATGTGAATAGGAATCACCGTATTCCTTCTCACTTTTTTTTCCGTTAAATACGTTTCTTTCACAATGTCCTTGATAGACGTGTAAGGAAATACTTCATAAAAGAGATGACCTGTCCAATAATCTGTATGTTCTTTAAACAATTCTTTGAACGTTTTGTTTACTAAGTTGATATAGCCATTTTTATCAATAAGAATAAGTCCGCTTCCCATATTCTCGATCAATGTTATCAAACGATCATGCTGAGATTCTTGGGATTTTGTCATCTTTTCGAGATTCCGTGCCAATACATTTAATGAGTAGTTTAACTCTCCGATATCTTCTCCAAAATACTCATACGTCCTCGCTTTAAAGTTTCCTTTTGCAAGCTCTTTCGCTGTCTGTGTGGCTTCTTCTACAGGTCTGACGATCTTATGAATTACTTTAAGAGACACGTATAGAATAATGATAAAACAGATTAAAAAACCGATCGACATCATGATCCAGATCGATCTTTCTTCGGATTCTGCTGCATCTTCTGGTATGACGACCTGAATGTATCCAGTTTCGTCCTTCTTTTTTAACGTATAGAATAATTTTCCATTCTCATTCTTTTGAGCGAGTTTCTCACTATTCGTTACATTCTCTTTTTTAAATAAAGACATGTTTCTCGGACTATTTGTATCAGATGAATATTTTACGTTCCAATCTGAATCGAGGACATAAATTTCACCATCAAGATCCTTAGATACCGTTCTTAATAGATTCATGATGACTAGTTTTGATTCTTCAGTCTTGAGGACTTGTTCGATCAAACTCAATTCACCTTTATAAAAAGCCATCCGTTTATCTTTCACACTATGGTGAACAATGTTTCCCATTATAAGGGCTAATAAAATAAAAACTAATAAAATACCGAGCAGGAAAAAGGTAAGTACTCGGTTTTTAAAATCATGCATTATTGAGGCTCCTCTAACTTATATCCTAATCCCCTTATGGTTTTAATATAAATCGGCTTGCGTGTATTATTCTCGATTTTCTCTCTTAGATGGCTGATATGCACATCAACAATTCGTGTGTCACCTACAAAATCATAGTTCCAAACGGCAGAAAGCAACTGCTCTCTCGATAGAACACGGCTCTTGTGTCGAGCAAGATAGACGAGCAGTTCAAATTCTTTTGGTGTAAGCTCTAATGCTTTCTCTTTGAAATATGCTTCATAATTTTCAGGATAAATATCAACTTCACCAATTTTAAGATGTTCTACTTCCTCTTTTTTCTTTTCTGATTCTGTAATGACTGATGTCGACCTGCGGAGGATCGCCTTTACCCTTGCAACCACTTCTCTTGGACTGAACGGTTTCGTCATATAGTCATCCGCACCTAACTCAAGGCCTAACACTTTATCAAATTCATCATCCTTAGCCGTTAACATGAGAATAGGAATATTTAATTTCCTTAGACGGAGTTCTTTACATACTTCTATTCCATCCATTTCCGGCAGCATAAGGTCTAATATGATTAGATTAGGTTCTTCGCTTTCTGCTTTTTCTAATCCACTCTTGCCATCCATTGCCGTAACTACTTGAAATCCTGCTTGTTCTAAGTTAAATTGCAACAATGTTGAGATCGAAATTTCATCTTCTACTACGAGTAACTTTTGGCTCATCATATTCCCACCTTTTTACGACTTGTACAAATTCATCATACTATTTTTTTTATAGTGTGTACAAAAAACGCAAAATTTTCATAGTGGCTTTACATATACTTAACATTTCCTTTACATTAAAGTAGTTTTATTCTTATATTTCCTTCAATTCTAGGGATTTAATCGTAATTACTACATATAAAACTGCTTCAAAAAATTGAACGTAAAAATAAACCTTTCAAATGAAAGGTTTAAAAATTTTCCATGGTATTAGATGTAATGGATTTCGGTGCATATGGAGGACAAACTTGCAAAGTGCTCTTCAACACTTCGATCCCTTCCTCATTTACCGCTCTAACGTTCATATGCACAATATGCTTGTCTCGACTTACTTCAGTGATTTCAAATAAAAAAGTTAATTTTGAATAGTGATAAACCGGTTTAATAAATGTAAAACTAGATTCTACGATAGAACTACCAGGACCCGGTAAATATTTTGATACAGCCGATGTCACCATGCCCATTAACATTACCTGAGGGACGACTGGCTTTTTGTATGGTGTCAATGTTGCATAATCGTGTTGGATGAATAATGGGTTATTGTCATTTGTTAAGCCTAAATACAAAAGAAGATCTTTATCTTCAATCGTTTCTTGCATCTCTAATTTTTCACCAGCTTGGATCTCATCTATTTTTCGTCCAAGTTTTCGTTTTTTTCCGATCAGCATTTAATGACCCCCTCATGATGATAACGCTTTCATTATTAATAGGAGAAAAGATTCGGGGAACTTGCCCGAATCTCTCACACACAATTATGCTAATACTTTCATCACAGATTTAACAGATTCAGCCGATTGATCAAGTGCGGCTTTCTCTTCTGCTGTCAGTTCAAGTTCAATGATCTCTTCTAGACCGCCACCGCCAAGAATCGTTGGAACGCCAAGACAGATACCATCGTAACCATACTCACCTTCTAAGAAGGCGATGGAAGGAAGCACTCTACGTTGGTCTTTAACGATTGCTTCGACCATCTCTACTAAGGAAGCAGCAGGTGCATAATAAGCAGATCCATTACCTAATAGATTAACGATTTCTCCTCCACCCTTACGTGTGCGCTCAACAATTGCATCTAAGCGCTCTTTAGAGATTAATTTCTCTAACGGAATTCCACCTGCATAAGAGTAACGTACAAGTGGCACCATATCATCTCCGTGCCCGCCAAGAACAAAACCAGTAACATCTTTTACGGATACGTTTAGCTCCATTGCAACAAAGGTACGGAAACGAGCTGTATCTAGTATTCCAGATTGTCCGATAACACGGCTTTTAGGGAAACCAGACTCTTTTAATACCGTGTAAGTCATCGCATCGACTGGATTTGTTAAAACGATAATCGTGCAATCAGGAGAATGTTTAACGATCTCTTTCGTTACGCTCTTCATGATTCCAGCGTTTGTGTTCACAAGGTCATCACGGCTCATACCAGGTTTTCGAGCAATTCCCGCTGTTATGACCACTACATCAGATTCTGCTGTATCTGCATAATCGCTAGTACCTGTAATGGACGCGTCGAAACCTTGAACAGGACTTGCTTCCATCATGTCTAGCGCTTTACCTTTTGTAGGGTTTTCCATTTGAGGAATATCAACTAACACTACATCCCCAACTTCTTTTTGTCCTAAGATAAAAGCCGTTGTCGCTCCTGTAAATCCTCCACCAATAACCGAAATCTTTTTTCGTTTGTTAGCCATATCTTTCCCTCCAGGAACAGTTTTAAAAGTATAAATGATGTTGAGAAAACCCCTTATAAAAAGGGGTCGTTTAGATTACATGTTTTTGATTAGTTCGTCAGCAAACTCAGAACATTTAACTTCTGTAGCGCCGTCCATCAAGCGTGCAAAGTCGTAAGTAACAACTTTGCTTGCGATTGTGTTTTCCATAGAAGAAAGTACTAATTTAGCAGCTTCTCCCCATCCAAGATGTTCAAGCATCAACACACCTGAAAGAATAACAGATGATGGATTTACTTTATCAAGACCAGCATACTTTGGTGCAGTACCATGAGTTGCTTCAAAGATAGCATGTCCTGTTTCGTAGTTGATGTTAGCACCTGGTGCGATACCGATACCGCCAACTTGTGCAGCAAGAGCATCAGAGATGTAATCTCCATTTAAGTTCATCGTAGCAACGACATCAAACTCAGCTGGACGAGTTAAGATCTGTTGTAAGAAGATATCAGCGATAGAGTCCTTAACAATGATCTTACCTGCAGCTTCTGCATCTGCTTGTGCTTTGTTTGCAGCGTCTTTTCCGCTTTCTTCAACAATACGGTCATACTGTGCCCATGTGAATACTTTGTCACCAAACTCAGCTTCAGCTAACTCATAGCCCCAGTTTTTGAAAGCACCCTCTGTATATTTCATGATGTTTCCTTTATGAACAAGAGTTACACTCTTACGTCCTTCGTTGATCGCATACTGAATAGCTGCACGAACAAGACGCTGTGTACCTTCTGAAGAAACAGGCTTAATACCGATACCTGAAGTTTCAGGGAAACGGATTTTGTTAGCTCCCATTTCATCTTGTAGGAATTGGATCAACTTTTTAACTTCATCCGATCCACTAGCATACTCGATACCAGCATAGATATCTTCTGTATTCTCACGGAAAATAACCATGTTTGTATCTTCAGGGCGTTTAACTGGTGAAGGAACACCTTTAAAGTATTGAACTGGACGAAGACAAGTAAATAGATCCAATTCTTGTCTTAAAGCAACGTTTAAAGAACGGATTCCTCCGCCTACTGGCGTTGTTAAAGGTCCTTTAATCGCAATTATGTAATCGCGAATCACATCAAGAGTTTCTGCAGGAAGCCATTCACCTGTTTGGTTAAACGCTTTTTCTCCCGCTAATACTTCTTTCCAAACGATCTTTTTCTCACCGTTATATGCTTTTTCAACAGCAGCTTCTAATACACGTGAAGCAGCAGCCCAAATATCAGGACCCGTTCCGTCACCTTCAATAAAAGGGATCACCGGTTGATTTGGTACGTTTAATACACCATTGTCGACTGTAATACGTTCTCCGTTAGACATTTCTAAATTCCTCCTAATTCTTGTATTGCATGTACTATACTAGTCTACTAAAAAACATAGGGAAAAGAGAAGAAGAATCCCTTCTCTTTTTATGATATAACCTATCCTTTTTATATTATCTTTGTTCTAAAGCAACATATTGCTGCATGTCAGGTCCGATATATTCAGCACGAGGGCGAATTAAACGGTTGTTTTCGTATTGCTCTAAGATATGTGCAATCCAGCCAGAAACACGGCTAATCGCAAAAATCGGCGTGAATAGGTCATGATTGATACCTAAGCTGTGATAAACACTAGCAGAATAGAAGTCTACGTTTGGCAGCAAGCCTTTCTTCTGTTTCAGCGTATCATCAATCTTTACGCTCATCGTGTACCATTTTTCTTCACCTGTAATAGAAGTTAGCTGTTTAGACATTTCACGCAAGTGTTTTGCACGTGGATCTCCGTTCTTGTAAACACGGTGACCGAAGCCCATGATCTTTTGTTTGTTCTCAATCGCGTTGTCCAAGTAAGATTCTACGTTTGCTTCTTCACCGATCTCAGAAAGCATCTTCATTACTTGTTCGTTTGCTCCACCATGAAGTGGTCCTTTTAAAGCACCGATCGCAGCTGTGATTCCTGAATAGATATCAGAAAGAGTAGCCACACAAACACGTGCAGTGAACGTGGATGCATTCAGCTCATGATCAGCATGTAAAACTAATGCTTTGTTAAAAGCTGTTTCAGAAATTTCATCAGGCTCTTTACCTGTAAGCATATATAGGAAGTTAGCTGCATAGCTAAGTTCTTTTTTAGGAGCAATCGGATCTTTTCCTTCCCTAATGCGTGCAAATGCCGTTACGAGTGATGACATCTGAGCTTGAAGACGGATGGCTTTTTTGTAGTTTCCATCTGTAGACATATCCTCTGCTTCTGGATCGTACATCGCTAGTGTTGACACGATCGTACGCAGTACAGTCATAGGATGTGTATTCTTCAAAGGAAGCGATTTCATTTGTTCCAACAATTCTGCAGGCAACTCACTAGCCTCAGCCAGTTCTGATTTAAAAGATTCTAGTTCAGATTGGGAAGGCAGTTTACCATTCCAAAGCAAGTATACAACTTCCTCAAAAGTTGCATGTTCAGCTAAGTCATCAATGCTATATCCTCTATAGGTTAATACATCGTCAATGATAGAGCTGACAGAAGATGTTGTTGCAACAATTCCTTCTAATCCTCTTGTAGCTGTCATGGCTATCTCTCCTTTTTTTCTGTTATTCTCTCTTCTCCTTTAATTGTTTCACTTTTTAAAAAATAGAAAGAGCTTACATTTTCCTTGTAATAAAAAAGCTGGATTCAAGGTTACATTCCCAACTTTTTTAATCTCGAAACTGAGACTTGAAAAATGGAAGACTATTTAAAGGAAATGGGACATACACATCAATTATAAACAATAATCTGATATTTGTGAACGGATATCACTTAATTCGTGCTGAAAGCGTCATGAACCAGAAAACATTCCTACTAATTTCATGGCCATATAAGCGATTCCTGCCCCGATCAACGGTCCAACAGCCACTCCTTGAAAAAGAGCAACGGCAAGGATCGTCCCTAGTACTAAAGCTGCCGTAATATGAGGGTCATTCTGAAGCAGGTGAAGTCCTTTACTTGCGATCACTGCAACGAAAATGCCAGATAATAAAGCAACCCACGCATAATAAGAACGCAATGAGTCAGTCAACTGTTTAAAGCCTATCTCACCGGATGCTATCGGAACTAATACGGCAATCGTTATGATCGTCACACCCCAGTTGATTCCTTTTTGCTGAATAGCAGGAAACCACTTGTCACCCATACCGGTAAATTTTAAAACTAATAAAAATACCACAGCGACGATTAATGATTGATTTTTTGCAAGTAAGCCAATGATCAATAACCCCAATAAAAAAAGTAAAGGTCCCATAATCTCATTCCTTTCTCAAAGATGATATGTACGAATAGGCAGGTGAAAAATTTGTATACTGAGCTAACACATCGTTTGTTGCGCATCGGTTTTATTGTATTCCTTGCAGTCGCCCTCATATTTTCAGGCTATTATGTTTCTGCTATTCTTTATCCTTTTATAGCAGGTGCCATCATAGCGCTGATGATCAACCCTTTTGTCGGCTTTATCGTGGATCGATTCAAAATGAATAGAGCTCTTGCCGTCATTCTTTCTATATTAGGACTTTTAGGTGTAATTGTCTTGTTACTAACCTTGCTCATTCAAGAAATGATGACTGGTTTTGCCTATATTGCACATGAATTGCCTGCTTATATTCAAGAGCTGGTCTTTTATTTCGAACGATCATTTAAAACAAACGTACTTCCTTTATATCAAGATTTACTCTCTATCTATAGCAAGTTGGGAACGGATCAACAAGAAACTGTAATGGATAATATCGAGAAGATCGGAACCGGGATCACCACTAATGCGTCCAGTATGACACAGGCCGTGATTAATAGTGTCTCTCTAATGATCGTAAGTCTTCCAACTTTTTTAACGGTTTTTATCTTTTCACTGCTCGCTGCTTTTTTTATTAGTAAGGATTGGTATCGTCTAACAGGGTTCCTTAACGCGATCTTCCCTGAAAAGTTAATCCTTACTGTCACAACGGTATATGTTGAACTCCGAAAAGCTTTATTTGGTTTTTTAAAAGCTCAGTTAACGTTGATCTCCATAACAGCTTGTATCGTATTAGTAGGACTCTTGTTAATGAGGATTGATTATGCCGTAACTATATCTGTCCTGATCGGAGCAATCGATCTGCTCCCATACCTTGGGACAGGAGCTGTATTTCTGCCGTGGATCGCTTATTGCTTCTTAACAGGAAATTATACGCTCACGATCGGACTATCGATTTTGTATGGTGTTGTCGTTATTCAACGACAGATCATGGAACCAAAGCTTCTATCACAAACGATCGGACTCGATCCTCTCGCGACTTTAGTCTCTTTATTTGCTGGATTCCAGCTTCTTGGGTTTATCGGGCTTATTGTAGGTCCTGTTATCTTAGTTGTTATTCGTGCGCTTTATGAAGCAAGGTTCTTTCATGAGATCTATCAATTTGTTATGAAGCCTATACACAAATAAAAAGAACGGATGCTGAAAGTGAGCATCGTTCTTTTTGTTATGTTTCTTGTATTCATTGGTGCTTCTGAAAGTAGTTGATTTCCATTACAGGTTGCTCGCTTTCCGCGGGGCAGGCGGTGAGCCACTTGCCGCTTTGCGCCTTTAAGTGTCTCACCTGACCGCTTGTCCCGCAGGAGTCTCGCACCTTCCACTCCAATCAACCGTCAAAGAAGAGTAAATAAACAGACTTGAAAGCAAAAATCTTTTAGAAACTGCCTCATTTGTTCTACTATGTTGACTCTGGCAGTAACTAGTGACTCTACCTTCTTTTTATGAAGTAAAACTGTCCTGATTGCATCTTTTGGAAGAGTTTTGCTTTCATCCACAACTTTACTGGTTTTCTTAGTGGAGGGATAAGTAAGAAGAAACCTAGAATGTCAGTTAGAAATCCAGGTGCTAAGAGTAATGCTCCACCGACTAGAATACATGCTCCATCAAGAACTGCCTCTCCTGGCATCTGACCACTCTCAAGCTGCATCTTCACACGTTGAAGCGTCTGTACACCTTCTTTTTTTGCTAAATACGCACCTAGTATACCCGTGATAAATATTCCAGCAATCGTTGCAGGAATGCCTATATATTGTCCAGCCAATATAAAGAGTCCAACCTCAATGGCAGGAATAAGAATAAAGATCGGTAATAGCTTACGAAACACTTCAACCACCGCTTTCGTTAAACATGTAATAAGGAACCAAGCCTATTCCATTTTTTACGAATCAAAAAAGAGAAGGTTTCACCCTTCTCTTTTCGTATCATTAGATAACGTTCTTTCTTCCGTCATAGATGTATCCAACAGAAGCATCGATCGTGATCTCTTGTCCATCTTTAAAGATTTCAGTTGCGTTTTGCAAACCAACGATAACCGGAATACTTAGTGAAACTCCACAAACAGCTGCATGGCTTGTTAAGCCGCCTTCTTCTGTAATAACAGCAGATGCTTTTTCGAAAGCACCGATCATATCACGGTCCGTTCCTACCGTTACAAGAATTGCACCTTCAGTCATCTTATCCATCGCTTCTTGAGCCGTCTTAGCTACAACTACTTTTCCTGAAGCTGAAGATTGTCCGATTCCTTGAGCTTTAGCTAGCACATCACCAATAATGTGGACCTTCATTAAGTTTGTAGATCCAGATTCACCGACTGGTACACCTGCCGTGATCACTACAAGGTTTCCATGTTGAACAGCTTCTGCTTTAAGCGCTGAATCAATTGCGATTTGGAACATTTCATCTGTTGTTCCAGCTTTTTCACCTTTAACTGGTGTTACTCCCCAAACTAGTGCAAGCTTACGGCAAACATCTTCGTTGCTTGTTACTGCGATAATAGGAGCTTTTGGACGATATTTTGAAATCATACGAGCTGTTTGGCCTTTTTCAGTAGCTGTAATAACAGCATCTGCATCAAGGTTTAGAGCTGTAAAGGAAACAGATTGAGAGATCGCATCTGTAATTGTCGTTTTACTCTCTTTGCTTCTTGAAGATAATAATGTCTTATAGTTCAAAGAGCTTTCAGCACGGCTAGCAATCTTATGCATTGTCAGAACCGCTTCAACTGGATAAGTACCAGCAGCTGTTTCACCTGATAGCATGATTGCATCTGTACCATCGAAGATTGCGTTTGCTACGTCACTTGCTTCAGCACGCGTAGGACGCGGGTTACGTTGCATAGAATCTAACATTTGAGTTGCGGTAATAACTGGCTTTCCAAGCTCGTTACACTTCTTGATCAGCATCTTTTGTACAAGAGGTACTTCTTCAGCCGGAATTTCAACACCAAGGTCACCACGTGCTACCATAAGACCGTCAGAGACAGCAAGGATCTCATCGATATTGTCTACACCTTCTTGGTTCTCAATCTTAGGGATGATTTGAATATGGTTAGCATTGTGTCGATCTAAGATCTCACGAATTTCAAGAACATCTGTTGCACGACGTACGAATGACGCAGCAATAAAATCAACACCTTGTTCAATACCAAATTCGATATCTTTCGCATCTTTGTCTGTGATACCAGGAAGTTTCACGCTTACGTTAGGTACGTTTACACCTTTTTTATTTTTTAATGTACCGGAGTTTAAGATTTTTGTAGTCAGTTCTTTTTCGCCGATCGCTGTTACTTCAAGTTCGATAAGTCCGTCATCAAGCAGGATTCTTGATCCTACATGTACATCTTCAACAAGACCTGGATATGTTACAGAGATCTTTTTGTCGTTACCCACTACTTCTTCCATAGAAACGATTAATTCGTTTCCAGCAACAAGTTCAGCTACTCCGCCTTCAAGAGTTTGAGTACGGATTTCAGGTCCCTTTGTATCTAGAAGGATCGCAACTGTTTTTCCAAGCTCTTTCGATGCTTCACGAATGTTGATGATTCGTTGACCGTGCTCATCAAAGTCACCGTGAGAGAAATTTAGGCGGGAAACGTTCATCCCAGCATTCATTAATTCTTTTAACTTATCAATACTTTCGCTTGCCGGTCCTATCGTACAAACGATTTTTGTTTTGCGCATCATGTAAATGGCCTCCTGGTTTTCTTTTTTCGCAGAAAGGCATCGTAAGGCATCTGCAGTCAAACTGCAGCCGTACGATGCATTAAGCAGTTTATATAGATAATTCTTGTGATAATTTATACATTTGTCTATCTATTGAATGTTTTCTAGATAATACTTCTGTAATGTCATAATCAACAAGTTTGTTATTTTCAATACCAACTGTACGTCCAGCTTTACCTTCTAATAAAAGTTCAACCGCTTGCGCACCTAGACGGCTTGCTAGTACACGGTCAAAAGCTGTTGGGGACCCACCTCGTTGAATGTGACCCAGAACAGTAACCCTTGTTTCGAAGTCTGTTAGCCTTTCGATCTCTTTAGCAACATCAACGCCGCTTCCACAACCTTCAGCGACAATTATGATACTGTGTTTCTTACCGCGCTCATGTCCTCGTTGTAGCTTTTGTACGACTTGATCCATCTTGTGATCTTCTTCTGGAATGAGGATCGTCTCAGCACCATCTGCAAGTCCAGCCCATAGAGCCAAGTCACCAGCATCACGTCCCATTACTTCAATGATATAAGTACGCTCATGTGAAGTAGCCGTGTCACGAATCTTATCAATCGCATCGATAATCGTATTTAAGGCTGTATCAAAACCGATTGTAAAATCTGTACCCGGGATGTCATTGTCGATCGTACCAGGTACACCAATCGTTGGATAACCTTGTTCAGACAATTTCTTAGCACCTTGGAAAGAACCGTCTCCACCAATAACGACTAATCCTTCAATACCGAATTTTTTTAACTGCTCGATACCTTTTTGTTGTCCTTCTGGTGTTTTGAACTCTAAACAACGTGCTGAATGAAGCATCGTGCCTCCACGATGTATAATATCTCCAACAGATCCTAATTCTAGTTTCTTAATATTCCCCGAAATTAGTCCTGCATAACCATTGTATATCCCATAAACTTCTAAGTCATGGTAGATTCCTTTTCGAACAACCGCCCGAATCGCAGCGTTCATGCCTGGTGAATCGCCACCACTTGTTAGAACTCCTATCCGCTTCATGAAACATTTCACCTCTCTAGTTCTCTCGTCTTATTAAAATATCATGTTCAAATGTTGAACACAATAGACAACAATAGGCAAAAAAATGCGCCTTTCTACAAGCAGAAAGGCACATTCCTTATTTAACAACAATGGAATCGTTTACAAACCCAAATTGTCCGATTTTTTTATATTTTTCATAGCGTTGATTTATGAGCTCTTCTTGAGACATAGACAACAGAGAATCTAAAGAAGTTTCCAAAACCTGGTCGATCAATTTAGCTTGATGCTTCGCGTCTTTATGTGCTCCGCCCTTAACTTCTTCAATGATCTCATCAATAATTCCTAACTCTTTTAAATCTGGAGCAGTAATCCTCATAGATTCTGCTGCTTTCTTTGCCATCGAAGCATCTTTCCAAAGAATGGCAGCTGCACCTTCTGGAGAGATAACAGAATAGGTTGAGTTCTCGAGCATGTGTACGTAATTACCTACCCCTAAAGCTAAAGCTCCACCACTTCCACCTTCTCCGATCACAACACAAATAACAGGAACAGTTAATCCAGCCATCTCAACTAAGTTCCGAGCGATCGCCTCACTCTGTCCTCTTTCCTCAGCTGCTTTTCCGGGATATGCTCCTTTTGTATCAATGAAACAGATAATAGGTCTATTAAACTTTTCCGCTTGTTTCATTAAACGAAGTGCCTTGCGATAACCTTCAGGATGAGGCATACCGAAGTTACGACGAAGATTTTCTTTCGTATCCTTTCCTCTTTGGTGTCCGATGATCGTAATAGGAAGATCCTTATAAAAAGCTACTCCTCCAACGATCGCTTCATCGTCACCAAAAAGACGGTCTCCATGTAATTCAATGAAATCCGTAAAAAGATAGTGAATATAATCAAGGGTAGTTGGGCGCTCAGCATGTCTGGCAATTTGAACACGATCCCATGGCTTCATCTCTGAATACGTACTGTTTTCAAGGTTAGACAGTTTTTCTTCTAGCCTCTTGATCTCGTCTGTTAAATCAATATCTTTCTCATCCATAAATGACTTAAGCTCTGCGATCTTTTTCTCCAGTTCGTGTATCGGTCTTTCAAATTCTAGTTCTGCTGCCATGCTTTACACCCTCCCTTCTGTATGAATCTTTACTAAAGTACTCAATGTTTTCTTCATTTCACTTCTATGGATAACTTTATCTAACTGGCCGTGTTTTAATAAAAACTCTGCTGTCTGAAAATCATCCGGTAATTCCTGGCGAATCGTTTGTTCAATGATTCTTCTGCCCGCAAACCCGATTAACGCCTTAGGCTCAGCAAAATTGTAATCACCTACAGATGCGAAACTTGCGGAAACACCACCTGTTGTCGGGTGTGTCATGATAGAGATAAACAATAATCCTCTGTCACTTAAACGTTTAAGAGCTACACTCGTTTTAGCCATCTGCATCAAGCTTAATACACCTTCTTGCATTCTAGCTCCACCAGATGCTGTAAAGATGATAAACGGGGTTTCTTGATCGATCGCGTGCTCAATCGCACGTGTGATTTTTTCACCTACAACAGAACCCATGCTACCCATTCTAAAGCGAGAATCCATAACCGCTAAAGTTACATCACGACCATCAATCTGACCGGCACCTGTAACAACGGCTTCGTTAATTTTTGTTTTCTTTCGGTCACCTTCAAGTTTCTCAACATAATCTGGAAACTCTAAAGGATTTCCAGAAATCATGTCTGCATCATATTCTGTAAAGGTTCCTTCATCAATTAGAGCAGCTATTCGTTCTTGTGATGACATTGGATAATGGTATTGACAGCCTTGACAGACAAGCAAGTTTTTTCTTAGCTCTTTTGTTACCATGATGTGCTTGCATTCTGGACATTTACTCATAATTCCTTCTGGAACGTCTTGTTTTACTTTACCAGTTGGTATCGTGGCATATTTTTTCTTTTTTACAAACAATCCTTTAATCATAAATGAATAACACCACCTATTCGATTGCGTTTAGAGCATCGTTTTGTTTTGATAACAAACTCGTTAGCTTCACAGCATCTTTTTGCTGAAGAAGTGTCAGAACTTCCTCACAAAATGCTCGTGACCAATACGAATTTGCTCGTTGCAATGAAGACCCATAACCCGTTAGTTCTACATATAAACGATAAAGAAGATGATTGCCGCATGCTTGGATCACAATTTTTTCAAATTGTTTGCAAGCTCTATGAACTTGCTCTTGTTCGTTCGTATCCATCTGTTCAATAAGATTTGTCAGTTTAGAGATAGTGGAGGATTCAGCTCTCCGTACAGCAAGTTCTACACAGTCTTTAATAACAATATGTCTTGTTTCCTGAAGATCGTGTCTAGCTTTGTTATCATTTAAGATGAACGAAGCTAGTACTTCAACAAGCCGGTGTCCGGTTGCTTCACGAATAAAGGTCCCCTCACCTCTTCTTGTCTCAATCAGACCTAAAAGTTCTAGAGATCGCAGTGCTTCGCGAACCGATGATCTTCCAACCTTCAGGCGGTCACTAAGCTCCCTTTCAGATGGGAGCTTATCACCCGCTTGAAGACCGTCCTCAACGATAATCGCTTTAATTTGTTTAAGAATTTCTATATATACTTTTTCGGTAGGCTGGACAGACATTCCTCTCTCCTCTACCGGTTTCATTCATCTTTTCCGATAATAGCTAGTTTCTTAGTCTTTTCAGCGATGTCTTCTGGATTCACACGCAGTCTTGCAACGCCTGTTTCCATAGCAGCAGTCGCTACAGCTGCAGCTACAGCAGGTGCAACACGCGGATCGAATGGTGCTGGAATTACATAATCAGCCGTCAATTCTACTGGATTTACCAGGTTTGCGATCGCATGTACCGCTGCAATCTTCATTTCCTCATTGATGTGTGTTGCACGAACATCAAGAGCACCGCGGAAAATACCAGGAAACGCTAACACGTTATTTACTTGGTTAGGAAAATCAGAACGTCCTGTTCCGATAACCATCGCACCTGCTTCACGCGCTTCATGAGGCATGATTTCAGGGTTCGGGTTAGCCATAGCAAAGATAATCGGTTCAGGATTCATGGACTCAACCATTGCTTTTGTTAAAGCACCTTCTACTGAAACACCTACAAAAACATCTGAACCACTGATTACATCAGCAAGTGTTCCTTCTTGTTTCGTACGGTTCGTAAAGTTTGCAACTTCTTTTTTCACAGAGTTCATTCCGAACGGACGACCTTCATAGATCGCACCTTTCGTGTCGCACATGATGATATCTTTTACACCAAAACGATCTAGCAATTTAATAATTGCGATTCCAGCTGCTCCAGCTCCGTTAACAACAACTTTAATCTTAGACATTTCACGTCCTGTTAGTTTAAGCGCATTCACGAGACCCGCTAGCGTTACAATAGCTGTACCATGCTGATCGTCATGGAAGATCGGAATATTCGTTTCTTTCTTTAAACGCTCTTCGACTACGAAACAATTTGGTGCTGCAATGTCTTCTAAATTCACACCACCAAATGTAGGTTCAAGCAATTTCACCGTTTCAACGATCTTGTCCACATCTGTCGTATTCAAGCAGATCGGGAACGCATCAACTCCAGCAAAACTCTTAAATAGTACTGCTTTTCCTTCCATTACAGGAAGTGCAGCTTCAGGCCCTATATTTCCAAGACCTAATACAGCTGTCCCGTCAGAAACAACAGCTACTGTGTTACCCTTCATCGTATAATCATAGACTTTCGTTTTGTCATCATAAATATCTTTACACGGCTCTGCCACACCAGGAGAATATGCTAGGCTTAAATCCTTCGCGTTACGTACAGGTACCTTTGATTTTGATTCTAATTTCCCTTGATGTGTGCGGTGCATGTGTAGTGCTTCTTCTCTTAATGTAGACATTTTTTCATCTCCTAATGATTTTAAATTTAAGGTTGATGAGCCAATTAGGAGGTGGTCAGACCACTGTTATTGACTCATCCATTATAACAAAAGTTAACAAGCTGTAAAGGTTTTTAATTTCTTCTAAATACGACATTACCCTCACCAATAACAGATTGCAATTCTAATAACAAGTTTTCAGAAACATTTACTTTTTGTGAAATCTGGACCTTTTGTCTATTCTCTTCATAGATTAAAACAACAGATGCAGAACCATTTGATTCGTCGAAAATGGCCTTCATCGCATTCAAGTGCTGAGGTGACTGATGGTCTTTATCTATTTTAATAAATAGGGTCGGCTGCTCATTGGAACTTAAATCTTCGAGCAGTCTACATTTATTCACAAGAATCTGCAGTGTTTCGTTACGATGCTCCACACTTCCTTCAATAAACAATTGTTGTCCTTTCTGAAGAAGAGTATGGTTCGCTTCATATACTTTCGGAAAAGCCACGGCTTCTATTTCACCACTTTCATCACTGATCGTCAGAAAGGCCATGAGTTCTCCTTTTTTTGTTTTTATCGCTCGCACTTTATCCACTAGAACACCTAGACGCACGGATGAACTTTTTTCTTTTAGTTCACTAATGTGAACCGCCTTCCAGCTGCTTAAGGTCATTCGATATCGCTGCAGCGGATGTGAAGAAAAGAAAAAGCCTAAAGCTTCTTTTTCGAACTTAAGTTTTTCACTTTCTTGAAAAGGTTGAACGGAAACATAGGAAGGTTTAGGCAGATTAATGTCATCATCAAATAGATACATCTGGTTCTTGCGTGAGATCTCCTGAAACTCTTCTCCATATTCAATCGCAGTTTCTAATGAAGCTAGCAGCACTGCTCTATCTTGTCCCAATTCATCCAGAGCTCCTGCAAAAATTAATGATTCAAGTGTACGTTTATTCACAACTTTTTGAGGACATCGTGAACAGATATCAAACAGATCATGAAACGTTTCTTTTTCGTTCTCTGTCAACAACATCCTTATTGCATTGTACCCAACATTTTTTATTGCCAACAGACCAAATGTGATAGTAGATCCGTTTGAATTAAAAATTTCGCTGCCTTTTTTTATAGATGGTGGAAGAACAGGTATGCCTCTTTGCTCAGATTCTTTAATATATTGATTTACTTTATCATGATTGCCGATAACACTTGAAAGCAGGGCAGCCATAAAATAGGCAGGATAGTTCGCCTTTAAAAAGGCAAGTTGATAGGCGATCACACTGTATGCAACAGCATGGCTCCTAGGAAATCCATAATCAGCAAAACGAACGATCAAGTCATATAGTCCATCTGCAGATTTCTCATCATATCCTTGCTCTAAACACCCTGCAACAAAGTGCTGCCTTTCACGTAGAAGAATATCCCTTTTCTTCTTGCCTACTGCTCTTCTCAGTAAATCTGCTTCTCCTAGTGTGAATCCAGCTGCTTTTGTTGCAATCTGCATGATCTGTTCTTGATAGACGATTACTCCGTATGTTGATTGTAGAATCGGTTCCAGATCAGGATGCATGTATTTTACAGTCTTCTGACGGTGTTTACCCGCGATATAATCAGGAATATTCTGCATCGGACCTGGCCGGTACAGAGCATTTACGGCTACGATATCTTCAAACTCCGTCGGCTTAAGCTGCTGCAGAACTTTTCTCATCCCGTCAGACTCTAGCTGAAACACGCCTGTAGTATCTCCTTTTGCAAGAAGCTCATATGTTTTAGCATCGTTAAATGGAATTTCATTCAGACTAATCTTCACATGTTCATTTTCTTCGATCGCCCATAAGATGTTTTCAATGAGCGATAAATTTCGCAAGCCCAAAAAGTCCATCTTCAACAAGCCTGCAGCTTCAAGCCATTCCATACTGTATTGTGTTAGAGGTATACCGTCATGACCCGTTTGTAAAGGAACTTTTTGAACTAGAGGTGCTCCCGACAAGACTACACCTGCGGCATGAGTTGATGCGTGCCTCGGTAAACCTTCTAGCGTCATCGCAATCTCAACTAACTTTCTCACATTAGGTTCTGTCTTGTATGCCTGTTGCAGTCCGGCTGATTCTTTCAACGCATTTTCCAACGTGATTCCAGGTCTTGATGGAATGTTCTTTGCAGTAAGATCAATAAGCGCAGGCGCGAAATCCATGACTCTGCCCGCATCCCTTATCGCCGCTCTTGCCGCTAACGTCCCAAACGTAATGATCTGTGCGACATAATCTGTACCATATTTACGCGCTACATAACTTAGTACCTCGTCACGACGGTTATCAGGAAAGTCGATATCAATATCCGGCATCGTAATTCGTTCAGGGTTTAGGAAACGCTCAAAGATTAATTGATGATGTATAGGATCAACATTGGTGATCTTTAAAACATAAGCGACTAGTGAACCTGCTGCAGATCCTCTTCCTGGTCCTGTGATCATCTTTTCGTCGTGAGCAAATTTCATAAAATCCCAAACGATCAAGAAATAGTCTTCAAAGTTCATGTTTTTAATTATGTTAAGTTCGTAGGTTAATCGGTCTTTAATTTCAGGTGTTATTTTTTCGTACCGTTTCAAAAGTCCATGATTGCAAAGCTCAGTTAGATATTCATAGCTGTTCTTATTGTCAGGAACAGGGTATTTGGGCAAAGCTATGTTACCAAGGTCAAGCTTTAGTGAACATCTTTCTGCCAGCTTGGCTGTTTCATCTAATGCATCTTGTGCATGGGAAAATTGACGTTCAATTTCTGATGGGGATTTAAAATAAAACTCATCGGTTTGCAATTTAAAACGATCACGATTATTTTTCTTCTCACCTTGCTTGATGCAAAGCAGGATATCATGTGCGTCTGCATCCTCTCTTTTCACATAATACGTTTCATGCATACAAACGAGAGGGATGAGATATTTCCTTGAAAGGTTTTGCAGTTGAAGATTTATCGTTTTCTCAATACCTGTATCGTGATCTTCTAATCCAAGGTAAAAGCGGTCTTTAAAGCACGTTTTATAGAATTGAAGCAGTCGATCTAATGTGTGGTCGTCAAAGTCCTCACGAGCAAGATGCTGCTGGATATCACCTTCAAGACCTGAAGACACAGCAATAAGACCATCAGCATGTTTTGATATTTCTTCATATGAAAGAGATGACACTTCTCCGTCCAGCTTTGTCTGCATAAGCGTTGTAAGTTTTAATAAATTTTCATACCCATCTACGTTCATTGCATAGAATAGAAGTTTATGGTGTGAACTTATCTTCTCTTTTGTATCAGTTTGATTTCTTCCAACTTTTGCTTCCAACCCAATGATAGGTTTGATGCCAGCTTTTACACAGGCAGTATAAAATTTTAAAGCACCGTACATATTTGATTTATCTGTAAGAGCTAACGAGGTATATCCAAACTCTTTTGCATATTGAACAAGCTCTTCAATTCGACAAGAGCTTTCAAGAAGCGAGTATTCACTATGTATATGCAGTGGGACAAATCCCATACCATCACTTCCTTTACGCACCTGTTTGCATTCCATTATAGTACAGAAGTTCGCATGTGTTAATGAAACAGTTGTGATTAACGAGCGATTATTCATTTTCTCTCAAATTAGCATACACTCCACCTATTATCCATACATTGATTAAGAGGGGAGGTTGTCTCATGGTACGTGAATTTTTTGCAAATATCATATTAGATTTTGCTATAGCTTTCGGTGTGTTGTTGGGCGGAGCTTTAATCGGCGGTCTTGCCGCTTTTCTTGTAGGAAAAGCCCCAATCCTAGAGATGATGGAACTTGCGAAAAGACTTAAAATATGGGCAATCGTCGCTGCTATTGGTGGAACGTTTGATACGATCACGAACTTTGAGAGAAGTTTTGAAAACGGCGCTACTATAGAGATTTTCAAACAATTAACTTATATTTTCGTAGCGATTGCTGGTGCTAATTCTGCCATGCAATTGATTCAATGGCTCAGCCAGGAGAACATCAACTGATGAGGATTCCCCCGCTATATCAACGAAAAGGCTACCAGCGTTTTTTTGCTGGGATAGCGATCGGATTTATTATCGGTTGGGCTTTTTTTTTAATACAAGGCGGTTTGGCTCATGAAAGGCTGATTGTTAGAATCGAGAACCAGCAGGTAGAAATAAATGATTTAGAAAAGAAGAATGAAATCTTAACTTCGGATGATGAAAAAGCAAACAAAGAACTTGCTAAGAAGTTTAAACTACATGAAGTGAATGCAAGATTTTCAAACCAAGATTCTTCAAAGTTATCAAACTTAACAAGGCTGCACTTAGCAAAAGCAGTAGAAGACGACCTAGAGCATCTTATAGGTGAAGATACAGAAACACTTGCAAAAAGCCATTCCTTACTCGTACAAGCTATTGAAAATAAAACGTACCGACTCGATGACGATGAGCAAGCTTATGATGTCAAGATCGACCATTTGTATTTATACACAGGTGTTCTACGTATCTATATCTCAGCAAAGATCAGTGAATGATTATGCATAAATAATGGTCGAAATATTACGTTTTTATGAATCTTTGGGCAAAGAAATGGCAATCCCTCCTTCAATTGTATAAAATATGTGTAAAGAATATTTCAAGAGTGATTATTGGGGGGAAACTACATGATTATCAATCGAAAAGAACTTGCCCGTGAAAAGGTAAAGGAATTACAGAATGGCTTTTCTGCTTTTGCAGAAACGAAAGAAGTAGCAGACCTAATCAAGAGAGAGCTTGCAAAATTAAACTTAAAAGTGCATGAAGATGTAACGGATGTTGGCTCTTGGTTTATCCCTGAAAAAGCTAACTAAATATATCATGCTAAAGCATAAAAAGGCCCCCCGATGAGGCCTTTTTTAATTGGATTTATATTCTTTACAGAGGTTCCGAAGTTCAGCTAGCACAGACTTTGTTTCATCTTTCGTATAAACGGTTGCTCCTGACGCTCTCGGATGTCCTCCACCATTAAATTTGGCTGCGATCTTATTAACAACCGGACCCTTCGATCGCAATCTTACTCTGATCTGATCTGGTTCATCCACAAAAAACACCCACGCTAACAATCCCTCAACATGTGAAAAAGAATTTACTAAAAGTGATGCTTCACCAGGAGTTGTCCCGAACTCTTTTAAGGTATCTTTTGTTAAGTGGATATACCCTACACAATTGTCTACAATCGAGAAGTTTTGAAGAACATATCCGTTCAACCGAACGAGCTTCTCAGAAATCTTATATAGATTTTCATGAATTTCTGATGGTGAGAATCCCGTCTCTAATAACGCTGCTGTATAATGATGTGTTTTTTGGGTCGTGTTTGAAAATAAAAAGCGACCCGTGTCACCAATAATACCGGCATAGATAAGTCTTGCTGCCTGTTTATCAAGTTTTAGACCCGACGTTGATCCGAAAATGTAAAGATCCATGATCATCTCTGATGTAGAACTTGCTTCAGTATCCACCCAAATTAAATCTCCATAAGGATCTTCATTTGGATGATGATCAATTTTAATTACAAAATCTCCTAGTGAATAGCGACGATCACTGATTCGAGGAGAGTTTGCAGTATCGCAAATAATAACTAAAGCCCCTTTGTAAACATCGTCTTCTATAACATCCATTGTGTTTAGAAATGTGAGGCCTGCTTCCTCTTCCCCTACCACATACACTTCTTTTTGAGGATAGCTCGATTTTATGATCGCTGAAAGCCCACCTTGTGATCCAAGCGCATCCGGGTCTGGTCTGACATGCCGATGAATAATGATTTTTTCATACTGTTCAATTCTTTGTAAGATTTGTTCTTTCATAGCAGACTCCTTTTAGATGTCGTTGTGGCAATTATGGTTTTAAACGTTTACAATATAGTGGAGTAAATACGTGGGGGAATTCTCAATGCCTATTTTCATTATCCTAATTATACTTTCTTTTGCTCTATATGTGTTCTATAAAGTTTCCGAAGTGCGTGCAAAAGAACCATTCTTAAAGCGCTGGACTGGCACAAAAGCAAAAATGGCACTCGGTTCATTCTTAGCTTCTTTCGGTCTGAACGAACTCACTGCTGTTGAAGGACGGGTTCAGCTCTGGGTGGCACTTATCTTCTTAATCTATGGAATTGTACTGTTAATCATGAATTATAAGATGTACAAGCATTTCCTAACACTTGCACGTGAAGAAGCACAGAAAAATTAAATACGTATGAACAAAAAGTCCCTGAAGCAGGGACTTTTTTTTATGATCGATGATCAAGCAACTGTGCCATCATCATTGCTTTACCAACAATCTTTCCATCATGATGGATTTCCACATCTACTTTTCCAAATTTCCGGCTCACTTCTAGCACTCTTGGAATCAGTTCGATATCACTATCAATCTGCACGGGCTTAATATAGTAAAACGTTACATTTTCCACAACAAGGTCGCCTTTTTTGATTTTTCTCAGTGCTTTCCGAGCGGTTTCAGTTACGAGAGTCATTAAAACACCGTAAGAAACAGTGCCTAGGTGATTCGTCATCTGTGGTGTAATTCTACAGAAGTAAGTGATTTCGTTATCTACCTTTTGCTCTTTTAACTCTGTTGTTATAAGATCATCAAAAGTAGCACCTACTTGAGGCTGCTTTTGCATCATCTGCATCGCTTTTAAAACATCTTGTCTCGTTAAAATTCCAATCAGTTTATGAGAAGTTCCGATAACAGGAAGTAGTTCAATCCCTTCCCAGATCATCATATGAGCACAAGCTGCAACGGATGTTTTTTCCGTAACGGTTAAAGGTGCACGAGTCATTACTTTTTCAACCTGCATGGAAACAGGAACCCCTATAATGTCTTTAGAAGTGACGACACCCGTTACGCGATTCCCTTGGTCCACAACCGGATAACGACTATGCATCGTTTGTTGATTCAATTCGTGCCAACGCTGCACTTTATCATGTTGATATAGATAATGAGTCTCGTCGATCGGTATTAAAATATCGGATGCTAAAACGATATCTTTCTTTATCAGACGGTCATGAATCGCTTTATTAATCATTGTAGCAACAGTAAAGGTATCATAGCTTGTCGAGATAACAGGAAGTTCTAGCTCGTCAGCGAGTCGCTTCACTTCTTCTTCTGTATCAAAGCCACCTGTAACTAAGATTGCACTTCCTGCTTTTAGTCCGAGTTCATGAGCGTTTACACGGTTACCTACGATCAATAAACTTCCTGCATCAACATAGCGCATCATTGCTTCAAGTTTCATGGCTCCGATTACAAATTTGTGCAGTGTTTTATGAAGACCAGCGCGCCCGCCAAGTACTTGTCCTTCAACAATATTCACTACTTCAGCAAACGTTAACTTTTCAATATTACTCTTTGCTTGTCTTTCAATACGTATCGTACCCACACGTTCGATCGTACTTACGATACCCTGATTTTCCGCTTCTTTTATCGCTCGATAAGCTGTTCCTTCACTAACGGTCAGATCTTTTGCAATTTGCCGAACGGAGATTTTTGATCCGACATCAAGGTCCAAAATATGTTGTAATATTTGTTCATGCTTGGTTAGCATTACATTCACCGTTCCTTCTACCTGTATCTATCTGTTTTATTACTTTGACTAATACAGATTATACAGGCATTAGAACAGAAACTCAACTTTCCATGTGTATCCTTTTTTTCATTTTCGAATCTGAAGTCATAATTTGCTTTTTAATAGCCCTTTTCCGTGTCGGATCTTTCTTAAACAAAAGACTGACTAAAAGCATACCCGCAAATGCCACCCATGCTACAGAGAAAAGTTGTTGCAGCAGAGGACCGTCAAACGATAATACAGGTATCGCTACATAGAGAAGCACCAACAACATTAATACTTTTGCTATTTTTTCTTGTCTCATAAAAAACACAACCTCCCTTACTATCATCAATATGCATAGAAAGGGAGGTTAGAATCATTATACGCTTATACTTTCACCGCTTTTAAGGACTTTTCCTTTGTTTCCAAGCTTGGATGTGAATGAGGTTTCTGGATCCTGTTCAATCACAGGAAACGTATTGTAATGGATGGGAACGGTCACCTTTGCACCGATCCACTCTGCTGCGATTAATGCATCCTCTGGCCCCATCGTAAAGTTGTCACCAATAGGCAAGAAGGCAAGATCTGGTTTTGCAAACTCTCCGATTAATTTCATATCTGAGAATAGAGCTGTATCTCCTGCATGGTATAGCGTTTTTCCATCATGTGAGAATAAAATTCCCGCTGGCATTCCGGTATATACGACAGTGCCATCTTCTTGTGAATAACTTGATCCATGAAAGGCTTGTGTGAATTTTACTTTTCCAAAATCAAATGTTCGGCTTCCTCCGATGTGCATAGGATGTGCCTCTACGCCGAGTGTTTGTATGTACTCAGCAAGTTCAAATGGCGCAACGACCAAGCTGTTATTCGCTTTTGCGATCTCAACTGTATCCCCTACATGATCATTATGACCGTGTGTTAAAAGAATCACATCAGCTTTTACGTCCTTAACCTCGATCTTAGCTTGTCCATTACCGTTAATAAAAGGGTCGATCCAAATGGAATGTTTCTCGGTTTGAATTTCAAGTACAGAATGTCCGTGGTATGTCACTTTCATAATTACATGCTCCCTCCTCAAATTAAACGCTGAAATACACTACTAATGTACATACCCTATTATAGAACAGAAAAAAAGTCCGATTCCAGAAAAAAGGAATGCGAACTTTCTATTCATGTTATCTAGTTGTTTGATTTTAGAATGGAAACAGCATCTTTATAGTCTAGTTGATGAGATTCAGCAACCGCTTTGTAGGTTACGAACCCATCTAACGTATTGATCCCTTTAAGTAGAGCTTCATTATCTAAACACGCTTTAACATAACCTTTGTTTGCGATTTGAAGAGCGTAAGGTACCGTTACGTTAGTTAGACCGATCGTTGAAGTTCTCGGAACAGCGCCTGGCATGTTAGCCACTGCATAATGAAGAACACCATGCTTTTCATAAGTCGGATTATCATGTGTTGTGATACGGTCCACCGTTTCAAAGATTCCGCCTTGATCAATGGCAACATCTACGATTACAGAACCTGGCTGCATGCCTTTAATCATCTCTTCGGTCACAAGCTTAGGTGCCCGAGCTCCCGGAATTAACACGGCCCCAATCACTAATGCTGATTCTTGAACGGCAAGAGCGATATTGAGTGGATTTGATATGAGCGTGTTGATCTCAACACCGAATATATCATCAAGCTGACGAAGTCGTTCGGGGTTTAAATCAATGATCGTGACATCCGCTCCAAGACCCATTGCGATCTTAGCAGCATTCGTCCCAACTACTCCGCCTCCAATAACCGTTACTTTCCCACGTCTTACTCCAGGTATTCCACTTAAGAGGATGCCAAGCCCGCCTTTTGGCTTCTCTAAAAATTGAGCACCTATCTGCGCCGACATTCTTCCTGCCACTTCACTCATCGGTGTAAGGAGTGGAAGTGTACCGTTCGGCAATTGAACCGTCTCGTAGGCAATACCAACTACTTTATTGTCCGTTAATGCTTTTGTTAGTTCTGGCTCAGGCGCAAGATGTAAATAAGTGAATAAAATTAAACCTTCTCGAAAAAAACAGTACTCTTCAGGAAGCGGTTCTTTTACTTTCATGACCATATCCATCGACCACGCCTGAGTCGGTGTTTCTACAATCACACCACCCGCACTTTCGTATTCTTCATCTGTAAAACCTGATCCGATTCCAGCACCTTTTTGGATAAAGACTTCATGACCGGATGCTACAAGATTCAATACGCCTGCAGGTGTCATCGCTACTCGATTTTCATTATTTTTTATCTCAGTCGGTACTCCTATTTTCATGTTGTACCCTCCCTTAATTCGCTTGGAAATTTTTTCATTATTCTATAGTTAACATACCACCAAAAATTCAAAATAAAAAGTTGAATCTCATTAGAAATATTAATATAGTCAAGACAGCTTTAAGGTGCCCTAAAAGGAAAAAGAACATTCTCGATTTTGGTTTTATGAATAATACTGCCTTTATTAGTGATTAGATTAACCTTTTTACAAATAAAAAAAGGATAGCTTCTATATAAGAGCTACCCTAATTTTGTGTTATGAAAGGCTTTCTTCTTCATCAAGTTTTGTTCTTTGCTTTCCTTGATCTACTTTATCAACGATTCCGCTTTGATAAGATTCTGTTATCTGCTGATGAACAGTCATCTCACCTTCAGCATCATATTCAAGCTGTTGGTTGGGACGTTTTTCGTTTTCCATCTTTACTTTCCTCCTTCAAACGTAAGACTTTAACCATAGTTTTTGTCTTACAAGGAAGGTTCATTTGAGCTAATTATTGGAAACGGCCATTTTTGATTGTGCGGCATCAATCTGTTGGCGAACCGCTTCAAATCCAGTTCCACCTTCAGAATTTCGTCTCTCTACGGCAGTTTTTGGAGATAAAGCCTCAAACAGATCATTTTCAACGAGGGGACACCATTCCTGATATTCATCCAGAGACACATCAAGAAGGTAGCAGCCTTTTTGAATGCATTGAAGAACCATCTGACCCACTAATTCATGTGCTTCTCGAAACGGAATTCCTTTTTTCGCTAGATAATCTGCAAGCTCTGTAGCATTAGAAAAGTCTTGATGAACGGCCTTATTCATCTTATCCACATGAATTTTCACTTCGTTCATCATACCTGTCATGATGCTTAAACATCCTTTAACGGTTTTTACCGCATCAAAAACGGGTTCTTTGTCTTCTTGCATGTCTTTGTTGTATGCAAGTGGCAATCCCTTCATTAAGGTAAGTAGGGAAATCAATGATCCATAGACTCTCCCGCTTTTTCCTCGAATCAATTCAGCCATATCAGGATTCTTTTTTTGCGGCATCATGGAGCTGCCTGTAGTGAAGCTGTCACTGATCTCAATGAACCCGAACTCTTCTGAAGACCAAAGGATCAGTTCTTCACAAAAACGAGAAAGATGCATCATGATCATAGAAGCATTGCTGCAGCATTCGATCGCAAAATCTCGATCACTCACAGCATCCAAGCTATTGAGATACTTGTCTCTGAATCCAAGTTCGTTCATCGTGATGTTACGGTCGATATCAAACGTCGTTCCCGCTAGAGCTCCTGCACCAAGAGGCATCATATCACTGCGTTTTAGACTATCTTGTAGTCTTCCTTTATCGCGATCCAGCATCCAAAAATAAGCCAACAGATGATGAGCAAATGAAACGGGCTGAGCACGCTGAAGATGCGTATACCCAGGGATGATTGTTTCTACATGCTCTTCAGCAAGATGTAAAAGTGATTTTTGTAATTCTTCAATATGAGCGATGATCAATAGCGTTTCTTCTTTTACATAGAGATGAAAATCTGTTGCCACTTGATCATTTCGACTTCTTGCCGTATGAAGCTTTCCACCATCCGGTCCGATTTTATCTGTTAATAATTTTTCCAGGTTCAAATGAATATCTTCGTATTTTACTGAATACGTAAGTTCCCCTTCTTCCGCTTCTGACTGAAGAGAAATCAAACCATTCTTAATGTTTTCGTAGGCACTCTCATCAATAATCTTACATTGAAATAACATCTTAGCATGAGCCAAACTTCCTTTAATGTCTTGACTAGCCAACTGCTGATCAAAAGAGATGGATGCCCCAAACTCATCTACCCATTCTTCAGGTTGTTTTGAGAAACGTCCTCCCCATAACTTCTTCACACTTTCACCTCATTTTTTTGAACCATACTGCTAACTTTTGTAGGAAGTCCCCATAAAGAGATGAATCCTTTCGCAGCTGTATGATCAAAAGCATCATCTGATGTATACGTTGCTAGTTTTTCGTCATAAAGAGAAAATGGTGATTTTCTTCCTTCGACGATGGCATGACCTTTGAAGAATTTCACACGTACAGTACCTGTTACATGTTTTTGCGTTTCATCTAAAAAAGCTTTTAATGATGCCTGTAGCGGTGAGAACCATAAACCTTCATAGATCAGTTCAGTCATCTTCTTTTCAATAATGGGTTTAAAATGAGCAACTTCTTTAACTAATGTTAGATCTTCAAGCTCTTTATGTGCTTTAATAAGCGTTGTTGCAGCTGGACACTCGTATACTTCACGTGATTTGATTCCTACTAATCTATTTTCAACATGGTCGATTCGTCCAACACCATGTGCGCCTCCCCACTCGTTCAGCTGATTAATCAGCACATCTAACGACACATGCTGACCGTTCAGTGAAACCGGAACACCTTGTTCAAATCCGATTTCTACGATCTGAGGCTCATCTGGCGTATTCTCAAGAGCAACAGTCATTTCATATGCTTCTTCTGGTGGAGCAGCCCAAGGATCTTCTAAGATTCCACATTCATTGCTTCTTCCCCATAGATTCTGATCGATAGAGAACGGATTTTCTTTTTTGATCGGGACAGGAATATCATGTTCTTTTGCATATTGAATCTCTTCTTCTCGCGACCAGCTCCATTCACGAACTGGTGCTAGAATTTCAAGCTCAGGAGCGAGTGCAGAAACAGAAACTTCAAAACGAACCTGGTCGTTTCCTTTTCCTGTGCAGCCATGAGCAACGGCTGTAGCTCCATATTTTTTTGCAGTTTCAACTAATTTTTTCGCAATCAACGGTCTGCTTAATGCAGAGATGAGTGGATATTTCCCTTCATACAATGCATGTGATTGTAGAGCAACTAATGCATATTCATCAGCGTATTCTTTTTGTACATCAAGTACGATTGATTCAGATGCGCCTATTGATAACGCCTTTGATTGTATAAAAGGAAGGTCCTTTCCTTCACCTACATCCAAGCATAATGCAATAACTTCGTATCCCTTATCCGCTAGCCAAGGAATGGCAACAGACGTATCTAATCCTCCAGAATAAGCTAAAACGACCTTTTTCCCCATATGAAATCTCTCCTTTTGTAATAGCCAAAATGAATATTTACTTATTTTTATACATTTTTGTTTATAAAAATACCATTTATGATAGTTCATACTATAACAAAAACACCAATGAGATTGCAAGGTTATTCTTTAAAATGAATAAAAATAACATCCAACTTTTATCTATCATCCCACTCCACCCTTTTGTACAATAGAATTAGAGGTGATTTCAATTGCAGAATGACTTTGTTTGGGATGAAAGGCTCGGAATCTTTGTTCCGCATTTAAATAAATCGTGGGAAAAGTACGATACGTCGACTCAAGAAGCAATTATGTTGCATTGGGAAAAGATCAGAGGAAGAATTCCTGATCGAATCGGAGAGATTGAAGCGATAATTAACGAGTTACAAGACCAACTATCAACTGAAGAACATTTTGAGGTGTCATGCGAATTGAACAATAAAATCGCGAGCCTTGCTTCTGTCATCAACGATCTTTGGCTATGGTACAGATTAAATCAAAGCATTACATCAAAGATTCATGATTAAATTAAGTTCCCGTCAATATTAGGAATCTCCACATAGAAATAAAGAGGATGCAGATGCATCCTCTTTATTTTGGACTATTTAAAAACAATCTTATTTATTCAGCTGTTGAACAACATGTGACAGCTCGGGTATGATTAATTTTTCCATACCTAGTTTTACAGCACCTGAGGAACCAGGGAGTGCGAATATCGCTGTTCTCTCCTTAACTCCCGCAACTGCTCTGCTCAGCATCGCACCAGAGCCAATATCGTCTGTATAGCTTAACATGCGAAAAAGTTCACCAAAACCAGAAATCTCTTTTTCAAACAAAGGAGTTAATGCTTCAATTGTTACATCCCTAGAAGCGATTCCTGTTCCTCCATTAAAAATCACAACATCAATCTCTTCATTCTGTATGCCGTATTCTGCAGCATCTTGTATGGATCTAATCTCATCTTTAACGATTTTGTATGCAATAATTTTATGATCCTTTTTCTCTAAAAAAGTATGAATTAATTTTCCGCTTTTATCTGTTTCTTCATTTCGTGTATCACTAACGGTTACGATCATGCATCTAACCACTTGTGGTGCTCGAGCTTTATGTTCTTTTAGACTCATGGAGGCTACACCTGTTTCTTAATATTTTTCGAAAAGATATCTTTTTTGATAAAACTTGTGTGCTATTTCTGTAATTTTTCTCGACTGTTGATAGTTCATGAATGCACCGAGTGCCATTCCGAAAATCGGCAACCCTTGTGTTAGCTTCTTTCGAAGAAGAAGAATCGCCATCATCTTCACAGCTTGCTGTATCGGATGCGACATCCATGATACATCAGCGATCACATCTTTTCCCGCATAAAAAATTGGATCTTCTTCTTCCCTGATCTCAACCATCAGCTCGTCCCACTTTTCCTGTTGAAAGCGCTTTGGCATCGTTGCTGCGTGATAAACTTTTAAAGAACGCATCATTTCTGCAGGTCTCTGGATATCATAGCCATAGTGCATCGCGATAGATTGAACCGAACGGATGCCAAGAGCAACCATTGCAGGCAGATCTGTTCCTAAAAAGAGAAGTCCTCCTGTACCTGCGAGTCCTCCTTGTGAAAAGGACAAGAGCCTGTTTCTTGCGATCTGCTGGTCTGCCATATACGATAACTGATCGATCGAACACTTTTTCAGATCTTCAATTTCATAGATATCGTCTCTAAAAACTCTTGCTTCAGATAATAACCGTTGTTTAGTATCCAATTGGAACTGTGAATTTTGTATAAGAGCATGAATGTGAAACAGCGCAGAATCCACATATTCACCGACTGTCTCCTGCACCTCTTCCGGGAGGAGGTCCATCTGCCTTGTTGCCCATTTTTCATAAGTACGTCCAAAGTCTGTTGGTTCATATGTAAAAAAATCTTCTTCCCACGCCATAATTTCTTGCCAGATCTGTTCCTCACGCGCTGTTAATACCATACATATCCTCCTTAAAACCTTTTAAATAGTGTAGTATAAAACACACTTAAAGTAAAAATTCTGAAATGAGCAAACAAACTTATAAAAACGGATTTCTCCATTCCATCAGCAACGCATAGTTAGACGATTCTTCGTCCTCAATATAATTCGGGATAAGCATCAGTGGACTTCTTCCACATCGCAAAAGAAAGGAGATGACAGGATCATATAGCTCGCCGCTAATCACTTTGTCAGCATACTCTTGAGGAGAAAAATCATGTGAATGCTTTGAAAATCCCGGCATCCTACCTCCGCCTAACAATCTCTGCAAATTAAGGTGGATGACTGTTTCGTATAGCGCCTGCATAAGAAGCTTGCCTAAATTTAGTTTACGGTGTGAAGGTCTTATGCAAATATCTACAACATACAGTGTATTTCCATTTTGATCATGATTGGTGATATAGCCGTTACCCGTTATCTCTTCCCACGTATGCTGCGGATGTTCCACATCATAATTCACGATTAAACTTGTTACCGATCCAGCAAGGACTCCATCGATCTCTACACATAGAGCTCCATCGGGAAAGAGTGAGATATGGTTATATAACTGTTTTTCATTCCATAATAATTCTGAGGGAAACGGAGGAGGAAAGCTTTCTTTTTGAATGGATAGGAGTTCAGCAACATCTTTTTGTTCATAATTTCGAATGACAGCTCTTACATTTTGATTGTTCATGTATAGAAATTGTTTCTTTATGTACATTTTTTGCCTCCCTCTTTTAAAAGGTGAATGCCTTTTTTAGCTCATTAGATGTTTTACGCTAAACAACTCCATATTCCTCCTTTAAACTGCATTTCTAAGCACAAAAAAACAGCCTTTTCCAAAAGGAAAAGACTGTAACTATCACTACATCGCATAGCGCATTGTATCACGCGCGATCATTACTTCTTCATTTGTAGGAATGACGATAACCTTTACTGGTGAGTGAGGATAGCTGATGAATGCCTCTTTACCACGAACTTGGTTAAGAGCAGGATCCCAATATACTCCCATGAACTCTAAGCCACGAAGTACGCGCTCACGTACAGCTGTACTGTTCTCACCGATACCAGCTGTAAAGATAATCGCGTCGATTCCAGCCATTCTCGCTGCATAAGATCCGATATATTTATGGATACGGCTAGCAAAAACTTCTAATGCAAGTTCAGCACGTTCATTTCCTTTTTCTGCTTCACTTTCAATGTCGCGAAGGTCAGAAGAGAACCCAGAAACTCCAAGCATTCCACTCTTATTATTCAATACATTAATTACTTCTTCAGCGCTTTGACCTGTTTTTTGCATGATGTAAGGAATCAATGACGGGTCAATGTTACCAGAACGAGTTCCCATTGTAACACCTGCTAAAGGTGTAAAGCCCATAGATGTATCAATCGATTTTCCACCTTCGATCGCTGCGATACTTGCACCGTTACCTAAGTGGCATGATAATAGACGAAGTTGTTCAACCGGACGTCCAAGAAGCTCCGCAGCTCTCTCTGAAACATACTTATGACTTGTTCCGTGGAAACCGTATTTACGAATGCCGTACTCTTCATAATACTCGTAAGGAAGGCTGTACAAGAATGATTTTTCAGGCATGGACTGATGGAAAGCCGTATCAAAAACAGCAACTGCTGGTACGTTAGGCAACACGTTCTTGAAAGCTTTGATTCCAACAACATTTGCTGGATTGTGTAGTGGTGCAAGATAAGAAATCTCTTCGATTTCATGTAGAATCTCATCTGTGATTAGAACCGAGTCGTTAAACTTTTCTCCACCATGTACAACACGATGACCGATTCCTTCGATCTCATCTAGAGAAGAAATGATGTTATGTTTTACTAATTTATCTAAAAGCATCGATACTGCTTCTGAATGATCTTGGATATCTTTAATTTCTTTTACTTTTTCACCATTCACTTCGATCGTGAAAACTGAATCATTTAATCCGATACGTTCTACAAGTCCTTTAGTCAGTACTTCTTCTTCAGGCATTTGAAGCAACTGAAATTTTAAGGACGAGCTTCCGGCGTTAATTGCAATAATTTTAGCCAAAATAGCCATCTCCTTCATATTCAATGAAATAGTAGGATGAAAACTCCTACTTCCATCTCACTTGAAACTTACTCCTTCCTTATTTAAACATTGACGTTTATTAATATCAAGGTTGTAAAACGCTTACACCTTATATTCATGCAATTCAGACTTGAATCCGTTTGCAATTCCATGAAAAAAACAGCATAGGATAGACCCACGCTGTTATTTTTCACGTTCCCACTCTGTTTTAAACCACTCATTAATCTGTTCCATCACATTTCCTAAACCATTTTTATTTGAGAAAGATGGAAGCTGAGCTAGCATCGCTTGTTTAGGCTTAATTGCACCTTCTCCATTCTTTTGAAGAATCAGGATACTCTTTGCATGTACGGAGGACTTAAACAATGATTCAGGTAACTGAAGAAGACCTAGGACGGTTACAGTTTCCTTCATCCAACTTTTAAACAAATCCGCTTGTTCACTTTCAAAAAGGTTGTTCGGCACGATAAATATCCCAATGCCTGTTTCTTTCAAGTGATGAACAGATTGCTCAATGATTAAGTGATGAGCATAAGTATGCCCTTCTTTTTCATGAACTTTGAAGGCTTTAGCGGCTTCATCGTCTGGATAAAATCCTACAGGAAGATCAGCTACAACCACATCAACAGGATCTGCATAGAGTGGTTTGATCACATCTTGGTGAAAAAGCTCTAGTTTATGTTTTTGGATGTTTGCATTAACCCACGCTAAACGTAAAAGTGTTTCGTCCACTTCTACTCCAAATGAAACACACTCTTTGTCCTTCAACTGATTCATAACAGCTGTTAGCAAGTTTCCTGAACCGACTACAGGATCTAACAATGTAAGGTTTTCGGATTTTTTCATGAATTTCTGTACGAGGTATCCAGCAAAAAGAGCGACCGCATCTGGCGTCATCGCATGATGAGGCTGAACAGCTTCTTTCATACCTTTTAGTACAGCCAACTGAAAGGCTTTACGCGTTTCTTCTTTACCGAATTCTGTAACGTTCACTTTTTTGTATTCATCTGTTAATACAGTTGATAATTCTTTCGGGTATTCTTTTGGCATCTCTTGAAAGAACAGATTTTCTCCTGATTCTACAAGAGCGTCTAAATAAGGCAGTTCAAGTTTATCCTTAATTACCGTCGCTGTGTTGTCGAGAACAACAAATAGCTTTTCTACATCTTTAAAAGAACTCATATATCGCTTCCTCCTAAGTTTTCACAGGAAACATTTTAGCAAACTACGTACTGTATATACAATCATTAACTTCTACCATTACCAAAATGGAGGTTGTAGGGCAATATTTAAACAAAAAAATCTCCGGTATTTTGAAGCTTTACCGGAGATGTCTGGATGTCTATTTTGCTGCTTTAGCTGCTTCGATCGCTGCTTCGTAATTAGGGTGGCTCGTAACTTCATCTACGTACTCTACATACGTAACTTTATCAGAGCTATCAATAACAAAAACAGAGCGCGCTAGAAGACGAAGTTCCTCGATCGCTACACCATATGCTTTACCGAATGAAAGATCACGGTGATCAGAAAGCGTTTGAACATTTTCAATACCTGCTGCTGCACACCATCTTTTTTGTGCAAAAGGCAAGTCCACTGAAACCGTTAAGACTTTAACGTTATCAAGCTTTGATGCCTCTTCATTAAAACGACGCACTTCCGCATCACATACGCCTGTATCAACTGAAGGGACAGCAGCGATCAAACGTACACTTCCTTTTGAATCTGCAAGACTAACTTCAGACATGTCGTTTGCCAACACTTTAAAATCTGGAGCTTGGTCCCCTACTTTTACTTCACTTCCTAGTAATGTGACTGGTTTTTCTTTAAATGTTACAGCCATGTTCATACTCCTCCTTTAAGAAATAAATTATGTACTTTCCCTTTCATCTTAAAGCAACCCAGAAAAAAAAGCTAACGAGATGTTAGCTTTTTTAAAACTCATGTGTTTGTGTGCTTGAAGGTCCATGATCATGTTTGTTCTTGTTCATGAGATGCTGCAGCTTATCTATCACACCAGGGGCTAGATCTAAGATTCTTTCGTATAAGTGCGTGCTGTTATCTAAGTGGATCGTCTTGATCCCAGTATTGCTTACAACTAGGAATGCAATCGGAGTAATCGAAACTCCTCCTCCGCTTCCTCCACCAAAAGGCATCTCTTTTGACTGACTAGATGATCCTTGCTGTGTAGATGAATTACGGGATTCTTCCTGTCCGCCGAATTCACTTCCACCTGCTGCAAATCCAAATCCTACTTTTGATACCGTTAGAATAACGCTGCCGTCTGGTGTCTCTACAGGATCACCGATAATCGTATTTACATCAATCATTTCTTTTAAGTTTTCCATCGCGGTTTTCATTAAACCCTGGATTGGATGTTCACTCATTTTTTACATGCCTCCAGTCATATATTCAGAATTCACCTTGGTCGAACGACTTACCATCCGCCAGGACTTTAAGATTTTTAACATAACGACAATAGCATGCCCGATTTTGAATGAAATCATACAAGAAAACCGCGTTTCACTATGCATGCCTTGAAAAACAGGAACAACGGATACATTCGGAGATTCTTCAAGTTTAAAAAATGCATTCAGCACTTGTATGGCTATTCCTTTGAAACCCCAAACAGTACCAGCTGCTATAGCTGAGGAAGATGCTTCACCAAGTCCGATCGCACTATGCCATTCTACTTTTTTCACTCTCATCTTCTTTAAAAAAGCTGCGAGTATCTGGTAAAAATGGTTGATGTGCTTTAGCATCTGTTTAAATGAGTGAATTTGCTTTTTTATTTGTGAAAAGGAAATCTTCTTCTTTTCTTTCTTCTTTCCGAGCGTCGTTTGTTTTTCTTCTCTGATCTTTACAGAATGATCTTGAGCATCAACCACGATCAGTGGCACATTTAATTTATATTTTAAAAAACGATACATCTTAAAATTCACTTGAATGTTACTATTATCATTTCGGTGAACGAAATAAATAGAGATATGAATCGTTGAAAAACTTATCACGATTAATAAAAGCAGTAAGATACCAACTATGATTGTCACCCAAACCATACATGCTCTCCCCTTCTGTTATCTTTTCATTATGGACAGAGGACATTCAATCTAAACGTTATGATGTCTGTTACAATAGAATCAGGAATTGGATTGAATGACTAAAGCACAAAATAGGAAAGCAGAGAAATGAAAGGGAGGAAGGCATAATGGCAGTTCGTAATAAAATTTTCTTTTTTTATAAAAAGGAAGAACGTACGCTAGAGAAGATCAATTCATTACTTTCATTGGCCAAAACAGAGGGCTTTGAACTAGTTGAAGATGAGAAGGAAGCAAACATCATAGCTAGTATCGGTGGTGACGGAACCTTCTTACAAGCAGTCCGTAAAACTGGATTCAGAGATGATTGCCTGTATGTGGGAGTCAGCACACTCGAGAATGAATTTTATTGCGATTTTCATATTGATGACCAAGCGGGTATGATCGAAGCGATGAAAAACGAACAAGTCGAAGTAAGAAAATATCCTGCTCTATCAGTAAACATTGATGGACAAGGGTCATTTTTCTGCTTGAACGAATGTTCTCTTCGCTCTTCTATTATCCGAACTCTTGAGATCGATGTCTTCATTGATGATTTGTATTTCGAAACCTTCCGTGGAGACGGAATGATCATTTCAACTCCTACAGGAAGTACTGCTTATAATAAGTCCGTTAACGGTGCAGTCGTTGACCCTATGCTAGCTTGCTATCAAATCAGTGAGCTCGCTTCATTAAATAACAATCATTACCGCACTTTAGGTTCTTCGTTTATTTTAAGTGATAACCGTAAAATGACATTAAAGATCAAGCACGATAACAGTCATTATCCAATTATCGGTATGGACAATGAGGCTATGAGTATTAAACATTGTGAAACCTTGAATTTTGAGCTCACAAATAAAAGAATCAAGACCGTAAAATTAAAAGACAATTCTTTTTGGCATAAAGTTAAAAGAAGCTTTTTGTAGATGATAACCAACCAAATAAAACAGCTTGCAACCTTTTTGCAAGCTGTTTTTCTTTATTTAAGATTCCGTGTTCTTATCATCCTTGTTCTCATAAACGATATCACCATCCACTATCGTAAATACTACCTTAGCTTTTAAGATCTCATCTTCTGAAACTTCAAACAGATCCCGATCTAGGACCGTAAAGTCAGCGAAATATCCTTCTTTAATGAGCCCTTTAACATCTTCTTGCATGATGGCGGAAGCACTTCCGACTGTATATAAAGCTATCGCTTCAAACATTGTTAATTTTTGTTCAGGAACATATCCTTCATGACGCTCCCACGGTTTTCTTCGGGTAACTGCTGCAAATATTCCAAGAAGCGGATCCACCGGTTCAATAGGAGCATCAGAGCCACCTGCACAAATTAGTTGTTCATCTAGCAATCGTCTGAAGGGAAAAGCATTTGGAATTCTTTCAGTACCAAGTCGTTCGATCAACCAAGGAAAGTCTGAGGCTACAAATCCAGGTTGTATATCTAATATCACGGGTAGTTGTTTCATGTCAGCAATCAATTCATCATCTACAAGTCCCACATGAATGAGGCGATCTCTTCCTTTCTTTGCTGGGTTATTTTTTATCGCTTCAATCGTTTGTTTCAATGCCATATCACCGATCGTATGAACAGCCACATTCATATGATGATCTCTAGCTTTTTGAACAAGTTTAGCAAGATCAAAATCTGCATGAATGGATACACCTGAGGTTTCTGGAGCATCATTATATGGCTGAGATAGCCAAGCGGTCCTGCCTCCAAAAGCTCCATCTGCAAATATTTTCAATGCTCCATATTCTACGAAAGGCAACTCATATTCCTTTTTAACATTCTTAAAATCTTCAAAAGCTTCATGATGCACCAATAGATGAGCTCGAAACTTGATCTCTTCTCCATCAATGACAGATTGATAAGCACTTAAAGGCCTTTCTACATACCCGTAATAGCTTAAGTCTTCCGAATGACCTCCTGTTAATCCTAGTGAAAGCAAATGTCTGATAGAGGTCTTTAAGGCAGTATTTAAATAGTTCTGTGAACCCTCTGGCACAACTTTCTTTACGAGTTCTGCGGCACTATCATGTAAAAGACCTGTTGCTTCTCCATCATTATCTCTTACGATAATTCCACCTGGAGGATCGATCGTATCCTTAGTGACACCTGCCAATTCTAAAGCTTTCGTATTCGCTAAAAATGCATGCCGACACACTCTGGATAGAAGAACAGGACGCCCTCCTGAAATATCATCTAATTCTTGTCGATGAAAAATCTTACGATCGATAAAATTATTCTCGTTCCAACCTTCTCCAATCAACCATTCATCGGATGTAAGTGTAGCTGCTTTTTCTCGGAGTGCACGTTCCATCTCCTCAGCTGAAGTCATTTCTGAGAGATCTAGCTTTATTAATTTTTCACCATGACCGATCAAGTGCAGATGACTGTCCACAAATCCTGGATACATGACGTTCCCGTTTAGATCAACCTTTTTCGTAATATGCTCTTTATAGCAATCAGTTAAATGTTTTTCTGATCCAGTTTTAATAATATAGCCGTTCTCCACGTATACGGCTTCGATCTGTTCTCTTTCTTTTTCCATTGTATAGATTTTCCCATTAAAAAAGAGCGTTCCCAATAGATTTACCACCTTTACCAATCATCTTTTTACAGTAGTATAACGTAAAAATCAAACTAAAAAGCAGATAAGGTATCTGCTTTTCATAAAAAATCATCTTGTTTTAGATGCTTCTAACTGACGCAGTTCGATACGTCTGATTTTACCTGAAGTTGTCTTAGGAAGATCCTCAACATATTCAATCGATCTTGGGTATTTATAAGGAGCCGTAAGTTCTTTTACATGTTCCTGAAGCTCTTTTGTTAGAACATCGTTACTAGCTGTTTGATCTCGTAAAACAACAAAGGCTTTAACAATATGACCACGTATTTCATCTGGGCTTGCTACTACGGCACATTCTTTAACAGCAGGGTGTTTTACAAGTGCATCCTCTACTTCAAAAGGACCGATCGTATAGCCTGAAGAGATGATAATATCGTCACCTCTGCCTTCAAACCAAAAATAACCTTCAGCATCTTTCTTTGCTTTATCACCTGTAACATAGTAGTCACCACGAAAAGCCATCATCGTTCGATCTCGGTCTTTGTAATATTCTTTAAACAGAGCAGGACATTTTTTATGAACGGCGATATCACCAACTTCTCCAGCAGCAACAGGCTTTCCGTTCTCATCAATAACATCAACATCATTGCCAGGGGTTGGCTTACCCATTGAACCTGGTTTGATCTCCATACCTTCCATCGTACCGACTAATAACGTATTCTCTGTTTGCCCATATCCGTCACGCACTTTAATATGGAAATACTTTTCGAACGTATCGATTACTTCTCGGTTTAAAGGTTCACCAGCAGATACAGCACTCCTTAATTGTGGTAACTTATATTGATCCAAATTATCTACTTTTGCCATTAAACGATACTCAGTTGGTGTACAACACAAAACGGAGATCTGCTGATCTTGCAAAAGTGTTAAATATTTTTTCGGGTCGAACTTTCCTTGGTAGACAAAACCGGTAGAACCAGTACCTAAAGTAGATAAGAATGGACTCCAGATCCACTTCTGCCAACCTGGACCTGCAGTTGCCCAAACCTTATCCTCTTCTGAAATATTCAGCCAGCTTTTAGCAGCTGTACGAATATGGGCATATGCCCACCCGTGTGTATGTACGACACCCTTAGGCTGGCCTGTTGTACCAGAAGTGTAGGACAAAAAAGCCATATCATCTTTAGCTGTTTCAGGAGCCTTATAGGAAACGCTTACATTATTCGTAATCGCTTGTAAGCTCAACCAATTTTCTGTCTCCCCGTTGGCACTGATTTTATATGTAAGAGTCGGTAATTCGTCTTTAATCTCATTAACTTGCTCTGTAAATCGGTAATCAGCTATGATTGCTTTAGCTTCACTATGTTGGACACGGTAGCTCAGATCCTTAGCTCGTAACATTTCTGAACAGGGAATAACTGATATTCCAGCTTTCAAACAAGCGATATACACCGCATACGTTTCAATTAGTCGCGGCATGATGATCAGAACTCTGTCACCTTTAGCCAGTCCTAGTTCTTCTAAAGAGTTCGCAATCTGATTTGCTCTTTCTAGGAGGTTCTTATAGGTGATCTCCTCTGTAACACCTTGTTCATCCATCCAGATTAACGCTTTTTTTTCTGGGTTTAAAGCATACTTTTCCATTTCTTCTGTTAGATTATAAGTATTAGGAGCAATCAAATTCATTTCTTTCACCCTTTCAATTCATGTTGTTCTTTTCCATTATAATATATTTTAGAAAATTTTTAAAATTTAGTCATATATGAACAAAAATAAAAGGAGCGGGGACAACCCGCTCCGTAAGCCATTACTATTTATTTAGAGTATCCACCTAGAGCTTGAGCTACTAGACGCTTAGTGATTTCTCCACCTACAGATCCGTTAGCACGTGCAGTTGAATCTGGTCCAAGGTTTACACCGAATTCAGAAGCGATTTCATACTTCATTTGGTCTACAGCTTGTTGTGCACCTGGTACTACTAATTGGTTTTGGTTTGCCATGTTGTTTCACCTCCTTTGTACTAATAAGATGTGTCTAAATGGCCGATTCAATTCTTGGAAATTGTTGTGTGCATTGCCATTTTGAATATCAGATATGAAGGTAGTTGATTTCTACTCCCTTAAGACTGACCACTTCAAGGTTGCATACTCACTCCTACGTCTAACAAGTTAATGTTTCCTCAGTGGGCTTCTTCGTTGCATACCATGAAGAGTAGCTTCTCATGTAGCAGGCAAGCATCCATGCACTCTAAGCAAATTGCAATGGAGAGACAATCTGAATGCAAAAACAACAGCACTTAGAAAAGAAAAAAAGCCTACACAATGTGCAGACTTTTCAACTGGGTTTTATCTTATTTATTTTTTGAACTGTAACCGTGCCTGAATCACCACCACTAAACATCGAAGGCATTCATTTTTTTACCGGGTTACTTTCAGATCATTTCTTTTCTCTTCATTGACAAGTTGATTGGAGTGTAAGGTGCGAGACTCCTGCGGGACAGGTGGGCAGGTGAGACCCTTAATGGCGCAAAGCGGCAAGGGGCTCACCGCCTGCCCCGCGGAAAGCGAGCAACCTGAAACGTAGATCAACTACTTTCAATAACACTCAAAAATTACTCTTAAAGCAAATCATCAAATGTTTCGTCCGTTGATTTCCCTTCTTCAAGAATCAGCGTCTCAACATCATTAACCGCTTCTTCAATCAACTCTTCAAGGTTTTCAATATTTTTCTCGAACCGAATCGCTTTCTCACGTTTCGGCTTAGTCTTTGGTGCAGATGGCAAGAAAATCGTACAGCAATCTTCATATGGACGAATTGAAATCTCGTATGTTCCAATTTTATGCGACAAATTCATGATTTCTAGCTTGTCCATTGTAATTACAGGACGAAGAATAGGCATGTTTGTTACTTCATTGATCGCATACATGCTATGCATCGTCTGACTTGCAACTTGACCGAGGTTCTCTCCGTTCGCAATAGCCATCGCATGATTATTTTCTGCTAATCGTTCAGTGATCCTCAGCATGACTCTTCTCATGATCGTCATGCTATAACTAGATGGAATCTTATCTTTGATCGTTTGTTGGATTTTTGTAAAAGGAACAACATGAAGCTTGATCTTGCCTCCGCTATAGCGAGTAAGCTCTTGCGTGAGATCAACAACCTTTTGCTTCGCTCTTTCACTTGTAAAAGGCGGACTATGGAAATGAACCCCTTCAATTCGAACTCCGCGCTTCATCGTCAAATAACCCGCTACCGGACTGTCGATTCCTCCTGAAAGCATAAGCATGGCTTTACCACCAACTCCGATCGGAAGACCACCAGCACCTTCAAACGATTTTGAGCTGATGTAAGTTCCTGTATCTTTTACTTCCACTTTGACGTTTACATTTGGATTATGAACATCTACCGTTAAGCCTTCTGTGTTTCTTAAAAGGTATCCTCCAACTTCTTGATTAAGCTGCATGGAGTTAACTGGGAAGGACTTTAATGATCGCTTACCTGTAACTTTAAACGTCTTTTTTCCTTCAATCGCTTCATTAAGAGCGATTAGAGCTGCTTTCTGAATCGCTTCTAAATCGTTTTCAGCTCTAACAGCTAAACTGATCGAGTGGATGCCGAAAATATCTTGTAGTGATTTGACGATAGGCTCGTAAGATTGTCCGTTTAATTCAATGACGATTCGGTCGAAATGTTTTGCCATATTCAGCCCTTGAAACGGTCGCATTTTTCTTTTTACCGTTTCAAAAAGCTGTGATTCGAAATGTCTTCTATTTTTCCCTTTCAATGATAGTTCACCATAACGTACGACTAAATGATCATATATCATCTTCATTACCTCATTACCTTTTTAATATTTATTAGTTCTTCTTTAATTACCTTTAAAGCCTTTTCTGCTTCTTCCAATGTATTTCCATAGGAGGTACTCAAACGAATAGCTGTTGAAGCACGATTTTCTCCTAATCCCATCTTTAGAAGAATACGGCTAGCTCCCCCTTGTTTTGATGAGCATGCAGAACGAGTAGATACATACACATCTCTCTTATCAAGGGAATGGATCAGCACTTCTGGTTTGATACCCTTCGCTGAAAAATTAATAATGTGAGGAGCTGAGTACTTCATAGAAGTATTGATCTCAATTCCATCTATGGAACGTAACTCTTCAAGTAGGAACTGCTTAATCTCATATAAATTATCTTTCTTTTCCTTACTCTCTTGAAGAATTAACCTTAACGCTTTTGCCATAGCTACAATACCTGCAACATTCTCAGTTCCGGCTCTTTTCTTTAATTCTTGTTCTCCACCAGTGAATAAAGAAGAGATGCTCACTCCATTCTTGACGAATAGAATACCATTTCCTTTTAGACCGTGAATTTTATGTGCAGATATGGTGCATAGATCGATCCCCCACTCTTTAAGTGGAAGGTCAACCTTACCGACACCTTGAACATTGTCGACATGGAAAAAAATCTTCGGGTGCTCTTTCAAGATCTTACCTATCTCTTGAACAGGTTGTATCGTTCCCGTTTCATTATTGACATGAATAAGTGAAACAAGTATCGTATCCGGTCGAATCGAACGTTCAAGGTCTTCTAATGAAATCAACCCGTCATGATCCACTGGAAGATACGTTATTTCAAAACCTTGTGATTCAAGATATTGAAAGGATTCATGACTCGATGCATGCTCAACAGAAGATGTTATAAGGTGTTTACCTCGATTTTGATGTTGAAACGCAATCCCTTTGATCGCTATATTGTTGCCTTCCGTTCCACCAGAGGTAAAAACCACTTCAGATGGTGCTACCTCCAATAGCTGAGCAATTGATTTTCTAGCCTGACCAAGTAATTTCTCAGCTTCTCCTCCTTTTGAATGAAGGGAAGATGGATTGGCAAAATACTTTTCTGACACCGTTACGAACGTATCCAGAACTTCCTTATATGGCTTTGTTGTAGCACTATTATCCAAATAAATCATTGTTGAATCCTCCAATTATCCATTCCAAACCGTTCTAAACACACATTTCATTATCATACCATAATTTAGCTATCGTGCACATTATCACATAGCTCCTAGTTTTTGTTAAAATCGTGGAATAAATTTCTTCTGAACAGCAAAAAACTGCAGGAAATGAATCCTTACAGTTTTATACATGTGACTTTAAGTTAATTTCCATCTCTTTAAGGATTCCAGGTCTAACACTTTCTATAGCAGAAGCAGCAATCTCAAGTGCATCTTCATATTGATAATTTCGAAAAGCGATCTCAGCTTCAATCAAACGAACAGATACAGATTGATAAGAGCTTCTGAACCTATTTCCATATTGGATTAGCTTCTCTGCTAAGAAAGCATTCTCGATCATCTTAGACGTTTCATCATATCCTTCGTTCACTGCTTCGTGCGCTTTGTTAAGTACATAAGAAACATCTGACATTTCGAGAGGTTTCTCATCCAGTTTTTTAGAAACTTCAATGATATATTCTTCTGCCTTCCCGATGGTGATCAAGTAGTGTTCCGGTAATCCAGGAAGGTTGCTCTTTTGTACCATCCTTCTCGCTTCAAGCAGCTTCTTTCTGAGTCCTCTTAAACTCTGTTTCGTTTCAAGCTCATCTTTTCTTAAATTATGAAGCATTTCTTCATAAACTTTCTGAGAACGTTGCAGTTCTTCCATCTGCTTTTGCATCTCTTCCATCATTTCGCGAATAACAGAATAAGACTCTCTTTTTTCTTCGATTGAATCTTCGATAATTAAGAAACGGCTTTGTAACTTATGAAAGAGTTTTTCTATCTTCTTTTGCATCTCTGCTTCGTTTTGTTCGATCAAGTAAGTAGAAGAAACAATTTGAGTTTCTTGCTTTAAATTCTCGATTCTATCATGAAGATCTTGAATATTAGAATCAAAGACTTCTCTTTCACTCATTACAAATTGTTTGGAGTGCACTTCGTTCTCAAGCATTTCATATAACTGATCCATTTTTTGAATCGTCTCATCCATATCTTTTTGAGCACTTTCAAGCTCTAGCTCTAGGACTTTGTTCAAGGCTTTATCGTTAAGATCCTTTAAGGAGCTGATCTCTTTCTCGATGCCAATATGATGAAGAACATAACCTTGCTGCTCCATCTCTGTAAAACCTGTACTTAATTCTTTAAGTGAATTAGGGATATCAGATTGAAGGATCACTAGAAGTTCAGGAACACCTTGCATCTTCGTTCTACAATCAGAGATACGATTCAAACTCTCTACAAGCCTTTGTCTAGCTTCTAGATGGCTTCCTTGAACAGTTAATGATTCAAAGGTTTCAAACAAAGCTTTTATCTCGTCGAGTTCTTTATCAAAGATGGGTGCTGTCTGGCCTAATGCACGGATATGCGTTAAATAGTACTTCTTTGTTTCTTGAAGCTTTTCTTTCGCTTCAACAATCTCTTCCCGATTTAGTTCCTCACTCGTAACTAACTCATTGATCTCGGAAGTAATCTCTTTAATCCTCATATCGATCTTTTCTAATGCCTGACTAACACCAGCTAAAATGGATTTAGCTTTTTTAAAACGGTACTTATCGGTATACTCTTCGGCATCAAACAAGTCTTCTTCTAAATTAGGAAGTTGAGTCGTTACCATCTCATCCCATTCTTGACGCCACATTTCAAACTTTTCTTCCGTTTCACCAATCATCGCCATACCCTTAACTTTTGAGATTTCTTCTGTTAATGGGCGATTCATAATTTGCATCTTCCATGCTTCAAGTCGGTCTATTTCTTTATACACCCTTCGTCGTGACATGGCACCGTACAGGATCAATGCTAGGAATGTAACGATGGCAATGACTATGTATATCATCAGAGGCACCCTTTCTATCTGTTCAAATTTCTATATTGTCTTTATTATGTATTCGTATGTTTAAATCGCTTTAACGATCTAATTTAGTTTTTATTCTATAAAATTGCAGTTTAATGCTTTTATGATAACATGTAAACAAACATTTGACGCAAAAAAATTGCATAATCTGATAATTTTTTTCCAATTTAATGAAGATTTTGTCGAAAGGAGGAGTAAGAAAGATGTACTTTGATGGACATGTTCACACGCCATTTTGTCCTCATGGGTCTACCGACACATTTGAAATGTATATCGAAAGGGCTATCTCTTTAGGGATGAAAGGTATGACCTTTACAGAGCATGCCCCGCTCCCTCAAACATTTGTTGATCCTGCTCCAACAAAAGACAGCAGCATGACATATGAACAATTAGGAAAATACTTCGATACTTTGAGGGAGCTTAAAAAGTTTTATAGAAGTAAAATTGAGATTTTTACTGGGTTAGAAGTCGATTATATTGAGGGCTATGAAGAGGAGACGAATACGTTTCTGAAAGAAGTTTGGCCTGAGCTGGATGATGCCATTCTCTCTGTTCATTTTTTAAAGGTTAAAAACCAGTACTTTTGCATGGATTATGACGAGAACGTATTTAAAGATCTGATTGAACATTCCGGTAGCCTTTCTGCAGTCTACTCTTTATACTTTCAAACCGTAAAAAAATCAATCCGTCATTCATTTGGAAAGTATCAGCCAAGAAGGATTGGACATATGACATTAGCAACCAAATTTCAGACCCTTTTCCCTCCAGAGTTTAGTTATGAAAAAGAAGCCGAAGATCTATTAACGGCACTGTCGAAACGTAACATGTATTTGGATTATAACGGAGCAGGTGCAGTAAAGCCTTATTGTTTGGAGCCATATCCTTCTAACTGGATCATAAAGGAAGCACAAAAAAGAAAAATCCCTCTTGTCTATGGGTCTGATGCCCACAGCGCTAAGGGACTCGGTCAAGGATTGGATAAATTCGTATCAACAGCAACATTAACTTCCCCACTTCTCCTGAATCGAGCCAAATAAAGGCTTTTGAACAGCAGAAAGAAGGGGATTTTTTCTTTCTGGGATACAAACACATTTATCAAACCAGTTCATCATCCACTTTTTATAGGGTTGGATGAACGTTTCTGTTTCAGCATTTATCTGATACACCTCAGCTAAATAAAGAGGATGTAAAAATGGAAGCATCATCATATCTTTAAATTGAATGGTTAAAAAGTCAACAGGCTGCCTTCTGAACTCTTTTTTCTTCATCCCTTTTTCAAACAGAGTTTGCAAAAAGTACTTTTCCTTCACTAAGTAAGTAGACATGAGTTCACGAACCAATGTTGAATCTAGTGTCATCTCCCGATAGACAAACCGTGCAAGAGGAAGGTTTCGCTGTTGATAGATCAACAATGCTTCTACTATTTCAATAAAACTTCCTTTAACCGCGGGAGAGCTCGATGTGTGATAGATGATTTCAATCCTTCTGATATACCCTTCGAAGAATGAAGTGATCAACTCTTCTAGAAGACCTTTTTTTCCTCCAAAATGGTACGAAATTAAAGCGATGTTCACACCAGCTTTTTTTGCTATCTGTCTAACGGTCGTCCCTTTAAAACCTTGGCTCGTAAAAAGAGCAATCGCTGCCTCTGCTATTTTCAGTTTCGTTTCCATCGGATCTGTCTTCATTTTCTTCCACCGTCCTTCCCTCTTGTATAAAATTCTTGGGCGAGAGACATAAACCTTTAATAATCGCTCGACAAATAAGGGCTTTTGGGTGTATAGTTCAACATTATTTGATAGGATAGAATAAACAATTTATCAGGTTTGGAGGAATCTTGATGTTTTCCGTTCAGCAATATAGCACAGATAGAAATGAGGGGTATTCTCTTCTATTGAAACAACTTTCTGCTTTACTAGAAGGTGAAACAAACGCTACTGCGAACCTTGCAAATGCTTCTGCTCTATTGAATCAATTCTTAGACAGAGTAAACTGGGTTGGTTTTTATACTTTTGAAGAAGAGACGAACCAATTAGTTCTTGGACCCTTTCAAGGGCTTCCAGCTTGTGTAAGAATTCCTCTTGGAAGAGGAGTATGCGGAACATCCGCTCAAAAACAAGAAACGTTAGTCGTAAAAGATGTTCATGAGTTCCCCGGACATATTGCCTGTGACGCAGCTTCTCAATCTGAGATCGTGGTTCCGTTAGTAAAAGACGGAAAGCTGCTAGGAGTTCTGGATATTGATAGTCCCGAAAAAGCACGATTTGATGAGGTCGATCAAGAGAACTTAGAAAAATTCTGTGAAGTTTTACTTCGCTTTATCTAGACCTCTTACCTAATTAAAAGAAGTCCTGCGCGGTCAATAGCGCAGGACTCTTGTTTATAAAGAATCTAAACTTTGTTTAAGGTCCTCCCAAATATCTTCCCATGCTTCTAAACCAACCGATAAGCGCAGAAGCTGATCACTGATGCCCATTTGAATTCGATTCTCCTCAGGTACGACAGCATGTGTCATCGTTGCAGGATGTTGGATGAGTGTTTCAGCATCACCAAGACTAACAGCAATCTTAATGAGTCTTAAATGGTTCATAAACTTTTGGGCGACTGCTATATCACCTTTTATATCAAAGCTGATGAGACCACCAGCGTTCAACATTTGTGAGTTCGCAAGTTCATATTGTGGGAAGTCAGGATCACCCGGATACAAAACCCGATTTACGCTAGGATGTTTCTTTAACAAATCTGCAAGTTTCTTTGCGTTCTCACAATGACGGTCCATTCGAACAGGCAGTGTCTTGATTCCTCTCAAAAGAAGCCAAGCATCAAAAGGAGACATGACTCCTCCAATATCCTTTTGAGTGGTCATTGCAAGGTGACTCATCATTTCTTGTTTACCTACCGCTAATCCTCCGATAACATCCCCATGACCACACAGATATTTCGTAGCACTGTGTAGAACAATATCGCACCCTAATTCGAGTGGGCGCTGTAGATAAGGAGAGGAAAATGTATTATCAACTACAACTGGAATATTAAATTCTTTTGCGATTCTTGCTACCATACTTAGATCAACAAGCTTCATGGTAGGATTGATTGGAGATTCAATATAGATAACTGTTGTATGATCGTTAATTGCTGACCGTATCGATTCCTCATCGTTCATCGAATGAAAGTTGTGTGTAATATGGTACTTTTCTTCCATAAGCTGAAGCAGACCAAAGGTACATCCATAAACTCCTTCAGAACAGAGAATATGATCGCCTGTTTTCGTTAAACCGAGAAGAATAGCTGACACGGCAGCCATACCGGAACCAAACGCTAGCCCTTTCTCCCCTCTTTCCATCGCTGCAATCCGTTCTTCTAACATCGCAACAGTAGGATTGCTGAGTCTAGAATAGATATAACCTTCCTGCTCTCCTGCAAATCGTGCCGCACCCGTTTCCGCACTGTCAAATACAAAAGTTGACGTCTGAAAAATAGGAGGAGATAGACTTCCATTATGCTGTTCTGCATTATACCCCTTGTGAATCACATCTGTTTCAAAGCGTTTTGTATCCATTTTTACTTCTCCTTTGAAGGCAATATAAAATGTAAGCGCTTTCTTATCCATATCATATATGAATTTTAATACTTTTACAATTTGTCCCTAAAAATGTTTTAATGTAAATAGCGATCAGGTTGACATCTAATAGTAAAAAAGTTTATACTATTCTTTGTGTAAAATAAGCGGCACTGTGTCCATCATCAGTTTTTATTTTGTACCCAGGTTCATTGATCTGGGAACATCGCGTAGCTTCATAGGCTGCTGAAGTGAAGATGTTTTTCATACAAAATATGCTCATGAAAAGGCCATAGTCACTGTTGTTGTTTTAACACAAACAAACATGTGAAGGAGGAGTCAATTATGGCTCGATATACAGGTTCAACATGGAAAGTTTCTCGTCGTCTTGGAATTTCTCTAAGCGGAACTGGGAAAGAACTTTCTAAGCGTCCATACGCACCAGGACAACATGGTCCAACTCAACGTAAAAAAATCTCAGAATACGGTTTACAATTACAAGAGAAGCAAAAGCTTCGTTACATGTACGGTGTAAACGAGCGTCAATTCCGCCGCATTTTTGATGATGCTGGTAAAATGACTGGTATCCACGGTGAAAACTTCATGATTCTTTTAGAATCTCGTTTAGACAACGTAGTTTACCGTCTTGGTCTTGCTCGTACGCGTCGTGCGGCTCGTCAATTAGTAAACCACGGTCACATCACAGTAAACGGCAAGCGTGTTGATATCGCTTCTTACCGTCTATCTGCTGGCGATGTAATCGGTGTTCGTGAAAAATCTCGCAACTCATCTGCTATTAAAGAAGCGATCGAAGTTAACAACTTCGTACCTGATTTCTTAACATTTGATGAAAACAAATTGGAAGGTACTTTCACTCGCTTACCAGAGCGTTCTGAACTTCCTGCTGAGATCACAGAACAACTTATCGTTGAATTCTACTCTCGTTAATAAGAGTAAAGAAACCCCTAACACCTTTTTAAAAGGCATTAGGGGTTTTTCTTATTCTATAAAAGTTCCTTGAACTTACTTGCCTGTGACTCTAATTTTCGAGCAGAATCTTCAATACCTAAGAACTCTTGCATCGCTTGTTCAATTAATTTCTTATTATTTGTTATTCCTTCTTGTGATTGGTGAGTCACGTCATTGATCTTGGTTATCTCTCCTGTGATCCCTGAAATATGTGCATTCACTTCTTGAATAGAATCTTGCACGCGATTCGCCAGTTTTCTAACTTCCACAGCTACAACATTAAACCCTCTACCGTGATCACCAGCTCGAGCCGCTTCTATGGCTGCGTTTAAAGCTAACAAGTTGGTTTGTGCCGCAATCTCACGAATCGTCTTTACGATATCTTCTATAGAAGCGGCTTGTTTTTTCAGAGAATCTAATATCAATAAATTTTGTTGGGATTGTGAAACTAACTTTTCCGTTGCTAAAGAGATCTCATTGCTTTTCTTCAATCCTTCTTCCGCTCGTGTAAGTAACTCTAGTGACATCTGTTGAAGTTCAGAAGCAACCTTGATCGTGTTATTTTCTCTATTCGTAATATCTGTAGCAATCTTAACAACAGCTATCACTTTATGATTTTCGTCGAGGACAGGTGTGTAAGTGGCTTCAAGCCAGATCAATCGCTTAGATTTTGTAACACGCTGAATCTTTTCTTGAAAGGTTTTACCCTCTCTCAAGCTTTTCCAAAAGCGATCATATTCACCACTTCGCAAGAAATCTTCTGTGCAAAAATGTTTATGTATCAATAATGGCATCTCATCAACATCGTATTCCATCGTAGTTGCAAAATTTTTATTTGCCCATAGTACTTTTCCATGTGGGTCAAATTCAATCATAGCTACAGAACGATCGATCGCCGCTAGTACAGCGCTTTCATTCAGAACTTGTGAGCTCTTCATAGAATTGTTTTTGCTTAATGTAATCATTGTTGCATCCCCATCTTTTAGTATTTATTTCTAATATTATACTACTAAGGAACTAATTACTAATGAAATGTTCTATAGATATAATAAAAAATCCACACAGCAAGCTGCATGGATTTTCAACTTATTAACGAAGGATTATCATGTATGAATCAATCTACTTCTTTTCCCATACTTTCTTGTAAAATGTAGAACCACTGCTCGCGTGTTAATGGTAAGTTCGCTGCATTTATAGCCGCTTCAATACGGTTCATTTTTCCGCTTCCTACGATCGGCATGATCTGTGAGGGGTGCTTCAAAAGCCACGCGTAAGCAACTTCATCAATCGAAGAGGCTTCAGTTTCAACAGCCACTTTTTCTAGTGCCTTTTTCACGCGTTTTGCTTTTTCATCTTCTCCTTTAAACAATCTTCCACCAGCAAGAGGAGACCACGCCATCGGTCTTACTTTTTCTTTTTGAAGGTGGTTGATCGTACCATCAAAGAAAGGCTGTTCATGAAGAACGGATAACTCGATCTGATTCGTTATAAGTGGGCCATTGTACTCACTTTGTAGCATTTCCATTTGTTTAGGGGTAAAGTTAGAAACTCCAAAATGCTTAACTTTCCCCTCTTTTCTTAAGACGTGAAACGCTTCTGCTGTTTCGGCTGGGTCCATAAAAGGATCTGGGCGATGAATCAACAATACATCTACATAGTCTGTATTCATTTTTTGCAATGAATTTTCTGCAGAGAAGATGATATGTTCTTTACTCGTATCATAGGATTTTATCGTATGTTGAGGACGATTTTCAGATATAAGTTTAATTCCACACTTCGTTACAATTTGAATGTCTTCTCTTAAAGAAGGTTTGAGAGCAAGTGCTTGACCAAACAGCTCTTCACACATGTAGTTCCCATAAATATCAGCATGATCAAACGTGGTAATTCCTGCTTCTATACATCTTTCCATAAGTGAAAGAAGCTCTTCAGGAGATAGATTCCATTCAGCTAAACGCCAATGACCGTGAACGATCTGTGAAAATTGAAGGTCTTCTGCTAATTGAATTTTCTTCAAAACAAACACTTCCTTTAATAAAGTTAGAGAGGAACCCCATCCCACAGGGTTCCTACTCGTTTTTAGTATCTGATCAACGTGTACTTTTTCTTACCGCGTCGGATGATGACAAACTTGTTTTCGATACGATCGTTCTCTCCAATCATATAAGCTGTATCTTGAACCTTTTCTCCGTTGATAGATACAGCTCCATTCGTTACATCTTCTCTAGCTTGTCTTTTAGATGGAGAAATCTTTGCATCAACAAGAAGGTCTACAATGTTTACGTCTTCCGTATTAGATGCGTTAAACGAAGGAACGTCTTTGAACCCTTGTTCGATCTCAGCAGCCGTTAAGTCAGAAAGATTTCCACTGAAAAGTGCTTCTGTGATCTTTACTGCTTGTTTGAAAGCTGCTTCTCCGTGAACAAGCGTTGTTACTTCTCGACCTAATGCTTTTTGTGCTTCACGCTTTTCTGGTGCTTCAGCTAATGATTTTTCAAGAACTTCGATTTCTTCTTTAGATAAGAACGTGAAATATTTTAGCCAGTTGATCACATCCGCATCTGCTGCGTTTACCCAGAATTGGTAGAACTCATATGGAGTCGTCTTTTCTGCATCTAGCCAGATTGTTCCTGATGCTGTTTTACCAAACTTCGTACCATCCGCTTTTGTAATTAATGGTATCGTTAGTCCAAATGCTTTCTCTTCCTCACCGGATCGACGGATCAATTCCATACCAGCTGTAATATTCCCCCACTGGTCACTTCCACCTATTTGAAGTTTTACATTTTCTTTTTGGAAAAGATTAAGAAAGTCATACGACTGTAAAATCATGTATGAGAACTCGGTAAAAGAGATCCCCGCTTCTAAACGAGAGTCAACAGAATCCTTGGCAAGCATGTAGTTAACTGAGAAATTCTTTCCAACGTCACGAAGAAACTCAATCATCGTAAGTTGACTTAACCACTCATAGTTATTCACTGTTTTAGCCGGGTTCGTTTCTCTTTCGAAATCAAGTAATCTTGAAAGCTGATTTTTGATTTTGTCTGTCCATTGAACAACAATCTCTGCTTCGTTCAATGTTCTTTCTGTCTGTCTACCACTTGGATCCCCAATCAAACCTGTTCCACCGCCAACTAGCGCAAACGGCTGATGTCCAGCTTCTTGAAATCGTTTAAGAGTAAGGATTGGTAACAGGTTTCCAATGTGCAGACTGTCTGCAGTAGGATCGAATCCGCAATAAAGTTTTACGATTCCCTTTTCAAGTTCTTTTTGTAACCCTTCTTGGTCCGTTACTTGATTAAGAAGACCTCTAAATTCTAGATCTTGTAGAATATTCATTCCTATCTTTCCTTCCGTTGTTTAATGATGATGATGATGTTTAATGACAATAAAAAAAGTCCCTCTCCTGTTGGAAAGGGACGTGATGACAATCTCGCGGTACCACCCTAATTAAAAGCCAAACGAATGGCTTTTCACTTCATTTCGTAACGGTTTTATCCGTTCTCTGCTACTTAACGTTCACAGAGACAGCTCCAGGAGGTAATTCACAGCATGCCTTTGCACTGGTTCGCATCAACCACCAGCTTTCTGAAACATGGAGACACCTGCTACTCATTCCTATCTTCGCTTTCAACATATAATAATCTTCATTTATTTTTACCACATAGATGAATTTCATGTCAATCTTCATATTCAAAAACGGTGTTCTATCATAAATCGACCTTATGTTATAATACACGAGGGGGAGGGATTACCAAATGATGTCTCGTTTTGATGAATTAAAGCAAAAATGGGAGAAATTTGTCCACTTTTTAAAAGAAAAAGGAATTATTCGAACAGCACGAATTACATATAACGTTACATGGAACATGTTCTTGATCGTAACTGTACTACTTATCCTCGGCGGTGTTTTCGCAGCGGGTGTTGGCGCTGGTTTCTTCGCTTCACTCGTAAAAGACGAGTCTGTACGAGCGCACACTTCTATGAAAGAAGATATTTATAATTATGAAGAAACGAGTACCGTATACTTTGATAACGATCAATACATGGGTAAACTTCAATCAGATTTAGATAGACAAGAGGTTAGTTTGAAAGATGTTTCTCCTTTTGTCATAAAAGCGGTTATATCTACAGAAGATCAATATTTCTATGAACATGAAGGTGTTGTACCAAAAGCAATTTTACGCGCTATGTATGAAGAGTTTTCTGGTGCTCCAATTGTTACAGGAGGAAGCACTTTAACTCAACAGCTGATAAAAAATCAAATTCTAACGAATGAAGTTTCTTTCGACCGAAAAGCAAAAGAAATTTTATTAGCTATGAGACTTGAGAAAGTACTTAAGAAAGATGAAATCCTAGAAGCTTACTTAAACATCGTACCTTACGGAAGAAATTCATCTGGTCGAAATGTAGCAGGTATACAGGCTGCTGCAGAAGGCATTTTTGGAGTTCCTGCTTCTAAGCTGAATCTTGCTCAATCCGCATATTTAGCTGGACTTCCAAAGAACCCATTCGTTTATACCCCATTCAGTAATGGCGGTGTACCTAAAGAAGACATCTCTGCAGGAGTTAAACGAATGCAAACCGTATTGAATAGAATGCTTTCTGAAGGCTCGATTACGCAAGCCGAGTATGATGAAGCAATGAAATACGATATTAAAAAGAATCTTACGACTAAACAGCAATCTTCTTTTGAAAAATACCCTGCTTTAACTGTTGAAGTCCAACGTCGTACGGTTGACATTTTAGCAAAGGTTCAAGCTGAAAAAGACGGTAAGAACTTTGATAAACTGACACCTGACGAATTAAAGGAATACAAAGAAAATGCTAGAATTCAAGTTCGACAAAAAGGGATAAAGATTCATACGACCATTAACCAAAAAATATATGATGAGATGCAAGCAGTAGTAGCAAACGATAATCTTTTTGGTCCAGCCAATGAATATGTTAGAGGAAAAAAATTAGACAAACCTGAACCCGAAGAGGTTGGAGCATCATTAATAGACAACAAGTCTGGAAAGATCATTAGTTTCGTAGCCGGCCGTGACTTCAATCGTGAACAAACCAATCATTCAACATATATGAAACGACAGAACGGTTCTACAATGAAGCCATTGCTTGCCTACTCTCTAGCACTTGAAACAGGTAAAGTGCAACCAGGTTCGATCGTTCCAGATACACCCATTCAATCTGGTTCTCACTCAATTGGAAACTGGGATGGAAAATATGACGGACTTGTTTCTGTTAGACACTCTATGAAATGGTCAAGAAATACACCTGCAGTTAGAAGTTATATGAGAGTGAATACCGATGAGGCACTTAACAGATTAGAAAAAATGGGTGTTTCTTCACTAAGTCCTAATGACAGAGGAGCACCTGTTCTTGCTATCGGAGGAATGACAAACGGTGTTACTGTCGAGGAAAATACAAATGCATTTGCCACCTTTGCAAACGGCGGTAATTTCGTAGATGCATACATGATTGAAAAAATAGAATCAAATAACGGTGAATTAATCTATCAGCATAAAGCAAATCCTGTTCCAGTTTACTCGCCGCAAACATCTTTTTTATTGTTAGATATGATGCGTGACGTTGTAAATGGTGGTACTGGAAATAATATTAATCGTTATCTTTCCTTTAGCACCGATTGGGCAGGGAAATCTGGTACAACAAATGATGATTATGACTCTTGGTTTGTAGGAACAAATCCAAACGTTTCCCTTGGAGTATGGATTGGATATGATACACCTGATTCACTAGCTAAAGGGGACGGCGGTACTGGGAAAAGAAATCAGCGAATTTGGTCGCTACTTGCAAACGCAGCTTATAAGCATTCACCACAATTAATGGATCCTGACAAGCAATTCGCAATGCCTTCAGGAATCGTGCGTCGTGAGATCTGTGGAATATCAGGTAAGCTGCCTTCTGATCTTTGTCGAAGCGCTGGACTTGTTACAACTGATCTCTTTAATGCGAAGTTCACACCTAACGAAGTGGACGACACGCTCACAAAAGGTCGTTATGTACTTGTAGGTGATGCGAAGTATAAGGCACTTCCATCTACTCCACAAGAGTTCACGAAAGATGGTGTATTGATCAAGGAAGAGTTCTTGCGTGAACTTGGATTAGAAGCACTAAACAAATTAACGAATACAACGAATCTATTGAACAACATTGTTCCTGAAAAAGAGTTAAAAGAAAATGGCAAAGTTCCTTCCGCTGTTGCAGGCGCAAAAATGTCAGATGGTGTCCTTTCATGGGCATCTCATGGAGAGAATGATGTAATTGGTTACCGCATCTATCACTCTTCAGATGGCACATCATTTAAGAAGATCGGCTCTGTAACCGCTGATAAAACTTCTGCTAAAGTACCTGCTGGCGTCGTTTATGTAACAGCGGTGGATATTGCAGGTAAGGAATCTCCTGCACAAACAAAAGTTCAAGTCGGTGAAAAGAAACCACCAGCTGAACCACCTACTCCACCAACAGATGGAGTAGGTGGTAAGCCTGATGAGCCACAAGATCCACCGCCACCGCCACCAACTGAACCTGCGGATCCTGGAACTGACGATCCGCCTCCAGCAACAACACAAAATAACAAGAAAAAACCCTCGAATTGATTCGAGGGTTTTTCATTGTTATTAAATTAATCTTCCATTGTAGATAGATCACCTGTTGGAAGATCAAGTTCCCAAGCTTTAAGAACACGACGCATAATCTTACCGCTTCTTGTCTTCGGAAGCTTGTCACGGAATTCGATCTCACGCGGTGCTGCATGTGCAGCAAGTCCTGCTTTTACAAAACTACGGATTTCCTCAATCAGTTCATCGCTTGCTTCATAGCCCGAACGAAGGGCGATGAACGCTTTAATAATCTCGCCTCGAACAGGATCGGGTTTTCCTATTACACCTGCTTCTGCAACAGCTGGATGTTCGACAAGCTTACTTTCTACTTCAAACGGTCCTACTCGTTCTCCGGAAGTCATGATCACATCATCAATTCTTCCTTGGAACCAGAAGTATCCATCTTCGTCCATGTAAGCAGAATCTCCAGAAACATACCAGCCACCTGGCGTAAAATAGGAATCATATTTTTCAGGATTGTTCCAGATCGCACGCATCATAGACGGCCATCCTTTTTTGATCGCGAGGTTGCCCATTCGATACGGAGGTAGGATGTTGTCTTGGTCATCAATGATCGCTGCTTCTACTCCTGGGAACGGTTTACCCATCGATCCAGGTTTAATTTCCATCGCTGGATAGTTACTGATCAGCTGACCACCTGTTTCCGTCATCCACCAGTTGTCATGTATGCGCAAGTTAAACACCTTCATTCCCCATCTAACAACCTCAGGGTTAAGAGGTTCACCTACACTTAAAATATGTCGAAGCGAAGACATATCGAATTTCTTTACCACTTCATCTCCAGCACCCATTAACATACGAAAAGCCGTTGGAGCACTGTACCAGACCGTTACGCCATAATTTTCAATCGTTCCATACCAATCTTCAGGTGAGAAACGTCCACCTCGAATGACACTTGAAGTGCCGTTCAACCAAGGCCCGAATATGCCATAAGAAGTTCCTGTCACCCAGCCAGGATCTGCCGTACACCAGTACACATCGTCTTCTTTTAGATCAAGTACCCATTTTGAAGTTTGGAAATGCTGAAGCATCGCATTATGAACATGAAGCACACCTTTTGGTTTACCTGTCGATCCAGATGTGTAGTGAAGGATTAATCCGTCTTCACGATCAACCCATTCTATATCTAAATCTTTTGATGCTTTTTTCATACGATCAAAATAATTTACATACGGTCCCTCTTCTTTAACATCTTCTCCTACCAAAATAACATTTTTCAATTTCGGCAGTTGATCGACTGGGACACGCTCTAAGAGGGCTGGCGTAGTAACAAGCACTTTTGCCTCACTATCCTCAAGTCTATCTCTTACTGCACCCTCCATGAATGCCTCAAACAAGGGACCAACAATCGCTCCAAGCTTGATTGCTCCAAGGAACGTAAAGTAAAGTTCAGGTGAACGCGGCATGAAGATGAAGACACGATCACCTTTTTCAACACCTATTTGGCGTAACATATTACCTGCTTTGTTAGACATCTCTTTCATGTCTTTAAACGTATACTTCTCATCTCTTTTTTGATCCGAAAAGTAGAGTGCTACTTTGTTTTTACGATGGGATGCTGCATGACGGTCTATAGCTTCATATGCCATATTGACTCGTCCTGTTTTGTGCCAGGAGAATTCTTTTTCAATGTCTTTCCAATCAAATGCTCCGTATGTAGCCTCATAATCTTGTAGATTAAAATCACCTTTTATAATCGGAAGCGCTTCCAGTTTCATTGCTAAATCTCCCTTCCCTTTTGAATATCTCTTTAATTATAGCATATTATCTAAATTTTTTAACTTATTAGAACTATCTATAAAAACCGATATGTAAACCCTTACAACAACGGTTTATGATGTATAATAGAAGTTGGAAACCAACCTAGGTGGTGTAAAAATGAATCATACCAAAACATACAACTGTGTAGCATTAAAGACAAGTCATGGAACCATTACGGTCGAAGGACCTGTATCAGCTGAAACGTTAGAAGGTCTTTATTTTCATGAAGATTTAAAAGCATTTAGACCAGCAGATGAACAAAAGAAAGCTGTTACTGAGATTGCTAGACTACCCGAAGGCCGAATCATAATTGCAAGAAATAAGGATACCGTTATCGGTTATGTTACATACGTCTATCCAGATCCGCTCGAACGATGGTCTGAAGGAAACATGGAAAATTTACTAGAATTAGGTGCGATTGAGGTCATACCTGACTATCGCAACTTTAAAGTTGGTAAAACGCTATTAAAGGTATCCATGATGGATGATGCCATGGAAGATTATATTATTATCACGACAGAATACTATTGGCACTGGGACTTAAAAGGGACGAAACTATCCGTTTGGGACTACCGAAAAGTCATGGAAAAGATGATGAACGCGGGTGATCTGGAATATATGGCAACAGATGATCCAGAGATCAGTTCGCACCCGGCCAATTGCTTGATGGTCCGCATCGGAAAAAGGATTGACTTGGACACGATCCAACAGTTTGATCGGCTGCGTTTTAAAAATCGCTTTATGTATTAATCCAATCAGAGACTAGAGAGAAAACAAATGGGAGTGTTACGATATGATCGTTCAAAATATGATGCAGAAGAATGTTGTAACGATTCATGAAAACGAAACGATCGGTACAGCTATACAGTTAATGCTCGAAAAAGACATCCGAAACTTACCGGTGATTGACAAAGATGGAGACTTACTAGGCCTTGTGACAGATCGTGAAGTAAAAGATGCGAGTCCTTCTATCTTTCATCAAAATGAGCATCCAGAAGATTTTGAGAAACCGGTTTCCAGCATAATGAAACAAGCTATCTTTTCAGCTCATCCTTTCGACATCGCAGAAGAACTTTCCACGATCTTTTATGAACATAATGTTAGCTGTATACCAGTGTTGGAAGAGACGAAGTTAGTTGGATTAGTAACAGAAAGAGAGATGTTACATGCCTTTATCCTTTTAACAGGTACTCATCAACCGGGATCTCATCTAGAAGTTGTCGTACCGAACGAAGCTGGGGAATTGGCTAAAGTAGCGAGTGTCTTAAAAGATTTCCACTTGAACATCAGCTCGGTTCTCGTCTATCCTTCTCATAATGAGCGAGAAAAGATTATCGTATTTCGCGTGGGAACGATGAACCCCCTTCCGGTCATCGAACACTTAATTGACAACGGCTATGAAGTGAAATGGCCACCTGTTCCGGGTGAACGCGATGAAAAATGATTCTGTTTTTGTTTATTCACCAGACCTTTTAGGATATAAGTTCAGTGAGACGCATCCTTTCAATCAGCTTAGAGTCCAGCTTGCTTATGAATTGTTAAGAGATTCGGGTTGTTTGGATGACGATCAGATCATTAAACCAAGACAAGCAACAGATGAGGAGATCATGCTGATTCATGATCCAGGCTATGTAGAAGCTGTAAAGCAAGCCGGAAAAGGACAGCTTAATCGTGAGATCGCTCTAAATTATGGGCTCGGTACAGAAGATACACCCATATTCCCAAACATGCATGAAGCCAGCAGCTGGATCGTTGGTGCCACTCTTACAGCGGTAGATCATGTGATGGAAGGAAAGTCCAAGCATGCTCTTAGCCTAAGCGGAGGACTGCATCATGGGTTCAGAGGAAAAGCTTCTGGGTTCTGTATCTATAATGACAGCTCAATCGCGATTGAGTATATGAAACGAAAATACAATGCACGTGTTTTATATGTCGATACAGATGCCCACCACGGTGATGGTGTGCAATGGGCATTTTATGATGATCCAGATGTTTGTACCCTTTCCATCCACGAAACTGGGCGTTACTTATTTCCTGGTACAGGCTCCATTCATGAAAAAGGTGCTGGCAAAGGATATGGGTTCTCCTTTAATGTTCCCGTTGATGCTTTTACGGAAGATGAATCCTTCTTAGAGTGCTATGAAAAGAGCTTATGGGAAGTTGCAGATTTCTTTAAACCGGACGTTATCATTACCCAAAATGGCGTTGATGCTCATTACTATGATCCTTTAACACATTTGTCTGTAACGATGAAAACCTATACCGAAATTCCAAGGATCGCAAAGGAAGTTGCTGAAAAATATTGCGGTGGCCGCTGGATTGCAACAGGCGGTGGCGGTTACGATATTTGGCGTGTCGTTCCTCGTGCATGGTCATATTTATGGTGTGTGATGAACGACCAAGCACCTTCCGGACAGATCGCAGAAAACTGGCTAAAGCGTTGGACGAGTGAGTCGAAGCACCCTCTCCCTCCTACTTGGGAAGATGAATCCGGAATCTATAAGCCGATTCCAAGAAAAGACGAAATCACATCCAAGAACAGAGCCACATTGGAGAAAAGTCTGTTTTCCATTAAAAAGAGTTCATAACGAAAGAGGACTATATCGTTTAGTCCTCTTTTTCTATGTTACTAAGCCTAAAAATAGCTTTAGAATACACACATTTTAATGTGCATGTTCATAATTTCACGGTAATCGAAATATATCCACTGTAGAAAAAACTACAATCAAAAAAACTGACCCATCGATTGACAGATCAGTTCTCCAATGTAGCCTTCTATAATGATTCAATAATGGTTTCAACCATATCTGACGAACGTCGTGCTGCTAAAGCGGTGAATTCGGCAAAGCTTGCTGGTGCATCACCATTTGCTTTATCAGAGATCGAACGGATGATTACGAACGGAACTTCATTTAAGAATGCAGCTTGAGCTACTGCTGATCCTTCCATTTCAATGCAAGTTCCATTAAAAAGAGTAGAATATACTTCAACCAGTTCACGATCAGCAATAAATTGATCCCCGCTCAGTACTTTTCCAATCTTCACTTGCGGTCCTTGTAATCGTTCTGCCGCAGCTTCTGCAAGTTTTACTAATTGAGCATCTGCTCTAAACTCAGAATCGAAAGCAAACATCGGAATCGTTCCTTTTGGAAAATCAGGACTCAATGCAGAAGCATCCATGTCATGCTGCATCGCACTTGATGAAATCACAATGTCTCCTACTTCTAGTTCAGGGTCAAGTGCACCTGCTACTCCAGTAAAAAGAACATGAGTGACTTGAAAGCGATCGATAAGAATCTGAGTGGTAATCGCTGCGTTAACTTTCCCTACGCCAGACTTACATAAAACGATCTCTTTGTTATGATGTGTACCCTCATAAAATTTATTTTGAGCAAATACGCTTTCCCCATAGATATCCAGTGCTTCTTTCATATAAACGATTTCCTCGTCCATAGCACCGATGATGCCAATTCTCACTTCGCCCACCTCAACACTTCGTTATTGTTTTGTAGAATCTCTGAATTGAATACGATGAGGCAATACTACCGTATGTTCTTCAACCGTTTCTTTGTTCATCAATTTTGTTAACAAGCGCATCGCTACTGCTCCTATATCATACATAGGTTGAACGACCGTTGATAATGTTGGACGAACCATCGTAGCCAGTCTTGTATTATCGAATCCGATTACTTCAAGATCTTCTGGAACGCTCAAACCACGGTCTTGAGCACCATGAATCACACCTAGTGCCATCTCATCTGTACCTACAAAAACGGCTGAAGGTTTGTTTCCACTATCTAAGAAGCTTTCAATCGCTTCAATTCCAGAATCATACGTGTATTCACCAACGAATACTTGACTTTCATCAACCTTCTTACCATGCTCTTCTAACGCTTTACGGTATCCATTAAACTTATAATAGCCGTTGATTGGGTCTTCAAGTGGTCCTGTTACCATCGCAACAGAAGAATGACCTTTTTCAAGCAAGTGAGAGACCGCTTCATAAACAGCATTTTGATAGTCGATGTTTACAGATGGAACTTCCTCGTTCATATCCACTGTAGCTGCCATAACGATTGGAACAGCTGCACGTTTGAATTCTTCCACATGTTCTTCTGTGATTTTCCCGCCCATGAATACAATTCCATCCACTTGCTTACCTAATAAAGTGTTTAAAAGATGGATTTCTTTATCCTTGTTCTGATCAGAGTTACAAAGGATAATGTTGTACTTATACATGGTTGCAATATCTTCAATACCACGAGCTAATTCCGCAAAAAAGATGCTAGAGATATCTGGAATGATTACACCGACCGTTGTTGTTTTCTTGCTTGCTAGTCCACGGGCTACAGCGTTCGGGCGGTAACCTAACCTTTCAATTGCTTCAAGTACTTTCTTTCTAGTAGATGGCTTGACGTTTGGGTTTCCGTTAACAACACGAGAAACCGTTGCCATTGAGACACCTGCCTCACGAGCTACATCATAAATTGTTGTATTCAAAAAAAATCCTCCTTATATACTGCATATCCGACAGCTATGTAATGCTATTATCATACGATAAAGTAGTAAAGTAGGCAACGAATAGAGACATGTTTCACCATTTATTCATACATTAAAAAAAGAATAAAATAAAATGATCCTATTTTACTTATTTTTGGCGAAAATAGGCAGATTCATACACTTTTTCAGAGTGGTTGTTCTTATAGAAAAAACCGGCAGCATTTTCACATAAGCTGACCGGTTCTTTGTTATCATTTATTAAACCATCTGATTTAATTTAAGGAAACGAGAAGAAACAAGTTCTTCAACAAATCCTTGAAATTCTTCGATGTTCATCTGCTGTGCAGCATCCGATAAAGCTACGGCTGGATCTGGATGTACTTCTGCCATTACTCCATCTGCCCCGATCGCAAAAGCCGCCTTTGCAGCCGGTAGAAGCAAATCTTTTCTACCTGTCGAATGCGTTACATCTACAAATACAGGCAGATGGGTTTCTTGTTTTAAAATCGGTACAGCTGTAATATCCAACGTGTTTCGCGTCGCTCGTTCATACGTTCGAATACCTCTTTCACAGAGAATGATCTGCCCGTTTCCTTGTGACATGATATATTCAGCTGAGTTGATGAACTCATCAAGCGTTGCAGCAAGACCTCTTTTTAATAGAACAGGTTTATTAATCTTTCCAGCTGCTTTTAGAAGTTCGTAGTTCTGCATGTTCCTAGCACCAATTTGAATGATGTCCAAATAATCACATGCCATCTCAAGATCTTGTGGATGGACGATTTCACTGATCACTGCACAATTGTATTCATCTGCTACTTTTTTCAGAATCTGTAGTCCTTCCACTCCTAATCCTTGGAAATCATAAGGGGACGTTCGTGGTTTAAACGCTCCACCGCGTAATAATCTCACACCATTCTTTGTTACAGCCTCTGCTACAGAAGCTGTTTGTTCATAGCTCTCTACAGCACACGGTCCAGCAATTAGAATAGGATTTCCGTTTCCGATCTCCATCCCTTTAACAGCAATAATCGTATCTTCAGGTCTTTGTTTTCTCGAGACGAGAAGCTCTTTTTTGTGATCTACTTCTTGTAATTCGAGGCCGGCTTTAAAAATTTCTTTAAAAAGATGGTGAAGTGTACTCGTTTCAAAGGGTCCTCGGTTTTCTGATGAAACGAGATCTAACATATGTCTTTCTCTAACAGGATCGTACTTCTTCATGCCTTGATCAGATTTAATCTTACCGATTTGCTGAACAAGCTCACCTCGTTTATTGATTAACGCTAACAATTCTCTATTTACATCATCAAGCTCGGTTCGTAACGTGTTTAACTCTAGATGATTCATATATGAGCACCTCAGTATTTATATAATGTAAGAAATATGATACATTTCTAATAATTAGGACGTTTTCTATCACTTATAGGACTACCTATACATCTATCGTAACAAAAAGAGGTGCCTTCGTGGACAAAAATCTTTTATTCGCATTAGATATCGGTACACGTTCTGTGGTCGGTATGATTTTAAAACAGCATGAAAATGGAAAGTATGAGATTTTACATAAGAAAATAATCGAACATGAAGAACGTTCTATGCTTGATGGTCAGATTCACCATATACCTGCTGTGGCTAAAGTGATCAGGACGATTAAAGATCAGCTCGAACTTGAAGTCGGTCCACTTACAAAGGTTTGTGTTGCTGCAGCAGGACGAGCTCTTAAGACCGTGAAAGGCCGTTCTGACAAAGATCTTTCACTTGGTGATATCTCTTCGCATGAAGAAGTGATTCATATGGAACTTGCAGCCGTTCAGCAAGCTCAATATCAGTTAGCCCGTTTATTAGATGAGAACTCCAATTTACTCTACGATTGCGTTGGATATTCCGTTCTGCATTATTACCTCGATGAGCATGAGATTGGAAGCTTTATCGGTCAGCAAGGAAAAACGGCTAGTGTAGAAGTTATTGCTACATTCTTGCCAAGAGTCGTTGTTGATTCTTTAATGAAAGCTCTAGACGAAGCAGGACTTGAGATGGAAGCTCTGACTTTAGAGCCGATCGCAGCCATCAACGTGCTGATCCCTTCTTCAATGAGGAAGCTAAATGTAGCTCTTGTAGATATTGGTGCAGGTACTTCAGATATCGCGATTACCGCACAAGGAACAGTTATTGCTTATGGAATGGTTCCGGTGGCAGGTGATGAAATTACAGAAGCCGTTAGCTCTGCTCTTTTGTTGGACTTTCCTGTAGCTGAGCAGCTTAAACGTTCGTTAATAAAAGAAACCGTTGTAACCTATACTGATATCTTAGGTTTTCCCTCACAAAAAGACACATCAGAAGTGATTTCGACGGTCTCATCCTCCATAGAAAGTTTAGCAGAAGGAATCACAAATGAAATCCTTCAGTTAAACGCCAAAGCACCTCAGGCAATCATGCTTGTAGGAGGAGGCAGTCTAACGCCTCTATTACATGAAAAAGTGGCTGAAAAGCTAGATCTGCCTATTGAGCGAGTAGCGATTCGCGGCCTTAACGCCATCCAATCCTTGATCCCTTCATCAATAGAAGAAGGTCCTGAACTTGTAACTCCTGTAGGGATTGGAATCGCAGCCAAAGAAAACCCCGTTAAATATGTAACGGTTTCTGTGAATGGAAAAACAATACGCTTGTTTCAAGTGAAAAAACTTACGATTGGTGATGCTTTGATTGCTGGTGGAGCGGATCTTTCAAAACTTTACGGCAAACCAGGATTAGGATTGATGGTTCGGTTGAATGACGAAGTGAAGATGTTTAAAGGAAAGATTGGCACAGCGCCATCAATAGAGATGAATGGTGTTCCTTGTACGTTGTTAGATGAAGTCTTAGAGGGTGCTATGATTCATTATGAAGCTGGACATAATGGCGAGGATGCAGTGATTTCCATTCAAGATGCTTATGACAACCACTCTGTAAAAACGTTATGGGTGAACGGTGAAGCTGAAACGTTTGAAACTCATTATTTTATTAATGAGAAACGCGTAAGCTCAGATACGTTAGTAAACGATAGAGATGATTGCTATTATCGTTTCCCTTCAACCCTTTCAGATCTATTTGATTTAAAAGAGTGGAGTATTGAAACAAAACGTTCTCATTTTACTGTTTTTGTAGATGGTAAGCCTCTTAGCCTTCCAACAAAGCTCACTGATTCGGTGCATCTGAACGAGCAAAGTGTTAAATTGCATACAACCTGGCATGATGGAGACCGACTTGAGTATCACCGTACTGAAGAGGAGCAAGTAACTTTGAAACATGTAACGGATGCTCTAGACCTGAATCTGCATCAGTCATGTACGGTTATTTTTAACGAAGAAAAAGTAACCCTTGTCCGGCCACTCTATACCTTTTACCGGGAAGATGAAAAGCTTCGTTCAGATTCCGTTCTTCATACTCAGGAAAGACTTGTGATGAAGAAGACAGATCAACAACCATTTATTTTTCAGGATGTATTTACAGAGGTGGAACTAACACTTCAACCACAGCCTGGAGAGAGCTTAATTCTATTAAAGAATGGTGAAAAGGCGGGCTTTCAAACCGAGATTCAAACAGGGGATAAACTGTTATTAAAATTTGAAGTACTTATTTAAAAACGAAGAAAAAAGCGTAGCAATTGGCTACGCTTTTGTTGTTCCATTCGCTTGCGCAAGTTTTTTATTTGTTATGTTCCAATGTGAAGCATGCCAAACCACATTATCCCCTTCGAAGATTAGTACTTGAGGAGATTCGTGCTTCACTCCTGTTTGCTCTGCAATCGCATTACTGAGTGATCTTGCATCTTGGACATTTAAATAATACAATGTTTCGTTCTCGTTATCTGCAGCAAACTTTTGAAATTCTTTAAAAGCTTCATGACTTACAGGACATGTTGTACTATTTTTCATCAGAATAATACGGTTTCTTTGTTCTTTTACTAGATTCCAATCTTGTTCGTTTTGTAATTGAATAAGTGACATATCGATTTCTACCTCCATAATAAAAAGAAAAGAAAAAGAAACAAGTTCTTTTTCTTATCTTTTCATATTCACACCATACTTATCAATATTTTTGCTCTACTAATTCTTGCTCATTTGCAGGGTCGAAGTCTAATTTGCCTTCATCTTGGATATCATCTGTAATTTCACCATACAGTTCTGACGCGTTTTCTTCTTCTTTCGCACGCCATTTATCGATATCTTTGCGAAGGTTTGAAGTAAGATCCTTTACCTTTGTTGCAACTTGATTAGATTGCTCAGACACTGTCTTCACAATGTTTGAGGATTTTTCACGAGCCAAATGAGAGATCTCGTTACTTTTATCCTTTAAATAAACGGCTTGTTCATTCAGATCGCTTCGCAATTCCTTCCCTGCTTTAGGCGCTAATAATAGCGCTGCGGCAGCCCCTAACATACCACCAACAAGTGCACCGATAATAAAATCTTTGCTATCAATGTTTTGATTGTTGTTGTTGCTCATTTAGACTCCTCCTCTGGAATATTGTCTTTGTGTTGTTTCAACATTGGATTTTTTGAGTTTGTATTTTTCCCATAAATTCAATGCTGCATTTCCCCATTGAACCGCTTGCGATATTTGCTTAGACTGTCGCTCTGTTTCAACCGTAATCTGGTCTGTTACTTTGCGAACAGATTGGTTCACCTTTTGAACGGATTGACCGAAATCTTGAACTGCAGAGAACACGTTGTTAAGTGAATCTGATTTCTTTTGAACATCCTCGGCTAACTGGTTTGTTTTATGTAGCAAATCGGTTGTCTCGCGCGTTACGCCATCTAATTGCTTCTCTAGACTTTCTAGCGTTACCGCGACATGATTAAGGGTAATTTGTAGTGATTTCAAAGCCCCTGATAAAAAATAAACGAGTACGACAAATGCAACTGCGACTAATGCTACACTGATTGAGATAATGATATCCATTATTCGAGACACCTCCTGAAAGTATATTATTGCTTTTTCCCGAGTTTTTATCAAAGGAAACGTGTTTTTTAATAGTATTCTTTACCACTTCATTAAAATCCTTTTATAGAACATTACAAATTGTTTAAATTAAGTTAAAATAAAGAAGATATCAAATATATAGGGGGCTTCTTCAACATGAGAGATCCAAGAATTCAACAACTAGCAAAAAACTTAATTACATATTCGGTAAACCTGCAAAAAGGTGAAAAAGTATTAATTGAAAACTTCGGACTGCAAAAAGAACTCGTAAACGCACTTGTTCAAGAAGCGTATGCTGCAGGAGGTTTTCCATTCGTTCTACTAAAAGACCATTCTGTAATGCGCGCTCAATATACACAAGCTACTGAAGAACAAATGGAAATGATCGCGAAGCACGAAGGTGATCTTATGAACCAGATGGATGCCTATATCGGTCTTCGTTCAGGTGACAACATAAACGAAATGTCTGATGTACCTTCCGAGAAGATGGCACTTTATGAGAAAACAATCTTTGCGATGCACCGTAAGATTCGTATCAAAAAGACGAAATGGTGTGTGCTTCGTTATCCAAACGCATCTATGGCACAATCTGCAAGCATGAGTACAGAAGCGTTCGAAGACTTCTATTTTGAAGTATGTAACCTTGATTATGGAAAAATGGATGACGCGATGACTGCACTAAAAGATCTGATGGATAAAACGGATAAAGTCCGCATCACAGGACCTGGAACAGATCTATCGTTCTCGATCAAAGATATTCCATCCATTAAATGTTCAGGACAAAATAACATACCTGATGGTGAAGTGTTTACAGCTCCCGTAAAAGATTCGGTTAACGGAACAATCTCGTATAACACGCCATCTCCTTATAACGGCTTTACGTTTGAAAATGTGCAGTTAACGTTTGAAAACGGTAAGATTGTAAAAGCAACAGCTAATGATTCTGAGCGTATCAACAAAATTTTCGATACGGATGAAGGTTCTCGATACGTTGGTGAATTTGCAATCGGTGTTAACCCATTCATCAAGCACCCGATGAAAGATATTCTTTTCGATGAGAAGATTGACGGCAGCTTCCACTTCACTCCTGGTCAGGCTTATGAAGAGGCGTATAACGGTAACGAATCAAACATCCATTGGGATATGGTTATGATTCAACGCCCTGATTACGGTGGCGGAGAAATTTTCTTTGATGACGTATTGATCCGTAAAGATGGTGTTTTCGTTCTTCCTGAATTAGAGCAATTAAACCCTGAGAATTTAAAGTAATACTAGTAGAAAAGCTCATGTAAGTAGTTGATTTTCGTTCCAGGATGCTCGCTTTCTGGGGGGGCGTGCGGTGAGCCCCCAGGAGTCTCCCACCTTGCACTACAATCAACTTATCAATGAAGCATAAGTCTTCGCAGGTATAAACTTTCACGAATAAATCAAATGAAAATACAAAAAAAGACTTGCCAGCTGGCAAGTCTTTTTTCTTATGGTTTTGCAGTCAGTGTTTCCTCGTATGCTCTTTGGAACTTTTGAATATCTCCAGCTCCCATGAACAATAAAACACCGTCTTTGTATTTTTTTAATACGTCCACTTTATCTTCTGTAATGAATTGTGCGTTAGGGATTTTTTCTATCAAATTCTCAATTGAAAGATTCCCAGCATTCTCTCTTGCAGAACCAAAAATGTCACAGAGGTAAACGTGATCCGCTTCACTTAGGGCTGCTGCAAATTCGTCTAAGAACGTCTTTGTTCGCGTGAATGTATGTGGTTGGAAGATCGCTACCACTTTACGATTCTTATACTTATACTTTGTTGCTTCAATCGTTACTTTAATCTCAGTCGGATGATGAGCATAATCATCGATCAAGATTTGATCCCCAACTGATTTTTCGGAGAATCGTCTTTTAACACCCGTAAAGCTCTTTAATTGCTCTTTAATAATATCCATAGGTAATGTTTCATAATGACAGATCGCAATGACAGCAAGAGCGTTCAATACATTATGTGTGCCGTATCCAGGAATCTGGAACGTCCCGTAAAATGTGTTGCGAACAAATACATCAAACGTTGTTCCCTCATCACCACGATTAACATTCTTAGCTTGGAAATCATTATGATCACCAAAGCCATAGAATACAACGGGTACTTGTGCATGAATCTCTTGAAGATTTGCATCATCACCACAAGCGATGATCGCCTTTTTCACCTGCATCGCCATCGCTTGAAATGCACTGATTACATCTTTTAAATCAGAAAAATAATCTGGATGATCAAAATCAATGTTTGTGATAATCGCGTAATCCGGATTATAAGATAAGAAATGTCTGCGATACTCACATGCTTCAAACACGAAGTATTCGCTGCCCTTGCTACCTTTACCTGTTCCATCACCGATCAGGTAAGAAGTAGGCTTCGCAGCACCAACAACATGTGCTAATAAACCAGTTGTTGATGTTTTTCCATGCGATCCTGTCACTGCAATCGATGTAAAGTTAGATAGATACTCTCCAAGGAAATGGTGATATCTATGGATAGGTATATTTTTCTCATTTGCAGCTTGAATCTCTTCATGCTGTTCGCCAAAAGCATTACCTGCGATAATCGTTTGACCTTCTTCAACGTTTTTCTTGTCAAACGGTAACACTGGAATGTTTTTTTCTTCAAGTGCTGTCTGAGTAAAGATAAATTGTTCAATATCAGAACCTTGAACATCATGACCATTGTCATGAAGGATTTGTGCCAACGGGCTCATTCCTGTCCCTTTAATTCCAATAAAATGGTATTTTGTCATGTATAGCCCTCCACAAAAAGAACACCTTCTAAAAGGCCTATTTGTATTATTATATGCCTGCTGTCTGAAACGGTTATTTATTGCACAGTCAGGCTTGATTCGGAATACTTGAACCATTATAGCAAAGTTGATGTCCAATCACCATGATAGACAAATGATAAAAGTCTAATAGAGCTTTTTATCTATTTTTCCCAACTTTTCCAAAATAATAATAGCTATTATTCCACTAGCTCTAATCTAGGATTATGTCGATAGATTCTTCCTGCTTTTGCTTGATGATGTTCATTCATCATAACGTTATCACCAGTGAATCCGATGTTGATCTTTAATAGATTACTGCCTACCCCATATATATCTACAGGGACTTTTTGTTCTTCAAACTGCTCGATTCTTTCTTTTTTAAATCCACCACTTACAACGATTTTAACATGTTGGAAGCCCTCTTCATCCAGCGCTTTTCGAAGTGCAAAAATCAGTTCTGGATTCACACCCCTAGGATCAAAAGAACCTAGTACATCAGGGTTTCTAAAGAAATATTGATCGACCATCGTTCGTGAAGTATCAACCCTTACCCCTTTTAAAGTCTCGCCAAACTCTCTCGCTACTTTCAAAGCATCTGTAATCACATCGTTGTTATAGTCAACAAGTGAGATAAGATCGTCTTCAGGGTATTTCGCGTGATAAGCCTTCGTAGCTTCTACAATATCCCCATTAAAGATTTGAATAAGAGCATGCGGCATTGTGCCCATCCCTTTTTTACCCCACCATTCATTCATCGCATGTGTAGCTTGAGCGGTTGAACCTCCAATATAAGAGGCATAACCATCTCCAGCTTGCTGTGCAAAATGGTCATCTCGGTCTCCCATAAAGATGACTGGTTTCTGAACGCCAGATTTACTTGCAGCTTTAACAACATTATAAACATTCGTAGCAACCGAAGTTCTTCTGGCTAGGATTCCATCGATCATGCCTTCTAAGAAACCGAAGTTTTGATAAGGCCCCTTGATCGTTAGCACCGTTTCAAACGGAGAGATTTTATCTCCATCTTTTAAAGAATGAATCTCTAAAGAATCTACATCCTTAGCAAACGTTTTGATAAGAGCGATCGCTTCATCTGAACCGCATAAGACGGCGTCACTTTTTTGAAAAAATTGCATCGTTACGATATTATCTGGTTTGAATGATTCTACAATCTCACATGTTTTAAGAAAATAAACAGCAGAGAACCAACCTTCCCTGATCCGTTCATCAAATTTAAATGTTTTATTCGTGAGCCGCTTGATTTTTCCTTGCAGCTTTAATTCTATCTCTTTCATTACTTTACTCCTCATGACTTTTTCCAAGGTATAAAAGAAGGGAACTATTCCCCACACTATAATAGCGAACAAGGCACAATAACTCAAGAAAATCATTTGATTGTTAACTGTGGTCCATATCGAGAAAGCGAAAAAAAATTATAATATGTCAAATTTGCCGATATAATCGGAAACTTGCCGTTAAAAGGCTTTTTATAGCCGATATATTCTATTTCTTGTCGATATCATGTTATTTTTGCCGATATCCTTACTTTCTGTTAAATTGCAGAGAAAGCCACCCTGCTACAAAAAAAGAGCCGCTGTAAGGCGTCCCCCACAATCAGCTCTTTCTTGTTACTTTATTACTCTACACCACTATATAAACGATTCTCTAGTTCTTCTTGTGTAAGAAGAACATGTCTTGGTTTACTTCCCATCGTTTCAGAGACGAGGCCGAAGCTTTCCATCATGTCTACCAATCTTGCTGCACGGTTGTAACCGATTCTAAATCTGCGCTGTAAGCTAGAAGAGGATGCTGCCCCTACTTCGATAACGTAATAACAAGCTTCTTCAAAGAGTTCGTCTTCTACTTCTGTTGTTTGCTGATGCTGAATCAGTTCTTCACGAGTAAAAAGATATTCCGTCTGATACTCTTCTTTTACGTAACGTGTCACTTCTTCAATTTCTTCATCAGATACGAACGTTCCTTGAATACGAACCGCTTTGTTCGAGCCGTTCTCCATAAAGAGCATATCGCCTCGTCCTAATAATCGCTCTGCACCACTCATATCTAGAATCGTTCGTGAATCAATGGCAGACGAAACTGCGAATGCTGTACGAGTTGGCACATTGGCTTTGATAAGTCCTGTGATAACATCTACGGATGGCCGCTGTGTTGCGAGTAGAAGATGGATTCCACAGGCTCTTGCCTTCTGAGCAATCCGGCAGATCGCTTCTTCAACTTCTTGCGGTGAAACCATCATCAAGTCAGCCAACTCATCGATTACCACAACAATATACGGCATCTTATTTTTATAATGTTGCTCTTCTTCCATCTTTTGATTGTAACGCTTAATCTCTCGTACACCTGTTTTTGCAAACTCTTCGTAACGACGTTCCATTTCTTCGACCGCCCATTTTAAAGCAGCCGTTGCTTCTTTTGCATCTGTGATAACAGGAGTCACTAGGTGAGGAATATGATTGTATGGCGCGAGCTCGACCATTTTAGGATCGACAAGCAACAATCTCACATCCTCGGGCTTTGCTTTATACAGCAAGCTCACAAGAATAGAATTGATACAAACACTCTTTCCTGATCCCGTCGCTCCTGCAATAAGTCCGTGCGGCATCTTTTGGAGATCTGTCACTAAAGGTGCTCCTGAAATGTCTAATCCGAGAGCTACAGTTAAGGAGGATGCTGAATCCTTAAACACATCATCTTCAATGATCTCGCGTAAATAAACAGCCCTGCTATGCTGGTTCGGCACTTCTATACCAATAGCATTCTTTCCTGGAATGGGCGCTTCAATTCTGATGTCTCGAGCGGCCAGGCTAAGCTTTATATCATCTGTAAGATTTGTTATCTTATTTACCTTTACACCTGGAGCAGGTTGAACTTCAAAACGTGTAACTGCTGGACCTTTTGTCATGTGGACCACTTTTGCATTCACATTAAAGTTATCCAGTGTTGACTGGAGTGTGTGCTTTTGTTCGTTTAACCAAAGGTCATCATCTTCGAGTGAAATCTTTGCTTTATTTAATAATGACAAAGGGACAAACAACTGGTTCTTTACAGCTTCAACACTTTGATGAATGTTTAGTTCTGTTCTTGTTGCTTGTCTGCTTTCCGACTTTTGAATTTCTGTTGTGGAAACAGGGCGTGTTAGTGACTTCCTGTCTTTTTTTAACATCAGCACATTAAAAGGAACGAATTGCCCCCCACTTTTAGGAGCTTCTTTCTTTGGCTGTACTTGTTCAATAACTACATGTTCTTGTTCTTGCTTTTCTTCTACCAAACTAGGAGTGATCTCTTGAACAGGTTGCGTTTCACGTCTTTCCGTGGGTTTCACAACAACTTCAGACACATCTACAGCTTCGCTTGTTTCATTTTGTTTCTCTACGTTTGAAGTGTGAACCTCGTGACTTTCCTCTGACACATACACTTCATCGAGTTCAGCAATCATTTCAAGCGGCTCAGTAGGTTTTTCTTCTTCAGCTAAATTCTCATCGACATTTATTATTTCATCTTCGACCTGTTCTTGGGCGGGATCAACGATGCTATTGTTTGCCTTTTGCAAATGAGAAGCTTCACTTACAATCTCTTTTTCTTGAGAAATTGGTGAGCTTTCTGGTGTTGCAGCAGGTAAAACTTCTTCAACAGTCTTTAAAAGTTCTTCTGTCACAGAATTCTTTTCCGGAATATCTCTTCCGATGAATAAAATGCCTTCAGGCTTTCTCTTACCATATCCGTATACAGGAGATGGAACATCTGTTGGTGTAAACCTCGATTTCACCTCAGGAGTGGTTTCCTTTTGTTCTGGCTTAATCTGTGCATCACTTTTATTTCTTCTTTCGTATCCGTAAACAGGTGAAGGAACGTTTGAAGCTTTGAAAGCTTGTCGTTTTGGTTCTTGGTTAAAGCTAGAAGACTTACCTTTAGATCTTCTATTGTCATTTTGGTGAGGACGTTGCTCACGAACAGGACGTTCTTCTCGGTAGGACTTTTCTTCCCTAACTGGATCTTTATACGAATGTGTCTCTTTCTGCTGATATGTATGTCTTTGTGCAGGTGGTTTTACCGTTTTTTCATCTGGGATCACTGGAAAACGAAATGGCGCATTCTCTGGATACTTGTGCAGCATTTTCGCAGGATGTTGAATATGTGAAGGAGACGGTTTTCTTCCATTGCTTGCAAAGGAAGCTGGCTTCGCCTTCTGAGCATTCTCCATTTTTTCGGGTGCTTGCTGTTTTTTTACAGAATCCTGGCTTCTCGTTCTCTCTTCCTCATAGTAGGAATCATCTTCATTTTCATCGTCAAAAAACGTGTTCATTAATTTTTTTATCCAACTCATCTTCTCACCTATTTCTGTTGGTTGTTTCTTTATTGTAGCGAAAATAGAAGAGAAACAATAGTCTAAATATTCATCTGTAGCACATGCATGTTAAAGATAAGAAATAAAAACCACTAGATGATCTAGCGGCTTTTATCAATCAATCAGTTGTTTCTTCTTCTATTGGTCTATTCTTAGCTAAAATAAAGACAGGTTCTAACTCTTTGTTGTCATACATAAACGGTAAAGCTGTAATCGGCACCCTTCCGTTCATAAAGAACTGCATCGCCATCTGAGCCAAGATATCGTATCCTTGCTTATTCTTAATATCTGCAACGATCAGAACATCCTGGTGTGGTATAGCTACTGCCATTTCTCCTGAGATATTCTTCTTCATCTCTTCTAAGAAAGCAATGTTTAGGATTCTGCTCGCATCATATCCATCGTTATGGTTTAAAAAGAAGAACGTATTTCCTGCAACTTGATCTGCTTTATGATCTGTTGATAAACGCTTTACATTGAACTTTGCCGAATCAAGTATTTGAGACTTTTCAACCTTTAACTCTCTCATCTTATTATTCGTAAGAAGTTTGTAGGTTTTGCCTAGGTCTAAAGCATAATATATTCTAGTCTCTGCTGTGTGTTCTTGATAGAATAGTTCTTCTCCTTCTGGCGTTTCTACAGGAAAGGATGCAGAACGAATGACCGGAAAGATGCGGGATAAGCTATTAGAATCCTCGCCTTCATGAGAAGGTGCGTTCAAACCTTCTTCTACGTAATAAACAAGTTTATTGATAAGCTCATCTTTTTCTTTCGACCAGCGTGCACTGAGCCCACCGAGAGATAAAGAGACCCCTTTACCCGTTATCTTATTCGTAATTCGCAGCGTTTCCTCTTCTCTATCATATAAAAATTCCCGGGTTGGACTCATTAATTTCTCTTGTAAGGTTTTCTTTAGTTTAATGGAACTGCTCATATATGAATCCTCCTTTCCTAAACAACGATTACACGTAACGTGAAAAACCTCCTAATGGAGGTTTTGTTCGTTTACTTGCTGTTCTCTTCTTTATATTCTACTACTACTTCTGTTCCTAGTCCGCCACGTGCGTTCCAGTTTCCAACTACTTTAATATACTTAGGTTTAAGCAGCTTCACGAGATCTTCCAAAATACGATTTGTTGCATGCTCTTGGTAGATTCCAACGTTACGATATGAAGTTAGATAATACTTCAATGACTTCATTTCTACTAAATCTTCATTTGGAATGTAGCTGATGATAATATCAGCAAAGTCCGGAAGACCTGACCAAGGACACACAGATGTAAATTCAGTTGTAGGAATGGTTACCATTGTATCTTTTCCTACATACTCATAAGGAATGGTTTCTAATATATCAACGAGGATTACGTTCTCATCTTGGATGTCAAAACGAATTCCTTCATATTTACTGTGATTTACTTCAACTTTAGCCATCAAAAATACTTCCCTTCACTTAAAAAAATCATTTTTTGTTATTATAACATACTCTTTTGACCTATTTTGAGGGAATGTTAAGCTCTTCTAAAAAGGTAACAATCTGCTCTTTTGTTTTTCTCTCTTTATTCACATAACGTCCGATTTCTTCGCCGTCTTTAAATGCTAGGAAGCTTGGAATACCAAAAATATCAAGCTCTTGGCATAGTTCGATCAGTTCGTCACGATCCACATAGACAAATTGATAGTTTGAATATTCTTCTTCGATCTCAGGTAGAATCGGCTTGATTACCACACAATCTGGGCACCAGTCTGCAGAAAAAACAGCTATCGTAACATCTTTTTTAATTGTTTCTTTAAACTGTTCGATCGATTTTATGTTTTCCATTATAATCGTCTCCTTATTGATTCAGCTTCATATCGCCAAATTTAATATATCCTTTTTTTCTTAACCATTCTGAGAGTATAAGACTAATGATAATTGGTCCTATAAAATGCAAAATAAATATAGCAAGAAACGTTTCAAAGGTAAAGCCCATTGTCCTGAGCGTCATAATTTGCCCTACGAGACCACTCGTACCCATCCCTGCTCCGGCTGGAATATTCTCCATCTGAAAATAGAGTGTTCCAATGGGTGCTAATAGGATACCGGCAACCGTTGGCGGAATTAAGATATAAGGATTTCTCACTACATTCGGAAACTGTAGTTTTGATGTTCCGATCCCTTGTGTCAAAAAGCCTCCAAATCCATTTTCCCTGTATGAACTTGTAGCAAACCCAATCATTTGTGCGGCACAACCGATTGTTGCTGCACCAGCGGCTAGGCCCTCTAAGCCAAGCATCATCGCTATTGCAGCTGATGATATCGGACCTGTTAATGCAAATCCGAGCAGTATGGCTACTAAGATTCCCATGATCAAAGGACGCTGATCGGTTGACCACATAACGAGCTGGCCAAACGCCTTCATGAATTGATCGATTCCTGGTCCAATAAATGTGGCAATCGTAAACCCTGTCAAAATCGTAACTGCAGGTGTAATTAAAATATCAAACTTTGTTTCTTCAGATACTAGCTTTCCTACTTCTACAGCGATTAATGATGCTACATAACATCCGGCTACACTCCCCAGGTCTGCGCCTGCGGCCCCCGCTATACCTGCTGAGAATATAACGAGTGGAGGTGCTTTTAAGCCATACGCCACAGCTGTACCAATTACTGGACCCATCAAAGTCATCGCTAATTGTCCCATATCTGTAAAGAATGGAAGAGCTAATTGCTCACCAATCGTTTTAAGAATAAGTCCTACGATAAGCGAAGCCATCAATCCTAGTGCGAAATATTGAAACCCGGTAATAAAATACGTTTTAGGTGAAAGACTTACCCCTTTTTTATTTAAAAAATCCCTCATTAAAAATGACTCCTTTAGCTGTTCTGTTAAACATGTCCCTCAAACATTATAACTTGTTTTAAACCCATGTAAAGACAGGTGTAAAGTTAATTGGTTTCACATACAATTCTTTTTACTTTGAAACTTAAAATAATTCAAAAAAGACCGATAAAATGGCAGGGGGGAATTCATATGAACTTGTCGATACGAAGAAGAGTGCGACTGATGCTTTTCATCAGTTTAGCCGGAATGGTACTATTACTTGCATTTATTGGATTATTTTTATGGCAGAACACCCAAATGGAAGAAGAAAGAGATTCAGTACAATTAACATTACGTTCTAGTAATGATATTCAGAGCACATTTAATGAAGTGCGTAAACTTGAACAAGAGTATTTAAGAGACCCTAGCACAGAGTCTAAAGAAAAGGTGCTTTCTTTATTAAATAACTTACAAAAGGAAACAAGTAAAGTAGCAAAAGAAACGAACAGTTCTTCAATTAAAGGAATAGAAAAAGACTTGTCTGCTTATCAAACGTCATTTAATTCTGCCACAAGTCTTACCACTCAACTTAACTCATTAAAGCAGATGATGACCGAAACATCTAACAACTTTTATAGATCAGTAAAAGCCATGAACGACCAAGCTTTATTGATCACACTACTGCAGATGCAAACGTATGAAAAAGATGTTCATATTAAGTATGACAGCACGACGGTTGAGAGCTTTAAGGAAAGTGCTCAGACGTTTGATCGAATGTTAGATGAAAAAAATCTGCCAGCGGATCAGTTGTCTACGTTTAAATCAAATTTATTAAAATATACAACTTCTGCAGATACGATCCAATCGATCACAAAAAAAATCGGGGATGATATTTCGACTTTTGAAAAGATCGCTAATGTTGTAGATCAATCAACGAAAGATGCAGAAAGTAAATTGCAGAAGGAAAATGTAGAACTAACGAAAAACCAAAAATCAGTTAAGTTCTGGCTGACGATTGGTTTAATTGGATTAAGTGTCGTAATCTTATCGATATTAAGTGTGATCGGTGTTTGGCTATTACGCTCAATTCAATCGTCTATCTCAGTTTTAAAAGAAGGTGCTTCCATTATTGGTGATGGTGACCTCTCTTACAGAGTAGAGACGAATTCTAAAGATGAAATGGAAGAACTAGCTCAAACCTTCAATCGCATGGCTGAAAAAATGCAAAAGTCCATGAACGAAGTAAAAGATGCAGCTGAAAAACTTACGAGCTCATCTCAAAACTTAGCAGCCGTATCAGAAGAAACTACCGCACAAAGTGATGAAGTAACAGAAGCGATCTCACAAGTCGCAACAGGAGCTCAAAGTCAAGCTGATCACCTGCAAGAATGTACGCTTCTCCTTTCTGACGTGACTGGATATATAAAAGAAACGGCTTCGATCAGTGACGAGATTGCTTCAGATGCCATTCAGGCTGAGAACGATGGAAAAGCAGGATCCAATATCGTTCATCAACTAAATATCCATTCTGAGAACTTTTTAGAATTAGCCCAAAGTTTGATCTCAGAGATTCAAGATGCAAGTAAACAATCCAAACAGATCAATTCCATTGTTGAAACGATCCAAGAGATCGCTGGAAGTACAGACCTGCTTGCCCTTAATGCAGCCATAGAATCCGCAAGAGCTGGTGAAGCCGGAAGAGGCTTTTCAGTCGTTGCCAGTGAAGTTCGAAAGCTTGCTGAGCGTTCTAAGAATGAAGCACTAAGAATTCAACAGCTTGTTAAATCGATGACAAATCAAATGGAATTGTTATCAAAAGAAACGGTGCGCTTTGAACAATACCGAGTTGATCAAGTTGAATCTGTTCAACAGACAGAAAAAGCGTTCTCGAGCATCATTCACAATGTTTCTCAGATTAACGGAAGGATCTCACTAGTCAAAAGTGCGATTGGTCGTGTTGAATCCGCTAATGAAAACTTATCTGAAAAGCTCTTTGAAGTAAGTGCGATCTCTGAGGAATCTGTTGCTACAAGTGAACAAGTTAGTGCTTCAAGTATTCACCAAAAAGAAGCGATCCACCAAGTAAACATTGCTGCAACAGAACTGCAAGAAATTGCGCTTACTTTACAAGAAGAAGTAGACCAATTTTCCTTAGGTGAGAGAGAATCTCTAATCACTGACCAAAAGTTAGGATTTATGGATACTTACCATGAAGCTGCAGCTACAGTTGACGATAGTGATATGGAAGAGTTTGAAGTTCAAGACAATGAATACAGAGAAGAAATTGAAACAGACAGAGAAGTAACTCCTAATCACCTTGTTGAAGAAGAGGATTTAGAGAATGATTCGGAGTCTGTTCATTCTTTAGATCATGAAACTAAAAAAGAAGACTAAGTTTTAAAACCCGGTGGTCGCTCACCGGGTTTTAATAATTTCCACTCAATTGCGTATATTTGCTATGTTCTTTATACGTTTTTGAAAAGAAATGACTCCATGTGCCATCCTGTTTTGCAACAAAGTAATAATAGTCATGATCTTCAGGATCTGCGGCCGCTTTTAGTGAGGGAAGATCCGGACTGGAAATCGGCCCTGGCGGTAAACCTTTATAAATATACGTATTGTAAGGACTTTGAATTTTAAGGTCTTTTCTTTTTAAAGTTGCTTTAGGTTTTTCAAGCAGATATTGAACGGTGGAACACGATTGCAGCTTCTTACCTTCTTCTAAACGATTGACAAAAACACCAGCAATTCTTCGCTTTTCTTCGTTCAATAGAGCTTCCTTCTCAATAATAGAAGCTAACGTGATCATTTCATAAGGAGTCTGCTTTGTATGAATGGTTAATTCCTTCGTTGCTTCAACCATTCTTTCCGTCATTTGATGAATCACTTCGTCCGGTTTCATATTCTTTCTAAAATAATACGTATCTGGAAAAAGGAGTCCTTCCACAGCAAACTTTTTATTGGATTTTTTTACTTCCTTATTTATTCCTAATTGTTCTTGCTGTTCTTCAGTTAGTGTATTCCACGATCTTGCTACATCAAGAAATTGGTTTTTGTCTACAATTCCAGACTTATTTAATACATCTGCAATCTCTAATACAGTTAACCCCTCTGGAACAATCACTTCTATAGCTTCTGTTTCATTTTCCAATGTAGACAAATCTTGAAGTATTTCTTTAAATCCTTCTCCCTGTTTAATCGTGTGTTCACCCGATACCACTTTACTCTTCATCCCTGTAACTGAAGCATAAACGGAAAACAAAATAGGACTTTTAATAAATTCATCATCTTCTAAAAGCTTCGATATCGTTTTAAAATCGCTATTATCTTTTATAACGAAAGCCTTTTCTGCTGAACCATCCGGTGGTGTCACTTCATATATGATCCAAACAAGACATAAAATGATGAGGATACCAAGAATAATCAGCCTTCTTTTTGCATTTGAGTTCAAAGTTAAAATCCGCCTAACGTTTTTGTTTCTAATTTTCCCTGATTACTTACATTCATACAAAAAAGGCTGTTAGATAAGGTATAAAATACCCTACTAACACCCTTTATGATGAAGAAAGCTTTTTACTAAAAGCTTGCGTTACACTTTTTATTTGCTCATGTTGTAAATATATTGCCCTAAAAGGATGAGTGAAATATGCCAGAACATCTCACTCCGAGACAGCATACCGCTAGTAAAAACACCTATTGCTCCATCCTTTTTTCTGATCTCAGGGTCTCTTGTTAGCTCACTCATCAATGTTCCTAGTTCCTTACCCTGCTTAAGACCTGTTACGATCAATGAAGGCAGCAAGATACGAGCTCCTGCAGCTGAAAAAACGTTTCCATCTTGGTCAGCCACTGCTCCCCAGTTACATAAATACATACCATCTTCCATCTCCATAACACCGCCTTCAAAACCAATACCGATGTCTGCCCCTTGCTTCACACAATCTTTAGCTCGGTTGATAGCACCGATCTTCGTTTCCTCATCAGAAAAAGGCTGAGCAGAAACTAAAGAATCAGAAGAATAAGATACGAGTTCTGCTTCTGCAAAATACTTAATAAATGGCTGAGATGCTCTAATCTTTGCAGGGTTATGTGATCCGATTCCGATTTTCATCCTGCGTTCATCCTCAACTATTTTCTAAGATCGTTTTTAATGTAGATTCATCTGCTGTTTTAACAAGTTTGAGAAGCAATTCTTTGGCAGCAGCATAATCATCCACATGTATCATTGAAGCATGTGTATGAATATAACGTGAACAGATTCCGATTACTGCAGAAGGTACTCCGTTTCCGGAGATATGTACACTGCCTGCATCTGTTCCACCTTGTGAGATGAAATATTGGTAGGGAATTTTATGCGTTTCAGCTGTATCAAGGATATATTCTCTCATACCACGGTGAGTAACCATCGTTCGATCTAGAATTCTTAACAACGCACCTTTTCCTAGTTGTCCAAATTCACTTTTATCTCCCATCATGTCATTCGCCGGACTTGCGTCTAATGCAAAAAACAGGTCAGGTTTAATCAAGTTTGCTGCCGTTTTTGAGCCTCTTAGTCCAACTTCTTCTTGAACAGTAGCACCACTATACAATTCGTTAGGCAACGTTTCATCCTTTAACTCTTTTAATAATTCAATCGCTAACCCTACACCGTATCGATTGTCCCATGCTTTCGCCATGATTTTCTTCGGATTGGACATCGGTGTAAACGGACAGATCGGAACGATTTGCTGCCCAGGTCTTACACCCAGGTTAAGAACTTCTTGATCGTTATCTGCGCCAATATCTATGTACATATTCTTAATACCCATCGGTCTGTTACGCTGATCTTCAGAAAGAAGATGAGGTGGAGTTGAGCCGATAATACCCGTTATAACATCACCTTTATCTGTGTAAATATTTACACGTTGAGCTAATAGAACTTGGCTCCACCAGCCACCCAACTCTTGAAATTTAAGCATACCGTTCTTCGTGATCTTCGTAACCATGAAACCTACTTCATCCATATGTCCAGCTACCATAATCTTTGGACCGTTTCCTTTTTTCACACCAAAGATGCTGCCAAGACCATCTTGAATAATTTCATCTGATACAGGTTCGATCTCTTTTCGAACAAACTTTCGAACATCTCTTTCAAAGCCCGGAGCACCAGGCAATTCTGTCAGTGTTTTAAACAAGTCGAGTGTTTCTTTATTCATATAAAAACAACCCCTTCTAATTAGTCACGTGTACATTGTAATTGTACACCTAATAAGAAGGGGTTTTCTATACTTATGAAATTTCTAGATTTCGTATTTGATCGGATCCACTGCTCCAGCTTCTTTAAAACCTTTTAAACGTAAAAAACAGCTGTCACATTTTCCGCAAGCTGCTTCTTTCCCATTATAGCAAGAGGTTGTGAGATCGTATGGCACTTCAAGAGAAAGACCTTTTTCAATTGTCTCTTTTTTTGAAAGAGAGATCAGTGGTGTTTCCACTGAGATGTTTTTTCCAGTTACACCGGCTTTTGTAGCTAAGTTGATCGTTTCTTCCATACTCTGAATGAATTCTGGACGGCAATCTGGATAGCCACTGAAGTCAACCGCTGAAACACCTGTATAAACAGCTGTTGCTCCAATTACTTCTGCATAAGCGCTTGCGAGCGATAAGAAAATCATGTTTCTAGCAGGTACGTAAGTTACAGGTATGCCTTCTTCTGCCTCAGTTGGAACATCTACTTTTTCATCAGTCAGTGCACTTCCGCCTATATCTTTTAAAAAGGTAAGGTCTACGATTCTATGATCTGTTACACCATAATATTTGCCGACTTCGATCGCTTGTTCAACTTCTCGATTATGACGCTGCCCATAGTGAAAAGTAATCGGGTACAGGTCATATCCTTCCGCTTTTGCAATACCCATGCAAGTTGTACTATCAAGTCCTCCACTTAAAACAATAACCGCTTTTTTGTTCATGGTTAAACCCCTCTCTCTTCTGGATGCCAAATTACTTTATGAAGTTGAAGACTGAGCTTTGCATTTGGCAGAGGATTCTCTAATAATAGTTCAACAAGACGTCTCGGAGGCATGCTCTCCCAGACAGGACTTACAGAGATCTGACCATTTCGGTAATGTTCAGAGACGACTTGTTTCGTTATCTCAAAATCGTTCTCTGATCCAACAACAAATTTGATTTCGTCTTGGTGCTGAAGCTCTTTAAAATTATCCAAATGCATTCTTTCCATCTCACCTGAAGCTGGGAGCTTGTAGTCCATCACAAACCTCATCTTTTTTTGAAGATCATGATGAGAGTTACGTAGTTGCTCAAATGGCTGGATATCGATAGCTCCGTTCGTTTCAATGTGGATATCAACAATATGATCCAAGTCAGCCATCGCTAATAGTAAGGCAGCTGATTTTTCTCGATGGATTAAAGGCTCTCCACCAGTAAAACAGATTCGTTGCGATCGAAACGACTTAATCGTATTCACAATTTCTTCTATTGTAGCTTCAAATTCTGGTTTAGCAGGTGCATAACTGTATGTCGTATCACACCACGTACAGCGAAGATTGCAATGAAAGACACGTACAAAAACCGTTGGATACCCAGCTTGTAGTCCTTCACCTTCTACTGTTTCAAAGATTTCAACCATAGGAACTTTCCAGTGCTTCCAAATGTCTCTAGACGGCAGATCAAACATCATTTTCCACCATCCATTCTCTTTTCATGACAGCATAGCTAGTTGGTGTCTCATATAATTTAAGTTCTTCTATTCTATGACCTTGCTCACTTAGTCCTCTCTCGTTCAGTTGGAGATCGATTTGCTCCCAAATCCAAACGATCATATTCTCAGCAGTCGTATTCATCGGAGGAAGAACTTCATTTAAATAGTGATGATCTAATTTGCTGTCTATCGCTGATTTGAAAATCTCTTTAATCTCTCCAAAATCAACAGCTATACCGATTGAATTCACAAAGCCACTCATGGTAATCACGAGTTTGTATGTGTGACCGTGGAGATTTTTACATTTTCCATCATAGCAATGCAAATGATGAGCTGCATCAAACGTAAACTCTTTGCATACGGCAACCCGCTTATTATGGTATTTTAATTGCTCGCTCTTAATGTCACGGCCAAGTTTTTGAACATCTGTTGGAATTTTATAAGTCATTCCTGTTCATCCTTTCAAATGGAGCACGAAAACAAAAAAACTCTGCTAAAACGCAGAGAGTGTAAATGTTCATTCTTCACGCTCCCTAGTTTTGTTTTAAGAGGGGTGGGAATTTCGAACCCTCCATCTTTATCAAATGTATCTTATCAAAAAAGCCCAAGAAAAAGAAGGCTTTTCTTTGTTATACTGATTAAGAAGAACCAATACGATTTGAAAACGAACATACATAAGGTGGGAATACGTATGAATTGGAGAAACCTGATTCTAGCAGGCCTTACAGGTGCTGCAATCGGTTATGTTGTTACAAAAAAGCAGACAGAGACCATCACACCCGAAAAAGCGTTAAAACAATTGAAAGAAAAAGCAAGTGAACATTACAGAATTTCTGGAGCCTGGATCATGGTTAAAGCAGAAGAAAAGAACGTACATGGCCTTCCTTACTCTGTTTATAAAGGTGGCTTTTCAAACTCATCACCTGGAAAGGAAGCGTCGCATTACGAATTCTTAATTGATGCTTCAACAGGAAGTCTGTTAGAGCTCATTCAAAAATAAAGGCCGTTTCTTTAAAACTTTGTTGCTTTTGGAAATGTTGATTTCCGTTCCAGGCTGCTCGCTTTCCACTCCAATCAACTTTCAAAGGTGACAACGAGTTAAAACCAACATTCTTTTAGAAAAGAAACTTAAAGTAAAAAAAGCCCTTAGGACATTTTTCCTAAGGGCTTTCTTATGGCGATTAACGGTATAACTTTGTTTGGTCGTAAAGATTGTTATCAATCTTGAATTTCGTAGTAAGGTATTGACGCTTTTCCCAAACACTTAAAATAATTAAAGGAACGATGATTAAAAGAAATAATAGTCCTGTTACAACGATCCAGTCCATATGTGTTCCGAGGTCTGATTCGTGTGCTTTTTTATAATCTTTAATTTGAGAATTCGCTTTAGCTACAGCAGCTTCAGCTAAAAGTTCATTTTTGTCAGCATCATAGAACACAACTTCTGTGTGATCGAAGTAAAAGATATTGTCTCGTACCGTATCATAGTTAGCAATGGCAACTGTTACTTCAGATGCATCTAATTTCGAATCTTGGTTTGGATAAGTTTCAATGTCTGTTAATGTGAGTGAACCCTTTTTTAAATCTTTGTGCTTACTTTCAATTCCCTTTTCAATGGTCTTTTTCATTTCATCTGTAGCTTGTTCTGCAGATGCAAAAGTACCGATGGACAAAAACAGTGCTAGAACGGTAAAAATGGCAACTAACTGTTTTTTCATTTTAAATCCCCTCTCATTTCACTTTAAGTGTTTAAGATATAAATAAAGTTCATCATTACATGCCTCTCATATTTTAACATATACTGTCGATTTCGACATTCACTTGAAAATGGAAAATTTGTGACGGTTTTTCTACATTTTCGGTGAGCGTGGTACTCTTTCTAACAATTCACCGTTCTCATCCCACTTAACAGCACGATAAATACAATCATGATAAAAGAAATACCATGTGTCAGGCTTAATCCATCTTTGTTTTTGAGAGATTGAAGTCATAGGATAATCATCATAAGCCAGTACCCATAATGGATTATGATGGGCATGAGTAGGCATGATATCACCGATGTGATAGATTTTTTCACCATTCTCTATTGTCAGTTCGATCAGTGAATGACCATCACTGTGACCACCTGTATGAACCATTTTGATCCCTTTTATAACCTCAATCTCTACTTTAAACGTCTTAACTTGTTTTTGAATAGGTTCCCAATTTTCTTTCCAATATGTATTCTGAGACCTGATATTTGGATTCTTTAGCTCATTCCATTCTGTTTCAGAAGTGCAAATAACAGCGTTTTCAAAAACAGGTACTAACTGATCATCTTCCCATCTCGTTAAGCCAGAGGCATGATCAAAATGCATATGAGTCATTAGAATAATATCAATATCAGCTGTTGTTAAACCTTCTTTTTCTAAACTTTTTTCAATAAGCGACTCTTCGGTTACTCCATAATTTCTTTTTTGTTTTTCGGTTAATTTCCCAAAACCGATTCCAGACTCGATCAATATGTTCTTTCCTTCAAAACCTTGGACAAGGATGGGTTCAGTTCTAAGTTCAATTTGATTCTTCTCATTAACAGGATATTTTCTTTCCCATAGAGGTTTAGGAACGACTCCAAACATAGCACCGCCGTCCATGTGCGTGACCCCGCCATCCAACCATGTTAATGTCTTCGTACCAATTTTCCACTGATCCATATTTTAGTCTCCTTTCTATTTGGATCTCTGTACAAGTGTATCATAAGAAACACACATCGGATGAAAAGAAAAGACCCAAGCATATGCTTGGATCTTTTAAGAACGGAATTGTGCTTCCATTCGATAAATTCGATATCCTTTTTCAGAGAATTTCTCTTCATATTCTGTCATAACGTTATCTTCCATATCACTTTTATGAAGATCAAGACTTACTTGGTTAAAGAACATACCATAGGTCGACATACTATGAAGTGAATATTCAAACAACCCTTGATTATCAGTCTTGAAGTGAATTTCACCAGGCTGTTTTAATACCGTCTCATACCTCTTAAGAAAGCTTTCATGTGTTAATCTTCTTTTTGCATGTTTGGATTTTGGCCAAGGATCTGAAAAGTTGAGGTAAACACGCTCAATTTCACCCGGCTCAAAGTAATCCAACAAGTGCGTTGCATCTGCTCTGATCAATTTAACATTCTGTTTCTCGTCCTCAAGTATACGATCAAGCGCAGTGATGATGATGCTGTCGTAAAGCTCCATGCCTAAATAATTTATTGAAGGATTCTGTTTACCCATCCCATTAATAAATTGTCCCTTTCCTGTTCCAACTTCAATATGAATGGGATTGTCATTACCAAAAAAAGTATGCCACTTCCCTTTCATCTTTTCAGGTTCAACTGAAACGTATTTAGGATTTTCAATTAATTTTTCTTTAGCCCAAGGTTTAAATCGTTGACGCATATTTTCTCCCCACTTTTCACACTTTTATATACGATTTCATTTACTTTCATATACGTTTTGAACGAAGGATATTTTTTTAATAAAATCCATAAGCTATGCAATGAAAGGATGTGCAGCGAAAATGCCATTAAATCACAACGATCAATTGCATATCATTAGAGATCTTCTTCAAGACCATTATACTGATTGTGCTGGTTCACCATCCGAATGTGCTCAACTAGAACGTCTTGCTGCACATTTAATGGAGAACGGCGCCGTTCATGAAGAAGTACGAAACATCTTGTCCAACATTAATGAATATAGCCACACCGGGTTTTCACACCAGCATCTAGAAGATCATATTACGAATCATCGCCCACACTTGGAATCATGGATCAACACGATTCAGACACATCATCCATATTAAGACACTATTCCCTAGGAAATAGTGTCAAATGATCTTATATATTGTCAGCGTTAGATAGAACCTGCTAGTTTTTTAATACTTTCTGCAAAATGGGCAGTCTCTTTAGACTGACCTTTTTCTTTATACCAGAAAAAAGAGCTTATCGTTTGTGCCAAAACATACCAATGCATTCTTCTTTCTAAATCATCATCAAGGGTTTCACCATATATTTCAAGCCATTCTTCCCACTTTTCGTAAGGAATATAGCTATAGAGAAGCATTCCAAGATCAAGAGCAGGATCAGCGATCATTGCCCCGTCCCAATCAATTAAGTATAATTCATCTGATTCACTTAACAGCCAATTGTTATGATTCACATCACAATGACAGACGACTAAGTTATCAACTTCTACCTCAGAGGCAGTCTCCATCAAATAAGCAAAAGAATCATTGATAATCTCTAGATAATCTTTTTCTTTACGCATCTGCAATTGTATATCGTTTAAAAGGTCAACAGGCGTTAATCTTTTTTTCTCAAGGCGATTCATCATGCCAAGCAGTTCTTGAGATCGGTGAATTTTTGCCAGAAGCTCTGCTACATTCTCACTTTTCATATCTGCTGCTTTCAGTTCACGTCCGTTCAGCCATTGTTGAGCTGTGATTACATCTCCATTACCTAACCTTTTTGTCCATAAAAGTTTAGGCACAATTCCTTCTGCAGAAAGAACAGCTAAAAACGGAGAGGAATTACGCTTTAAAAACAGTTTTTGGTTCCCATATTCAGCTATATACGCTTCTCCCGTTGCTCCGCCAGCAGGGGAAACCTGCCAATCTTCTCCCAAAATCTGTTCCAAAATGTTCACCTTCTTGTCTAGTTAAGAAATCCGTTTTTTATTAGTTGTTCGTTCAAAAAGTTATAGCATTTCCGTATCGAATTAAATTACTGCGAAGTCATTATTTTAACACAAAAAATCAAGAAAAGCACTTGATTCTTGATTCTTTACAATCCTAAACAGAATATAACAAAGAAAAAGATAACGGTTCTAATTTGTACATACCTTTGTTTAAAATTTGATTATCGTGTTTTTCATCCTCAATCGCGATCGTCCATCTGTTTTCTTCTAACGGGAGTAAAATCGGTTTAGTCGTTTGGTTAAAAAGCAATAAAACACTTCTCCAATAGGAAGCATCCGTTTTTATATCGGTAGTTGGAAGCTGCAACTTAAATCCTAGACCGCCATCTGGGACGATCCATTCCGAAGGTTCAACTGAACTTTCATGGAAGATTGGCTGTGTTTTTCTTATTCGAATTAACTGTTTGAAATAATCCACTTCTTTGTAAAAAGATTCGCATCGGTTCCAATCAAACGCATTGATGGAATCCGGGAGATTATAGCTGTTCTCTTCACCTTTCTTCGTTCGAAAACATTCTTGCCCTGCATGTATAAATGGAACTCCCTGCGCAAAAATGGTAAACGCTAAAGCAAGCTGCTGCCTTTTTCTTCGCATGAATTCATCTTCAAAGGGATGTCGAATTGACAATAGGTCAAACAATGTGTGATTATCGTGACATTCTGAATAATTAATGCTTTGCTCAGCTTTACTAAACGTATCATGCTGACCTGCATAACCCCTCATCACTTGCTTCATTTGCTGTTTGATCCGTTCATCATTATTACCATTTATATACCCACTCTGACCATCAGGAAAGATGCTTCCCTTCACCTGGTCCCGAAACTTATCATTAAAAAATGAAAAGGCAGGCAGCTTTTTAGCAGATGACAGAGTAGCTTTTTTCTCTGGTTCTAAATTCGTATTTAACTCCCAACCTTCCCCAAGTAAGAATACGCCAGGATTCAATAATTTAAGTTTTTCAGCTGCTTGGTTCATCGTGTCAACATCATGAATCCCCATTAGATCGAAGCGGAATCCATCCACTTTAAATTCACTCATCCAATACGTTAACGCGTCTAAAATGAACTTTCGCATCATTTTTCTTTCAGATGCTGTATCATTTCCAACACCCGTTCCATTAACTGGATTTCCGCCTTCATCATAACGAAAGTAATAGCCAGGGACGAGCTTTTCAAATGGTGATTCCTCTCTTTTAAATACGTGGTTGTATACCACATCTAAAATCACAGAGAGCCCATTTTGTTGAAGAGTTTGTATCAAACATTTTAATTCTTTTATTCTACAGCTTGGATCATAAGGGTTTGATGCATACGAGCCTTCAGGGGATAGGAAATGAACCGGGTCATAACCCCAGTTATATGCTGAATCAGGATTTGTCTCATCTACACTTCCGAAGTCTGCAACGGGCAACAATTGAACATGAGTGATCCCTAGACTTTTCAAATAATTCAATCCGGTATGAAAACCATTGGATGTTTTTGTTCCTACTTCTGTTAGTCCTAAATATTTACCTTTATTCCGGACACCACTATCTGAATGAATCGTTAAATCTCGAACGTGAACTTCATATATAATACTGTCAGTTTTCGAACGAAGATTTATCTTTTTTTCGGATCGATTCCATCCTTCAGGATCTGTTTCAGGAAGATGGATGACGACAGAATGTACACCATTTGCAGTAACAGACTTAGAATATGGGTCTGTTGTTTCTATCCATTCATGGTTTACGTTTACAACAAACATATATTCTGTAAGATGGTGATCTCCTTCAAGTGTAACTTGCCAAACTCCATTTTCAGTCCGCGACATTTTTTGTTCTATAAAAGAGTCAGATTGGCGAGGTTTATACTTTACAAGCATTGCAAAGGCTACAGGTGACCAAACTTTAAACGTTGTACTTTCAGGTGTGTAAATCGCTCCAAGATTCGTATCATCATAATAGAGGCTGTCGAACTTTTCTGTGCGAACGATGCTACCAATCATTAAAGAGATCCTTGATTCGTTAAAAGTAACCCAATATTGATTTTTCAAATCAATCGGTATTCTCGTTCTGCATTTATAGATCACTAGATCATCATAATATTCTTGTTTATCAATGGTTAATGGCTGGGTTTCCTTCTTATCATCTACCAATGAAAGTGACGGAATGATCGGAAAGGGCTTATTCACTACAATCGTTATCATAGAAAAATCATCCATATATGCAGAAATCGAAATATGATCAACTTTCATTGAGTTCACCCCTTTTTATCGCTATTACATCATATTGAACGTAAAATGAATTTGTTATTCGTTTATATAAAAAAAGAGACCCATCCTAAAAGTAAAATAGGGTTACTTTAGGCAGCCTCACACGTTTGGCGAAGATAACTAAAAAATTTATTTATCTTCACTCTGCATTTAAATACTTATTCTTCATAATTCTCCCTGCAACAACGATTGCCGCATAAAAGATGATTGGTACGATAATGCCAATCACTAGCTGTTCATTGGTTATATCTAAGATCCATTTCTTTAAACCAGACTTCTTTTCGATCAACATAACCCAAAGGAATGCAAAAAGTGCAATATTAAAAAAATCTGTCCATTTCATTTTTATTCCCCACTCATTTATGAATTTATACCTTAACTGAAACCGTACCTGGTTGAACTTTAATACAAACCGGAGTGGTTCCTTTATACTCACCATCGGCATGGATCGCTACTGATCTACGTGTTATTACTTCAATTTCTTTCCCTTTAAACTGTGAAACTCCTTGAACGTTAACATGACCACCCCAAAATACAGAAACAAATAGCACTAAGAGTTTAAAAAGTGATAGATCATGTACAACACAAACATCTAAAATTCCATCATTGCTCTTGGCTGATGGACATATTTTCATACCCCCTCCATAATAGGGCATGTTACCCACAGCTACAAGCCAGACGTTGTTAAACACTTGTTCTTGTCCATCTATTCTAACTTCCATAGAATCAGGTACATAGAACTTTAAAACCTTAAACAATGTAAAAACATATGCAAGTGAACCTAATTTAAGCTTATGTAAGTACTTTTTGTACGCTGCTTCATTTGTAAACTTTGCCACTTCCCCATCTAAACCAATACCAACTGCACTAATAAATGACTGAATTTTATTGCTTCGTCCTACCAGCTGAATATTACCAGAATCCGTCTTTACAATGCGATTGCGTTTCAGATAAAGAAGTTGTTTCTTTAACCCTTTAACATCTTTCGTTAAGACCCGGACGATATCATTGCCTGATCCTCCAGAGATAAACCCTAAAGGGATGCTCTGATTTTCTTGCATACCGTTTAAAACCTCGTGAATCGTACCATCCCCACCCACAGCAATAACAGCTTTAATATCATCTTTGTTTATGTATGTAATTTTCTTCGCAATTTCTGTAGCGTGACCGCTATACTCCGTATAAAACGTTCTATAACTTATCTCTTCTTCGTCCATTGCCTTTTTTAATTGTTCAAATGCATGTATCGCTTTTGCATTGTTTGCATTAATGATAAAGAAAAATTTTTTCATTCCAGTGCGTCCTCAAAAGTATATTTTAAAAAGTATTTCGACAAAATCTCTCAAATACCTTCAAAGTGGAGCTCAGACTCACTGGATAGCGGATCTTTTCTGTATAGGGAGTTTGTAACACCTACTTTTAAGAGATCAGACACAAACTTTAATTGCATACCTTTAATAGGTGCAGGGTTTTGCTGCAGAAGGGTATGCCACTCATTAAAATTGCGTTTATCTACATAGCTGACCTTTCTCCAATCACTCGTAAAATCTATGAATGCTTCGGGTGCAACAATGCATGGCTTTAAAGTTAATTGTTTTTGATAAGGTTCCAAAGCTTCCCGTACTAAAGATTGCATACGTTCGAGCCGAATAAAAGGACTCAAAACAGTCTCTTTCTCCTCATGTCGAACATTTTTCCAAAAACGTTTGTTTTCAGCTTCTTCCCAAATTCCTTCCCCATCCATCCAGACAATCAGCCATACCTCTGTGGGGCCAACTAAAATAATATTTAGTTCCACACCTGTATTTTTCACTCGAAAGACAGGTTCATAGAACAAAAAGTAGTTATCTGGAATTCCTTGAATGAGTAACTTTAGTGTCTCATCTTGGAGATATTTTTTATCCCAGTTCGAGATTTCTTTCACAGTTGATGTCGCCCAATTCATCTGATGATGAAATAATTTTTCGCGAAATTCTTGATGCGAACGCTTGTGAGTATCAGTTTCATTTTGTTGCTGAAATGCTTTCCAGCGATTTTCTTTAATTCGCATAAATAAAGATTGATAATGATACAAATTGTTTTCGTATCTGGATACATAATCAAGTAATTTTACAAGCTGCGCCATTCAGATCTCCTCTCTTTTCATCTCTCTATATGGAATAAGAGTGTAAAACATGGTATTTAGGCTGATTGTCTATATGGGTTTCATAAAGGACAACTTCATTTGCTAGGAATTGAATGTTTTCACCATATCGTTGCCACCACGCTTTAGAATCCACCAAATTTGACTCTATATGTTTTCGTGCAAGCGTTATATGCGGTGAGTATGGTCTTTTATCAAGTTGAAAACCTACCTTTCCACATGCATAAGCCACTTGTTTTTGTAGATGATATAAACTGCTTTCTTCTTCAACACCTGCCCAAAAGATTCTTGGATGTTGTTCATTTCCAAAAAAACCGAAATGGTTTACTAAAAGAGAAAAATCGCTTTCTGTTTTATTCATCATTTTTTCGTTAAGTAACTCATGAAGTGTTTCAATCTTCTCTGATGAAGCAGCACCTAGAAAAGCTAGAGTGATATGAAAGTCATCAGGGTGTACCCACGTTTTAAAATGATGTTCGTTTTTTAAATGGTTACAAATTTTTGCAAGCTTTATTTTCGTCTCATCAGGAAGTTTGACTGCTAAAAAATAATGTCTATGCACATTCCTCACACACCTTTATTTATTTTATCAAAGATTACAAGCATTCATCTGCTTTTTTCCCATGTGACTTATTTGTTATAATTGATTCAGCAAGGAAAAGGAGTGCAGTTTATGAGAGTTGTTACAAATATAGCAGATTTAATCGGTGATACACCTATCGTAAAGTTAAACCGCCTTCCTCATCAAGAGGGAGCCGATGTATATGTGAAACTAGAGTATTACAACCCTAGTCGAAGCCTGAAAGACCGTGCTGCTTATAATATGATAATAGACGCAGAACAAAAAGGGCTCTTAAAAGAAGGTTCTACCATTATCGAACCTACTTCCGGAAATACCGGGATTGGACTCGCTATGAATGCGGCCGCTAGAGGTTATTCTTCCATAATTGTGATGCCTGATACGATGACAGAAGAAAGAATTAATCTCTTAAAAGCGTATGGAGCAAAAGTAGTACTGACTCCCGGTGATGAAAAGATGCCTGGAGCGATTAAAAAGGCACGAGAACTTGCGGAAGAGATTCCAAACAGTTATATGCCTATGCAATTTGAAAACCCTTCAAATCCTGATGCACACAGAGGAAGTACAGCGATTGAGATAAAAGAAGCCATTGAAGAGTTGAACAAGCCCTTTACTGCTTTTATCGCTCCTGCTGGTACAGGAGGAACGATTACTGGAACGGGTGAGCAACTTAAAACGTTTTTTCCGGATCTAACTGTACATGTTGTTGAACCTAAAGGGTCTCCTGTTCTTTCCGGGGGTAAGCCTGGGAAACATAAGCTTGTAGGAACGAGTCCTGGTTTCATCCCACCCATCTTAAATCAACAGGTTTATGATGAGATTGTTCAAGTGAACGATGAGGACGCATATACGATCACGAGACGTCTTGCATCAGAAGAAGGCATCTTGGTCGGTCCATCTTCAGGAGCTGCTGTTTATGCGGCTTTAAAAATTGCGGAGAAACGCAAAAAAGGAGAAATCGTAATCTGTATGACGTGTGATTCAGGAGAACGATATTTATCGAGTGATCTGTTTCAGTTTGAATAAAAAACGAAAGCATCCCAAGATATCGGGATGCTTTTTTTATACTTAGAATGTTACAGAGATCGTTGAATCAGTATTCGACCTTGCACTTCCATCTTTGTAAGAATTAAGACCATGAGCAGTCCAATAAATGATAGAACACCAAAGAATAAATACGTATAAAAGATAGTGTATGTATCAAAAATCACACCGCCTACGAACGTACAAAACCAAGAGCCTAATCCATTCCCTACAGCCGTGTATAAAGAAACTGCTGTTGCTCGCACTTCTACTGGTGTATACGTTCTCACATATTCCATCGCTGCCGGAATGAACAAACCAACTGAAAACCCTTGTACAACGGTTGTCATCAGCACAATTTGATAGGATGGTTCAAAGAAATAAAACGTCCAACGAACAGCAGATACAGACGCTGCAAAGACCATGATAGGCATCATTCCCCACCTTTTTATCGTGAGTCCTGCAAACTTCATAAATGGTGCTTCACTTCCTGCCGCGATCAAAAAGGCTAGCCCAACCCCTGCCAGAGTTCCACCTGTTTCTTGAATGTAAAAGCCAAAATAAAAATTATTAGCAAAAATCGGACCAAAGACCAAGAAAGTAGCAGAAAGGAAAACGAGATATGAAGGCATCTTAACTAATTGTCCAATTCCCTTCTTAAGATCCGTTCGGAGCGATTGATTATCTTTTGGCATCTTGATTACAAAGAACATACAAAGAAAAAGAACAGAGGTAAACATATAGAAGATCACTTGAGTCCCTATAGAATCCGCGAGCCTTCCGGCTATAAAAACGGCTATAGCAAATCCAACTGCTCCAAAAAGCCTGTAATTTCCATATTGCTTGTTCTCTTTTTGTACGTAATTTAAAAGAATGCTGTCTGAAACGGGAACTAAAGCACTCTGCATGAACGAAAAAGCGATAAGTATTCCAATTAACCAAAAATAAGACTCAAAAAGATAGATGCTAAACCCTAAGCACGATGTTAGAAGTAAAGAAAGAATTAAAACAGTCCTTGGACGTCTTGAATAATCTGTAACAACACCCCATAGAGGCTGAGCAAAGATCATGACGACTGGACTGATGGACATTAAAGTTCCAATTTCTGTCCCACTGAGACCTACTGAGTCTTTAAAATAAACACCCAATAACGGAAATAAACTCCCTAGACCAAAAAAACTTAATAGGTAAAAGCCTTTCAGACTGATAGAGGTTTGATCGAACGATTTATTCATGATGTACCCTCTCTTATATGCTATTTAGCTAGTTCGTATATGGCTTGTGCATATATGGCAGAAGCGAGAAGTAAATCTTCTACAAACATGTGCTCATCCTTTTGGTGTGCCACATCTTCTCTTCCTGGGAACAGTGCACCGAAAGCAACTCCTGTTTCTAGCGACCGTGCATAAGTACCTCCACCAATCGCCATCAATTCACCTTTTTTCCCCGTTTGATCTTCGTATACTTTTTGAAGCGTCTTAATCAATGGGTGGTTTTCTTCTACATAGTTTGGTGGATTGTTTTCAATGATTCTCATCGACCAATCATCAGTTTTAGCTCTTGTTGATAAAGTATTCTCGATTTTCTTGCTATCATGTGTAACCGGATAGCGTATGTTTAATCCTACTTTTCCGCCTTCGATACCGTTATACGACAGAATTCCAGCATTAACCGTCAGCTTACCGCTTGCCTCATCTTCTGCAGCGATATCTAGCTTATTCCCTGTGAATTCACCAGTAAGCTCGTCCAATAAGCGGAGAAAAGCTTTTGCGTTGCCAGAGAACGAAAGAGCGTTCAAAAATTCGCCTAGTATAAGTCCTGCATTTTTCCCCATTTCAGGTGTACTTCCGTGTGCTGATTTCCCTTTAATTTTCAGGGTTAGAAAATCACTTTCGATTTGTGCACCGTATTCTACTCCAGATTTTTGTCCGAATGCTTCAAAAGATCGTTGTACTTCCTCTAAACTGGTTCCTTGGATATTGGCTTCAGCATAATCTGGAACCATATTTAACCGTTGACCCGATGTAAAGGAGATCAGTTGAAGGTTACCTCTATTTTCCTCTTGATCGTTTTTGAGACGAAACTCCACATCAAAGATTCCTTTTTCAGCAGAGATGATAGGGAAATCTGCATCAGGAGCAAATCCGATCGCCGGCATCTCTTCTTTCGTAAAATAATGTCTCACACATTGCCAGTTGCTCTCTTCATCACAACCAATGATCATGCGTACCCTTTTGGATAACGGAAGCTTTAATTCTTGGATAATCTTCATTCCATAAAAAGCTGCCATTGTAGGTCCTTTATCATCAATCGCACCACGCGCGAAAATCTTTCCGTCTTTAACTTCGGCTCCAAAAGGATCAACAGACCACCCATCACCAGGAGGAACAACATCAACATGGCAAAGAACACCTACGATATCATCTCCGTTACCAATCTCGATGTGCCCTGCATATCCGCCTACATTTTTAACGGTCATTCCACTGTCTTTTCCAAGGTCTAACATATACGTTAAAGCTTTTTCTATCTCGGGGCCAAAAGGGGCTCCTTCTTTTGCGTTTCCTTCATCAAGTAAACTAGGAATGCGTAATAACCCTTTTGTATCATCCATAAGCTGTTTCTTTCTCATCTCAACTTGTTCTTTCCAATTAATCTGATTCATTACATACATCCTTTCTAGATTGCATAATCTTTGCTTGTCATACCTATATGATCGACTCGTATACATCTTTGCTGCAGATTATATAGAGACGTGCATCTTCAGAGATTGTTTCGTTCAATTTTTTATTTATCGAAAGGTCGTTGCCATCTGCTATTAATGTAGCACCTTGCTGCAACAAGCTGTCAAAAGCGTCTTTGTAAGTTACCCATTCCGCTTGTTTCGGAACTTCAAATAAATTTTCTCCTTCTTTATGAGAAAGAAGCTGTGTGTATATTTCTGTTATCCCTTTAGAAAAGGCGGATCTCACAGCCATACGTGAAACTGTTTCATGACTTAATACAAACTCATCTACTTTAGCATGCCTAAAGTTTTTAATATGTTCCTCTTTTTTGATTTCAACCGTACTATGTATGTGAGGAGTTAACCGTTCAACTGACGTTACGATCAACAAAGTCTTTCCGTCAGCAAGAGCTGAATCATGAATCGAATCATCTGAAAATACTAGGACAGATTTTGCTTCCTTTAAATTTGCTTGTACAAGCGTTTCTTCTATTGATGGATCTCCTTGAATGTAATGAACATTCTGATGGGTGATGGGGGTAACAGACAGATTATCAATAAGAACGACTTCTAAGTTTGGATGTGTTTCTGTGATTTCACTAACAGCATATTTTGCTTTCTCAGACCAACCTATAATTACGAAATGATTTCTTCCTTTAAAAGTCAATCTCCCTTCCTCCTTTCGTTTACGGTGAGCTCCCAATGCCTCTACCAGTTTCCCAATAGCCAGACCAGCAATACCGATACCGATCAAAAAAATAAAGATCGCATAAATTCTTCCTGCTGTGGTTACCGGAAAGTAATCGCCATAACCGACCGTGGTAACGGTAGTCATTACATACCATAGGGCGTCAAACCAGTTTGGAAATGTTTTTGGCTCTAAAAGATGCATAACGACTGACGAAAAAATAACGATAAAAAAGGTAAATGAAAAGATCCCAAACTTATTTATAACGATAAGTCTATTCATCAGTTTTTGTAAAATATACACCTCATCGCTCCTAACATAATATTTTTAATAACCTTTTTATTGTACCTTATTCCCATTAAAATGGTTAGATGGTTTCGCTTTCTCAGGAATTAAGATATATTGACAAATATATATTATAGTGTATAATGGTGCCAAATAGGAGGTGTAGTGTTGGTTAACTGACAGTTTTCCTCTATATCTTCATATTCAGGATCATATGTTCGTTATGAGGTTTTGCTGCCTAGCCGCACAGACATCTTTTTGAACGTTATCACTACATCTAATGGCTGACGCAGCGGAGAACCGATACGGATTCTTCGCTTTTTTTTATAAAAAGGATGGGTCTTAAGAATTAAAAATAATGTAATACGACGTTCATATTTCATTAACTTTAGACTGGTATCATATAGTGTGTTAACAACTATCTAAATAACAAGGAGTGGTTTTTTGAGTCCTTCAACTGACAGAATGTTGAATCGTGTGAAAGCCCTGTATTTGTTTATTCGCAAGAAAGGTACTGTAACAACACGAGAACTAGTTGAAGAATTTGGAACTACGCAGCGTACCATCCAGAGAGATCTTAACGTACTCTCTTATAACAATTTAGTAACAAGTCCTGCCCGAGGTATGTGGGAAACAACAGGTAAAAAAGTAAAAGTATCTTAAACAGATATAATAGATTTTCGGATAAGCATATTGCATTAAATAATCCCCGCTAATTACTTAGCGGGGACTTTTTTTGTTGTTACAATTCATTTTAAAGTTCATCCTTGTTGTCTCTTAAGAGAAGTTCAGGAGTTCTTTCAATGTTCCATTCACGGCTTTCCCAATTCGGCGCTCCTGAAACAGGCATATACTTATCATCCTGACCGAATAAATTTTTCCAAAATCCTTCCGCAAGAGAGAAACCAATAACTTGCTGCCGATCTGTATCAATAATTAGATCTTTTATCTTTCCGATCTTTTCACCATCTTGATCGATGACAGTCCAATCTTTTATAGCCATATAAGAATAACATTCTTTGGGTTCATCTCTTTGTAATTCATTTCCGGAAAACACGAGTTTTTCTTCATCAAATTCCTTTACTTGATGCCAAGGGATAAAAAAGGTCTCTTTTCCATAGTTCTGATTGGCAGCAAGGTTTGAGCTTCCTGTAAACGGAGTGTGTTGTGTACCGATGCCTGAAGTGGCAGCAACAACGGTTTCCATATGCTTATCTGAGGGAATCTCTTCACGCTGATTGATTCCGTTGTCAACGGTATACGTAAAATAACATAAACGGTGATCGTACATATTAAATAGAATGTCGTCGATCTTATGCTTTGTTTCTTCAGTCGAAATCGTATGATTTTGAGCATTTGCACCCATTAACTTTTCCGCAGATAATTTCATTGGTATACAACTCCTTTTTATTGGAAGATACCCCTTATAAATTATTCAAAAACATCCTCTTTTAAAGAAAGCAAAGATAGTTCTTCTTCAGCAAGCTCTCGATACATTCCTAACTCAAGCGATTCATCAAGCTTGAGTTGACCCATCTGAATTCTTTTTAAGAAAACCACCTTTCTCCCTATGGCTTCAAACATCCTTTTCACTTGATGAAATTTTCCTTCGGTGATGGTTAGCTCAATCTCTGATTCTTTATCATCATTTGTTAGGATATTTAAGAAAGCAGGCTTTGTTTTATACCCATCATCTAAGACGACACCTTCTTTAAATTCTTCAAACGCATTCTCTGGAATCGATCCATTTATTTTTGCGTAATACGTCTTAGGGACATGTTTTTTAGGTGATAACAAAGAATGTGACAGTTGGCCATCATTCGTTAAAATCAACAAACCTTCTGTATCAATGTCTAATCTCCCAACAGGAAATGGTTCGAAGTTTTGATCTTCCATATAAAGCAGATCAATCACCGTCTCATGCCTAGAGTCTTCAGTCGCTGAAATTACTCCTTGAGGCTTGTTCATCATCAGATAGATAAACTCTTTATAAACGGCTTCTTCTCCATGAACCATAACGTTGTCCTGATCAGGATCTGCTTGTGTCTTAGCATCTTTAATAACCTCACCGTTCAACGTAACAGCACCTGATTTTAATAATTGCTTCACTTCTTTTCTACTTCCATAGCCTGTGTTTGATAACCATTTGTCAATTCTCATATGAAACCTCCTGAATGAATGATCTTTTTTTCCTATATTATTGTAAAAAATTGATTGATTTTTGAAGAAACGGGGTAATTTAGTACTATAGGAGGAATTGGAATGAAAAGGAAAATAGGTCTTCTAGCAACTGCTCGAAAAAAAGCTTCTACCCCTTCTGCAGCTATAGATTTATACATAAGTCCCTTATTCGTTAAGTCTGTTCAATACGCACAAAACCATTATGATGATTTTTACTTTTTTAGTGCAAAAGAAGGACTAATAACGAAAGACCAATACATTGAACCGTATAATGTTTCTATCAAAAATTTTTCGACATCTGAAAAACGGGAATGGGCTCACCACGTGATACAAGACCTAGAACAAAACATCAAGCCTTCTCAATGTAAGATTTATATTCATGGAGGCTGGGTATACAGAGAATTCTTACAGCCCGCGCTTGAAAGAGCTGGATTTCAATTTGAAGTTCCTCTCGAAGGTTACAGCATTGGTAATCAACTTAAGTGGTATGATGAACAGAATCAAGGTGAAAAATAAATACCGCAGAAAAAGAAGGCTATTTATTCAGCCTTCTTTTTTCTTTTACTACTTATTTTCTGCGTTTCAAAAAAGGAATGCGATCACCTAGTATGATATTTAATAATCCTGATCGATGACTTAAGAATACATACACCGCTCCCCCAGTGAGAATTCCTACCGTTAATTTAATGATTGTATCGAGTCTTGTTTCTGTCTCACCTAAAAGTGCTGATACGATCATAACGGTAACAGCCATCGCTGCACAAAACAACGTAATCAGAACGGTTCTTCGATATACCCATTTAAAGGAGAAGCCGCTGTATTTTTTTATGATATACAGATTAAACAAGATCGAAAGGGTATATCCGATGTCTGTCGCAATGACAGAGCCAGTCCCACCGAATAACAATAACAAAGGCTTGTTCAAAATTAGTTTTGCTAAGAAGCCAGCTGATAAACTGATAAACGCATACCGTTGCTGATTAAGTCCTTGCAGAATGGCTGCTGTAACGGTAAACATCGCAAACCATAACGCTGTCGGTGCGTACCATTGAAGGTAATAACCACCGGTCTCCATTGATGATAAACCAAAGAGAGCACCATATGCAGGGTATGCCAGAACTGTTAGCCCAATCGCTGCTGGTGCAGTTAAGAACAGCACCATTTGAAACGTTTGCGTAATCTGCTTATGAAGAATTTCATCGTCGTTTTGAGTAAAAGACTTCGTTATAACAGGTATTAAGGTTAGTGCAAGAGCAGTTGCTAATGATACTGGAATCATAACAAGCTTATGCGCGATCTGAGTGATGATGGCGAATACAGATTCTGCTTCATCTAAAGTGTAATCAAGATCTTTCAGCGTATTTACGATCGTAAACTGATCAACCATCTGATAGAGCGGAATAGCTAGACCGACAGCTACAAAAGGAATCGCATACTTGATCGTTTCCTTATAAATATCTTTTAACGAAATATCTGCAACAGGTTTACTTTCTGCATACATCTTGTCCAGATGCGGTTTTCTTTTGATCCAATACCAGATAAGAACGGCCAAGCCTGCAATTGCTCCTAGCGTAGCTGCAAATGTAGAAAGCGCGACCGCAGTCGTAATCTCACCGTTCATTAGATTAATTACAACGAAACTTCCAACAAGAATAAACACTATTCGAACGAACTGTTCAATGACTTGTGACACCGCTGTTGGTCCCATAGATTGAAATCCTTGGAAATATCCACGAATCAAACTCATGGAAGGTACTACGATTAGAGCCGTACTTACCATTCGAATAACTAATGTAATGTCTTCGATGCTGTTTCCTTGTCCGCCTTTTTCATCGATAATTTGATGAGCAAGTATAGGTGCTAACATATACAGTATGACAAAAGCTAGAGTTCCTGTCAGCGTCATGACGAGAAGACCAGATTTCAGCAATTTCCTGCCTGCTGCATAATCTCCTAATGCATTATATTTAGAAACAAATTTAGAAACAGCAAGCGGAACTCCCATTGTGGAAATACTAAGTAATATGGTATATGGAATGTAAGCATAGCCGTATAGAGCCATACCTTGTTCTTCTACTAGATTTGTAAATGGAATGACAAAGATCAATCCGATAAATTTTGAGAAAAACGTCGCAGCGGATAAGATCAATGTTCCACGAAGTAATCGAGACAACTATTTTCAGCTCCTACTAATAATCCTAAAAAACATTATTGATATTGTATCACATTAAAAGCGGATGTAACCTACTTTAACTTTTTGCAAAAAAAGTAAGGATTATGAAACTTATAGTCTTTTTGTTTAAGCTATGCTATTGTATGAAATGATTTTTATTGAACGTATAAGAAAGTTGGGATTGTATGATTTATGATTGTATAGTAATCGGCGGTGGACCTTCTGGCCTCATGGCGAGTGTAGGTGCTGCTACGAATGGTGCACGTGTACTATTAATCGATAAAGGAGAAAAACTAGGTCGTAAACTTGCTATTTCAGGTGGCGGGCGATGTAACGTCACAAACCGTCTGCCTGTTGAAGAAATTATCAAACATATTCCAGGCAACGGACGTTTTTTATACAGCGCCTTTTCTGTTTTTAACAACGAAGATATCATTCAATTCTTCGAAGGGCTGGGCATTCAATTAAAAGAAGAAGACCATGGACGCATGTTTCCTGTTACTAATAAAGCGACTGATGTTGTGACTGCTCTTCTTCAAAAAATAAAGCAGCTTGGTGTTACGATCCGAACGAACACTCCTGTAAAAACGATACAATATGGTGAAGATATTCATGAGATTATCCTGAATAACGGAGAAGTAATTCAAACAAAATCAATCGTAATCGCTGTAGGAGGTAAATCTGTTCCACATACAGGCTCCACAGGTGATGGTTATGCATGGGCAAAAAAGGCGGGGCACACGATCACAGAACTCTATCCAACTGAGGTTCCCATCACTTCAAATGAACCATTCATCAAAAATAAAACGTTGCAGGGTATATCGTTAAGAAACGTTGCACTCTCTGTATGGAATCCAAAAGGCAAGTTGATCAAAGCCCATCAGATGGACATGATTTTTACTCATTTTGGAGTATCCGGACCAGCCGCTTTAAGATGCAGCCAATATGTAGTCAAAGCGTTGAAGAAGTTCGATGTATCATCGATCGAGATGAGAATTGATTCTTTTCCAGATGAAAATGAAGATACTTTACTTACTTCCCTACAGAAAAAAATAGATGCTGACCCTAAGAAAGCATTTAAAAATGTACTCAAAGGACTGCTTCCAGAAAAGTTCCTTCATTTTCTAATTGAACGCGCAGAGATTGATGGTGAGTCGATTGCTGATCAAGTATCCAAACAAGCACTTCGTCAGCTTGTTGCACAAATGAAAGGTTTCTCTTTTTCTGTCAACGGTACATTATCGATTGAAAAAGCTTTTGTTACTGGAGGCGGCGTTTCAGTTAAAGAGATCGCACCTCAAACTATGGCATCCAAGAAACAAGAAGGCCTATTTTTCTGTGGCGAAATCTTAGATCTTCACGGATACACTGGTGGTTATAATATTACCGTTGCCTTTGTAACAGGAAATATTGCAGGAACGAATGCAGCATACCATGCATTGAGTTAAAGCTATAAGAAGAGTGGCAACCCGCTTAATGGTTGCCACTCTTCTTTATTTAGATGATACACTTTTTTTATACATAATCATCGCTGAAAAAGAAAACATCGTATCGTCCTCTGAGTGCACATTATCACATACAGCAATCTGATACTTAATATCCACAACATTCTCAGGAGGAAGTATACTCAGAAACTCATTTATAGCTATTTCTAAATCCTCTTCATGATCTTCATCGAAGATTTTTACTTGTATCATAAAAAGCATCCCCTTTCAGCGGAAGTTCTGTTAGTTCTTCGGCCTTTGGGGATGCTTATCCTTTGTTAAGTTTTGACTAGTTTTGTCTTACAGATTTTCAAGAGCCGTTTGAATAGGTACTTCTCCTTCAATCAGTTCAAAAACTTTATGGCTTACGTTTTCATTTCCTAGACATGCTGCAAGTGTTCTTGCCACATCTGCTCGGGGAATAGATCCGCGCTCGTTCAATTTTTCTTTCGCTTGGATCATGCCCATTCCATCTTCGTCGGTCAGCGCACCTGGACGAAGAATCGTATAATTTAAAGAGCTGTTTATCAATTCTTGATCGGCTTTTCCTTTTGCTTCTAAATAATGTTGAAGTCCTTCTGGTCCCTTTTCAGGAGTGTCAGCACCCACTGAACTTACAAGAATGAATTGTTTCACCTTATGTTTTTGTGCTAATTGTATGGACTTTACCGCTCCTTCATAATCTACAGCATCTGTTTTCTCTGGTCCTGTATGGCCACCAGAACCAGCTGTGAAGATAACAGCTTCAATCCCTTCAAATACATGTTCGAAATCCTGTTCCAAATCACCTATAACGGCATGAATGTTCTCATGCAGAAAATGATTCTGCTGTTCTTCCTTTCGTACCATCGCTTTTATAGAGTGTTCTTGATCAGCTAGTATATTGCATGTCATTTTACCAATATTACCGTTTGCTCCAATTACTAATACATTCACTACATATCCACTCCTTCAATTTGTCTACTTAAGTAGTGTTTCACGAAACGAAGGTTATAAAACATTTTGTTGTGTAATAGATGTATGGTCTGTGGGCAAATAAGCTTGCAGACGTACACCGCATGACAATCAATCTATTGATCTGAAACTCAATTAAAAAAGCTCAAAACACCGTTCATTCGCGGCGTTTTAAGCTTTTCTCAATTCATCACAACATTCTTATGCAACTGTTTTTCAAGTTCATCAGCGTGAAGTGGTTTGTGCAGATGATAACCTTGACCGTATATACACCCTTGTTCTACTAAGAAATCAATCTGTTCACGGCTTTCGATACCTTCTGCAATGACGTGAAAATCAAGATTGTGTCCCATATCAATAATCGTTTTTACAATGGCCCCTGCTTTTTGATCTGTTAAAATGTCATCGATGAACATCTTATCAATCTTTAGTGTATCAACAGGCAGATGTCTCAAATACGTTAAAGAAGAGTACCCCGTACCAAAGTCATCCACTGATATGCGAATTCCTTTCGTTCTTAAAGCATTCAAAATCGGAAGAGCTTCTTCCATGTTTTGCATCGTCGTGCTCTCTGTAATCTCCAACTCTAATGAAGCAGGTGGAAATTCAGTCTCTGAAAGAATACTTTCTACTCTTTCAATAAAAGATTCTTCTAATAGTTGTCTAACTGAAATATTAACCGAGATCAAGAGATCATTGAAGCCATTTTTAAGCCAGCTTAATCCTTGCATACAAGCTTCTCTCAACACCCATTCACCGATTGGAAGAATCATTCCCGTTTCTTCAGCGATCGGAATAAACTCAGCCGGGGAGATCATTCCCTCATCTTCTTTATTCCAGCGCAATAACGCTTCAACACCTAGAATTTTATTATGACCGATATGAACTAAAGGCTGATAAACAAGAAAGAACTCTTTGTTCGTTAATGCTTTTCTTAGACCATGTTCGAGATTTAACCTTCTTTCCATCTTGCCATCACGTTGTTCTGCAAAAAATTGATAAGTGTTTCGCCCTTTCTCTTTTGCTTGATAAAGAGCGGAGTCAGCCCGTTTCAAGAGAGTCTCGCTATCCGAACCATTCTCAGGATAGATACTTATACCAATGCTTGGTGTTGTAAATACTTCTTGTCCACTCAATTTGAACGGTTTTGTAAAAGCCTGAATAATTTGCTTTGCTTTTTGTTTGATCTCACTGATCTCTTTAAAGTTTAGCAAAATCAGAAATTCATCCCCGCTCCTTCTATACACCGTTCCGTAATAACCAACCGTAACCTTTAAAAGTTCCGCTACTTTCTGAAGCAACAGATCACCAAAACTGTGTCCAAGCGTATCATTTAGAACGTTAAACCGATCTAGGTCTACATACATTAAGGCTAGATTTCGATTTTGAAGCTTTGATTCTACTATTTGTTTTTCAATCGCCTGCATAAAGCCATTACGATTTGGCAGGCCCGTTAATTCATCATAATAAGCCATATGCTCAATCGTTATCTCAGCTCTTTTTCTTTCCGTAATATCAATAAGGATGGAGTTAAAATCAACTAATTCGTTGTTGGCATCTAAAAAAGGTATTCCTCGATCTTGAATCCATCGTATTTCACCGTTTGGCTTCATAATCCGATATTCACTTGTAGTGATCAATCCGTTTTGTATCGCAATGCCTCGGTTATTGATGATCTCATCATCGTCTGGGTGAATGACCTTCTTCCATAATTCTGAATCATCGTAAAAAGCTTGCAATGGATAACCATATAATTTTTCAATACCCGATGTAATTAAGAGTTTATTCGTTTTTAGATTGTGCGACCAGATCGCAACGTCGATACTATCAAATATGTTTTGAAGCTTTACCCGGTTTGCTTCTAATTCAGCGAACGTTTCTTTATGATTTAAAATCTCCTGCTCTAAATTTATCGCATAACTATCTTTTACGATTAGCATTTTATATATTAGAATTGCAAAAAGAACAACAATTCCAAAGTCTATTCCATACATTAAAAAGCTCTGATTGTACATTAAACCAATTGTGCTTACAGTATGTAAGGTAAACAAAACAGCTAGGATATAGGTCCATTTTTTTGTTTTTGCGTGTTTTAATGGCATTTGTAAGCCTCCAAGGCTAATAAGTATACCCTTTCTATCGGCTATATCTTGGAAATTTAAACATTCTTTAATAAAGTAAACCTATAGATTAAAAAAACTCTCCGCTCAAGTCATTGAGCAGAGAGTTTTTTCATTAGTCCTTACTATATTCCAGCATACCGCCAGTCATATTCTTCACCTTATATCCATGATCTTGCAGGAAATATGCTACATTCTCACTGCGTCGTCCGGAACGGCAGACGATGATGTGTTCTTCGTCTTTATTAATTTCATCTAAACGCATAGGGATCTCACCCATTTTGATATGCGCTGCCTCTGGAATCTTCCCTTCAGCTACTTCCTCATCTTCGCGAACATCAATCAGAGAAATCTTTTTCCCCTCTTGAAGCAATTGTTTTACTTCTGACGGTGAAATTTCTTTTAATTCTTCCATGAGCATAGGCCTCCTTTAATTCGCAACGATATTCACAAGCTTACCTGGAACTGTAATCACTTTGCGAATCGTTTTTCCTTCAATGCTTTGTTGAACAGATTCATCTTTTAGCGCAGCTTCTTCCATATCAGATCCGCTGATGTTTGCTGCAATTGTCATCTTCGCTTTAAGTTTACCGTTAACTTGGACGACAATTTCAACTTCATTTTCTACAAGTTGAGCTTCGTCCCAAACTGGCCAAGATGCATATGCGATGCTGCCTTCTCCACCTAGCATTTCCCATAGCTCTTCACAAATATGCGGAGCGATTGGGGATAGCATCTTAACAAATCCTTGCATGAAATCTTTTGGAAGTACTTCTTGTTTATTTGCTTCATTTACAAAGACCATCAATTGTGAAATGGCTGTATTAAAGCGAAGCCCTTCATAATCTTCCGTTACTTTCTTTACCGTCATATGGTAAAGACGGTTGAAGGCCTCTGTTCCTTGTGTATCTTGGATAGAAGGATTTATCTTCTCTCCATCTTCAGCAAGAAGCAATCTCCATACACGATCTAGGAATCTGCGAGCTCCGTCTAAACCAGTTGTGCTCCATGCGATGGAAGCGTCAAGTGGTCCCATGAACATCTCATACAAACGCAGTGTATCTGCACCATGGCTCGTTACGATCTCGTCAGGGTTAACTACGTTTCCTTTAGATTTACTCATCTTCTCATTATTTTCTCCAAGAATCATTCCTTGGTTGAAAAGTTTTTGGAAAGGCTCTTTTGTCGGAACGATACCAAGATCATACATAACCTTATGCCAGAAACGAGCATAAAGAAGATGCAACACCGCGTGCTCTGCTCCACCGATATAAATGTCAACTGGAAGCCAGTGCTTTAGCTTTTCAGGAGATGCTAATTGCTCCTCGTTTTTCGGATCGATATATCGAAGGTAGTACCAGCAGCTTCCTGCCCATTGCGGCATCGTATTCGTTTCACGACGTCCTTTCTTTCCTGTTTCAGGATCTACAACGTTTACCCACTCTTCAACGTTAGCGAGTGGAGATTCACCTGTACCAGAAGGCTTGATTTCTTTAACAACAGGTAGAAGAAGAGGAAGCTGATCTTCTGACACCGTCGACATCGTACCATCTTCCCAGTGTATGATTGGAATCGGTTCGCCCCAATAACGCTGACGTGAGAACAACCAGTCACGAAGACGGTACGTGATCTTCTTCTCGCCTTTTCCGTTCTCAGAAAGCCATTCATTCATTGTCGCAATCGCTTCTTCTTTCTGCATGCCATTCAAGAAATCTGAATTTACGTGTTCACCATCTCCTGTGTACGCTTCTTCTGCCACATTTCCGCCGGCAACCACTTCAGCGATCGGAAGTTCAAACTTAACTGCGAACTCATGATCACGTTCATCATGCGCAGGAACTGCCATGATCGCACCCGTTCCATAGCTTGCTAGTACATAGTCTGCAATCCAGATCGGAAGTTTCGCACCTGTTACAGGATGAATCGCATATGCTCCAGTAAACACACCAGACTTTTCTTTTGCAAGTTCTGTACGTTCAAGATCAGACTTTGTTTCTACTTGTCTTTGATAAGCGGTTACAGCCTCTTTTTGATCCTCTGTTACAATATCGTTCACTAGTTTATTTTCAGGCGCAAGCACTAAATATGTCGCACCGAAAAGTGTATCCGGACGAGTTGTGAACACTGTGATCTTCGAAGAATGTCCATCTACATCAAAGTGGACTTCAGCTCCCTCTGAGCGGCCGATCCAGTTTCGCTGCATGTCTTTCAAGCTCTCAGGCCAGTCTAGTTCATCTAGATCTTCTAATAGTCTGTCAGCGTAAGCTGTAATCTTAAGCATCCATTGTCTCATAGGTTTACGAACGACAGGATGACCTCCGCGTTCACTTTTCCCATCGATGACTTCTTCGTTCGCAAGTACCGTTCCAAGCGCTTCACACCAGTTCACAGGTACTTCATCTACATACGCAAGACCTTTATTATATAGTTGGATAAAGATCCATTGAGTCCATTTGTAATAAGAAGGATCTGTTGTATTTACTTCACGATCCCAATCATAAGAGAAACCAAGCTCTTTAATCTGTCTGCGGAACGTGTTAATGTTCGTTTCCGTAAATTCTGCTGGATCGTTTCCTGTATCAAGCGCATATTGTTCTGCAGGAAGTCCGAAAGCATCCCATCCCATCGGATGAAGGACATTGTAACCTTGCATACGTTTCATTCTAGATAGAATATCTGTTGCCGTGTAACCTTCTGGATGACCAACGTGTAAGCCAGCTCCAGATGGGTATGGAAACATATCTAGCGCGTAAAATTTCTTTTTATCATATTCTTCTTTTGTTTGGAACGTTTTGTTCTCATCCCAGAACTGCTGCCACTTTTTCTCGATTGTTTTGTGGTTATAATACATAACCGATCCTCCTTAGAAAACTGTACTTTAAAAACAAAAAACCTTCCGCCCCTAATAAACATTAGGGACGAAAGGTTAGTTAACAATTTAAACCTGCCGCGGTACCACCCTGATTAATGCAAAAAATCGCATTCACTCGGAAACAAACCTTAACGCGGCGAACGGCAAGCATTACTTCATTCACACTTGCAACTAAAGGGCGAGTTCAAAAAAGTCCGGGTTGACTTGCACCAGCCGTCAACTCTCTATCATTTCCATTCTTTATTTACTATTCCCTATCATCGTTATTAGAAATTTAGATGCTAATTTGTATTTTATGAATAACTCCCTAAATTGTCAAGGTTGTTTAGAAGTATAATAACCTATTTTTACCACTTATAAACAAATCCTTTGTCGCTGTAAGCGGTATCTTGACAAACATTATAGAGCTGTTTAATGTAATGTTAACTGATATTATTTTTACGTTAACATAAAAAAGGGGTGCAACAAACATGTATGAAAGTAATCAAAAACTAAAGATGTCTCTTTACGCGGCTCTCATGGCAGGAATAACAGCGATACTTGCGCAACTGACCATTCCACTGCCAGTAGTTCCAATTACGGGGCAGACTTTAGCGATCGGGCTTTGCGCAACTATTTTAGGTCGTAAATACGGTACGCTTGCCGTAATGATCTATGTCGCTATGGGAGCGATCGGTCTTCCTGTTTTCTCTGAAGCTAAAGGTGGGTTCATGGTGCTGATTGGTCCAACAGGAGGCTATATCGTCGGCTTTATCATCGCTGCTTATATCACTGGACTCATTTTAGAAAAGACAAGTTTTACTCTTCTGCCAGCTGTTGTGGCTAACATTGCGGGTATGGTGATTACACTTGTTTTTGGTGCCGTTCAACTAAAGTTCATTGCAAGCCTTAGCTGGGAACAAGCAATGAGTGGTGGTGTTATTCCTTTTTTACTTGTAGGAGTAATTAAAGCCATTTTAGCTTCAGTTCTTGGTGTTACGATCAGAAGAAGATTAATGTCAGCTAAACTGCTTCCAAAAGAAGAAACAAGAGCCGCTTAATTCATTAAAATATAAACCAAGAGACCGTGATTATCCTATCACGGTCTCTTGGTTGTTCATTATCTATAAATCTCAAGAAGCTTGTTGAGGAATTTCAGTTTGCTGAATGGCATGTCGACTCCTGCTATATAGAATCGTCAAAATGAAAGCAAGCACCATCAGGCCGATGATCGTTTGAAACAATACGGATATGTTGAAAATATCTGCAATCATTCCTCCAAACAACGGTCCGAGCATCCTTCCGCCTGTGGCTGTTGAGTTTACGATTCCTTGATAGAATCCGGCTCTGCCTTCAGGAGCAAGCTCTGCTGCGATGGAAGGGACGCCAGGCCATACGAGCATTTCTCCTATAGTAAGAACGATCATGGCCATCATAAAGCCACTAAAGTCTTTAGCATTCCCTACCATCACGAATGAAATAACAAATATACAATATCCAACCAAAATTTGCGATGTTGTGGAGTGCAGCCATCTTTTTAAGAAAAGATTGACTAGCGGCTGACCAAGAACGATAAACACACCGTTAACGGTCCAAAGCAAACTGTACATCTTAAGAGTTACTCCTAGTGATTGTGTATAAGCAGCGATCGTAGACTGCCATTGCACGTAACCAATCCAAGCTAGCAGATACCCTCCACATAAAATCAATAGTGCCATAAACGCTTCTTTGTTATGAATTCTTTTTCGTTGAGAAAAAACAGTCTGCACAGAAGCTTCTTCTGTTGCATCAATGTCTTTAAAACCGAACAGCACGATAATAAAAAATACAAAAGATAGAGCTGAACAACTAATGAATGAGAGTGTAAAAGAATAGGAAGCTGCAAATCCACCAAGAGCAGCCCCAAGCGCCACTCCTACGTTCTGTGCAATATAGATTCGGTTAAATGCTTTTCTCCCACCCTCTTTCCACATCGTACCTGCTAATGCATACATAGATGGAAAGACGATTCCCATTCCAAATCCCATAAAAACAAGAAGGATACTGTACATCCAAAAATCATGAAACCAGATTAATAAGAAGGAAGTCGTAAATGAAATGGAGACACCGAGCATAATGGTCTTGTAGCCTCCTAATTTATCAAAAAGCAATCCTCCCGTTAAGTTACCGATTATTCCGGCACCTGAGTTAAGTAATAGAACAATTCCTGCTACGGTAAGTGACTTACCTAGGTGTTCATGTATAAAAATCGTATTGATCGGCCACAAGAAACTTGAGCCGGTCACATTAAGTGCCATTCCAATGATGAGCAGCCATACTTTCGCTGGCATAAATATCCCCCGCTTGCTAACTAAGATGTCTTAAACCACTCTGTATTTTATTCCTTTTTCCTGCACTTTACAATTTGAAAGTACTGACAACTCACTTTGCCGCTAACAGTGCGAACATGCTACAATGTCATATGGTGCTCATCACCGTATAAAGGAGTGAGAAAGATGGCACACCTTATGGAAAAGCCAGATTATTTTGGAGATAAAAGATATTACACATGGAATCAGCATTTGAAATCCCATTTTGGAGATAAAATTATTAAAGTACCATTAGATGGAGGATTCGATTGTCCGAATCGTGATGGCAATGCCGCATTTGGAGGGTGTACCTTCTGCTCTCAAAGTGGCTCAGGAGATTTTGCAGGAAACCGCCGTGATGATATCATTACACAGTTTCACACCGTTAAAGAACGAATGCATGCAAAGTGGAAAAAAGGGAAGTATATCGGCTATTTTCAAGCTTTTACGAACACTTATGCTCCTGTTGAACAACTTAAAGAGCTCTATGAAACCGTCCTCGAACAAGATGGCGTTGTTGGACTTTCGATTGCTACGAGACCTGATTGTTTACCGGATGATGTGATCGAATATCTTGCTGACTTAAATAAAAGAACTTACCTTTGGGTAGAGTTAGGACTTCAGACTGTACATGAACGAACAGCTCTGCTCATAAACAGAGCTCATGATTACGCAACATATGTAGAAGGCGTTGAAAAACTTCGAAAATATAACATTAGAGTGTGTTCACACATCATCAATGGATTGCCTTTAGAAACTCCTGAGATGATGATGGAAACGGCAAGAGAAGTTGCGAAACTTGATGTTCAAGGAATTAAGATTCATTTGCTTCATCTTCTAAAAAAGACACCTATGGTCAAACAATATGAACAAGGCATGTTAGAATTTCTTGATTTTGAAACTTATGTGAAATTAGTTTGTGACCAGCTGGAGATTCTCCCTCCACATATGATGATTCATCGCCTGACTGGAGACGGGCCATCTGATCTATTGGTCGGACCGATGTGGAGTTTAAATAAATGGAAAGTATTAAACGCAATCGAAAGTGAGCTTAAAAATAGAAATAGTTTTCAAGGGAAATTTTATAATACTACTGAGGTGAACACCCTATGAAATTAGAAGGAGTATTGCCGTTTGCGAGAACGCTTCTTCAATCGTTCTGTAAATCAGGGGACTTGGTCATAGATGCAACTTGCGGAAACGGAAACGACACTTTATTTTTATCAAAACTCGTTGGCGAGAGCGGGCATGTGTTTGCTTTTGATATTCAAGAGCAAGCGATCAAGAACTCAAAACAACGGCTTTTTGATCATCATGCAGATCATAACGTTACTTTTTTTCATGCCTCTCATGATGAGTTAACCACTCAGTTACCTAGTGATCTTCACACAAAAGTAACTGCTGCTATTTTCAACCTTGGTTACTTGCCTGGAAGTGACAAATCTATTACAACAACAGGATCATCTACCATCGGTGCTATTGAACAGCTCCTACAACTGTTAAAACCTGAAGGCGTAATTATACTCGTGATCTACCATGGACATGAAGAGGGCAAAAGAGAAAAAGAAATAGTTATGAATTATGTAAAACAGCTGGATCAAAAACAAGCTCATGTATTACAATACGAATTTATTAATCAAAAGAACGACCCGCCATTTGTCGTCGCAATTGAAAAAAGAGGCTGAGTTCAACTTTCTAAAAGTTGATTCAGCCTTTTTTCAGGACACAGAAACGGGTCGTCAAATATATACAGCGGGGTATTATGCATCATCAATCCAGAAATTTGAGCACCCAATCCAAATATTCCGGCTGTTTATCCACGAGTTTTGACTCTCAATCCAAAAGTTTTTGTCTTTTATCCACGAGTTTACATCCTCGACAAATTACGCGATAGTTATTATCATCACATACCCTCGCTAAATGCGAACCACATGGACTCAGCATTTCTTTTATGAGATAGAAGGTTTTAACCTTTGATATAATTTTCGATTTATATAGAAGAAGTAACTTGTTGCTCCTCCAACTTTAACAAGCTTAGCTGCCATCTTTTTAATTCCAGGACTCTCAGACACTTTTCGATCAGCGAGATAGATCCCTAAGAGACCTTTTTGGATCAGGCGATGAAACCTTGAGTTAGGCAAGTTCGCACAGCTTTTCTCTGCTTTTTCCGCAAAATAAACCATTCGTTCAAGCATGTGCTGATCATTCTTATAATAGGTACAAAAGTTTAGATCACCTTCCAATTTGTCTTCATTTTGATCAATAAAATAATCTAAAAGAATATGAAGACCCTGCAGCCATGGAAAGTATCCCTTTTTTATCATTGCAGCAGATTCTTTTGTGAAATTTCCTTGAAACGCATAGCTGACTAAACAAAAAATACCGAGCGTTGATCCTGCACAAGCTGAAAATTCGTACCAAGTAATATCCGGTAGAACAGATTGATACTCTCCGAACCAACTGATTAAGCGGGGCTCTCTCTCTTGTACGATTACATGTTTATGTACTTGCAAGTCACAATAGATCGAAGCAAGTCCGATTAGTTCACTTGCGATATTGGGATAAGCTTTCATCTCTGATAAAACGTTTTGACACGTATAAACTAGTTGATTTAAATAGCCACCGTCGTCCTGTTCTTCCCGATAACGATAATAATTAGTTGGAACCGCGCCCGGAGATAAGGCATGAAACATGCTCTCATGAAGAGCTCTAAAATCTTTCTCATTCAGTGAAGTGCTTCTGTCACAAAGATTATCTAAATAGTCGCTGATCGTTTGGTACGCCACTACAAACTCGATGGCTTTTTTGCGATGTTTCCCAGCTAGCAGTGTAAGGATAGCTCCCCCTTCACAGTGAAACATCTTATCAGAAATGCTGCTTACTGCCTGTTTTCTCAATTCAGGATTTGGAATCTTCTCGGCTCTATCATGCCAAGTTTTTAGCAGATGACTGACGGCCGGAAAAATATGTGTATAAACGGAATACATCAATCCCCAAGGGTGAACTGGAACTTTGTTCATAAGATGGCTCCTTTTGTTTATTTCTTCCTTACCTTTTCCCTAATGTACTTCACTATGCAGAAAAAGAAATTTTTTCACATAATTAAATACAAGATCTCTTTCAGGCTCGTTTAAAACTTCATGATATAGTGATGGAAATTCTTTATACCATTTTTCGTCGAGTTGCACTGCGTTAAACCATTGCTTCACTTTCATTTTGTCAACGATTCGATCATCCCCCGCTTGTAAAAGCATTAATGGTACATTTGGGAAATCTTTATAATGATCGAAAACATGTTTTATCGAACCAATCAACTCTCGATACCACCTGACAGATACTTTCTTAACGATCAACTTATCCTCTTTATCACGTATACGTATCTCTTCGTTCCTCGTAGCACTGCCTTCAGGTAAATTGGTCGCTAACCTTACACTCGGAGCGAGTTTGTTCAATAGAACAGAAACCGCTTCTTTACCTTTTGATGGGTAATGCACTAAACCTAAACAAGGAGAGGATAAGATAACCGCTTTAACCGTAAGCCTTTTTTCCATCAAGGTTCTAATCACAGCTAATCCACCCATGCTATGACCTAAAATATATACTGGAAGACCTAGTTTCTCGGCTTCAAGATACCATTGTTCGATCGTTTGAATATAATCGTCGAACGCATCAATATGCCCTCTTCTTCTCGTCGTCGTTCCTTGACCAGGAAGATCGCCTGAAACACAATGCAGGCCTGCTTCGTTCAGTTGCTTGATAACCCAATCATACCTTCCGTGATGTTCGTTTGCTCCATGTACGACTACGATTGTTCCGATTGCATTTCTTTTTGTTTTCCATGTCCACATTTCTCCACCTTCTCTATTCATAAGACTTGGTGATTTGCTAAACTGTAGTAAGATAAATAATGATATTAGGAGTGTGTAACCATGATCTATCCATTTGGAGATAAACAACCTAAGATTTCAGAAACTGCCTTTATTGCAGACTATGTTACCATTACGGGCGATGTTCAGATTGGTGAATATTCTTCAATCTGGTTTAATACATCCATAAGAGGAGATGTTTCCCCGACTATCATCGGAAACTATGTAAACGTACAAGATAATTCCGTTCTTCATCAAAGCCCGAACCGCCCTCTTCATTTAAAAGACGGAGTTACCGTAGGGCATAGCGTGATCTTACATAGTTGTGTCGTTGAAGAGAACGCATTGATCGGAATGGGTTCACTCGTGCTCGATGGAGCTCACATCGGAGAAGGAGCTTTTATAGGCGCAGGAAGTCTTGTTCCACCGGGAAAAAAGATACCGCCGAACACCCTAGCTTTCGGCCGACCAGCTAAGGTGATCAGAGAATTAACAGAAGAAGATATTAAGGATATGAATCGAATCCGTCGTGAATATTACGAGAAAGGACAGTATTATAAATCATTACAGCCTAAACGTTAAACTCAATCAAGTTACCATCAGGGTCACTCACAAAAACTTGGTGCCACTCTGTTTTATTTGTTGGTTTATTAACATAAGGAATGTCATGAGCATCTAATGTTTTTAATAGCTTGTCCATCTCTGTAACTCTTACAGCAAAATGACCATCTCTGCTATCAATCTCTGTCGTATTTCTTTTTGCCTTACCCTCAGGATGGACAATTAAATGAAGCTGTGTGTCACCGATATCATACCAAACGCCTGGAAAATCAAATTGCGGGCGTTTTTTATTTTTTTCAAATCCTAAAATTTCTTCATAAAAACGGATAGATCGTTCAATATCTGTAACAAGTAGTGATACATGATGAATACCAGAGTACATATTCTTTCCACCTCAATATCTTTCATGCTGTTTTGCGTATAATTTTAACACAGTTGTCCTTGTTACGTGATTTCTAGATGGGATAAGTCATCAGTTCTTTTTGTTGGATTTTTATAATTAATTCATACTGTCTTCATGTTCCCCTTACAATTGCGTTTTATTATTATAGTATCAACAAAAAAAGATAAGGGGGATATTTCATGACAAAAGTAATCGATTGGCTTTATGAAAAAGAGTGTACATTTTTCCGGCTTATTAATGGAAGACTGCACAGAAATTCAATGGATCATTTCTTTCACTTGTGGACACATCTTGGTGGTGCTACAGCCACTATATCAACCAGTCTTCTGCTTCTGTTATTTCTCCCTATGCATTTAAAGTCATGGGGCATCGTTTGTATGCTGTCATTATTGATCAGCCACATTCCAGTTGCGATCTCTAAAAAGATGTATCCGAGAAAGAGACCTTATTTAAGTCTTCCAGATACAAACATCGGCGAAAATCCATTAAAAGATCATTCATTTCCGTCAGGTCATACAACTGCTGTATTTTCAATCGTCACGCCTTTAATACTATTGAATCCTTTTATCGGTATCTTTTTATTGGTTGCAGCCCTTTTGGTCGCTATCTCCCGTATGTACTTAGGCCTTCACTATCCATCTGATGTACTTGCAGGGATGATTCTAGGCATCAGCTCCAGCTTCTTTTCTTTATTTCTAGTAAATAGCTTTATCTTGCCTTACTTCTTATAAAAGGAGATGAAGAAATGAAGCTTGCCCTTTTTTCTGATACGTTCCACCCGCAAGTTAATGGTGTTGCTCGTACATTAAAAAGATTTACAAGTTATTTAGAAACAAATGAAGTTGACTATAAAGTAATCATGCCCTCGTTTGAAGTGAGCCTCAAAACAGAATAAGAACAATATTATGCAATGAAAAGCCTGCCACTCTTTTTATACCCCGAGTGCAGGCTCGCCATTCCCCATTTGCGAGCAATGAATGGCGAACTGGACAAATTTAAGCCAGACCTCCTTCACGTTGCTACACCTTTTAACATCGGACTATTTGGAATGAGATATGGGAAGAAAGAAAAGATTCCCATGGTCGCTTCTTATCACACACATTTCGACCGCTATCTTGTACACTACCATCTTGATATATTACTTCCCTTACTTTGGCGCTATCTACAATGGTTTCATAGACCGTTTGAAAAAATCTTTGTTCCGAGTGAAGAAACGAGAAATGTTTTGTACTCAAAAAGCTTTACAAATGTTGAAATATGGTCAAGAGGAGTTGACTGTGATATGTTCACACCTCAATATCGTGATTACTCTGTCAGAGAAAAATATAACATTATACAGAAGTATATCTTTTTGTTTGTCGGAAGACTTGCACCAGAGAAGGACCTAGATGTATTACAAGATATGATAAACAAGTTACCTTCTTCTTTAAAAGAGAGTGTACATTGGTTAATTGTCGGCGATGGCCCTAGTCGAAACGTTGTTGATCAATGGGAAAAAAAGCATTCAAATGTAACCTGTACAGGTTATCTATCCGGAGAAGAGCTTGCACGTGTTTATGCTTCTGCCGATCTTTTCGTCTTCCCCTCTTCTACAGAAACGTTTGGCAATGTTGTTCTAGAAGCGGCTGCATCTGGATTACCTGCCATCGTATCGGATTCAGGGGGAGTAGCTGAAATTGTTCAAGACGGTGTTACGGGTCGAATCTGCAAAGCTAGAGAACCTGATTCATTCATCCAAAATATCGTTTCTATTATGGAAGATCCAATGCTCTTAGGTTCTATGAAAATAAAAGCAAGAAATTACGCGATGACAAATTCTTGGTCATCTATTTTTGGGAATCTTTTGATGCAGTATGAGGAAGTTATTTATACGAAGAAGAATAAAACTAAAACGATCATTGCGTAGCAGGCGCAGGATAATAAGATAAGAAAATAAGAGGATACCTCAATATTAAGATATCCCTCTTTTTTAGTTTTTGTATCCCCCTGATAAACATTAGTCGTTCAAATGTGTATCAGAGGGACACCAAGAATTTTATACGAGGTAATCACAATTATATCCTTAAATAAGGTAGATACATTTTCCCGTAAAACTTCTGATTAATTTTAAAGATCTTCCTAAACTGACAGATCACTACAAAAAAGCAGACTTCCATAAGGAAGTCTGCTTTAAGATATCATTAAATATTCGCTTGTTTCTTAAGCTCTGCAGCTTTATCAGTATTCTCCCAAGGAAGGTTGATATCAGTACGTCCAAAGTGACCGTATGCAGCAGTTTGCTTGTAGATCGGACGGCGAAGATCAAGCATCTTAATGATTCCAGCCGGACGAAGGTCAAAGTTGTTGCGAACAAGTTCTACAAGAACTTCTTCAGAAACTTTACCTGTTTCAAATGTGTTTACAGCGATCGATACTGGTTGAGCTACACCGATTGCGTAAGCAAGTTGTACTTCAACTTTATCTGCAAGACCTGATGCTACGATATTCTTCGCAACATAACGAGCAGCGTATGCAGCAGAACGGTCAACTTTAGTTGCGTCCTTACCAGAGAATGCACCGCCACCATGACGAGCATATCCACCGTAAGTATCAACGATGATCTTACGGCCAGTCAGACCTGCGTCACCTTGAGGTCCACCGATTACGAAACGACCCGTTGGATTGATGAAGTATTTTGTGTTCTCGTCGATCAACTCAGCAGGAACAACCGGCATGATTACTTTTTCTTTGATGTCTTTTTGAATTTCTTCAAGCGTGTTCTCAGGGTGGTGCTGTGTAGAAATGACGATTGTATCGATACGAACAGGCTTATCGTTCTCATCATACTCAACAGTTACTTGAGTTTTTCCATCTGGACGTAAGTATGGAATCTCTTCAGTCTTACGAACTTCTGTAAGACGACGAGATAATTTATGAGCTAATGAGATTGGAAGAGGCATAAGCTCTTCTGTTTCGTTACACGCAAATCCGAACATTAGACCTTGGTCACCTGCACCGATTGCTTCGATTTCAGCATCTGTCATAGAACCTTCTCTTGCTTCAAGAGCTTGGTCAACACCCATCGCGATATCAGCAGATTGCTCATCGATAGAAGTTAATACTGCACACGTTTCAGAATCGAAACCATATTTTGCACGGTCATAACCGATTTCTTTAATTGTCTCACGTACAACTTTTGGGATATCTACGTAAGTAGAAGTTGTGATCTCACCTGCAACAAGTACAAGACCTGTAGTTACAGATGTTTCACATGCTACACGAGCATTTGCATCATTAGCTAAAATTTCATCTAGAATCGCATCTGAGATCTGATCACAGATCTTATCTGGATGGCCTTCTGTAACGGATTCTGATGTAAATAAACGACGACTAACTTTTTTGGACAAGTTAATATCCTCCCTTTAACTGCTTTCAGTATGATACGGTACTTTATTCTTATCTATTTTACACAGTTTATGTTCTTAACCTGAAAAAGGCATAAAAAAAGCCCTTCCCTGTTTCACATACATTCACGAGGGAAAAGGTTTCAAAAACCATAATGCCTTCAACCTCTTATTGTCCAAGGTTATTTTCACCTTGCAGGTTAGCACCTTTTCATTTCCAGTGGCGTTATATTTACCACTTTCATGTCGGTTGCTGGGTTTCATAGGGCCTGTCCCTCCACCTACTCAGAATAAGAGTAGCCGTTCTCGAAATATGATAGCGTAATGATCACTCTCTGTCAATAGAAAACCCTATGAATAGCAATAAGATTAGAGTATTATATTCTATAGAATGAAAGCGTTTTAAATAAGATGGATAATTTACATAATTTTGTTCTTTTTTTAGGAAGTAAGAACTTTTTTGATGCACTTTCATAAAATAGTATACATTATTTAATTCAATGTGTTATACTAATTTTCGAATATATCACTCTAGGATAAAGGATGGTACTGTCTCATATGAATACTTTGGAATTTACGACAACCTTAAACGAGCTTGTGACCCGTGAAACAACTCACCAGAACTTACCTGTTCCGGTTTTAGTAGAAAAATCTCTTCAGCGCAACGAGGGCATCCTTACATCCACAGGAGCACTTCAAGCTACAACGGGGAAATATACAGGCCGTTCCCCTGAGGATAAATTTATTGTTGAAGATGCTTCCATTAAAGACTCCATCGATTGGGGAAAGGTTAATAAGCCATTTTCACCAGAAAACTTTGATAAATTATACAAAAAAGTTCTCCAATACTTAGGGAATAAAGAAGAATTATTCGTGTTTAAAGGCTTTGCTGGTGCAGACCGCGAGTATCGCCTTCCTATCCAAGTCGTTAATGAGTATGCATGGCATAACCTTTTTGCTCACCAAATGTTTGTGCGCCCGAACCACGATGAGCTAGGTTCTCATGAATCTCAATTCACAGTGATTTCAGCACCAGGATTCCAAGCAAATCCTGCTGAAGATGGAACAAACTCTGAAACGTTTATTATTGTTTCTTTCGAGAAGAAAATTGTTCTGATCGGTGGAACTGAATATGCAGGTGAAATTAAAAAATCTGTATTCTCTGTTATGAACTACATTCTTCCTGAAAAAGGCATCCTATCTATGCACTGTTCAGCAAATGTTGGGAATGAAGGAGATGTAGCTTTATTCTTTGGACTATCTGGAACTGGAAAAACTACTTTATCAGCTGATCCGAATCGCCGCTTGATTGGGGATGATGAGCATGGTTGGGCTAACACTGGCGTCTTCAATATTGAAGGTGGATGTTATGCTAAAACAATCGATCTATCGAAAGAAAAAGAACCACAGATCTGGAATGCGATACGATTTGGAAGCGTTTTAGAGAATGTTATGATCGACCCAGTAACGAGAGAAGCTGACTATAAAGATTCTTCACTAACAGAAAACACACGCGCTGCGTATCCTGTTGATGCTATTCCAAATATTATTCAACCAAGTGTTGCAGGACACCCGAACACGATCATCTTCTTAACAGCTGATGCATTCGGCGTGCTTCCTCCAATCAGCAAACTGACTAAAGAACAAGCGATGTATCACTTCTTATCAGGGTATACGAGCAAACTTGCAGGAACTGAAAGAGGCGTAACATCACCACAAGCTACGTTCTCAACATGTTTTGGTGCACCATTCCTGCCACTCCCTGCTACCGTTTATGCTGAGATGCTCGGTAAGAAAATCGATCAGCACAACGTTCAAGTATATCTTGTTAACACAGGTTGGTCTGGTGGAGAATACGGCATTGGAAGCCGTATGAATCTAGGTCATACACGTGCTATGGTGCAGGCTGCTTTAGAAGGTGAACTTGCTTCTGTTGAAACAGTCGTAGATCCTATATTTGGACTTCATATTCCTACACATTGCCCTGGTGTACCAGATCAAGTTCTTCAACCGAAGAAAACGTGGAAAGATCAAGATGCTTATGATGTTAAAGCCAAAGAGCTAGCCAGCCAATTTAATACCAACTTCGAAAAATTCAATTCTGTTTCAGCTGAGATCTCTCAAGCTGGACCGCTCGTTTAATACACTAAATAATGACCTTCCATTCTAGCAATGGAAGGTTTTTAATTTGTCGAAATCTTTTCGTTGTAAAATGACATAAGTGTCAGTTATTATAATGACATGGATGTCATTATAATAATAGGAGCTGATGATTTGGAACATTCTTCAAACAAACTTTTTAAGAATAAACCTTACCGATTATTAATTTCTTCTCAATTAATCTCGAACCTTGGTGACTGGCTGTCACTGTTAGCTGTTTTCACACTTGTTGGGCTAAAATGGAACGCTACACCACTTGAAGTATCTTTGATCGTATTGTCCCTTGCTATTCCCATGACTGTATTAGGTCCCCTCTCAGGAGTTTTCGCTGATCGCCTTGAAAGAAAATACATCATGATTGCTTCGGATGTTGCAAGAGGCTTCATCATCATGGGATTGGTTTTCGCAGAAAATTTATGGCATATTTATACGCTATTATTTTTACTCGGCACTTGTTCTTCTATTTTCACTCCTGCTAAAAACGGAAAGTTAAAAGAAATTGTTCCAAATCACCACATGCAACAAGCAGCGTCTATTAGTTCATTGATTGAAAACGGTACAAAAATTATCGGACCTGCTTTAAGTGGTTTTCTTCTTGCAATATGGGATATTCAAATCATCTTTATCATTGATTCCCTCTCTTTTTTCTTATCTGCTTTTATACTCATCAAATTACCAATCAGTCACAATATTCACCACTCTAAGAATGGAACGGTAAAAAAACAAAAGCAAAGCATTCTACAAGAATTAAAAGAAGGTTTCGCTTATATAAAATCGGTTCCCTTTATCTTCTATGGCATCATTTTGATGGCAGTGATGATGTTTGTTCTACAGATGGCCGACTCACAGTTCGTCCTATTATTTAGGGAGCTTAAAGAAGTCTCTTCTAGTCTTATTGGAACAGTAATGGCCGCTTCTGGTGGAGGCTTTATAATTGCAGGTCTTATACTTAGTAAAATCCAAATAAAAAGACCAGTTAATAGTATGATTGCTGGCTGTTTCATATTAGGTCTTGGCTTTGGAACCATTGCTTTATTCACTCAGCTTCAAACACCCTATCCTTTTATATGGGCCTCCCTTCTTGCTTGCCTTGGCTCTTTAGGAGCTGGCTTCGTCTTTATTCCATTTCAATCCACGGTGTTGCAAGATACCCCTGTTGAAATGAGCGGGCGGACTCTTGGAACGATTGGAAGTATCATGATGTTTTCAAGTTTAGTCGGCCCTCTAACAGGAGGAATAATAGGTAGCTATATAGGAGCTCCTTCTTTATTTCTCTTATCATCTAGTGGATTATGTATCATAAGTGTGATAGCCTTTTTCTTAAGAAAACCATTTGGAAGGGAAAAAGAATTGTATGTCACCCAAAGTAACAGAGAGCCACAAAGAGCAACGTAGACGCAGTATCCTGGATGCAGCAAAAGAAATCTTTGCAATAAAAGGTTACGAGGCTTTTGTTATGCAAGACGTTATTAACGCTGTTGATTTAAGTAGAGGCGGCGTATATTCTTATTTTTCCAGTAAAGAAGATCTGTTTGAATCTTTATTAGAGTCTATGCACGAGTCTTTTCACAATGGAATCCAAGAATTAGCTGATAATCCTTCCATATGGAAATCGATCACGAATGAATTTGATAGCTTTAAAACGATCGAAGATACCACAGATCCTTTTACAGCTGTACAAATAGAATTTTTCTTAATCAATCGGAGAATACCAGAAAAAAGTGCTTACTTTAAGAAACGTTACCAATTTGCGATAGATCAATTTGTCTGGTTGTTTGAGCAAGGAGTACAACGTGGAGAGTTTAATCCTAAATATCCCTTAGAAACAATCGCGAGATACTACATCACCTTTAACGATGGCATTCATATTTCAACTGTATTCGTAAATAAAAAAGATATCGATTATGATCAACAAATCGATATCTTTCTATCACAGCTAGCTAATATGCTGGGTGTTAAAACAAATGAGTAGAAGGAGCTAAAATTATACTTTAGCTCCTTTTCCATGTCCTTTCATCCATTCACACAAAGCATATGTAATCTTTCGGTTCTCTTTTGGAGGAAAATAATGTGTATACTCCGGATAGATCCATGTTTCACAAGGCTTTCCGAGCTCTTTTAATCTTTTTTCAATCTTAAGTGTATGCTCAACACTCACATTTTCATCCTTCATGCCGTGAATGCAAAGTAATGGTGTGTCTAATTTCTCACAATAGTTAAGTGGCGATCTCCATTCAAATTCTTCTGGATATTTATCTGGAGTCCCTCCGATCACTCTCTTCATCATCCTCCGCAGATCTTCTCTCTCGTCATAAGTGATCGCCATGTCAGTCACTCCGCCCCATGTTACGACAGACCGAATTTCAGGAAATTTCATAGCTGTAAATAAGGCCATAGGACCGCCTCGTGAAAAGCCAAACACATGAATGTCCTCTGGATCAACTTTCGGAAACTGCTTTAATACCTCAAAAGCGGCAAAAGCATCAGTACGATCTTCTCCAGCAAAATCTTCGTTGCCTTCTCCCCCTTGATTTCCTCGATAATAGGGAGCCATCACAACAAAACCTTGTGAAGCAAACTGTATGATCCTAGCAATTCTAACCATTCCAACGGACTTGATTCCGCCTCTAAGATAAAGAAAGCCAGGAAAAGGTCCTTTTCCTTCCGGTAAGGCTGCTAGTCCTTTTATTTTTAATCCATCATTTAAATACGTGACTACATACAAGCGAATGGTAGGATGTGGAGAAGGAAATCGCTGCCACTCTATCATTTTTGCTTTTTTCATTCCTACACTCCTTTATTTTTGTGGGCAAACACACATTTGCACCAATCACATACATTATTACATAAAAGTCATGACTTCATCCCTATGTGCAGGAGGATCTAACATGAAATATTTAAAAAGAAAACTAATGATACTTTTCACTTGTTTACTAGCTTTCTCCATGCTGTTGGCAGGTTGCAATACCTCTAGCCCCAAAAAAGAAAAAGTTAGAATTGCTGAGGTAACACGATCCATTTTTTATGCTCCACAATACGTTGCCATAGAAAAGGGTTTTTTTAAAGAGGAAGGTTTAGATGTCGAGCTGACCACTACATGGGGCGGCGATAAAACGATGACAGCTTTATTGTCTGATGGAGCAGACATAGCACTCGTTGGCTCTGAAACAACGATCTATGTACATGCACAAGAATCAACGGATCCTGTTATTAACTTTGCACAGCTCACACAGACAGATGGTACTTTTTTAGTTGCAAGAAAAAAACCAGAATTTTTTTCATGGGATCAGCTGAAAGGCAGTACTTTCTTAGGCCAGCGTAAAGGCGGCATGCCACAGATGGCAGGTGAGTTTGGTATTAAGAAACACGGAATCGACCCTAAGAAAGATCTTACTATGATCCAAAATATTGATTTTGCTAACATTGCAAATGCCTTTGCATCTGGCACAGGAGATTACGTTCAATTATTTGAACCACAAGCAAGTTTATTTGAGCAAGAAGGAATCGGTCACATTGTTGCTTCGTTCGGTGCCGAGTCCGGAAAGATTCCTTATACAACATTCATGGCAAAACAAAGCTATATAAAAGAAGATAAAGAAACTTTAGAGAAATTTACAAAAGGCTTATACAAAGCACAGTTATGGGTAGAGAACCACTCGGCAAAAGAGATCGCAAACGTGATCGCACCTTATTTTGAAGATACCCCTGTAGAACTTATTGAAACCGTCGTTGATCGATATAAAAGTCAACACAGTTTCGCTCTAAATCCAATATTAGATGAAGAAGAATGGAACAACTTACAAACCATTATGGACGAAGCGGGCGAACTTCCCAAAAAAGTGGATTATAACATTCTTGTAGATACTTCAATAGCAAAGAAAGCTATCAAATAAAGGATCATATGCCTCTGTATGCTATGAAGTGAGCTTCTTGTGTCACGTTTACACGAGAAGCTTCACAATTGGTTTGTGGAAGGCTCGAATAAGAAATCAGGAGGGATCGTCGTGGCTTTATTACAACTAAAATCTGTCGGGCAAACTTACTTTTCAAAAACGTCTGCCACAACGGCCTTAGAAGATATTTCGCTTTCTGTACAAGAAGGCGAGTTTATATCCTTGCTAGGACCAAGCGGGTGTGGTAAATCTACACTTTTATCTATGATCGCAGGTCTACTCACTCCAACGGTCGGGTCGGTAACGGTGAATAACCAACCAGTTACTTCTCCGCATCCAAAAATCGGTTACATGCTTCAGCAAGATTATTTGTTTCCATGGAAAACGATTCAAGATAACATAACGCTTGGCTTGAAACTAAGAAATCAACATTCGTTGGAGAACGTTCAAGCAGCAGTGAAACTTCTCAAAGAGATCGGATTAGATCATACATTAACCAAATATCCTTCCGAGCTGTCTGGAGGAATGAGACAGAGAGTCGCACTCGTTCGAACACTCGCCACACAGCCTAAGATTCTTTTACTCGATGAACCCTTCTCAGCACTCGATTATCAAACAAAGTTAAAGCTTGAAGATCTCGTATCCTCAACTCTAAGAGAACATGGAAAAACAGCTATCTTAGTAACTCATGATATCGGTGAGGCCATCGCGATGAGTGATACGGTTATCTTGTTATCAACTAATCCTGGACGTATTTTCAGAACATTTAAGATGCCTGAAACATTAAGGACTCTCCCTCCCTTTGAAGCTCGTCAGCATCCAGACTTTTCTGCAGCCTTTCAGCAAATATGGGAGGAGTTGGAGCACATTGAACAAAATGATAAAGAGTAGAGTACACCAAGAATATCTAGAATCGTTAAAAAAAGAGAATCGAAACATCCGCCTTGTTCAGCTTTTTATCTTTATCAGCTTTTTCTTGCTATGGGAAATCTCATCTTTACGAGGTTGGATCAATCCATTACTATTTAGTTCACCAACGAAAATCGGATCTCTTTTTATTGAAAAGATTGGTGATGGCTCACTTTATATCCACGTTATTTTCACTCTAGGTGAGACTATACTAGGGTTCATATTAGGTACACTGCTAGGGACTTTACTTGCCGCTCTTCTTTGGTGGTCACCATTTTTATCTAAAGTGCTTGATCCATATCTAGTTGTGTTAAACGCGATGCCGAAAGTGGCGTTAGGACCTATATTAATTGTTGCGATTGGCCCAAACTTTGGTTCGATCATTGCTATGGGAATCTTAATCTCGATCATTATTACGACCCTCGTCGTATATACAGCATTTCAAAATGTGGATGCCAACTATATTAAGGTAGTTCGATCTTTTGGAGGAAATAAAAAACAGTGCTTTAAGGAGGTTATCCTTCCAGCCTGTTTTCCGAATATCATATCTTCTTTAAAAGTAAATGTGGGGTTATCATGGGTAGGTGTCATCGTAGGCGAGTTCCTTGTTTCAAAGCAAGGCTTAGGGTACATGATTATCTATGGATTCCAAGTCTTTAACTTCACACTCGTGCTGATGAGCCTGTTGATTATTGCCATCATGGCTACCGTCATGTATCAAGGGGTCGAATGGCTTGAACGAAAACTTATTAAGCACCGTATATGATCTTTTATTTTAGGCCAGGGAATGCAGAAGAGCGTACTTCATACTCTCCTTCAGCACCTGGTCTTTCATCATAAAGCTGAACGCCTTATCCGTGGAAACATCTTCAGGCAACTCACTCATTAACACAGGTCCATTCGTTTCAAAATAACGATGTTTTAAAAGAATCTTATCCACAGTCGCTACATAAATATTTTTAATGATCTTTCCACCTTTTCCATCGACAAAGTACTGACCAATATATTTCAGATCTGATACTCTTCCACCCGTTTCTTCAAAAACTTCCCGAACGGCTGCTTCGTCTGCGGTTTCTCCTGGTTCTACTTTCCCACCAGGAAACTCTATTCCACGTCTCGGATGCTCAGTCAGCAACCATTGATCTTTAAATTTACACAAACACCACACGTGTTTAGGCGTATCCGAAAAGGGGTGGTCTGAAAACGACAATTGTACAGTGTTGTTATAAAAATCTTTAAACGTAATTATATCCATCACACTACTCCATCTCGACTGTTTCCTTTATTGTAAAGTTCACACCATTTAAAGTCCATTTGTTTTATTTGCTACTCTCTAAACGAACACTGCTCGAGAGCTATCAACTTACTCTTTCTATTATGTAACATTCCTAGTTTATTCAATCTAATCGTAAAAAAACATGGGTGGTAAAACCCATGTTTAATCTACCGATGCAAATGTAATCATCCATTTTCCGTTCAGGTACTCATATCCTAAAGTAATTTCATATGAGCCATATAGATCCGACTCATTTTTTTGATGAACTCTATAAGAATGCTCTGAAAGCTGTTTAATTATTACAGGTTCACTTTCTTCTAGCCATGGTGGAAGCTCAGTAGGAATAATGTATAGAGAACTTTCTCGTTCCTCAAACAAACCATCCGTATAATAAGCAGCTAGATCTTTAGACACAAAATTCGTTAAGTATGTCATATATTCTTCTTTATTAGAATAATTTAGAACCCTATAGTTTTCATCCGTTTCTTGCTTTAGTGCTTCGATAAAGAGATTCGCCTGTTTCTTCGCGATATCCTCCGTAAATACCGGGGCAGTTTGTTTTTCTTTCGTTTCTTCAGCCGTTACTGGCTGAGTGATAATCTTGTCCGAGGCACCGGACTTCTCTTGAACGTTCTCAGGAATGTTAGGGACAATGATGAATGATAGCATAACAGCCAAACATAGTGCTAGAAAAGCTTTCATGACATTTCACCGCCTGACATTGTTTTCTTACTATAATCTATTCACTGATTTCAGATTTCTAAACCCTTTTTAAAAAATCATTGAAAATGGTTTCATAAATGAGCAGAATAAACTCTCTAACTTGCTTTTTTATATTTTCTACTTTTCTTGCCGATCTCATACAATCCAGTTGCGGCTAACCCCGCTATTCCTCCAGACCATAACCTCAGTTGAACATTCATATCAGTAACGGGTGCAGCTAACAATCCGATAATCAATCCCACAAAAAAACTAATAATGGGTATATATTTTTTCGGAATCGGGAATGTACGTTTTAAGAGCTCCATCATAGCTGTCACCAAAGGAGCTAATAGTGTTGAAAACATGAGTACTTGCTCCAATAGGACCACCCCCCTTTTCATAGCACGACCTTCCTTTAGTAACTTAAAGATTCAAGCTTCATAACTTATTTCCTGCCAAAATAAAAAATTACTTTTTGTCCTAAGCGTTATATAACCGTTTGCATAAAATAAAGTGCCATGATTTTTTTCGGTTATTTTATTGAAATGAGTCAATACTATTGGTAATGAAAGGCAAGACAGGAGTGAGTTTTATGGTAAAAGGCGACGATCTTTTCTTAATACGCTTAGAAGCAAACGAAATTTCATGGTGGGAGTATGCTAGAAATGTTTCACCGGTTTCCAGACCAAAGCAATATCTAACGTACTGGTCATTTTTAAAAAATAGAGGCAAGTTACCTAGAAGGTTAGTTAAAGAAGCCGAATGGCGTATGGAAGCAAGAAGAAAAGGATTATTAGATACTTGATACTTAACGTAAAAAGCAAAAGACCCCTGAAAAAGGGCCTTTTGCTTTATTTTTTATTTATGTAATTTTTTTAAGAGACCGTTCAACCTTCTTACTTTTGATTCAAAGCCTGGCTTGAGCTCGTATTCTAAATCCTTTAGCTCAGAATCAACAACTTCATATGCATAGCCTTGACTTAACAATGCTTCAATTAATAATTCTTTCTCTTCATCTGTAAGGTTTACTTCCACATTCGTATTCAATTGTTAATCCCCCTCTCGTGTATGCATCCATTATAACGTGGGGGTTCTAAGATTATCCTTAATAAAAAATTGGAAATTTTAAAATTTACTATTTAACTTGTAATGAAGACCCAGGCGATTGCACCTAAAATGATGAGAATATTAGTAATAACATCTATAATTCTGTTATCTTTCTTAACCTTGGTTCCAGTGAAAAACAATAAAAGCGCGATAAAAAAAATCGTTACAAAATAAAACCCAATCGCTGACCATGAAAAAAATAATAAGTGCCGGTCCAATAATATCCCCCCTAAATCTTTTCATAAATCGAAGGATAATTTCGTAAGGTAGCTGGCTGGCATATATAAATGAAGCCCCTATAGCTTTGCGTCCTCACTTTTCAATGAGTTTGCCTTTATCAAACGATTTATGGCAGTATGTTTTTGCGATTGCACAACATATGAACCACACGAGACATTTTTCCTATTTTATAGGTATATTATATCAGAAAATAGTTAAGGAGACTTATTATTTTTTTACTATTCCAAAGATTTAACTTATGTGATTTTCTTCGTCAATAAATTGAGTATTCTTCCATTCTAATTCTAGTTCACTTAAAGTAAAATCCGTTAAATATCTATGATCTTCATACCCATATATCCCTCTATGGATAAGATGCTGAATGAGTCGCTGTTTACGTCCTTCAACCGCTCTTCGAAGTTGTCCTTTATGGAAATCCATGTGAAATCTTCTCCTTTAGATCGTTATTGCTATTTATTCTAACCACATCAAAGAAGATTCAAGCTTAAAACCAAACAAAAAAGTCCCCTTATATAGTAAAGGAACTTTGAACGAAATTTGTTCTAGTGTAAGACAGATTTACTCCATTGTTCATAAACCGAATTAGGGGCATTCCAGCATAGCCAGGAAACCATGGTCTTAATTCCATGTTGACTTACTTCCCAGTACTCCCAGCGTCGTTTGGAGAGATTTTCATAAATTCCTGTTTCATTCACCCAACCGTCCATATCAAACGCCTCCTATTCATCTGCTTTATAAAAAATTCTTTATTCTTAAGAAATTTCCTCTTTTTTAGGGTTTGTAAAACTTCGACAAAAGGAAACATAATTTTACATGAGCCTGTTGTTATTGTACTAATAAATAAGAAATGTCATACATAACGTGGGAGATAAAAATGAATTTATGGAATTTACCAACTTTAGTTCTAGCAAAAGAACTCTTAGGTATGAAATTAATACATCTGGATGATGACGGAAAAACCTCTGGCTATATCGTGGAAACTGAAGCCTATCTTGGCCCTGAAGATCGAGCGGCTCATTCTTATAACAATCGAAGAACCGCTAGAACAGAAGTAATGTTCAGTGAAGCAGGCAGGGTTTACACCTATTTTATTTATGGCATGCATGTTTGCTTTAATATTGTTTCTGGCCCCGTTAATAAACCTGAAGCTATTCTCATTAGGGCACTTCAACCCATTGAAGGAATAGAAATAATGAAGGAAAGAAGAGTGAGAGCAAAGACTGAGATTCAGCTTACAAATGGTCCTGGTAAACTGAGTAAAGCGATGGGGTTCACATTAACAGATAGTGGTAAGAAAATGAATGAGGAAGATATACGAATTGAAGATGGAATGAATATTGAACCAAATCAAATTATTTCAGGTCCTCGTATAGGTATTCAGTATGCCGAAGAAGCCGTTCATTATCCTTATCGCTTCTGGATAAAAAACAACCCTTACGTATCACGTTAATACGCAGGGTTGTTTTCTTTGTTCGTTAAAACTGCAACGTCCTCTTCTTGCATGTAATCAGCCGTTGTAGTCCGATTAGTATCTTGCATCCATACGAGATGATGGTACGTTTGTTTTTTCATAGAAACGTATTTAGCTTGCATGATCAGTAGCCAAGAAAGAATGAATAACGTTGTTTTCAAAACATTTTCTGCATTTACTGAAGCTGCCTCAATCGGTAGTACATTAACTGAAATACTTGAAAGTAATCCTATTACAACAGCTCCCAAGATGAATAACGGCTGGTTCGCACGTAAAAAACGTAGTCTATGCTGTAAATAGTTCTGGAGTGACAAACGTTCTTGAGCATTAAACTGCAGATATCTACTCTTAGCCGATTTGGCATTCGCCAATAAACCTCTGGATCGATCATTCTTCCAAAGTGATTTCATGAATAAGGTGAATTCAATATCGTTAGCAGGTTCATTATTCATTTTTCTGTGAATAAAATTATGAGCTTGATAGAAAGTAAATGCATTCTGTAAAAGCATTAGTAATATATATCCTGCAATGATTGTAAGTGAAAAAACAAACCAAAAAGAGTTCATCGCGCTCTCAGTTAACTTGATGATAGGATGAATGACGGTTTGAATCTGTACCCATATGATCTTTGCAGCAAGCGTTAGTATCTCTAGCCATTTTTCCAAGAAGATCACTCCGAAATCTCATTATGTATCTTCTTATTTTACCATGATTTTGTCTCTGTGCTTACATTTATTTACTCAACAATTTCAAACTGGGGAAATCGGCATATAAAAAAATGGCCACAATAGATAAAATCTACTGCGACCATTTAAGTTTTATTTAAGCACTAACATCTTGTTCACGAGTTCCAAGGTGTTTGTCTTCACCTTTATCAACGATTACCGCACAAGCAGCATCCCCTGTGATGTTAACAGCTGTTCTAAGCATATCTAGAAGTCTATCAACACCTAAGATTAAAGCAATACCCTCTACAGGTAATCCTACAGAGTTCAATACCATCGCTAACATGATCAATCCGACTCCTGGTACACCTGCTGTACCGATACTTGCAAGTACGGCTGTTAAAATAACAGTGAGCATTTCTGTAATACCTAAATTAACATCGTATACTTGGGCGATAAAAATCGTTGCAACACCTTGCATAATGGCTGTTCCATCCATGTTAATCGTTGCACCAAGCGGTTGAACAAATCCACTGATTGATTTTCGAACACCCAGATTCTCTTGAGCTGTTTTCATTGAAATCGGAAGGGTTGCATTTGAACTTGACGTACTGAATGCTACTGACATTGCTGGTGCAAAGCCTTTAAAGAACCAAATCGGACTCTTCTTTGCAAATAGTGCGATCGAACCTCCATAGGCTACAACAGAGTGAATGAATAAAGCTAAAATAACTACACTCATGTATAATCCCATCGCTTTAATCGCATCCATACCTTGACTTCCAACGGCAGATGCTATTAAAGCAAAAGCACCATATGGAGCAAATTTCATAATCAGGTTTACAAGGTACATCATAATATCGTTACCTTGCTCAATTAAATCCATCACACCTTTAGTCTTGCTACCCAACATGGTTAAAGCGAATCCTACAAATACCGAGAATGCGATAATTTGAAGCATGTTTCCTTCAGCCATTGCTTGAATAGGGTTAGTAGGAATGATGTTCAACAACGTATCTGTTACTGCTGGTGCTTCTTGTTGCTCGAACTTCGCGCCTTCTGTATTAAAATCACCTACACCCGGTTTAAAGACAAGGGCTAAAGCCATAGCAATAATAATAGCAATCGTTGTAGTTCCTAAGAAATAACCAACTGTTTTTGCCCCAACTCTTCCCAGTTTCTTCGGATCACCTAGTCCTGCTGTTCCAAGTACGATTGAGAAGAAGACGATCGGTACAACTAACATTTTAATAAGGTTTAAGAATAATGTCCCTACTGGCTTTAAAACATATTTGTCCAGTGTTGAGAAAGCATCAGGCACAGCTAGATTAAGAATGAGACCAGCAACAACCCCAAGTGCCAGAGCGATCAAGATCTTTGTAGATAATTTCATTATAAATGCCCCCTTTGTTAAAATTTTCTTACTATTTCGTGTGCAATAACCTTGAAGAAATTTATACTAATACATGCCCTATTTGTTGCATATAAAAACCCACCGAAAATAGAGAGGATTTTCCGTGGGAATACACCGCAACACATAGACTTAGCCCATGTATAGAGTTCTCTCTCCAAAAACGCTTACGAGGTTAGCTGTCGGATTAGGAAATTGAGAGTTGTCCCTTTTGTGCATGCACAAATTCATCCCAAGGCATTTAAGCCATTTCGTGGTTCCCCCGCTTCGATATATTCTGTCGAATAGAATATCAGAATTAAGCGAATCATATATTATATGCTCTAATTTTATCAACATACATAAATTTTTGTCAAGAATACGCACCATACTTATTTATTCCAATTAATTGTTTCATAATGAATGTTTTTCCATATTCTCACTTCTACCCCATAAGCATGTGAAAAAAAAACGAATGATGTAGAAGGTTCTATTTTTCAGGGAGGTATTATAAATGAAAATTGTATTTTATGAAAAAGGCGACTTAAGTATTATCGTCGGTGCATCAAAGTTAAAAGGTGAACTAACGATTGAACAAATAAAGAACGAAAGCGAAAAAAAAGCAAAAGAACTAGGCGAACTACTAGGACGAGAAATTGGATTCTTAATCGACATGAACGGAAAATTAGATAATCAATTCAAAAAATAAAAACCGGGATATCCCGGTTTTTTCTTTATACATAGGCTAGAGTTAATTGTTCTTTATTCTTTCTCAACACCATTTCTGGGCGACCTTCATCTTGAATCTTTCCTTTGTTCATCAATATGATCCGATCCCCGATAGCACGAGCATCCTCTTCATCATGAGTAACAAATATAGACGTGATCCCAGTACGTTTAAGGATCTCTTGTAACTCATCACGAATCTGTAGTTGAAGCTTAGAATCGAGATTACTAAAAGGTTCATCAAACATGATCAAAGATGGATTAGGAGCCATAGCTCTAGCTAGTGCTACACGCTGCTGTTGTCCACCGCTCAATTCATAAGGATAACGAGAAGCATAGTCCTCCATACCCACAATGGCCAACAATTCTTCCATTCGTGTTTGTTTCTGTTTACGATTCATTTTAGTTAAGCCAAATTTAATGTTCTTTTCAACTGTCATATGAGGGAACAAAGCATAATCTTGAAAAACTAGGCCAACACCACGTTTTTCCGGCTGAACAAAACGGAAGTTATCGCTCATGACTGCATGATCAATCAGGATTGATCCCTTCGCTGGCACTTCTAGTCCTGCTATAAGACGGAGTAACGTACTTTTCCCACTGCCGCTTTCTCCTAAGATTACTGAAACTTCTCCCTGCTTAAAGCTTAGGGATAGGTTTTCGAACAAAGGTTTTTGCGAATTTTTGTAATGAAACGTTAAGTCTTTGATTTGAACAAACATTATTTTGGCTCCTTTTCTAAAACTCTGTGTAAAAAGAAGATCGAAAGTGCACTTATACAAATAATCACCATTGATGAAACAGAGGCTTCGTGAATACGTTCATCACTTGCATATTGAAAGGTTTTTGTAGCTAACGTATAAAAATTAAAAGGCTGTAGGATAAGCGTAAGAGGCAGCTCTTTTAAAATATCTACGAACACAAGAATGAAACCACCAGCAATCGCACCTTTGATCATTTTGATATCTACTTTGAAAAATGTTTTAGTCACTGACATCCCTAATGTTCTTGAGGCTTCAGTAAAAACTGTTCCTATTTTATCAAAACCGGCTTCGATCGAGTTAAATCCAACAGCTAGAAAGCGAACCACATAAGCAAAAATCAGCATACTAATACTTAGGCTTAGTACAAGTGTTGGCTCTAATCCAAGCCATTCGTATAACGATATGACCTTTTGATCGAGTGAGAGAAACAAAGTCAGAACGCCTATAGCAATTACAGCTCCCGGGATTGAATAGCCTAGAACGGTAATTTTAGAAAACACCTTTCCGATCCAGCCTTTTGAAAGGCGACTAAAGTTCGCGATGATTAAGGCCACGATTATGATAAGAATTGAACCTATCGCAGCAACAAATACTGAATTCCAAATTAAATCAGCAAATGTAGCACTTAAAATCACGTCATAAGTCATATAGACCCAATGTAAAAGCTGTATAAAGGGAATGGCAAAAGCCAGAGCAAACAAAGAGATAAAAAAAGATAGCACAGCGAATTTTTTCCATCCTTTAAGTTCTTTAGGTTGTAAAGGTCGGACTTTTGAAGTGGAATAACTATACTGTTTCCTACCCCTTATTGCTTTTTCTAGAATTAAAATCAAAACAACTATAAACATTAAAGTACCTGCAAGCTTGATAGCCGAATAAATATCTCCCATCCCAAACCAAGCTTGAAATATGGCTGTACTAAAGGTTTGAATACCGAAATACTTTACTACCCCGTAATCATTGAAGACTTCAAGAATGACTAAGCTAACACCACCTACAATCGCTGCTCGTGACACAGGAAGTACGACTTGTATAAATGTCGTGAACGATCCTTTGCCTAGCAACCGTGCATTCTCAATCAGTGATGATGACTGATTTTCTAAAAAACTTTTTGTGATGATATATACATATGGATACAGGAACATCGTAAAGATAAAAACAGCACCGGGTATGTTCATGATGTCAAAGAACTTTTGGTCCACTTTTATACCAAACTGGTTCCTTAGTGACGTTTGAATGACACCTGTATAATTTAAAATGCCATGGTACGTATAGGCCCCAATGTATGGAGGAATCGCAAGTGGGAGGATAAGACCCCACTTAAAGAACTGATGCATAGGAACTTTATAGGCGGAAACTAGCCATGCCGCACTTACACCGATTATCACTGTGAAAAGACCAGTAAAACCAACGATTGTCACGGAATTTACGATATAATTTTTCAACATGAATTCTTTAATGTGTTCCCAATTCTCATTACTCTCAGCGAATAACTGAACCATGATGAGCAAAGCCGGTAAAAGGATTAAAGTAGAAAAAATCACACTTAGCAAAGCCCAACTATTAAACTGTGATCTCATTTTTCGAATAATATACAACATCTTCACCTTCTTTACTCATCAGCATTGTTCTCGTTGTTTGTTTTACATGGAATTAGCCGTATCACATATTGTGATACGGCAAAGTATTAACGTTTATTTCCAGCTTACTTCATTCATAATCTTAACGGCATCTGCATTGTTTTCACCTAGCTCAGAAAGATTAAGATCTTGTTCTTTAAAGTTACCCCAAGATTTTAAAAGCTCTGAAGGTTCAACTTCTTTATTAACCGGATACTCGTAGTTAGCTTCAGCAAATACTTCTTGCACTTTCGGACTAGACAGATATTCCATTAATTCAATAGCATTCTCTTTGTTCTTAGCGTGTTTCGTAACACCTATACCACTAATATTGATGTGAGTACCTGTTGTTTCTTGGTTAGGGAAAAACACACTCAGCTGTTTAGCAACTTTCACTTCTTCAGGATCTTCTGAGTTCAGCATCTGACCAAAATAGTATGAGTTCATGATGGCAACATCACCTTCACCAGCAGCGATACCTTTTGCTTGGTCTTTGTCTCCACCTTGTGGATCACGAGCCATGTTGTTAACGATCCCTTCTGCCCACTTCTTCGCTTCATCTTTTCCGTTTAATGAAATAAAGGATGATACTAATGATTGATTGTAAATATTTTCTGATGAACGGATTAGTACTTTACCTTTCCATTTGTCTTCAGTTAACGCTTCATAAGTAGATAGTTCTGATTTGTCTACTTTTTTCTGATCATATACGATGACACGTGCACGTTTTGTTAGACCGAACCATTGATTGTCTTTATCTCTTAAATTATCAGGAATATTCTTACTCAAAGTTTCGCTTTCTACACTTTGTAAGAGGTCTTTATCTTTTGCCCAGTGTAAACGTCCAGCATCAGATGTGAAGAAAAGGTCTCCTTTTGTTGCTTTTCCTTCTCTTGTAAGACGCTCGATCAACTCATCTTCTTTACCCTTAATAAGGTTGACTTTAATTCCTGTCTCTTTTGTAAAATCAGCAAAGATTTTATCATCAACTTCATAGTGACGACTTGTATATAGGTTTACTTCTTCTTTTTTTGTATCATTATTATTCGAACTCGCACCCTCGTTTGATTTACCACAGCCTGCTAAGACTAAAGCAGCTAGTAGGACCATTGTAACAACCGTAAAAAGATTCTTTTTAAACATATGTCAGTTACCCCTTCTATGTATAAGTAATTGAAAACGATTATCAACTTCACTTTTAATTATAATGATAATCATTCTCAAGTCAACCGTTTTTTTATTCTTTTTTCTAAGAGATTGCTGTTCTGTATCCTTGTTTTCTTTGACAGTCGATCATGGTGGTGTGACTTTAGGCTAGCATAAGTGAGGAGGTGAGACATTTATAAAGTGAAACGTACAAAATGTTGCTCACCGCATATCGCCGAAAAATCGAAGCATTGATGTATACGAAGACAACTTTTTAAAAAGAAATAATAAAACCTCTTAGAAGTTTCAGCTTCTAAGAGGTCATTCAAGATTTAAAGGTTTCCACTGATTGTAAACCCAGTTACCTAACCTGTTATATCCCCTTCTATTAGGGTGGATAGAATCGGAAAAATAAAGTTCTTTCTCTACATTTTCATAAAGTTCAAAGGTAGAAATGTATTTAGTAAGTGTGCTTTCTTTGCTTGCCTCAACAATTGCCTCATTCCATGACTTAATACTGTCTGAAGCTGTCGGATCATATTCTTTTCCGAAATAAGGATTATAAAGACCTAATACATAGACTGGTGCAAACGAATTGTTTTCCCGTACAACTGTCAGTGTTTTGCTTAAATTGTTTCTTAGCTTTTCTTTTCCAAGTACTAATTTCTGCTGTGGCAACTGACGGAAGTTCCAGCCGGCAGCCTTACGAAAATCATTGGTTCCGATAAAAACAAAGATATGATCCGCTTGTCTTAATGACTTGATCACGACTCCATTATCCAATTGTCTTAACAATTGGTCAGAACGCTGTCCAGAGATTCCAAAATTATTAATAATGACATTTCGTCCTGTTTGCTGCTGAATATTTCTTTTAACGATTCCAATATAACCAGTCTTGGATGGATCACCCACTCCGTATGTTAAGGAATCTCCTAATGCCACAACCTTCAAAGTTTGTGTTTCGCTTGCTCCTTCTGTTTCTCCATAAAATTGAAAGACCAGGAATAGTATGAGGGCTAATCCTGCTCCACCAATTAACCATTTCTTTGATACTTTCCTCACATCAAGTCCTCGATTCTAGTTATTGTTATCTTACTTTTTACCATAACGAGGGAAAATATCAAGTAATGAATGTGTTATTTCAAACGATAATCTTCCGATGTAAGCGATGTATCTTCCCAAAGATTTTCTTGATCATAATAATAAGAATCTTTTTTCACGAATGTATGAATCAACATAGCAACTCCTCCACACAATAGGCTTGCCGGCACTAAGGTAATCAGAAAACCAGTCATCTACATCCCTCCTGTACAAAACTATATGAGGGGCCATAAATGTTTATGAAACGAATAAAATATTTTATTTCCTCTATATAAATAGAAAATAAGGGTATACAGGTAAAGAAGAATTTTAACGGAGGTGCCTTTGTGGGTTTTTTATTTACTTTGCTTTATTTTGCAATCATAGGGATCGTTATTGAAATTAATGTTCTCCTGTTCACATTAACAGGCTTAAAAAAAGAAATCGCTCGTTTTCAGGTTATCTCGATGTTTACGGCTACAGGTTTTACAACCGGAGAATCCGAATTAATTCTGGAGCATCCAGTACGCAGACGTTTAAGCACTTTCCTTATATTGTTTGGTGTCTTTTCATTGGCAGTTATCATTTCATCCATAAGCAACATCTTATCAGATGAATTTCGTTCGATCGAACTCGGAATCATTATCTTAGTACTCATCAGTTTATATTTAATCTTAAGCATCCCGAAACTAAAGAAATATATGAAACATACTTTTGAGAGTCATATGCAAAAAAGTTATAACCTCGCAGATCTGCCATTAAGAGATGTTATGTACTTTGAAGAAGATGATGTTATTGTGGAACTTCCCATACACAAGGATTCAAAGATTATGGGAAAAAAATTAAAAGATGTTATTCATGTGGATGACGATATACTTGTCCTATTCATTAAACGAGGAGATGTAACGGTAAGAAAGGATAGTTACACGACAGAGATACAAGAAGGAGACATGTTATTCTTATATGGTCACCAAAGTTCTCTTCAAGAAAGATTTAAGGATGAAATGGAAGAATTAAAATCTAAAAAAGAAGTTGAGGATTCACATAAGAAGTGATTTTTCACTTCTTTTTTCATTATTACCCCCTAAAAACAAAAAGCAATCGCGAATTAAACTTTAGGTAGTAAAAAAGAACCTCTTTTTGAAGAGATTCTTCATTAACCAACTTCTCTAACTGTATTTGGTACGAATGATAACAATAAAGATATAATATTATTAATTTGCTCAGGCGTTATATGTATACCATCGTTTGCTAACAGTTCTTCTTTCAGCTTGATTATCGAATCAACTTCCTCAAGTTTGGCATCCGTCAAGCAATGATCGATCGTGTTCAATAGTTCCAACAACTGATTGTTTTTATTGGTTATGTAATATGTAGTATCCACCAACAAACACCCCCTACTACTAACTATTATTATCGAAACTAAGGTCATTTTCCTACAAAAACAATTCGTCAAATGACGACATATCTTACTTTTTATGGATTTTACCCTATAATACCTACACATTTATGTCGAAGCAAGTCGAAAGAACAGGAAATAAGTCCTATCTTAGCCAGAACGGTTAACTATTTGCATTAAAAAGTTTACATTTAAAACTAAAATTACTTTAGTTAAATAACTTTGACAAGGACGCGAATGGAGATTCATTTACTTCAGACTTTGTTTTATATACTAATTTTTCAGGTTCAAAGAGCTTTGATTCTAAGAAAGAAGTCGGGTTCTTAACAAATTTGACCTTCTTATAAATTTTAGTAAGGATTCTTGCTGTGTTAATGGCATCGTCAAGTGCTCTATGCTTAGAACCTTCATACACGAGTTCCAATGCTTGAAGAGCTCGTGATAAACCATATCGAAATCCTTTTTCACTATCGTGAAGGATACTGAAATGAAATTGCAGATCATTATGGTTGATGATCCAATCTGTCTCTGCTTTATGAAAGGTCGAATCTGTAATGAGCGCCCACTTATCTTCTGGCCCCCAGGAACAAAGGTAATATTCCTCTAGACCAATCCAAGACCTAAAGTTTTCAATAGCCTCTGTATAAGCCGGAGCTGATATTAAATCTTTTTTGGTAATCCCCGTTAGATTTGTAATTCGTGTATTCAACTTATCCATTTTAGGTTGAACGAATGATTGAAATGTATCCGCTATTCTAAGTTCACCATCAACCTCAATCATTCGAATGGCACCTATCTCTATGATCTCCGAGAGCCGGTTTGTCATCTCTAAATCATACACAATATACTGCATCCCCAACACCTGCCCTTCCACAATCATGCCTTTTAATGGATGTCTACCATATATTGTAGTTGATTTATTAACAAAATGAAATATTACTATAGGTATTCAATTCAGAGTCAGCCTATAAAAATTTAAAGCGTAATAGCATTCTCACTTTGAGTACGTGCTGTATATAAGACAGCCAAATACTGCCATCAACGCTTAATTAGGTGGTCGCCGCTTTTTCATATATCTTTATTTTATGAAAATAAGGTGCTTAAATGTCATTCTATTCTGAAAAGGATATAAGTTTCTTCGTCTGCCAAACTTTTTCATTTTCAATTTATGTACTCTTTTGTTAACATTGAAAGTGTCTGTTTAACAATATGAATTACATAATGAGGGAGTAACATGAAAAAACTTATAACGCTATTTCTTATAATTGGGTTACTTTTAGTAACAGCTTGTTCGAAGGAAACAAAACAAAACGAACAAGGAGCTTCCGAACCAAAGGCTGAAAAGGAAGATTCTACTGATAGCTCCACTTCTGATTCAGAAAAAGAGAATCCTGAAGCAACAGAGGCAACAACTACAGAAGATGAAAACAACAACACTGCTGAAGATGAGACAGTAAGTGAGGATAGCGAACAAAAAGACTATCTAACTAGTGAACATCAATTTGTTGCAAGTGAACTCACAAACTCTACCGAAAAACAAATCAGCGACAGATGGGGTAAACCGAACCGTTCTGAAAAGATTCAGTTTCGCTACTCAGGTACGACAGAATTTGTTCCCGCTATCGTAAACTATTATCAGAATGATAAATATGAGGTAACGTTTGTAGAAGGAAAAGCAGCTCGTCTAGTCTATTCTGTAATTGATGAAGAAATCTTGTTTAATGATGAAGAAATGACTAGAGCACTTGAACTAGCGGGGCTTCCTGTAGATGTTGAAGAAACAACGGACACAGATACCGCTTATGTATACAACGACCTTGGTAATGTATATGAAGTTACGATGTTCTCAAAAGGTGAATTCGTAGATTACTTATACATTATCTTGGATGAGGCATATAAATAGACTTCTTTAATGTATTCGACTCTTCTAAAATGGGGCATTTATCACCGTTTCTATGCTCATCCCACTTGCATAAAATGAGTTGAGGAGAGAAATCGGCTTCTCACATGCAAGAAGAGGAGTGAAAATATGTCGTCTAGAAAGTACTGTTCTAATAACTTTACGCTTTACGTGGTACTATTCGTGCTGCTCATTATTGTCGGAGCCGTCTCGTTTAATGGCAACTGCTGTGTTTATGCTTACCCATGTTCCTATGGATACGCAGCAAACGTACCAGTAAGTGGTTATTGGAACGTGTAATAAAGAAGTGACCACCATTTTCTTAAAAGAAGATGGCGGTCTTTTTTTATAGTTTTATAGCTTTATAGCTTATCTCTCATACAATCTGCGATCGGTTCAACCTCAGATCCTACTACGACCTGTATATTTTGGTTATTAAGCTTGATCAGACCTTTTGATCCTGCTTTTTTAAGTGCTTCTTCATCAACCACTGACAAGTCTTTAATCTGAACTCTTAACCTAGTAATACAGTTTTCCAGCAGTACAATATTATCTTTTCCTCCGAGTGCACTCAAATATGCTGATGCTGCCGTTTCATACTTCTCACTCGCTGTAGTAGTAGCTGCAGCTTCTGATACAAGAGTTTCTTCCTCTTCCCGTCCAGGTGTTTGCAAGTTCAGTTTTACAATCAGATAACGGAATATACCATAATATAGAACAAAATATACTGCCCCCATCGGAAGTAACAACCAACCATTCTGCGAGATACCGATGTTTAAGAAATAATCAATCGCACCAGCAGAAAACGTGAACCCGTGATGGATATCTAGTAATACGGCGACCGACATTGAAACAGCCGTTAATACAGCATGAATCACATACAATAAAGGAGATAGGAACATGAACGCAAATTCGATAGGTTCTGTAATTCCAGTAACAAACGAAGTAAGCGCTAAACTTCCTAACATTCCCGCAACTGCCTTTTTACGATGTTTTTTTGCAGTATGAATCATGGCTAAACAAGCAGCTGGTAGTCCGAACATCATCACAGGGAAAAATCCAGCCATATAAAATCCTGCCTTAGGATCTTCAGCAAAGAATCTCCATAGATCACCCGTAACGACCTTCCCATTTTCACCAGTAAATTCACCGAATACAAACCATAAGAAACTGTTGAGTACATGATGAAGTCCAAGTGGTAATAATAAGCGGTTAAAGAAACCGAAGATTCCTGCACCGATCGCACCAGCACTTGTAATCCAAGTACCAACGTTTTCTAATCCCATCTGAAGGTATGGCCAAATAAATCCGAAAACAAGCGCTAGAAGTACCATCGTTCCCGCTGTTATGATTGGAACAAATCTTTTCCCTCCAAAGAAAGAAAGCCATTCAGGAAGTTTCGTATTATAAAATTTGTTATATAAAAGTCCGGCTATAACCCCTGCGAGAATACCTCCTAAGACGGACATATCAAATTTTCCGTCATAATTTAGGTTTACTTCGGCAAATGTTTTCGCTCCTTCTGTTAACACAAAGTAACCGATTGCTCCTGCAAGTCCAGCAGCTCCACTTCCATCTCTGGAAAGTCCTACTGCGACGCCTATCGCAAATAATAGCGCTAGATGACCGAAGATCGCATTACCTGATGCCACTAAGAATGGTATGTCTAATAAATCGTCTTGCCCAAAACGGAGCAAAAGTCCAGCTGCAGGAAGAACTGCGATCGGAAGCATGAGCGCACGACCAATACGCTGTAAGAAACCTAACATAGTACCTACCCCTCTCACTTTTGAGTAAAATGACGTATCGCTTCTTTTAACTTTCCATTATGCTGATCTAGCAGCAATTTTGCTTCTTGTGACGCCACGCCTGTAACAAGCTGAAAAATCGCAGCCTTGGTGTTGCCGCCTTGTTCTTGCAAAGCCGTCTCAGCTTCTTCTTCTGTTGCGCCAGAAGCTTCGATAATAATATTTTTAGCGCGCTGAACTAGTTTCTCATTGGTTGGTTGAACATCGACCATGAGGTTGCTGTACACCTTACCCCATCTCACCATGCTGGCTGTACTGATCATGTTCAACACAAGTTTTTGAGCGGTACCTGCTTTCATTCGAGTAGAACCTGTGACCACTTCTGGCCCCGTAACAACCGGAATGCTAATATCAGCAAGCTTTTCCATCGGTGAATCTGAAGAACACACAAGTGCAGCCGTTAGGGCTCCTTTTGTTTTGGCATACTTCATCGCCCCTAAGCAATATGGAGTTCTGCCAGAAGCCGCAATAGCTACAACGACATCTTGTTCCGTTATGTTTAAAGCTTTAAGATCAGATTCACCTAACTCTGCATCATCTTCCGCGCCTTCAATCGCATGCTGAAGGGCATACTCACCGCCTGCGATGACACCTACTACTAAACTAGGATCTGTACCGTATGTGGGAGGGCACTCTGATGCATCCAACACACCTAGTCGTCCACTTGTTCCTGCACCGATATAGATCAATCGACCTTCATTATCGAAAGCCGTGACTACTTTTTCAACAACTGAACTGATTTCTTTTAAAACAGGAGTAATACAACTGGCTACTCCCAGATCGGCTTCGTGTATTTTTTGGATCACTTCTAAAGTTGTAAGTTCATCAATAGTTAACGTGTTAGGATTTCTTTTTTCTGTAGCCAATTTGGTTAAGTCCATCTTGATCTCCTTTAAGTGGTTGATAGTTAACAAATCTTTATTTCACTTCTGAATTCAACAGCACAAACCTTTTGCCACTTCCAACTTTTTTCATCAGTGACAAGCTCTCTTTTTTGATATGGCCTGCTACATTCGTTTTTGGATCAGCAGGAATATCTTTTAAACAAATCTGTAGTTCACCCGCATATCTGCCATATAACTCGTTTTCAACCGTTATCGTTCCTTTATTAAATACATCTAACTCATGAGCTTCTTGTTGAAAATAAGAAGGCTGATGTCGTGATTCAACGGACCGAATCACATACTCTGCAGCATCCATTCTATTCGTATGAACCGTGTTACCAAATGTCTCATATCCTTTATTAAAGACGGTATAAAGAGGCACGGTATCTTCCATTAAAAACTTTAATTCTTGCAAAGTTTTGTTCGTAAGGTTTAAATCTCCTACACAGATTTTATCCGTTTTCATTTCTTGAAGTTCCAACGCAGCAAGTACCGGTGAAACATGCCTGTGATTTTCGATTGTAGGAAGCCCTAAATGAAGAGGGCCGCGCAATTTTTCATCACCTTGAATAAATGCCATCGTTTTAATTCCATACCGATGAAACAAAGCATTTCTTTCATAGTGATATTCTTTTGATATGCCGGTATATGGCTTTGGATAAAAGTTGTGCCAAGCTTCTGTTTGATTCGGTTCAAGTCCCTCATCCATTAACTTCTTAAGCTGGCCGTCATCAATGGTACTTGCGTTCAAACCAACTTTAAGATGATGAGACAGCCAAGCGATCTGCTTGGCTGTAAACCCATAATCCATCCTGATACCCGAAATGCCCCAGTCTTTTAAGGAAGGCAGTTCAGAGAATGATAAACCCAAACGCTCAAGCGAAGCTGGTGAAACATCTGCCATTACTTCCATATGAAACTCTTGAGCTGTTTTCCCTAACCATTTAACTTGCTTAACGTAATCCACGTCCTTCTCTTCAGGTATATGAAGAGAAGTAAAGATGTATTGAAAGCCATTCGTAGCGGCTTTCTCCATCCAGTTTCTATTAAAAATGTCTGATTCACTCAGATAGATTGAAATCCCATAACACAAAACGTTCACTCCTGATTCGTTAGATGTCTTTTGCCATGCTCTCTTTAAATCCAAACGTCCATGTGAATAAGAATCCAAAGAAATAAGCAATTACTAAACCTACTAAATAGAGGACCATTTCGTTTGCATTTACAAGGAACACGAGTGGAATGCCTGACACACCGATGGCAATCGTAGCCACTTCATAGAATGCTTGGAACGCTCCACCAACAGCTGCTCCTAGACAAGCTGTTAAGAATGGGCGACCAAGAGGCAATGTAACTCCAAAGATTAACGGCTCTCCGATTCCAAGCATACCTACAGGTAATCCACCTTTAATAACTTTACGTAGACGTTGGTTCTTCGTCTTAAAGTAGATCGCAAATGCAGCACCAACTTGCCCTGCTCCACCCATTGCTAAAATTGGTAACAATGGATCATCACCAATCGTATTAATAAGCTCCATGTGCACTGGTGTTAACCCTTGATGCAATCCTGTTACAACCAATGGAAGGAATGTTCCTGCTAAGATAAGTCCAGAGAAAATACCGCCAATATCAATTAAATTTAACAAACCTTTTGTAATTAAATCTGACAAAAATCCGCCTACTGGCTGAAGAACAAATAACGTTGCAAAGCCTGTAATTAATAATGCTAATGTTGGCGTAACAATAATGTCGATGGAAGGGTGTACAAATTTTCTAATACGCTTTTCCAGAAAGGCAATTAGAACAGCGGCAAGCATTACACCAATTAATCCACCACGCCCTACCACAAGTGGATCTCCAAAGAGGGTAATATTCGCAAGACCAGGGTTAATCAGTAAAATTCCTGCTGCTCCACCTAATGCTGGAGTTCCACCAAATTCCTTGGCTGTATTGATACCAACAAAAACAGCTAGATAACTAAATACACCCCAGCCGATTAAGCTAAGCATCTGCATAATTGAGGATTCTGGATCAGCACCCATTCTTACAGCTACGTTTGACATCCCAGCTATTAATCCAGACGCTACGATCGCAGGAATCAGTGGAATAAAGATACTAGCAATCTTGCGCAAGAATTGTTTAAAAGGAGTTGCGTTTTTCTTGTTGATGGCATCCTTATTCATGCGTGCCATCTGTTCGAGGTCCATTGAATCCGTCTCATCTAGAGATTGAATGTTCATACCCGTCTCTTCACTCATTGCAAGCGTGACACGATTAACGATGCCCGGCCCAACAATGATTTGTAACGTATCATCTTCCACGACACCCAACACACCATCTACTTCTTTAAGACCTTTTAGATCTGCCTTTGACGGGTCGTGTAGATTAACCCGAATTCTAGTCATACAGTGCATCAACGATTGAATGTTCGAAGAACCTCCAAGTTTTTCGATGATACCATGAGCCATTTGCTGCTCTTTCCCCATGCTTCTTCCCCCTTTTTAGTAAACGCTTTCATTTTTATATAAAACGCTGTCTATCAGCGTTTCATATCGATCATAAATTTGTAGCGATCGCCTCGATACACCGAATGAACGAGCTCAAGAGGCCTTCCTGTCGTTAAATACGTTTGTCTCTTAATAAGAAGAACGGCTGCGCCTTTTGTAATCTCGAGTATCTCGCTTTCCGCTTCACGCGAAATGGACGCTTCTAAACTTTGTGTCGCATAATCTATTACAAAGCCTGCATTCTCAACTTCAGAATACAAAGAACCTTCTTTTATATGTGATTCGTTTATTTCAAGAAGATCAACAGGAACATAAGTCGTCTCGAACGCCATTGGAATGTCATTTGCAAGGCGAACACGTTTAATCTCATAAATTTCTTGATTCTCTTCAATCTCAAGCGCTTTTGCTACTCTATTTTCGGCGGTTGTCTTTTGAAAAGATATGAGTCTAGATGCGGGTTTATAGCCCCGTGACTTCATGTCTTCTGTAAAGCTTGTAAGGCCTAGAAGCTTCTGCTCGATTTTCTTTGCAGAAACAAACGTACCTTTCCCTTTTCGGCGGGTTAAGTAGCCATCATTCACAAGATTATTAATAGCCTGTCGAACTGTCATGCGGCTTACTTCATAGTTCTCAGCAAACTCTCTTTCAGAAGGTATCATGGTTTCAGATTCCCATTCGCCTTTATCAATCTTTTGTTTAATCGCTTCTTCGATCTGAAAGTAAAGTGGCATTGGTGATGTTTTATCTATCATAAAAATACTTAACTCTCCTCTTCTAAAAGACTCCTCGCACCTCGATCAGCAATAACCGTAACGTTAGGATGATGATTTAGAACGGTAGCAGGAATGTTCGGATTCAAAGATCCTTTAAAAAGCTCTCTTACTGCATGAGCCTTCTTCAAACCAGCTGCAAGAAGCAGGATTTCTTTGCTCTCGAGTATCGTTCCAATTCCCATCGTGATCGCTTTTCGAGGCTGTTTCTCTCGTGTGAAATATTTAGCGTTTGCACTTAATGTAGACTCTGTTAACTCGACTACATGGGTTCGCGAACTAAAATCTGTACCTGGTTCATTAAAACCGATATGTCCGTTTTCTCCAATACCCAGCACTTGCAGATCAATTCCACCGAGCTTTAAGATTACTTCTTCATACCGCTTGCATTCTTTCTCAAGGTCTACAGCGATACCATCTGGGAGATGAGTTTGATTCTTATGAATTCCGATGTGATCGAAAAAGTTTTGTTCCATGTAATCATGATAAGCTCTGGAACCGACATATTCGTCAAGGTTTACCGTGTGAACGTGTGAATAGGACTGCTTATACTCTTTACTATATTTTGAAAGGTGTCGGTACATGCCTAAAGGTGTTCTTCCCGTAGCTAGACCTAGCACAATTCTTTCTGAACTCTTAATTTTTGAAAACACATATTCAGCTGCCATTCTACTAAGCTCTTCTTCGTCGGAAACCTTAATCAACCTCAAACTCGTTCCCCCTTTCGGTGATAGACAAGCTCTCCACGACAAAATGTCATAAGCACATCGCTTTCCTCCGTCAACACGGTAATATCGGCGTCTTTACCGACCGAGAGACTTCCTTTTCGTTCAAAGATCTGCAATTCTTTTGCTGCATTCTCACTCGTCATTTTCACAATATCTGACCAAGAGCATTGCGTATAATCCATCATGTTTTTAACAGCTCTATTCATCGGTAAGATACTTCCTGCTAGCGTTCCATCAATTAATCTAGCTTCATTACCTGTTACAGTTACTTGCTGGCCACCAAGTGTGTAGGATCCTTCTCCTAAACCTTTGGCTCTCATTGAATCCGTAATTAAGACCGTGCGTTCTGCACCAGTAGAATGATAGGCTAGTCGAATCATTTCAGGGCTAGCATGAACGCCATCCGCGATCATCTCAACCATCAATTCTTGCTGTAAGAGAGCAGCACCAGCAACACCTGGATCTCTGTGATGCATTCCACGCATGCCGTTAAATAAATGCGTAACGTGAGAAATGCCTGCTTCAATCCCATCATTTACTTCTACAAAAGAACTGTCACTATGACCGATTGAAGCGATCACATCTTGTGAAGATAAGTACTTTGTAAGATCAAGTCCACCATCCATTTCAGGCGCTAACGTAACGAGTTTTATTTGATCCTGAGCACTTTTTTGAAATTTTTTAAATAGATGTACATCAGGCTCCTGAATAAAAGACGTAGGCTGTGCACCTGCTCGTTTTGGAGAAATAAATGGCCCTTCTAGATGGATACCAAGCATTTCAGCGGCTGGACTTTGAGATTGTTTTATAAAGTTTGCTGCAGTATTCAATGCTTTATGAATAACAGATGTTTCTTCGGTCATCGTTGTTGCTAAAAAGGATGTCGTTCCTTCTGCTGGGAGATGTTTTGCAATAGTCTCTAGTGCTTCTTGCGTTCCGTCCATAAAATCTGCTCCTGCAGCACCATGAATATGAATATCGATCATGCCTGGGAGGATGATCGAGTCCTCAGGCAAGTCATATCTTGTAACTTCTACATCTGGCGAAAAAGGGTTTGCAGAACCAACATGATGAATCTTATCTTTTTGAATCCACAGATATCCGTTTTTAACAATCTGTCCTTCTTCGTTAATTAAATTTCCAACTAGTAATATATTAGGTTTCATGTCCACTCCCCTTTATCACTTTATGCCTAGCCTAACATTCTTATAACTAGTTGTCTATACCAGTCAGAAAATTCAAATAAAAGAGCTAAGGCTAAAGAAACCGCCTTAGCTCTTTCTCAAATTTAGTATAGTAAATATTTTTTTCTTACATCTTTAAAATTCTCAAGTTCCTGATCATAACGAGAGACTATTTCGTCTACTGTTCTCCCTGTTTCAATATACTCTCGAACCCATCCATTTCCTGCTAATAAGTCAAAGAAAGAAATTCCTCTACTATCCTCTGCTCTAAATGCAAAGTCATTCGGATATAGATCGTGAATAGCTTTCACAAGAGTAATACCTGTAAGTACAGGCTGAAATAATTTTTCATCTTTCACGTGAATTTCCACACCGTGAGATAGCTTACCTGCATGTTTTGATGAAGCAGGTGTAAACGATGCTGCTCTAAATGTAACACCTGGCAAGGCTTCTTTATTTAATTTCTCAGCTAGTTGATCTCCATTAATAAATGGAGCACCGATCAATTCAAACGGCTTAGTCGTTCCGCGACCTTCTGAAACATTCGTGCCTTCAATCAACGCACTTCCAGGATACACTAGTGCCGTATCTTTTGTAGGCATATTAGGTGAAGGCAACACCCATTCGAGTCCACTATCTTCATAGCTCCAAGATCTCTTCCACCCTTTCATCTCTACTACTTTTAAATCCGCTTCAATAGAAAACTCTTTGTTAAATAATTTAGCTAGTTCTCCTACAGTCATACCATGCCTAAGCGGAATGGGATAAAGGCCAACAAATGAAGAATAGGCAGGATCTAATACAGGTCCTTCTACTTCTTTACCTCCTAAAGGATTCGGTCGATCGAGTACGACAAATGGTATATTGTTCTCTTTTGCTGCTTCCATCGCATAAGCCATCGTGTAAATATACGTATAGAAACGCGTCCCTACATCTTGTATATCGAAAACCAAAACATCGATACCTTCAAGCATCTCAGGAGTTGGCTTTTTCGTTGCTCCATACAAACTATAAACAGGAAGGCCTGTTTTCGGATCATTGTAGAACTCTACATATTCTCCAGCTTGTGCACTCCCACGCACCCCATGTTCAGGTCCGTATAATGCTTTTAGCTCAATATCTGGATGATTGTATAAAACATCAACGATACTGTTCAAGTTCCGATCTACTCCAGTCGGGTTTGTGATTAACCCAACTTTCTTACCCTTTAATACCTTCATGTCATGGTTCAGCAGTTGTTCAAGTCCTGTCTTAAATCTTTTATTATGTTCTACATCTCTTTGCGTAGCCTGTGCATTGGGCAATATACAAGAAAACAGCATCAATATCGTAAAAAGAATTCCCCATTTTTTCATAAGATCCCCTCCTATTAGTAGCTCTCACCATGCCCGAACGGATAAAGAATTTGTTCTAAACCATTTTCATAAATCGTAACAGGCAGCTTACCTGAAGGGTTGTTCATTCCAAAAATAGCTTCTGCCGCGGCCCTAAAGCTAGTATCTCTGAAGCTGTATTGTGCAAGATAAGCTGATACTTCTGGAAACGCCATAATGTCATATGGATTTCTTATACCTACAGCTGCTGTTTTACCCGGTGCTGTATCAATAACTTGATTCACCATCTGCATTTGTGGAGATGATGGTAGTCGACCAGATACGGTAGACGTATAAGTTCCGAGTACAACGAGATCCGCATCTTTTACTTTTTGCAGTTGTTCAGCATTTAAAGGTTTATCCGCTTTAATTAACTCTACTGAAGAGTGGTGAGCAGCTAACGCTTGTTGAAGGTTTTCAATATAGGTATTGCCAACAACAACTACAGAATTGACTTCGTTTTTGTTAACAGGTAAAAGGTTTTCGTTCTTTACAAGTGTTACTGATTTTCTTGCTACCTCATTCTCTAAAGCCTTATGCTCTTGGTTGCCAACAACTGCTTCTGCGTGTCCAATTTTCTCTTCTATTGGTGTTTCGCTTACTTGTTTGTAAATCCCGCGATTCGCTTTTAAAGTCAATAGGCGTTCAACCGATTGATTCAACCTTTTTTCTGTAATTTCACCATTATCTACTGCTTCATAAAGTCCATTTGCAACTTCTTCTAACCCCACTGGCATTAGTACGATGTCTGTTCCAGCATTTACTGCACGAATAGCAGTATCAACTGGACCAAAGTGATCTACTATGGCTTTCATATTGAGTGCATCTGTAGAAATAACGCCTTTAAAGCCCATTTCTTTTCGCACCAAGTTCGTTAATACTTCATAGGACAATGTAGCTGGAAGATTAATTTCTGTTCCATCTTTTTTAGAAATAACAGTTGTTGGATCAATCTTAGGAAATGTAACATGAGCTGTTAATATGGCATCGATGTTGTTATTGATTGCTTGCTGAAAAGGATATAGCTCAACTTCTAGGAGTCTTTCCTTTTCATGAGGAACAGAAGGCAGACCTAAATGAGAATCTACTGCTGTGTCTCCATGACCAGGGAAATGTTTAGCCGTAGCAGCCATCCCTGAATCTTGCAGTCCTTTAATATATGCAGTTCCTAAGTCAGCAACAAGTTGTGGATCTTCACCAAATGAACGAACACCGATAACTGGGTTATCTGGATTGTTATTTACATCCAATGCTGGGGCTAGGTTCATGTTGATTCCTAGCGAATGGAGCTCTGATCCAATGGCATGTCCGACAGATTCCGCCAACTCTGTTGATCTTGTGGCACCAAGCGCCATATTTCCTGGGAAATCGGTACCGCTCTGCAAACGTGTCACAATTCCACCTTCTTGGTCGATTGATACCAATAAACCATAATCTTCATTTGCTTTTTTATATTCATCAACTAATCGAACGGTCTGCTCTGTTGTTACTACATTTTCCCTGAATAGAATAACTCCGCCGAGGTGATATTTTTTTACAAGTTCTCTAATCTCATCGTTCATTTCTGTTACAGGTTTTCCTTTCCAATTACGGAAATCTGGCATTAACATCTGGCCGATTTTTTCTTTCTTTGTCATGGATTTAATGGCTTTTGTGATCAAGTCATATTTGGGATTTTTTTGTTTAAGAAATTGAGCCTTACCATGTTTGACATGTATTCCAATCTTGTCGAATGACTTACCATCTGTAACGATAATCATTGTTGTTCCATTTTTACCGTTAAGACTAACAAGTCCCTCTTTGTTTACTGAAGCAACTTTTTTATTCAGTGATTTCCAGACTAGATGATCTGTCACTTCTACATAGGTTCCATCTTTATTTGTTAACAATGCGGCTAGATCTACGGTTTCACCGTTAATGTCTTTACTAAGTTGAGGCATATTTTGAGCGATAATTAAGCTGTCATTACCTTTATGTTGGGTTGAAACACCTTCTGCCTTCCCAACCCCTGCAAACATAGGGACGATCAAAAGGGCAATTAAAAGAACATACCGAATGCTTATTGATGATTTCACATTACTAACCTCCTTAGAATTTGGTAACGCTTTCTTTCTTTGTCCCTTTTCGGTAGAAAAAAAGCGGTTCCTGTCGTAAGAAGACAAAACAGAACTTAAGTCCTTAAACCCTCTAGGCCTAGTTGTCTATACCAGTGTTTTAAAGAATACTTTTAAGGTAAGAAAGACTTATATAATTATTAAACCGTTTATCCATAAAGTAAGATCTATGGTGAAAGGTTAAGGTGAACATTTTGGCTATGTAGGTTTGTTATTATTTGAATTAAAAACGGTGTTATGAAAATTTATCCAAAAAGGACTTGCTCCGTTATCTGAATAATTATATACTTTTCTATGTCAGTATGAATCGGGGGCTTAGCTCAGCTGGGAGAGCGTTTGGCTGGCAGCCAAAAGGTCAGCGGTTCGATCCCGCTAGTCTCCACCATTATTTAAATGCACCATCCCTTGAGAGAATAGCTCAAGGGATTTTTTTTAACAAAAAAGTATCATGTGAAAACAACATGATACTTTCATGAAACTATTCTTCTTCTTTGTTTCTATTCCTCGGGTCTTGTTCTTCAGCAAATTCTGTTGCATAACGAAAGCCTGGTCTAAACCTTCTTTGTTGCCTCCCGTTTCTCTCTTTATTCTTTGAAGGCATGTGCTTTAATAAGTATGAATGAACAAAAACTTCTGTAGCAGTGATAATACCCGCTGCGATCACACTTCCCCACGCAATCTGCATGTACCCATTTAACAGAATCGAACCGAAAATCCAAACCACCATATACGCTAGAATAAACTCTGCCATCAACGTGTTGTTCTTTCCTATTCTAGGCAGAAGAATACGGTCCGCTACAATATATGTGATCGCAGTTGTTGTAACCGCAAAGGAAACAATATCACTGATTGAAGCGTCAAAGAACAGATCGAGTCCGATCCAAAATGCGATTAAGCACACTATAAATTTCATCATAATGACTTTTACTTGTTCCATAAAAAAACCTCCTTTATCTGTTCCTAGTTTGCAACAAATAACGGAGGTTCATACTTCTTTTCCTATCGTTTGATTTCTTAAACATGCACTCTATTCAGAAACGGCTTGGGGAATGAACTCCTTTTCATTATCCTGCTTCATATTTGCACTTCTATCGAGCAAACTAACCATAATAAAAACAATTGTAGATAAAGGTAACGCGTAGAATAGAGGATCGATATGAGTCCATGGATAAGGAAGTATAGCCGCTTTTCCAAACCATGCTTGTGATAAACCAATAGCAGCAGATTCTTTAAGGTGTAAGAATAAGAATCCGATAATACTCACAGAAAAACCAACGATCATACTTGCTATAGCTGCCGACTTCGTAGCTTTTTTCCAATATAGAGCTCCAATCAGTGCTGGCATGAATCCGGCTGCACATATACCAAACCAGAAAGCGGTCGCTTGTGCTATGATTCCTGCTGGTAAAAGATAAGCTAATACTACTGCAGCGATCACTCCAATAAGCACCCCAATTCTAGAAGGGTTGAGCTTAGATCCAAAAAGGGATTTTACACCTAATGTCTTTAAAATATCTTGGCCAAAAGCCGTTGCTTGAACATGAATGAGTGAGCTTATCGTGGAGATTGTGGCGGATAATAACGTGAGTGTAAACAGGTATATAAACCATTCAGGCATGATTTGGTTGATGAAGATAGGAATGATGAGATCAACGTTTCCCTTTGCGACTGTTAATGCAATCTCACCTGTTTTTTCATAAAAATAAAGATTACTTAACGGGCCGATCACAAAGGCAGCACCTGTCATAAAAAAGATAAATACCCCACCGACTAGTACGGACCGGTAAAGTGCTCGATCATCTTTTACTGTCATGCATCTCATTGCAAGTTGAGGCTGTGCTAATACTCCTATTCCAACTCCCATGATGATGGTACTTACAATAGTCCACCAAAGAGGCGATCCAAATTCAGGCATACTTGTCCAACCTTGATGACCTTGATCGACAAGAGCTTGAGGTACAAGATTTTTCATTGCTGTTAATCCATTATGCCCCTCCATAACGCCACCTACCGCTTGATAGGTAACGAATAAAAAGATAGCCATTCCGATCAACATGACAACCGCACCAAATGCATCGGTATACATAACGGCCTTAATTCCACCTGTTACTACATAGATCCCAATGATCGCAGCTAGCAGAATAAGAGCGAGATTAAAGTTCATCGAAAGTGATTCTTGAAGAAATCTTCCCCCACCAATCAAAACAATACTTGTATAAGCTGGCATTAAAATAAAAATCATAGCACCTGAAAAAATCGTGATAAATTTTGAATCATATCTTTTTCCTAACAGAGTAGGAAATGTAGTAGCATTAAGATCTAGTGAAAGCTTTCTAATCTTCGTTCCAAAAATCGCAAATGCTACAAATATACCTAATACAATGTTAAGAAAGGCAAGCCATAATAAGCTGAATCCGTGAGCTGCTGAAACGCCACCGAAACCAACTATGGCAGATGTACTAATGAAAGTTGCTCCGTATGATAATGCCATAATTGCAGGGTGAATATTTCTTCCACCTACTAAATAATCTGATTCTGTTACCGTTTTTTTATAGCCATAATACGCTAACCAAGACATGATACCCATATATACGATAAGAATCGGAATGAGAACGGCAAAATTCATTTTGAATCATCGCCTCCTCTGTTCCACATGATTCCACCAAAGACAACACACCCTAATGCTGAAACAACAGTAGCCACCCACACAAATGCGATAAGTCCATCTTCCATTCCTAGCATAAATTCACTCTCCCTCAATATTGAATGCGTTTTCAAAAGTGTTCAAAACTTTACTCCTTTTCTTCCCTCCTCATCATTTCTTTATAAAAGTCTTCTTTTCGCTCTAAAAATCCCCTTTAAAGTTTCTGTTTTTTACTGTAAAAACGCCTTTTGTAACATTTATGAAATATTTCTGTAATACAAGTGAAACCATATTAGTACTTCCCTCGTCTAATAAATAACAAGACATTGAGGAGGATTTAACATTGAAATTCAAAAAACGTACGGTAATTTTTACAGCAACTGCTTTACTAACTATTGGGGTATTAAATAATCATGAATTTGAGAGCAAGGTAAAAGCGACAGAACAAAAAGCTCCACTTAAACAGGAGGCAGTTACTTCTGAACGATCAAATGAAGTTCTGATACTTAAACAAAATGATGTCAAAGAAAATGAAAAACTGGTAGCAGCATCGAAAGTGAACGTTCCTGTTCAACCTCAAAAAGAAGAAACCATTCAACAACCAGTTGAAAAAGATAGAGTAGAACAGCCACAAATTTCCGAAGAGCCTAAAGAATATAAAACTCAAACAACTAAACCTGAACCAAAGCCTGCTGTTCAGCCACAGACAAAAACCGTTGAAGCAAAACCTAAAGCAGAAGAGCAAACACAAACAAGAATGCCTGAAACTAAAATCATCGACGGTTACACATATGTTAGCTTAATGGATGACACACATGAGAACTTAAAACATTTAGTAGCCATTGCAAAGAAACATGATGCCACTCTTTATGCGATTGAAAATAGTGATTGTTTTTACATGTTTGATAATTCTACCGATCAATTGATTATGGGCTTTAGTACGGGTATAAATACGGTTTCGATCGAGAACGTAGAAGTGCTATACGATATGCATCCCACGATTAAAGATCAAATTCAAGAAGTCATTAAAACGGGAGAACCCATCCAGGTCAAGGAGGGCGAAAATCAAGGCTACTATATTTCAAAAGTTGATGGAAAGATTAGAGTATCGTTTTAGCGACACAAAAAAAAGCCCTACGTAGGGGCTTTTTTTATTTCTTCTTTATCTCTTTTAACGCGACTACTTTTAACGCCAGCAGCTCATCATCCGTAACTTTTTCGAGCAGCTTCTCATATACCGCTAGCTTTTCATCTTCGTTCAAGCCTTTACTTACTTTTTCTCTAATTCCTGCTAACTCTTGAACCGAGTATCTTTCAGATATAAATTGAACAGCATCATCCTTTGTAGTAAATGGCAACTTCTGCTTTGGAGGATTTCCTGTTTCTATGTACTTTCTAATCTCTGGATCTTCTAGAAGTTTTGTGATCTCATCTTCATTCGACTTTAATTCTTTTGTTATTTCTACCATTGCTTTTTCGGAAGCGTAATCCATCGTGAAAACGTACAATATTACTCCGGTTGTGATAAAAAACATCAATACAACACCTAACCACCATTTGATCATTTCATCACCCGCTATTTAATGAGATAATTCATTCATAACACAACTTACAAAGTTTGGAAAGAAAATGATATGATTTTTTATAATTCATACACAGACTTTACACGTGATATATTCCCTTATGCTATCATTTAATTTAGAATGGTTAATCTTAGCAACTTTTGGAGGAGTGTTATGTCCCGTCTAACCAATCATTTAGTTGTCATCTCATTTGACTGTCTTTCTTCCCTTGATTTTCCTATATTTGAGCAACTTCCGCACTTTAAGAAAATTTTAAACCGAGGCTCCCATTGCAAAAAAGTAGAGACAATCTATCCTTCTGTAACGTATCCCTGTCATACCTCGATTGTTACAGGAAGGTACCCCAAAAACCATGGAATCGTAAACAACACGCTAACACAGCCGGGCAAAGCTTCACCTGATTGGTATTGGCACAGAAAACATATTAAAGGAACTACTTTATATGATGAAGCTAAAAAAGCAGGTATGACTACTGGTGCTCTCCTATGGCCAGTCACTGCCAGAGCGAACATCGATTACAACATGCCTGAAATCTTTGCGAACCGAAAGTGGCACCACCAGATTCCTGTTTCTCTCTTAAACGGAAGTAAAAGATTCCAACTTGATTTGAACCGTCGATTCGGACATGTGCGTAATGGTTTGAACCAGCCTGAGCTTGATGATTTTGTTTTAGAGTCCACAATACATACGATTAAGAATAAAAAACCTCAGCTATTGCTTGTTCATTTTGTGGATCTTGATTCACAGAGGCACTACCATGGATTTTCTTCTGATGAAGCAATGGATGCAATAAAGAGACATGACAACAGACTCGGTAAAATTGTCGAATCCTTACAGGAAGCAGGAATCTATGAAGAAACGACAATCGCCGTATTAGGAGATCATAGCGCTCTTGATGAGAGCAAAGCTATTAAACTGAATGTTTTATTAAAAGAACATGGATTAATAGACACTGATTCAAAAGGGGCTATACAAAATTGGAAAGCCTATTGCAAAAGTTGCGATGGGTCAGCATATATTTACCTTAAGGATTCATCTGATATACAAACAAAGGAGGTAGTGAAAAAACTTCTGGACCACTTATTGGTTGATGAAAGAAATGGTATTGAAAAGATCTACAGTCAAGAAGAAGCAGCTGCCACAGGTGCTGATGATCGTTGTGCGTTTATGGTAGAAGCTAGACGAGGTTTTTATTTTAACGAAGATCATGAAGGGTCTTTTCTTAACAACATTACAGATCAAGATGTGAGAAGAAAACGGTATACACATGCGTGTCATGGGTATTCTCCTGAAAAAGAAGACTACACCACTATTCTGTTATTAGCAGGTAAAGGGATAAAAAGAAATGTCGTTGTTCCTTCCATGCATTTAATTGATGAAGGACCGACGTTTGCTAAACTATTAGGTCTAGATTTAGGAAAAACGGATGGTAAAGTCGTACAAGAGTTTTTAAACATCTAGTTTTTAACTGAATTCTAGTATAGAGAGGACAAAACCTATGAAACGGTTTACGAAAGAAGAGAATAGCTGGATGTATTATGATTGGGCAAACTCAGCATATTCGATCATTATCTCAACAGCTGTATTTCCTTTGTTCTTTAAAGCAGCTGCAACAAATGCAGGAGTCAGCTCATCGGATTCAACCGCTTATTTGGGGTATACCATCGCGATCGCCACGTTTATATTAGCAATGCTAAGCCCTGTTTTAGGTACAATTGCAGATTATAAAGGTTTAAAGAAACGATTCTTCACTTTCTTTTTTGCACTAGGTCTTATTTCTACCGCATCATTAGCTTTTATTCCAAGTGATCAATGGCTCTTATTATTAATTTTTTATACACTAACTGCAATCGGCTCTAGCGGATCTAATGTCTTTTATGATGCTTTTATAACCGATGTAACAACGGAAGAAAGAATGAACAGAGTGTCATCTAGAGGATTCGGATTAGGATATATCGGGAGTACGATACCTTTTTTAATCAGTATCGCGATTATCGTGTTGGCACAGAATGAAGTTCTTCCAATTTCAACGACTTTAGCTAGCAAGATTGCCTTTATAATCACTGCGATTTGGTGGGGAATTTTTACGATTCCTATGTTGAAGAACGTTTATCAGAAGTACGGCATCGAACGAGAACCGAAACCTCTGATCAATAGCTTTAAACGCTTAGGTAAAACAATGAAAGAAATACGGAAATATCGTGCTTTGTTTTTATTTCTGCTTGCCTATTTCTTTTATATCGATGGAGTTGGAACTATCATAACGATGTCCACTGCTTACGGTTCAGATCTTGGAATCAGTTCTACTAATCTTTTAATCATCCTTTTTGTCACACAAGTGGTCGCTGCTCCTTTTGCCATTTTATATGGAAGGTTAGCAGAGAGATTTACTGGCAAAAAGATGCTTTATGTTGGAATTGTGGTCTACATTATCGTTTGTATTTATGCTTATTTCTTAAAAACAACGATGGATTTCTGGATTTTAGCCATGCTTGTTGCTACGTCTCAAGGTGGAATTCAAGCGTTAAGCCGTGCCTATTTTGCTAAACTAGTTCCGAAAGAAAACTCGAATGAATTCTTTGGCTTTTATAATATTTTCGGCAAGTTCGCTTCCATTATGGGTCCGTTGTTAATCGCTGTAACCGCTCAAGTGACTGGAAACTCAGCTAGTGCAGTGTTCAGCCTTGTCGTTCTGTTCATCATTGGTATTACAATTCTTATGTTTGTTCCAGAACCAAAAGTGGATTCGTCTCATACGATCAGTGCATAGAAAAAAACTGCTCTCTATGATTCAGAGAGCAGTTTTTTTGTGCTTTATTTTACAATCCACTTTGGTCCAAGGATGGTTTGGATACGATAAAAATTTCCATACGCTGCATTCGCTTTATACGTCCCTGGATATAGACTTGCTGCAGCCATTTTATGATTTACATGAGGACGATCATGTAAAGGAACTTTTTGAGTAAGCGTGATGGTTTTTGTTATTGGTGTTATGCGCTTCTCCCAACGCTTGTCCCCTTCTACTGCCATATAAAGTCCTGCTTTTTTATTCCTTGTCCATTCTTCATTAATGATTGAGATTGGCGGATTCGTCTCGCCAGCATATGGAGCAAGTTCAAACGTGAAGCCAGGACGTTTGAAGGTTTGGATGAACCAATCTTTGTATCCACCACCACTTGATAGCTGAGTATCAGGAGGAATGAGTCGGTAGCCGGTCATATTAGCCAGGGTAGTTCCAAGCGTTTTGTCTCCCTCAAAGGTATTTGTTCCATAATTAAAATGGTAGTATAGTATTCTTCCAGCTGTGTGATAAGAATTTGTAATCTCAGGATCTACGAGATAAGTGAGAGCTGTCATCGCCTTTGCTTCTTTCGTCACTAGTGGAGCACTACCCTTGTAGTCTTTATAAGAAGGAGCTTTTGCATTATTTGTAATTTGTTCCCAACGCGCAGGATATTGTCTGTTCAGATCAACTCCTTGAGCATTTGACTTCCATCTTTTAAAATCTTTGCTTCCACCATTCATCTTGATGAGGTTGGCTTGAGCTGTTGCAGGAAAAGCAGATAGACCTTTTTGCTGAAGTGTGACACCGTCTGGGTTAGTCATGGGTACAAACCAGATCGACGTGTTATTTAATACGTTTGCAACATTGTAACCATCCATCGTACTGTTGGCTACATAGCGTTCGCTATACTGATCGATCATCTCCATCACAATATTTGTCGTCATCCATTCTCTAGCATGATGAGATGCATTGTAAAGTACCGTCGCATCACCTCTACCCAGCTTCACTGCCCATATATCTCTGCCATATGGTGTTTTCCCAAGTGAACGGTATTGAACTAATCCAGGGTACTTTTGTGCGAGTGTTTTAATGTTACTCGTCATCATTTCATATGTATACGTTTGATTTGGATTGACATAGCTTGCTGCTTCTCCCTTATAACTCCAAAACGATAAGCTTCCAAGTAATATCCCCATAAACAACACAAAACCTTTTTTCAAAGCCTTCTCTCCTCCCAACAAAACCTATTATTATTTGAATATATTAATAGTATAGATAAGGAAATGTATTGCTTCGCATGAGGATAGTCGCCTTTAACATTTCAATTTGATTACTGTAATTAAGTCAAATCTCATATAAATTTGGTATATAAAAGTAAATAACGATTTTTATTGTATAAAATTATTTATATTTGGTTTTGCATACTTCAAATTATGGGAAGAGTAGTAGGACGAGGATGACATAATAAGAGGGAATGCAGAACATGAAAGAGAATCAGGACAATCATAATAACAAAAAAGCAGCTGTTCCAGATCGGCAATACTTTTTTCCAGTACAGATTATTGAATATTTTATTGAAGAAGGTAAAGCGTCTTTACAAGTTTCAAACTTAGCACAATTTATTTTATCTTTTATGGCGGGTGCTTTTATCGCATTTGGCGCACTAGGTTCCGTTTTATTATCCATGGGAGTCGAAACGTCTGGTCCCTTTAACCTTTTATCAGGTGTTGGCTTTGCTATCGGATATACGATGATCTTTCTATCAGGATCGATTCTTTTTACAGAGATTAATGTCTTACTTCCCAGCTATATTTTACAATCCAAGTACTGGATCAGTAAAAAGGTACTGCGGTTTTGGGGTATCTGTTATATTGGTAACTTTTTAGGAGCATTGTTTGTTGGGTTTCTACTTAATATGTCAGGTTCATTAGACAAAGAATTTTATGAGGTACTTTTAAAGTTCATGGAAAAAAAGATGGAATTTACAGAACGTGGCACATGGGGTTGGTTTCAAGTGTTATTCTCTGGTATTCTTGCAAACTGGCTTATCGGAATTGCAGCCGTTCTTGCTACGGCAGCAAGAGATGTAATGGGTAAAATTTTTGGAATTCTTTTACCTGTTATCATATTTGAAGCAGGAAATTTCCAACACGCCGTGGCGAACATGGGGTATTTTAGCATTACCGTGTTAGAAGGCTTTGAATACAGCTGGTATGAATTTATTCTTCTTAATTTAATTCCTGCTACGATCGGTAACTTAATCGGTGGAGGGATATTAGTATCCTTATTACTTTCCTTTGCTTTTAAAGAAGACATTGATGATGATATCGTGAAAGATGAAGAAGAGGAAGTAGAAAAGATAAAACATAAGATGGAATAATTGTGAAACACCTTTATTGTGATATACAGTAAGGGTGTTTTTTGTTAGAGTTTCAATAGAATGTTGATTATTTATTTAGGGGATGAACCAATGCCGTATCAAACGAAACTTGCCTTTATATATGTAGCGATTGGTGCATCTCTTTGGGGAATCATCGGTTTTTTCGTTAAAGAGCTCTCACAAGCAGGGTTTACAGCTTTACAGATCGTCTTTTTAAGAGCTGCCAGCGCATTTCTATTATTCCTGGCATGGATTGTTGTACAAAATGCTAGCCTAATAAAGATCAGAGTAAAAGATATCTGGTATTTCTTAGGTACAGGTATATTAAGTGTTTCTTTTTTTAATTGGTGTTATTTTACGACGATACAAACATCTTCACTAGCTATTGCTGCTATTCTTTTGTACACGGCTCCAGCTTTTGTGCTTGTCATATCAGCTATCGTATTTCAAGAGCAGTTGACGCGCCAAAAACTGTTTGCACTCGCTGCTACCTTCTTTGGCTGTACACTTGTCTCAGGTCTGTTCTCAGCTCAATTAGAACTCACAATGTTGAGCCTTCTAATCGGTTTAGGGGCTGGTTTTGGCTATTCTCTTTACAGCATATTTGGTAAGTTAGCTAGTCGAAAATATGAAACATTAACCATCAGTGTCTACACTTTCTTCTTTGCCATGCTTGCTCTGTTTCCAATCAGCGGTATAGCCTCTGCTGACATCCAAGTCTTTAGCCCTTCCGTTCTAATGAACGTGTTCGGTCTCGGTCTTTTTCCAACTGTATTTGCCTATTGGTTCTATACACAAGGCTTACAACAAATAGATGCGAGTAAAGCATCCATTGTGTCCACTATCGAACCTGTAGTAGCAACCTTAATGGGGATGATGCTATACAAAGAATCCATCTCCCTTGTACAAGGTATCGGTATACTCTTTGTGTTAGGAGCCGTTCTTATGATACAAGAACGATCGAGAAAGTCCGTTCATACTTCCCCTGTACAAAAATAGCCAATAGAAAAGGTGCAGCCTCATCGCTGCACCTTTTCATCTTTATAGGATAGAACTTAAGAAATCTTTCGTGCGCTCTTCTTTTGGAGCATCAAAAAGCTCTTCTGGCTTTCCTCTTTCCCAGATCTGTCCATCGTGCATGTAAACAACTTCGTCTGCAACTTCTTTTGCAAATCCCATTTCATGAGTCACAACGACCATTGTCATCCCTTCTTGCGCTAGCTCTTTCATCGTAGCGAGCACCTCTCCTACAAGTTCTGGATCGAGTGCTGACGTTGGTTCATCAAAAAGCATGATATCTGGTTTCATCGCAAGCGCTCTTGCGATAGCGACACGCTGCTTTTGTCCACCCGATAACTTCGCTGGATAAACATCTGCTTTATCAGAAAGACCTACTTTTCCTAGTAAAGCTCTTGCTTCCTGTTCTGCTTCTGATTTACTTTGGTTTTTCATATGAAGAGGGGCTTCAATCACATTTTCCAATACCGTTTTGTGTGGAAACAAGTTAAAGTGTTGAAATACCATTCCTACTCTTTGGCGTACTTCGTTTAAGTTATGTGTTTTCGGGTCGATTTCTTCCCCTTCAATGACAATTCTTCCACCGTTTTTAATCTCAAGGAAATTGATGCATCTGAGAAGAGTACTTTTTCCAGAACCACTGGCACCAATTAAGACTACAACTTCGCTCTCTTGTACGTTTAAATTCACTTCTTTTAAGACTTCTAGATCTCCAAAACTCTTTTTCAAGTTTTCAATGCGTATCATTTCTTTTTTCAACTCAGACACCTCCTATTCCCCAGCTGATAGTTTCTTCTCTAAAAGATTAACAAGTAAAGTGAAAAGAAGAACGAGTATTAGATAGTATAGACCTACGATAATCAGGTATGTCATCTCATCAAATGTTCTAGATCCTTGTGTCGTTGCAATACTGAACAACTCGTTAAGGGCAATAAAAGATGCAAGAGATGAATCCTTCAGACCGATTATAAACTGGTTACCTAAAGGTGGCAGTGCTCGTTTAAAGGCTTGTGGCAGTATGATTCTTCTCATCGCCAAACCATATGTCATACCTAATGAACGTCCTGCCTCCATCTGCCCTTTATCTACCGATTGAATAGAACCTCTGAAGATCTCCGCAATATAAGCACCATTATGCATAGCAAGTCCAAAAGCCGCCGACCAGAAGGCAGAAATCCCCAATTCCGCTAGACCAAAGTAAAAGATAAAAATCTGTACGATCAATGGGGTACCGCGAATAAGTGCAATATAAATGTTCGCTATCCAATTCAGAACTTTAATTCCTGAGATTTTAAATAACGCAAAAATGAGCCCGATTACCGTACCAATCAAAACGGATACAAAGGTAAGTTGAAGTGTAACCCAAAGTCCCTTCATGAAGAGTGGATAACTTTCTACTAATACGTCTAAAATGTGTGCGAGATCAAACATGCCATTGTCCTCCCCTTTTCATTCTCTTTGTTAATGGTGTGTAATTGAAATGTATGGATAAAATAAAAGCCACCCTACACGCGAACTCATGAGGGCGGCTCCACCATTATTCAGGCTTCTTCGTGATATCAGCACCGACGTATTCTTCACTAAGCTTTGCAAGCTCACCGTTATCCTTCATTTTCTTTAATGCCTTATTTACCGCTTTAAGCAATTCTTTATCTTCTTTTTTTATAGCGATCGCTTGTTCACTCGTACCAAGCTGCTCTTGTTCCACGATCTTAAATCCTTTTTCAATCGCTTGTTTACCCGTTATTGCATCAGTAATAACTGCATCGTGCTTCCCTTCACTCAACGCACGCAATGCTGTCGCATCACTGTCATAGTTTTTAATCTGATCTGTGAAATCTTGTGCAGATTTTTCATAGGTAGAACCTTTTGAAACAGCAACTTCTTTTCCTTTTAAATCTTCTTTTGTTTTAATATCACTGTCTGGTCTTGTAAAGATTACCGGACCTGAGTAATAATAAGGCTCGCTGAAATTCACTGCTTTCTTTCGGTCTTCAGTGATTGTATGGCTTGCCACTGCTGCGTCAAAACGATCTGCCTTAATAGCTGATACAGCGCCGTGGAATTTAAACTTTTCTGGAACAGGCTTTAGGCCAAGTTCTTTAGCAATCGCTTTACCAACTGCAACATCAAAGCCTGTTAGTTCTCCACCCTTATCAACGGAACTGAATGGAGGGAACTCTCCTGATACGATGAAGTTAAATTCACCTTCGTTTTTCAGCTCTGGACCCCCGTCACTTGATTCACTGCTGCCACATGCAGCTAGAACAAACATTGAAAATACGACTGCTAAAATACTAATCTTCTTTTTGAAATCCTTCATTCTTATCCTCCTTGAATATCCCTTTTTTGTAGATCCCCCTACTAGACAAGGGTAGCATGAATTGAAAATGTTCTCAATTTTACGTTAATTCAAATCTATCAAAAAGATCAGATTTTTCATGCATCTTTTATATGGTTACCCTTTACAAAAAATCCGTAAACACTTATTTAGCAAGCAAAATAAAACACATTTCAGCAAGCCGAAATGTGTTTTATCGAATCTTTATGGCAATAGCTTTGTGGGCAGCAATATCGTGACCGTTGTCCCAATATCCAACATACTTTCAAAGGTAATGTTTCCATGATGATTTTCTATGATTTTAAGTGAAACCATCAGCCCTAATCCTATGCCTTTTTCTTTATTAGAATAAAAAGGTTCTCCAAGTCTCGCAAGCCGTTCTTCGCCGATTCCCACTCCTTGATCAGTAACTTTAATAAAAACATAGCCTTCATCATGTGCCCCAGTTTCTACAAAAATAGTTCCACCGCTATCCATGGATTCTATAGCATTCTTGATCACGTTTATGATTACTTGTTTGATTTGATTTCCTTCACAAAGAATCTGAGGCACGTCCATTAAATGCGTCTCAAATTGAACGTTATTAAGGTTCGCTTCTGAATCTAACAACGTAATTGTCTGTTTAATAAAATCATTCACGTTTCTCTGCTGAAAAAAAGTTTCCTGATGTGGTTTAGCTAATACTAAAAATTCAGTAATGATCGATTCAATCCGATCCATCTCTGATAAGATGATCTCGCTATGAAGATCTTCCATATCAGCTTTCATGAGTTGAACGAATCCTTTTATACTCGTGAGCGGATTACGGATCTCGTGAGCGATGCCTGCAGCAAGTTCACCAACGACTGTGAGTTTATCAGACTTTCTAAGCAACTCTTCTTTTTCTTTTAAATCAGTTATATCTTCTGAAATACCCGCGATTCGATATATTTCTTCCTCGCCATTGGTGATTGGAAATGCTCTCGTTCGAATCCAGCGGACTCTGTTATTTTTGCCATGTATGCGGTATTCAATCTGTGATTCACCTTGTGCGATCGATTTTATGAACGCTGAGACTGCTTCTTGATCTTCCGAGTGAACGTCTGTAAAAACAGATTCAATAAGTTCACTCTCTTCTCCATCCCATATTTGCTTAAAAGCTTTTGATATGTAAAGAAGTTTATGTGTTTGATAATCTTGCATCCAAAAGATGTCTTTTGCATTCTCAGCAAATTGACGGAATCTCTCTTCACTCTCTCGAAGTCCCAGTTCCATCCTCTTACTTTGAGTGATATCTCTAGAAACACCAACAATACCTTCAACTTGGCCTTGATCATTATTGATAGGAGAGAGGATCGCCTGATAGTAGAGACGTTCACCATCACGGACATTACTCCACTCGTAAAACTGAGATTTGCCTTTCAAAACGAGATGACATGCCTTCTCTTGTCCATCAGCAATCTCAGCGCCAAAAACCTCGCGCACAGTCTTACCTAAAAAGTAGGATGGCTTCACACCATGTTTCTCCATCCATCGCCCATAGATGCCTGTATGTATAAAATTAGTGTCTAACGTAAAGACGGTGTCTTCCATTGAATTGACTAGCGAGTAAAAACGCTGCTGACTGCGATTTAAGTTTTTTTCTGTACGTTTCAACTGCTGATTATCCGTTAGAGTGATCACTGATAGTTCGCCCGCATTATTTTTAAGAGGAACGATTGAAACAGACAACGCAGACGAAAAGCCTGTGTTTTTACAAATTACATCTATTTCGACTTGATATTCTCGTGTATTGCTTTTTATCAATTGAAGGTAAGCTTCTTTAAGTGACCATTTCTCACTTTTTGAATCAGTAATAAAGAATGGGAGCTCATATAGAAATGCGCCTTCAATTTCAGAATCAATCAATCTTAACATGCCACACGCTTTTGTATTGGCATAAAGAATCGTGCCACATGGTTCTAAAACGATAATCCCGCTATTAACCGCTTCATAGAACGTGTGCATCATTTGTTTTGTATTTTGTAATTCAAACGAAGTTTCTCGCATGTTCTACATCCTTGTTGAATTATTTTTAAAGTATTTACAAGAAATGCCTTTTCTCTATTTTTCTATTAAACACAAAAAAACACAAGTGTTATTTTCCTCTTATTGGATTTGCATGATCGTTTCATCATATACATCTGGAATTGAATGAGACAGGTTAACTCTTCTAAAGGAGCTTTGATCATATAGACATTTGATAGAAAACCTATTTTTAATAAATACAAAAACACACTGATTATTTTTCAGTGTGCTTTGATAAAACGTTATTAAAAGATAGAGCATCTCTTAAGCTTTTTGGGTCGGCTAATATCTCCTGAGGTGCGTTTGCTTCTCCTATTAAATAGCCAGCAAATTCAGTACCCAAAAAGTCGAATATATATTGAAATTGCTGAATCAGAGGAAGGGCTTTTATCCGTGGATGATCTCCACCTACTGTAATAACATAAGCTATTTTATCGCTCATTCTTTTCTTAAAGTTCAATGTTCCATCTCTTAAACTCTGTGAGAATCGATCTACAAAATTTTTCATTACTCCACTCATTCCATACCAATAAACAGGTGTAGCAAAAATAAGCACATCGTGCTGTAGGATCTGTTTAATTAATTCTTCATAATCGTCATCTACCTTATGAAAGCCCCCTGCGTCATGGCGCTGATCATCTATAGGATTTACTTTGTAGTTTTTGAGGTAAAAAGAAGTATAGTGAATTCCGTCTAATGCCTTTTGTGTCAAAGCATCCGTATTTCCGTTTTCTCTAGAGCTACCGTTAATTACTGCAATTTTCATCTCTATCACCTTTCTGTTATGAATCATTTTAATGGTAGAATTCCGCTTCATTGCATCGTAATCTCATAAAAAATAAAATCAAAGAATAGAGTAAAAGATAACAGGTTAGGAGGGTCTACAATGATCGAATTCACCATTATCTGCATGATTGGTTTCTATCTTCTAACGATACATGATTCTAAGAAGATGAAACAAGTCATCTGGCCCCTATATGGAATAATAGGCATCGTGTGCTTCATCTCTTTATTCTCTTTAACACCTGATACCGTGACTTATGTATATTGGGTAAGAGTATTCTTTCTTCTATTGACCATACCTCTGTTCATCCTTGTCGTTCGTAAAGTGTGGCAGCTCAGTTCAGACACGACAAGATGGATTCAATACACAGTGTCTATTCCAATCACTATCTTATTTGTACTTACACTATGGTTATGTTGGAACATTTTTCCTATCTTTTTATATGTTTTATAATAAGTAAATTCTATAACAACACAAACACCCGCCTTCTGAAATGACTGAAGGCGGGTGTTTAAGTGCTGGAGGTTAATAGTGTCCTCATCAGATAGACAAAGAAGCGCTATTTGTCTTTGTCGGGGGTCTGACCCCCTTGCATGAGTGAGAGCACTTCTTTAACGATCGTGTTTATCTTTTGGTTGATAAAATCTTCTCCATAGCTTTCTTTGGCTTGCCTGATTGCCGTTATAACTTCCTCATCGTATTGAATAAGCTCTTCATCATCTTCAGCTTCATTGTACAAATCAATCATGCTGTCTAAACCCTCTTGCATGCGGTCTATCGCTTCACTATATTTCTCTCGATCTTCCTTATTATATTTCAACTTCATCACCCATTCTCAGCTTTTCCATCTATGAGTGCTATCAAACTCCATAAACATTTACTCTTGTGACTTTCTTCCCTATTTTTTCATAGGAAAGTATACTATAATAATTTGGTTATTATTATCTTGAAATATATTATTTTACATATTGGTTGGAAGGAGGGGGAACAATTGATCCGCCGTTGGTTTACGAAAAAAAATAAATCATTGCAGCCTGCATTTGAAACACCGTCTTCACATTCATCGTTGAGTCTATGCACGAATGCCACGGATGAACCAGATCCTGCAAAAGAAATATCGCATTTTAAAATGCGGCTTAAAGAATATGGAATAGAGTTTAGTCACTTAGTCTCCAGCACTCCAAAGGATGTTGAAAACAGACATCAAGCCATAAAAGTTGCTGAAGAAATCTCAAAAGATCCTGAGATGCGGAATTACTTTCTAACGTGGAAACGGTTGCCCCTTCTTCATAATGAAAGTACACAGCATCAGAAGCACACCATGAAAAAACAGCGAGAATACATAACCGCTCTAACCCTTATTTTTATAGAAAATTATCAAGTGTTGCTGCAATATGTTCCTGGCACGGGAGGAAAACACTAATGAACAAAGCGATTATTGTAGAAGTTAACAAACGCCATGTCATCGTTCTTGCTGAGGGCGGAGAATTTAAAAAGATTAGAAATACCAACGCTGCCTATATGGTCGGTCAAGAAATCCGTCTTCCAGTAAAACAAGAGCACAAAAAAACTGCTTTTTCTATCTTTAACTGGAAAACTGGAACTGCTGTAGCTTTAGCGATCTTCCTCTTGTTCTTTCAAGTGCTTGCACCGGTATCAGGACCTGGCGCATATGCATATGTGGGTATAAACATGGATCCTAGTCTCGAGTTAAAGATCGATGAAGATATGAAAGTTCTGGATATCTTTGCTTATAATCAGCAAGGACATATGGTTCTTGATCGATTGAACGATTGGGAGAATGAAAATATCGAACATGTAACTGACCTTATTTTTGATACATGTGAAGACCTTGGCTATCTGAAGTCAAAGGAAGAAGTATTAATTACTACAACTTTATCTGAGGAAATACCAGCTGATAAAGAAAAAGAAATTAAACAACAAGTGAATAAAGTTATGACGGAGAAGGCTAAAAAGAAATCGATAGAGATGACCACCATCGTGATGAGTTCTAAAGAACGCGAGCAATCCAAAAAAATGAAAATGTCACCTGGTCACTATGCGATATATAAGGCAGCTAAGAAGTCAGGTATGAACATCACAAAGAATGAAATCTCAAGTCTTACTATTGAAGAAATCTCTGAAAAGGTAGGGCCGATTAAAGAGCTTTTAGAAGAAGATATTGAAACCGTTGATAGCTCTGATAACAAAAAAGAGGATCTTGTATATGAACCACCTCTTCCTATCTTAGATATAAAAGATTCAAGTAACGAGATAAAGATTGAGAAGGAAATCATAGCAGTTCAAGAAAAAGAACAAGAACCTCAGAAAAAGAAAACGTTCGAATTACCAGTCAGTCATGCTGAAATTCCTTCTGCTCCAAAAAAGGAAGAGAAGCCCGCTGAGAAACCAGTAAAAAATGAGCCAGAAAAACATGTAACTACCCCTGCCGCTTCTGCAGGAGACCAAGACAAAAATGCACACAAAGCTCCTACAAAGAGTACACCTGTAGTCATAGCACCAAAGGATGAGAGACCTAAACAGGAAAAGCCTGTAGAAGATAAACCGAAACATGAATTACCTAAAGAGGAAAAACCTAAACCCGAAGTACCGAAAGAAAATATTCCTAAAGAAGCACCTAAGGAAGAAACTCCAAAGGTAGAGACTCCTAAAGAGGAAACTCCTAAAGAGGAGACTCCTAAAGAGGAAACTCCTAAAGAGGAAACTCCTAAAGAGGAGACTCCTAAAGAGGAGACTCCTAAAGAGGAGACTCCTAAAGAGGAGACTCCTAAAGAGGAGACTCCTAAAGAGGAGACTCCTAAAGAGGAGACTCCTAAAGAACATTGGATTTACATTGAAATTATTATTGATGGAATCGTAATAGAAGTTCGCATTAAAGTAACATCACATGTTACTGATGCTGAGTTAAAACAAAGAGCACTAGCCACTTATCATCAAAATGTTTCAAAAGAACACTCATGCCCTACACCAACTTCAGCATTCACACAAGAAGTTGAACAGGCTGAAGCTACTAAAGCACCACAACAAACCGAAGAGAATGAAGTAGCATCAGATTCTCCCATTGAAAAACCTCTTTTAGAAGAAGCTTCATAACGGAAAGACCCCAAGACTAGTCTTGGGGTTTTTGTTTTACATACCGTATACATACCTAGCTTTTATGGCAATAGTGAGAATAGGAGGAGAGTGTTTGTATGCGATCAATTTATTACGCTTATTTAAGAATGCCGATGCTGATTCGCCTTGCCATTATTCTTTTTAGCATACTATTCTTAAGCGCTGGTTTAGCTCACCTCTTAGAAAAGGAAACATTTTCGACGTTATTTGAAGGATTCTATTGGGCAGTTATTACGGCAGGGACGGTTGGATATGGAGACTTCACTCCAGAAACAACGCAAGTAAGATTATTAGCTATCTTCCTTGTGTTCATAGGCGCATCTTTTTTTGCTTTTTTAACCGTCCATCTAGCAAGTTCTGTTGTGAAAAGAGAAAATCGTTTTTTCGAGGGGAAAAGTATGTATAAGAACAAAGATCACTTTATTATAGTCGGTTGGAACGAAAGGGCTAGACATACTATTCAAGCTCTTAAAGATAAACTTAAATCCAACCATATCGTTCTAATTGATGAGTCTTTAAAAGAAAATCCATTATATGTTGAAGGTATCCACTTTATCCATGCTAAGCCCAGTGAAGATCATACGTGGTTGATGGCTCACATTCAGCAGGCACATACTATTCTAATTACAGCAGATGCGAACTTAAAGGAATATGAAGCTGATACGAATACGATTCTATCGATTCTTACGGCTAGAGGCTTAAATCCTAATGTATCTATTCATGCAGAAGTGTTAACAACAGAGCAAACGACTAACGCAAAAAGAGCAGGTGCTAATCAAATTATACACACCTCTAATCTTGCTTCACACGCGATGGTTTCTAGCCTTGAAAAAGAGATATGATAGGAAAAACAGATAGTGATCACTTCTATCTGTTTTTTAATTTAATACCGCAGTTTCTACCTTTTTTACTAAATCTTTAGCGATGCCAATCCACTTTTGATCAACCGTTGCATCAGGATCTTGCGGTTCTGAAAACTGATTAAAGCTTCCTGAGATGTTCCCTGTTTCAGCGTTATCATCAAGACCTACCTGATATTTGTGAGCCAACAAAAAGGGTTCACCAAATTGAATCGTCGTATCTTTCTTATCTAACTGACCATCAATGGCTTTAAAAGGAATTCTTAAAAACGTGTATCCTACTTCATCGTCCAGCTTATAATCAAAATATCCGTGATCATAATCCCAGTTTCCTCCGTAAGAAAAGCCCATCCCTTTCAAAACTTCTTCCGCTTCATTCAGTGCGCAACACTCGTTTTCGAGACTACTTTTTATCGGTTTCATAATCATCACCCCTTTATCAACTATTTCTTATCGTTTCCAAAATAAGCGAGATTATTTGAGCTTCCTATAAGAAATATAAAAAAGCCCAACTCAGCGAGTGGCCGAGTCAGGCTTTTATATGATTAAAGACGTTTTTCTAATTCTTCTTTTTCTTTTTCAAATCCTGGTTTACCTAGTAAAGCAAACATGTTCTTCTTGTAAGCTTCTACTCCCGGTTGGTCGAATGGATTAACACCTAGCAAGTATCCACTTACCGCACATGCTTTTTCAAAGAAATACACTAGATAACCAAAATGATAAGGTGTCATTTCAGGAATACTTACGACTAAGTTAGGAACTCCTCCATCTGTATGAGCAAGCATCGTCCCTTGGAATGCCTTCTTGTTAACAAAGTCCATTGTTTGACCTGCTAAGAAATTTAATTTATCCAAGTTCTGCTCGTCTTCTTCTATCGTGATTTCTTCTCTTGCTTGTTCCACATATAACACGGTTTCAAATAGGTCACGACGTCCTTCTTGCACGTATTGTCCCATTGAGTGAAGATCTGTAGTGAAGTCAACTGATGCAGGATAGATGCCTTTATAATCTTTCCCTTCACTTTCACCGTAAAGCTGTTTCCACCATTCAGATACATAGTGAAGTCCTGGTTCGTAGTTTACCATCAACTCGATGGTTTTGCCTTTATTATAAAGTGCATTACGAACAGCGGCATATTGATATGCTTGGTTCTCTGCAAGGTTTGGATTGTTGAAGTCAGCTGCAGCTTCTTTCGCACCGTTCATCATTTCTTCAATGTTAACTCCGCTTACTGCGATTGGTAAAAGACCAACAGCAGTTAAAACAGAATAACGTCCACCAACGTCATCAGGAATGATAAAGGATTCATAACCTTCTTCTTTCGCTAGGGTCTTTAATGCACCTTGAGCTTTGTCAGTCGTTGCATAAATACGTTTACGAGCCTCTTCTTTGCCGTATTTTTCTTCTAAGAATTTTCTAAAGAGACGGAACGCGATTGCAGGCTCTGTAGTAGTACCCGATTTAGAAATCACATTTACAGATACATCTCTATCTTTTAGTACATCAAAAAGTTCTTTAACATAGGTTGAAGAAATGTTCTGTCCTGCAAAGAATACTTGAGGAGTCTTGCGGTCTTCTTTTGCTAAAAGGTTATAGAATGAATGATTTAACATTTCAATCGCCGCACGTGCTCCTAAATAAGAACCACCGATTCCAACAACGATCAATACATCAGAATCACTTTTTATTTTTTCTGCACTTTTTACGATTCGACTAAATTCTTCACGGTCATAATTTTCAGGAAGGTCCACCCAGCCGAGAAAGTCATTTCCCGCTCCCGTTTTTTCATGAATCGCTTCATGAGCCGTTTTTACCGCACCTGTAAGATAATCCACTTCATGCTGACCAATAAAAGAAAGGGCCTTGCTATAATCAAAACTAAGCTTTTTTGTCATATGTAAGCCTCCTAGAACATCATTATTCTTTCACTTTATACAAGTACAAGGACCAAATCAAGAAACCAGACAAATGTAATCGTTTTCTTTGCAAAAGACGAAATATTCAAAAAGCAGCCATATAAAAAGAAAGGTCACTCCCCTCTTTTTATATGGCTTGCACTACAGATGGTTTATAAAGACATTCTCAAAATGTTGAGTACATCTTCTTTATTCTGTTTCTTGAAGTTCCCAAACTCTCCTCTTGCCATCGCTTTATCTGCAATGAGATCAAGTTTTGAATCATCGATGTCATAGTCTTTTAGAGCATTTGGAGCCCCAAGCGACGTCCAGAACGCAGACAGCCGATCAATACCTTCAAGAGCGACTTCTTTATCTGACTTTCCTTCTGTTTCAACATTAAACACGCGAACAGCAAGCTGCTTAAAGCGAGCCACATTCGTATCCACATTATGTCTCATCCAGTTAGGGAAAAGAATAGCTAAGCCACCAGCATGCGGAATATCATAAACAGCTGAAACCGCATGTTCAATGTTATGACTTCCCCAGTCACCTCGAACACCCATTTGAAGTGTACCGTTTAATGCCATCGTTCCGTTATAAAGGATCGTTTCACGCAACTCATAGTTCTCAAGATCATCTAAAAGCTTTGGCGCAGTTTCCATGACTGTCAGTAGAATGGATTCAGCAAAGCGATCTTGTAGAGGTGTGTTTGTCGCGTTATGGAAATATTGTTCAAACACGTGCGACATCATATCTACTATTCCATAGATCGTTTGATCTTTAGGTACTGAGAACGTATAAGTAGGATCTAATATCGAGAACTTAGGGAATACAAGCGGACTACCCCAACCATACTTTTCTTGAGTTTCCCAGTTCGTGATAACAGAACCTGAGTTCATTTCAGATCCAGTTGCTGCAAGTGTAAGCACTGTTCCAAAAGGTAGTGCATCTTCTACTTGAGCTTTTAAAGTTATGATGTCCCATACATCTCCATCATACTTTGCCCCAGCTGCAATCGCCTTTGTACAATCAATAACACTTCCGCCACCAACCGCTAATAAAACATCAATACCTTTTTCTTTACAAATTTCAACACCTTTACGAACGGTAGACACTCTCGGGTTCGGTTCCACACCTGAAAGCTCACTAACCTCTGCATCCATCTTATTTAGTTCATTCATGACTTCATCAAACAAACCGTTTCGTTTTATGCTTCCTCCACCATATACAACGAGGACTTTCTTTCCGAACTTCCCTAGTTCGTCTTTTAAAGTTTGAATTTGATTCTTACCAAATACTAATCGAGTCGGATTGTAATATATATATTCGTTCATCAAAATCTCTCCTTCTTACGTGGTTTAATCCGTATTATGTGGGACATGAAATGTAATGTAAAGTAATTAGCTTACCGAATACTAGCTTGTGTTTTTTTCCTTTGTTTCATGCTACATAATTAGGGAATGAATAAATAAAGGCAATAATTGACACCCTAAAGAGGCTTTGTCTATTTATAAAAGAGGAGGGAACGACATGAGTGGTTTACAGCGCTTCGCACTTGCTTTAGTTATTATTGGAGCTATCAATTGGGGTCTGATTGGTTTCTTCCAATTCGATCTAGTAGCCGCTATTTTTGGAGGTCAAGACGCAGCTCTGGCCCGAATCGTTTATGGCTTAGTTGGTCTTTCAGGTCTATACTGTTTAACATTATTGTTTAAACCTTCTGAAGAACTTAGCCCAGAAGGCCGTACAGAACATAACCGTGTATAAACCGATATAAAAAAAACCTCTCATTCGAGAGGTTTTTTAATTACTTTTTAAGGCGCTTGTTAAGTTGAGCCTGACGATCTGTAGACTCTTTCAACCAATCTTTAAGTTTTGCTTCAAGAGTGTTGAAACCTTTGTTAGCGTCTTGATTGTTTGTGTTGCTCTTTTTGTTATTGTTGTTGAATCCACCAGGACGGCGTTCTTTTTTAGGTGCAGGAGCTGGAGCTTCCTGTGTTTGTCGGATGGACAGTGAAATTTTCTTGCTGTCTTCGTCAACAGAAAGAACCTTTACTGACACAACGTCACCAACACTCAATGCATCGTTAATATCTTTAACGAAACCATGTGAAACTTCAGAGATGTGTACAAGACCTTGTACATTATCATTTAATGCAACGAACGCACCAAAAGGCTTAATGCCTGTAACTTTACCTTCAACAATGCTACCTACTTCAAAATTCATGAAAACACTCCTAACTATTTTTTAACCTGTTAAGTATAACATAACTAAATCGTACAAGCAAAACTAATAAAGGAGTGTTTTTATTGACTTGAGACCGTCATTTCAAGAATTTGTTCATGCTTCGGTGTATGGTCTTTACCAAATTGATATATTTTCTCAACATTTATTTGATGCCATAACATGAACATGAGAACTGTCCATATTTTTCTGCTATAATCCCCTCTGCCATTTCGGTGACCTTCTAGCAGATCCAATACCACATCTTTATTTAGATAATGTTCTGTATGACTTGAATGGATCAGTTGTTTCGCCCAATCGTACATCTCATTTTTTAACCAGTGTCGAATTGGAACAGGGAATCCTAGCTTACGGCGGTGCAAGACAGAATCTGGAACAATTCCGTTCATCGCTTCTCTTAATGCGTATTTTGTTGTTCCGTTCGTTACTGTGAGACTAGGGTCCAATCTTGATGCTACATCGAATACTTCTTTATCAAGGAATGGTACTCTCAGTTCAAGCGAATGAGCCATCGTCATCTTATCAGCTTTAACGAGAATGTCGCCTCTCATCCAAGTATGCAGATCAATATATTGCATTTTATGAACATCATGAAAAGCTCTCGCTCCATCATACAATGGCTTTGTTACATTTTTATAGTTATAAGCAGGGCGATATTCTTTTAGTAGCTTGCTCTTTTCATTCTCTGAGAACATTTTCGCATTACCAATATATCGTTCCTCGATGGTCATACTTCCCCGTTCCATGAAACTCTTTCCTTTAACACCTTCAGGTAAAATGCCCGCAATAGCAGCTAATCCTTTTGCAAGACCTTTTGGCAATGAAGAAAGATGTCTTAGGGAGTGAGGCTCGTGGTAGATGTTGTACCCTCCAAACAATTCATCCGCACCTTCTCCTGAAAGAACGACCGTTACGTGTTTGGCTGCTTCACGCGCAACAAAATACAGAGGTACAGCTGCTGGATCGGCTACTGGATCATCCATATGCCAAATGATCTTAGGAAGTTCTTTAATAAATTCTTCAGGTTTTACGAGATAGTGAATGTTTTCAACGTTTAGTGCTGCCGCTGTTTGTACAGCTACATCGATCTCACTAAATCCTTCTCTTTCAAATCCAACCGTAAATGTTTTTAACGAAGGATGCAGTTCACTTGCTAAAGCGACAATTGCACTTGAATCAATTCCCCCTGACAAGAATGCTCCTACCGGAACGTCAGAACGCATATGAACTTTTACAGAATCGCGCATGACAGAACGAATTTCTTTCTTTGCTTCTTCAAGCGTCAAGTTACTTGGTTTAAAACTAGGCTTCCAATACGAATGAATAGAAATAGGTCTGCCCGCTTTTTTTACAAAATAATGCCCAGGTTCAAGCTTTTTGATTCCTTTTGTTAAAGTCATAGGCTCTGGCACGAATTGATAAGTCAAATAGTGGTGAAGGGCTTCAGCATCTACTTCCTGTTTTTCCTTAACCACCGTAATACTTTTCTTTTCAGACGCACAATATAACCCTTCTTCATCTTCAAGATAAAAGAAAGGTTTGATCCCAAAACGGTCTCGAGCTCCATAAAGTTCTTTCTTTTCTTTATCCCAGATTAATAATCCAAACATTCCTCGAAGTTCTGTAAATGTTTTCTCTCTTCTCTCACTGAATAAGGCAAGAATTACTTCAGTATCAGAATGTGTCTTAAAACGATACCCTTTATCTTCTAAGTCTTTTCTTATTTCAACATAATTATATATTTCACCATTAAAAATAATCCAATAACGATCATCTTCGTACGAAAGGGGTTGTTTACCACTTTCTATATCAATGATACTCAGACGGCGAAATCCGAAACGAACATATTGATCGACAAAATGACCACTATCATCTGGACCTCGGTGGGTAATGATATTTGTCATATTAATTAATTGTTCCGTTTCTTTCTGTTCTACCGTCTCAGGCGTGTTTAGCATATATCCAATAAAACCGCACATTTTCAAGTTCCTCCCCAAAAAACAGTTCAAATGTCCACTTTTCATTTATTAAACCAAGTTAACTAATTAGTTTTCCAGAATATTATTTATTTCCCTTTATATGTGAATGAACTTCTCTATTATAACTCTGTAAATTCCAATCTTCACTAATTATTTGTTAATAATATGAAAAACAAGGAATCTGTACTAGATTTGTCGAGAAAAGCGATTTAAAAGTTACAATACTATTTTTAAATCATTGAATTTGGGTCTAAGATTCGGTCTGCATCTTCTATAGATAAAATCTTTTTTGACACTAGCACTTCTTTTAATGTTTTGCCTGTCTCAAAACTTTCCTTAGCCACTGCTGCTGCCCTTTCGTATCCTATATGAGGGTTTAAAGCAGTTACAAGTGAGAGACTCTGCTCGAGCCAATTTTGAATGTTTTCTTCATTAGCTTTAATATCTTTTAAACATTTTTCAGTAAATATTGTGATTCCGTTGCTTAAGATTTTGATGGATTGAAGCACATTAAAACCGATCACAGGCATCATAGCATTGATCTCTAGCTGACTTCCGATCGCTGCTGTAGAAACACATCCATCATTGCCTATTACTTGTGAACAGATCATATACATATTCTCTAATATGACCGGGTTGATCTTTCCTGGCATGATCGATGATCCTGGCTGAACAGCTGGCAGCATAATTTCAGCGAAGCCTGTTCGAGGACCGCTGCTTAACAATCGTATGTCGCTTGATATTTTGATCAGATGGATAGCTAATTCTTTTAGATGGCCGCTAACTCGGATCGCTGCATTCGTGTTTTGCATAAAAGCATATGTATTATCACTCTTTGTAAACGGCAGATTGGTTTTCTGAGCGATCTGTCTTATCGCAAGTTCCGCATAATCGGGGTGAGCATTGATTCCTGTTCCTACTGCATTTCCACCCAAACCTAGTTCATATAAGAAGGTCTCCGAGTGTTTTAAAGCATGGTGAACGGATTCTAACGTACCTCTGTAACCTTTGAATTCACTTCCTAATCGAATAGGAACAGCATCCTGCAAGTGTGTTCTGCCCGCTTTAATAATCTCATGAAACTCAGTCTCTTTTTCCTTTAACACTTGTATCAAACGATTTAGAGCAGGGTAAAGCGTTTCATGTAGTTGTGATGCAACTGAAATTTGTATAGCTGTAGGAATGGTATCGTTTGTGGATTGTGACATATTTACATCGTCGTTTGGATGAACAAGTGAATAATCTCCTTTTTCCCCTCCTAATAATTCTGAGGCGCGAGATGCAAGGACTTCATTCATGTTCATGTTTTGAGAAGTTCCAGCTCCTGCTTGATAAGCATCTACAACAAATTGTTCTATCCACTCTCCTTTTATTACTTCATCAGCTGCTGAGATAATGGCATTCGCTTTTGTTTCATTCAATGCCTTACATTCTTTATTCGCAAATGCTGCGCTCCCTTTAATAATGGCTTGTGCTTTTATAAAAGAGAATGGTAACCGAATACCGCTGATCGGGAAATTTTCAACCGCACGTTGAGTTTGAGCTCCGTAATAAGCCTCTATTGGTACCTTTACTTCTCCCAATGTATCATGGGCAATTCGAAAGTTATCCAAAGTCTCTACCTCCTTAAGTATCCTTACTTCTTGTATCCCCTTCTTAAAAAAGATGTAACCCTTTTCCAAAAATCGCTCAGCTCTTAGTGACCTATTCGTTTTATATAACAGAAAAAACCGCCTATCTAGACGGTTCTTACTTTATGCAGTGAAACGACCACAGCAGGCTCTTTTTTAATAAACTTGTGTTCAGTTTGATATCCTGCTTTCTTCTGCTTGAGAAAGGTCTTTTCAGATATTGGACGGGGCCTTGACCAGGAAAGGGAGTCAAGATTTTTCCAGTTATCATGTGTAATGATTTCACTCTTGTAATAATAACAGTTGCCGCTCACGTATTCTTCGCAAATATAGCGCACTGTTTGTCGACTATGCATAACATCTCTCCATTTTTTCTTTCATTATCCCCGCATAACCGTTCATCCATACTTAAGCAAAAAAAGGCCTGAAGACCCTACCTCCAAGCCTTAATCTGTTAATCTCTAGTGTTCCACCACCACCAGCCACCAAATATCAAGATGAGAATAAACACTATAATTACTACAGCCCAGACCCAACCGTAACCATAGCCGCCATAACCGTAAGCTCCGTAAGCATACGGGTAATAGTAAGGATAATATGGAAATGCCATCCTGCTACCTCCTCTTATTTCTTTATGCGTTCTTACTCCTTATTAAAATATGTACGAAGTGGGTAAAGAGGAATAGAGGCAAACGCACATATTTTGGCTTTCCATTACTTTTTTAAGTGATAAAAGGCTTTTTCACATAAATTGTTGCGTTTAGAACGTTGTTGATTTCCGCTCCAGGTTGCGCGCTTTCCATGGGGCGAACGGTGAGCCTCCTGCCGCTTTGCGCCTTTAGGAGTCTCCACCTGACCGCTCGTCCCATAGGAGTCGGCAACCCTACGCTACAATCAACTTGCATAGAAGAATACAAAACATCTGCAAGCCCATTTTTTTAGTACCACGTCTAAAAAAGAGGAAATAATTTCTCCTTGTATCTTGAGGGTTATTTGGTGAAACTACTCATAGAATTCTGCGGACGGAGGTAAGACATTCATGGCTGTTAATGAAAATCATATTTTTTCTCCAGGATATCGAATAACTGTTAATGATGTTCAGATTTATTATGAATACTTTGATCATGAAGATCCGGATGCGAAAGTAGTTGTTCTCGTGCATGGTTTTTTATCTTCTACGGTCAGCTTTAGAAAGTTGCTTCCCTATTTGACGAAAACATATAAAGTTGTTTCTCTTGATCTTCCAGGGTTTGGGCAGAGTGAAAAATCAACGAGCTTTATCTACAAACTATCTAATTATGGACAGCTGATCATTGATTTCTTAGACAAGTTAAACATTCAAAACGTGATACTAATCGGCCATTCTATGGGTGGCCAGATCTCTATGCATGCTGCAAAAAAGTCTCCAAAACGAATTGAAAAATTAATTCTTCTTGGCTGTTGTTCCTATGTAAAAAGAGCGAGCCGTTCGTTAATCGCATGCTCTTATCTTCCTTTGTTTACTTGGGGGATACGCAATTGGATTCAAAGAAAAGATGTAAAAGAAAACTTACTTTCTGTCTTACATGACTCAAAACTGGTTACAGAAGAAATGATTGAAAGCTATAAGAAACCCATTAGCGAAGTAGCTTTCACCCATTCTTTGATTAGATTGTTGCGTCAACGCGAAGGAGATATGTGCTCTCAAGATCTCAATCAGATCAAGCAACCCGTTTTGATGCTATGGGGCAAAGAGGACAAAGTTATGCCAGTTAAAACAGGTTATCGTTTAAAACATGATCTTCCAAGCGCTGAACTGATCGTCTATGAAAAATGCGGCCATCTGCTTATGGAAGAAAAACCTCAAGAAATATGTAATGAGATTCAACGTTTTATCGAACAAGGCGTCATTCAAGAAAATGCATTTCAACAGGAAACATCTTGATCTTCATAATAAAAAAAGGCAAAGTCTAATTATTTATAGACTTTGCCCCTTTTTTTACTGTTCACGACTCTTTGTCATCTGTTGCCACACTGTACCTGCTGCTTCTTCTCCGCTTTGGATACGTTCGATCGCAATTTTCACTTGAAGAGATACTTCAAACTCAGGATCATCCTGAGCAGCTTTCAATGCAGGAAGTGCCGTCTCATCTCCTACTTCAAACAAAAAGCGTGCCGCTCTCCATCTTACAAGTTTGTTTTTGTCTGACAGTGCATCACACATGACAGGTATTGCTTTTGCATTCCCAAGATCTGATAAAGCATCACCAGCTGTACGTCTTACCGATACATTCTTATCTTGCAGAGCTAGATAGAGAAGGGGAAGCACGGCTTCATCCTCAATCATTCCTAAGTAAACGACGGCCAAACGTCTTATAGAAGGCTTCTCATCTTTTAAAGCTTGTTTTAATACCATAACATCATCAATAGAAGGGTTTATTCGTTCTAATGCGGCATAGCGTGTCTGCCAATCAGCGTCACGGAGTTGTTTCGCTACTTCTGAACTGGAAAGTGTTTCAACTTCTTCTTGTTGAGAGTTGGAGCTATATGCTTGTTTTACTAATTGATCTAAACGTTCTTGCGGATAGACGGCTGATAGCTCTTCCGCCACTTCACTGCCTACTTGTTCAAACGTACCATAACGAACTCCTTGCTCTTCCCATTGTCTTTCCATAACAAGGTTATCGGAAGAATCTTGAGCCTCTAATGCAGCTTTACCAAATCGCTCAGCAAGTCCTACTCGTCTTTCTTCTTGCTCGGTTTTAAGTTTGATCTGCATAGGAAGACCTCTAAACATTTGAACAAGAACCGTAATTTCTTTTATCTCATCTTCTTGTTGAACTTGTTGATCAGAAGGATCATTCAATTCTTCTTCTTGTCCAAACACAGATCGAACACCTGAAAGAACATCTTCCCATTTGGAACGCGAATTTCGTTCCAAAGCTATAAAGTCTGCAACATGGTATATGCTCTTTACTCCATCCACTTTAAGTATCTCCTGAATAAATGCGGGAGCATGCTCTGCTCCATCTTTCGTATAGTTATAACGCTCATTGCCAGGAAGTGTTTCGGACAGGTTAATCTTCATTGAATTTGGGCTTGGAGTTGGTTCAATTCCTGTTATTTTCACCTTCACTCACTCCTTCTCATGTTTTACTTCTATTTGTAACAGATAGTCATTGATCTGATCTTTTTCTTTGTCAGTAAATTTATATTCACAATCTACACCCTCATCGTGAGCAATAATTTCTTGTAGCTCACCATTTCCATCATAGACAGCTAAAGCACTTGGCTCATGGAGTCCTTCAGGAAGTCTCTCAACATTTTCTATCTCAAAAGAAAGATATACATTTGTCCACGGTCCAACCTGAACGACATCATGTCCTGTAAAACGTAAACTTCCTTCGAAATAATTGGTGAATCCATATTTGTACATAACTGTCCTCCAAGTAAATATCTCTTATCTATTATAAGGAACAATACATAAAATCTCAAAACATGCAGGTTTTCTTGGAAGTGAGTTGAAATTTTCAAAAGAAAAACAAACACAGCATTTTGTGTTTGCTTTCTATATTCGTTATATAGTTAGTTCTCTAAGTATGGCTCTTACCGGACTTCCATCTGCCTCTTTAAGGGCAAGCGGTAGAGCGACTAGTTCATATTCTCCTTCAGGAACTTGATCTAATACAAGACCTTCTAAAATATGAATGTTGTGTTCATAAAGAGCATGATGGGCCTCTAGCTCTTTGCTATCTAATTGGTCAACCGAGGGCATATCCACACCGACCAAGCAGACTCCAAACTCGTTAAGCATTTGAACAGCTTCTGGTGATAATGGGACGATTTTATTCGGAAACACAGATCGATCTTTCCAACAATTTGTTTTAAACAGAACACGCTTCGTATCAGCATGGAGTCTAGCTTTCACAATCTCTGCTGTTATCTCTTTCATATCCGTTACATCAATAACCATTGCTCGTCCTATATATAATTCGAGATCTAAACCACCGACTCTTTCGCCACTATTTGTGAAGTGATAGGGTGCATCAATATGAGTACCCGTATGCGTACTCATCTCCACTTTTCCAACGTTCACAGATCCAGAATCTTCTTTCGTCCAAGCAAGATCGAAGTGATATGGCGTATCACCTGGCCAACCTGGTACACCATTATAGAGTGGCATCGATATATCATATAATTTCATGTCTACCACTCCCTATGCGATCACTTCTCTTTTATTTTCATATTTCTCATAATCCCGATTCTTCATGATCTTACCTAAAATTCGGACTGCCTCATATACATCACCATAAGAATTATACAATGCAACTGGAGCTAAACGAATAATGTTTGGTGCTCTAAAATCTGGAACGATGCCGTTTTCTTTTAGTGCTTTGCAAATTCGTGCAGCGTCATTGTGCATTAGAGCCACATGACCGCCTCTTCTTTTATCATCAAGTGGATTTACGATCGTAAACTCATTTTTGATCTCTTGATTCAACAAATCCATGAGCAGATTCGTTAATTTTAAAGATTTTGTTCGGATTCGGTCGATCTTAGCTTCTTCAAAAATAGATAAAGATCCGATCAATGGTGCGGTGCTTAACATATGTGGAGTTCCAATTTGATAACCACCCGCAGAATTCTCCGCATCAAAGTGGTGGTCCATATCAAACTGCGTTTCTTTTTTGCTGCCAAACCAGCCAGAAAGCCCAGGTGTTTTCGTGAAATGGTTTTTATTAACGTACAATCCGCCGACTCCGCCTGGTCCGGCGTTTACATATTTGTAATTGCACCAAAAAGCAAAATCGACTCCCCATTTACTTAATTCGTGAGGAAGAGCTCCTATCGAGTGACAAAGATCGAATCCGATCGGTATATTCCTTTTATGAGCTTCACGTGTTAAACGTTCTATGTCTAACAATTGCCCGCTTCTATATAAGACAGATGGAAGTAAGATAAGAGCTACATCCTCAGTCATCTTATCGATGATATCCTGTTCATCCAGCGTTAAACCATTCTTGCTTCCTACTTGAATCAAATCAGTATCAGGATTGAGCCCCTTTAATTTCAACTGACTTTGTAAGCCATAAATATCAGAAGGGAAAGTGAGCTCATCTGCTAATATCTTCGTTCTTCCCTCTTTTGGTTCAAAAAACGTAGCGACCAATTGATGAAGATTTACAGTAGTTGAACCTGTTACGATCACTTCTTTCGCTTCAGCTCCAACCAATATAGCAAGTTTCTCAGCAAGTTTTTCACTAAGAGTAAACCATGGGTATTTACCACCCATCCATCCGTCTATCCCATGCTCTTTCCAGTCATTCAGTACATCTAACAAGGACTGTTCTGCACGCTTAGATAGAAGTCCTAGAGAGTTTCCATCAAGATAGATCGATTCACTCTTTGTATAGAACTCTTTTTTAAAAGAAGAGAGTTCATCATTTTGGTCCATTTGTTCTACGATTTGCGCTGTAATTTGTCTCATTTTGTACTTTCCTCCCGAATGCATGAATTGGAACCGTTTTCAACATAGAGTAATTTGACATATACATATCCCCACTTCTTCCATTATGATAGACACAAAGGGGGTGTTACCACTGAAACGTCTTTGGTGGTTCACAGGAATTGTAATCGTATTCTTTTCGACAATCGCATTTATATATATGTATAATAACGCAGATTTACAAACGGTAGAAGAAAAAAAGATACCGAAACAGGAAAATGCAGCGGAACCAAAAGAAATAAAAACACAGCCGATCACTCCTCAACCTGAAGAAAAAACAACGGATCTTAGACTTGCTGCGGTTGGTGATATCTTGATCCATGATACGGTCTATAATAAAGCAAAAACAGCGAAAGGCTATGACTTTAATCGTAACTTCTCTTTAGTGAAATCCTATCTATCTGATCCTAATATTACGATAGCGAACCAAGAAACAATGATTGGTGGTAAACAGCTTGGTCTATCATCCTATCCCTCGTTCAATTCACCACATGAAGTCGGAGATGCGTTAAAAGCAAATGGGATCGATTTGGTAACGTTAGCTAATAACCATACACTTGACCGCGGAGAAAAAGCCATTATTAGTGCTTTGAATTATTGGAATCAAATTGATGTGATGTATACGGGTGCCTACTTAACGGACAAAGACCGGCAAAATATTAGACTGATCAAAAAGAACGACATTACAGTATCCTTTTTGAGCTATACATATGGAACGAACGGAATTCCAGTACCGGAAGGAAAAAACCATCTTGTCAATTTAATTGAAGTAGAACGAATCAAAAGAGACATTAAAGAGGCTAGAACGTTATCAGATGTAAATGTAGTTTCTCTTCATTTCGGAAACGAGTATGAAAGGATGCCAAATGATTTTCAAAAGAACATCGTGAAAGTAGTAACTGAAGCCGGCGGGGACATCATCATCGGTCACCATCCACATGTTCTGCAACCTGTAAAATGGGAAACCGCAAGTGATGGTTCAAAAACATTCGTCGCTTATTCTCTTGGGAATTTCTTATCAGGTCAAAGACGTGAATATAAGGACATTGGTGGGATCGTTCAGCTGAAGGTTACAAAACGTCAAAAGGGATCGGAAAAAACCATTGAATTATCCGAACCAAAGTTCCTTCCAACATATGTAGATCAACCATTTGTGATTCATCCAATGAAAGATTTACCTGCCATGAAAAAGTCTTATGAAGAAATAAAAACACACATGAAACAATGGGTTCCCGAACTTACTTTCTTCGAATAATTTCATTAAAAAAGCTGACTCCGATTTTCATTGGAGTCAGCTTCTTTTACTTTCCTTTTGATCTTGGGCTTTGAGTATCTCTTTTAGGAAGTTCATCACTGAATTTTTCATCAGAAAACTCTACATTCGTCATGCTTTCTGTTGGTGTTGAGTTATTATTCTTTGCAGCATCCCAAGAGTGTTTACGTTTTGTCATGGTCTTTCCCTCCTTGGTTTTAGCATGTGTATTTTTCGTAAAAATAATAAGAGAGACAGATTCTTAGAATCTGTCTCTCTGTCTCTACAAATCGTTTATAATACCATAGCTGCAATAAAGCCAAATGCAATTACTGGAAGGTTATAATGTAAGAACGTCGGGACACATGTATCCCATATATGATTATGCTGATTGTCTACATTCAAACCTGATGTAGGTCCAAGTGTACTGTCTGACGCAGGAGAACCAGCATCACCTAACGCTGCAGCTGTTCCAATGACAGCAATTGTTGCCATTAGACTTAAACCTATTTCTGCAGAGAGTGGAACAAATATCGTAGTGATGATTGGTATAGTTGAAAATGACGAGCCGATCCCCATCGTAACGAGTAATCCGATGACGAGCATTAGCAGAACACCAAGCGCAGTGGAGTTCCCGATTAGTGCGGCACTTTCTTTAACTAAAGTTTCGACTTCGCCCGTTTTGCGCATAACAGCAGCAAAACCTGCAGCAGCAATCATAACAAATCCGATATAAGACATCATTTTCATTCCTTCAGTTAAAAGTGCATCTGAAGAATTTAGCTTTAATTGTCCGCTAAAATAAAGAACAATGATTCCCGATAACGCACCAAAGATCATTGAATCTGTTTGAAGCTGGACAGTTAAAGTTGCAAGTACGGATAAAATAGCTACGATAATAGAACGCTTCGTATAGGTTACAGTTTCATCAGTGGCTGTTCCAATTTTTCTATTAACATATTTTCTCGGTTTGCGGTAACTGAAAAACGCAATTACTAGACCTACAATCATCCCAAGAGATGGGATAGTCATTGCAGTTGGTATTTGGTCTAATCGGATGGTTAATCCACTATCTTTCATGTTTGTTTGAAGGATCTCATGGAATATTCCTCCGAACCCAACTGGAAACCACATGTACGGTGTGATAAGACCAAAAGTAATCACAGTTGCTACTAATCGTCGATCTATTTCTAATTCATTTAAAACGTGCAAAAGCGGTGGAATAAAAATCGGTATGATCGCAATGTGAACTGGAATCAAGTTTTGAGAAAAAGAAGAAATCATTAATATAATAAACAATATAAGTACTTTAGATAAAGATCTCTTTTTGGCTTCTCCTTCTCTACTTACAAGTCGAATTGCACTTTTCACCATTAAATCGGGAAGTCCTGTTCGAGATAATGCTACTGCAAAACTTCCTAACAAGGCATAACTTAAAGCAATAACTGCATTTGAACTTAATCCTTCTGTAAATACTGCTATCGTGTCAGATAAACTCATTCCTGCAAAAAGCCCGCCAGTCAAAGCACCAATTAACAAGGCTACAACAACATGTATACGTAAAAGGCTAAGTACTAGCATAACAGCTACCGCTAATACTACAGCATTCATTTCATTTCCTCCTTAAATAACTTTATTGCTTTATTTCGCTAAATCACTAATATGTTAAACCTTTAACAAATTAACATGGATAATTGGTTTTGTCAAACACATAACAAAAAACTGGTTCTCATAGAGAGAACCAGTTTATACCCTTACTATTATGCTTTAAAGTTTCTTACGAAGTTAACCAGTGTTCGAACCATAACACCAGTTGCTCCTTTAGGACCTAACTCTGTGGATTTTCCAGAATAGGCGGTACCTGCTATATCTAAATGGACCCACGGCGTGTTTTCAGCGAACTCACCTACAAACAATCCACCAGTAATGGCATGACCTAGTCTGCCTGTTGAGTTGTTAAGATCTGCAACATCACTTGTTTTTAGCATATCTTTAAATGGCTGAAAACTTGGAAGGAGCCACAAATACTCCGCTTCATCCGCTGCAGATTGCTTAATATGTTCATAGAACTCTTCGTTGTTCGTTAGGGCACCAGTGGTACAATCTCCTAGTGCAACGACCACTCCGCCAGTTAAAGTAGCAACGTCAACTATATACTTAGCCCCTTGTTCCTTTGCATACGTAATCGCATCGGCTAAAATGAGACGTCCTTCAGCATCTGTGTTTCGAACTTCAATAGTCTTTCCACTCAGTGAAGTGATCACATCTCCTGGCTTCATAGCCTCTCCGTTGATCAAGTTCTCTGAAGATGGAATCACAAACATTATATTAATCTCAGGCTTCAGTCGTCCGATTGCTTCCATAGCTCCTAATACAGCTGCACTTCCACCCATATCGCTTTTCATCTCATGCATGTTGAGAGCAGGTTTAATGGAATAGCCTCCCGCATCAAAGGTTAACCCTTTTCCTACTAAAGCAACATAAGAATCTTCCTTCTTACCGCCTTGATATTTTACTGTGATCAATTTTGGAAGCTGATCTGATCCTTTACTAACCGCAAGTATTGCTCCCATTCCCAGCTTCTCCATGTCTTCTTTTTCAAGAATCTCATATTCCATGCCGTATTCAAGCGCCACATCAATCGCTTCTGCCGCAAGGTCTGTTGGTGTAAGAAGGTTAGCAGGTGTGTTCACCAAATCTCGAGCAAAGTTGATTCCTTTTGCATAAGCAAATCCACTCGTCAGCCCAGCTTCAACTTCACTGTTTTCCGTATAAACAGTTATATTTTCTAATCTCTTTTGTGGTTCATTCGTTTTCTTTTTGTAGTCTTCAAATTTATATACTGCCGTACCAGCTGCTTCACTAAAAGCATGAGCAAGCTTTTCCATTGAAAGCTTATCCGTTTGAAACGTGTCCATCAATATAGAAAAGTGTGTTCGCTTTTCTTTTGTTATCTCTTGAACTGCTCTTCCAAACGTGCTTCTAGCTTTGTCATACGTAAAGTCTTCACGCTTTCCTAACCCTGCAAAATAAACCCTTTTCGTACCGAGCTGACCAAGTGTATTAAGCTTTTTGATGCTTTTTAGGCGATTAGAAAGATCCCCTTCTTTTATAAGATCAGTAATTGTTCCACTTAATTTATTATCCATATCTGCCATGACACCAGTAAGTTTTGGTTCTTGAAATAAACCGACCAGTAGGACTTCTTCTTGTTCGCTAGTATTCCAAAGTTGTTTGATCGTAAACATGTTAAAGTTCCCCCTTATTCGTTATAAAGCTCTGCCTCTCATTATACTCTTTCTTTTAGAATATTTCGAATTCACGTTGCATTATTCTTCTAAATTTAAATAAAGTTTTGGAAGAATAGGCAGATGAACAACTTCCTCGTATGAAACTCTGTCTAGATTATCAGGGATGACATTCAGACAATGGTCAATAAATAATAGTACTTTCTCTACATTCAACTGCCACTCAACTGGTTTATATGGAGTTAGATACTCTTTAGCTACCCTCATCATTTGTCTAGCTCCTTTTAGGTTTCCATATTCATAGTGATACAGAGCAACCGTCATCTGTAGCAATCCTTTAATAAACAGGTTACTGCGGTCAGTGAGCCACACTTCTTCTAATAGATCGTGACCTGTGTAATAATCTCCATCGTTAAAAACGATAAAGAATTCATAATACTCTTCGGGAAAATGCTCCATCCTTGTTTCCTCCCTACATCGATCATTGATATGAAAAGATTGAACGAGTCCTAAATCGGGTAACAACTATCTAAAACAGCCATACTATAAACCACTCTATTGAAAGGATAATCCTCATGCCAGATATTCTATTGAACTTTCCATTAATAGCAGCCTTACTTGGTGTATTTTCTGCACAATTCTTAAAAATTCCTATCCATTTTTATCATACTAGAAAAATTAGATGGGAGTTATTTATTAGTACAGGTGGAATGCCTAGTTCACACTCAGCTGCTGTTACTTCATTAGCTACCGCCGTTGGAGCCTTACACGGATTGGGTTCAACTCTTTTCGCCATCGCTGCCATGTTTGCAATCATCGTCATGTACGATGCAAAAGGTATCCGTTGGCATGCAGGAGAACAAGCAGCCGTATTGAATGACTTAGTAGAAGAATTCAGAAACCATGTGAGGGAATCAGATAGATTTCAAGAAAAAAAGGTGGAAGAACAAAGAAAAGAACTAAAAGAACTTCTTGGCCATCGTCCTAGTGAAGTATTCTTTGGCGGACTTCTCGGAATTCTTCAAACGATACTCTTGTCATGGTTGTTCATATCATAGGAGGTTCTTCTCTTTGAGAATCATTTCAATTTGCCCAAGTAACACAGAACTGATGCATTATTTAGGATTAACTTCAAAGTTGATCGGAGTCGATGACTTTTCAGATTGGCCAAAGGATATTGCAAAACTTCCGAGATTAGGTCCAGATCTATCGATTGACATGGATAAACTTCAATCTCTAGAGCCCGATCTTGTACTAGCCAGCTTAAGTGTACCTGGAATGGAGAAAAACATAGAAGAATTGGAAAGACGCAGAATTCCACATGTCATTTATAATCCACAAAGTCTTTCAGATATCCAAAAAGATCTGCTCGATCTTGGTAATAGAACAGATAAGTTGGAAGAAGCTAAAAAAGTAACGGATTGGATGAAGAATGAGATCAATCAATACGAGATCATAAGCAGCTCCTTAACATACAGAAAAAAAGTGTATTTTGAGTGGTGGCCAAAACCCATCTTTACACCTGGTAAGGTGAACTGGCTCACAGAAATCGCTTATCTTGCTGGCGGAGAGAACTTGTTTCAAGACGTGGAACTGGCAAGTGTTCAAACATCATGGGAAGATGTTGTAAGCCGAGAGCCAGATATCATAGGAATGGTTTGGGTCGGTGTCAAAACAGAAAAGATGCAGATTTCCCATATTCAAAAGCGAGAAGGCTGGCAGCATTTACACACTAATCTTCGTACTGAGATTTTCAAACTTGAGGAGTCACTCTTTTGCCGTCCCTCACCACGTTTAATCATCGGTATGAAACGATTAGCTGGGCTTATACATCCAGATCATTTTCCTGTTTTCTTACCAGAGGAAGAAGAAAGCTACATAAAGAAGCTTCAGGTCATTTAAACCTGAAGCTTTTATCATTTGTATAAGTATTGTTGTCTAAACACTTGCATGGACTTTTCTTCGTTTAGATCATTCAGTTCATTTTCTGTTATCTTTCCGTCTCCACGCTCGACTATATACACATCAATATTTTTCTTGCCCCACTTTTTATACACTTCGTCTACCGTGTTATAAAATAGATCCAACCTGTTGCCTTTAATGGCTGATCCCGTATCTGCAACTACTCCATATCCGTAACCTGGAATCCAAAGAACCGTGCCGATGGGAAAAACTGCAGGATCAGCAGCAATGGTAGAATAAAGGTCTCTTCTCACCTTTAAACCTGATTTGGTGATTCCATATGCAGGATGACTTTTCGACTTACCTGTACTCTCATGACCTGCCGTGTAGCCTGTTGCTGTCACATGAACAGAAGGATATTGAGTAAGATTCATCTCATCTTCAAGAGATCGCTGCTTCACCTCTGCAGATGAAAGCATCAAGTTAGGCTTATAAATGGTAGGCAAAGTCTTTAAGGACTCTGTTAATACACTGAGTGTCGTCTCAACAAACTTGTTGTCTGACTGTTTTTCATCTAACCAAGTAGCTAGATCATCTGCCTCTACACCAGAAATAGACCGAAATGTTGTAAATACTGCACATACAAATAGGATAACAATCGTGGTTCTCTTTACAATTTTTCTTAAAATCAACAAAAATTGTCCACTCCTCTCCTATCTATTCCTTCCCCGGCAGTTTGTTATGTATACCCGTTTGAAATAAAAGGAAAAAAGTGCAAATAAAAAAACCCCTAAAAGAGGGGCTTTTTAAAACATCTGATAACCGCGTACTCGAAGCATCTTGATGGCAACTCCAGAAAGAATCGCACCGATCAATCCACAAGCAAGTATCGTAATATCTGATACTGATAAATTTAAAAGATCACTTCCAAGTAATTGAAAGCTCGTACCTGGCTTAGTAAAATACTCGAAAAAACGAATATCATCTACAATCATTATGACGACTATTGGATATAGAATAACCATAAACCAAGTAGCACGTAAAAGCATGTTAAACAAGAAACCGATTCCAAAGAACAGAACCATAAAAAGCAACATTGAAATAATGAATTGCGGCAATAGCAAATCCATGATGTAGACACCCCCATATATCTGAAGTTAGTTTACTAAATGGGGGCATATACGTCAATCGTGTTTGAGAGCGTTACAATATTAAGCTCTTTTTTTGCCGCTTCCGCAGCATTCCACACACGTTTCAGATCCTCCAAGCAAGAGCTGAAAATAACCCTTTCCCTCACAGTATGGACATTGATCATGTTTTTTCTGAATCGCATGTTTTCTCATGTTGTAACACTCCCTCTTTTTTGTTTAAATTTTCAGATAATAATATCAAGGAAATGAAGGTTTGAAAAATCGGTTTTTAAGCGAAATACCTCGATGTAAGCGTCATCATCATGAACATACTTTAATTTTCAGAATATTTCGTACATTTTTACTACCACTTGTTTAGAAGCCATTATATAGAGCTTAACAAAAACGACCAGAGCTTTTTGTAAGCACTGATCGATAATCTTTGTCTTCATGTATGCTTTATTTTATCTACAATCCATCACCTTATAAGTCGTATAACCGAATACGTCTCCAGGATTGATTTTATCTTCTAAAAACTTTACTTTGCTTTCCATAAAGTAATGAATCATTAATGAAGTATCAGGATCTGCTTTAAGTTCTTCTGGTGTTAGGAAAGCAGCTGTTTCAATCTCACTTGAATGTTGTGAAAGATCTCCCTGCTTTCTTCTCAATAAAAAAACAACCATATTATCACTAATTGTTTCTTTAATAACCCCTGAGCGTATACCAAGTATTGTACTAACTTCTCCAACGATGCCTGTCTCTTCATAAACTTCACGAACAGCAGCCTCGTCGACCGTTTCTCCTGCATCTACAAAGCCAGCCGGTATGGACCATTTCCCCTTAAGGCCACCATAGTTCTTTTTCACGACAAGCCACCTTCCATCCTCGTCGATCAGTAGGCCAGCCGCTGCAAGCCAAACGTTTCCTCTGTCTTTTTTCGTCATTTGCACGCTCGCCCTTTCACCATGTAATAAAAAAAGAACAGAAGCTTTTCGCTTCTGCTCTTAGTTTACCATTATCTATTAAAACAGTTTTAGTTTACCTTTTTTAATAACCATCGGTACCCCACCAAGTAAGAACAGGTAACGGTTATCGATTACTTTTTTCATTGCAGATGCAGTAGCACCGAATAATTTCTTGTTTCCAACTTTACCAATCGCTTCACCTTTACCAAGGGACGCAACTGTACCTTTAATATCAGGCTTAAACTCTTCAAGCTTGCCACCGTTCATCAACGCCTTGATGTTACGGCCGATTGTGTAAGCTTGTTGAATAGCGATTTGAGCAGTTGGAGGATATGGACGGTTTGCTTCCTCATCGATGATAAGTGCACAGTCTCCTGCAACAAAAATATAATCAAATCCAGGCATGCGAAGATCTTTGTCGACTTTAACGCGTCCGCGCATAGTCTCGAAACCAGCTTCTTCAACTAGGTGGTTACCACGTACTCCACCAGTCCAAACGATTGTAGCTGCTTTGATCTCTTCACCATTTGCAAGAATTACACCGTCTTCATTACACTCTTTGATCGGTGTGCTTACAAGGAATTCAACGCCGCGACGTTCTAGGTTATTGATTGCGTACTCAACAAGTTCCTCATCAAATCCAGGAAGTACTGTTGGAGCAGCTTCAATATTTACAATACGAACTTTTTCGCGAGGAATATCATACTCACGGCAAAGTTCAGGAACACGGTCAGCCAGTTCACCAACGAATTCAATTCCTGTAAATCCTGCTCCACCTACTACGATTGTAATAAGTTCATCAGGTTGTCCTTCATTGTTGTAACGAGCGAATGAATAGTCGATATGCTCACGAATTTTACGAACTGAGTTAATGCTACGGATGCTGAACGCATTCTCTTTAAGACCTTGGATACCGAATGTTTCAGGGTCAGAACCAAGAGCAATAATTAAGTAGTCGTATGTTAATTCTTGATTATCTAAGATAACAATCTTTTCGTCTTTTTTAATTTCTTTAACTGTATCTTGGACAAAGTTCACTTTGTTCATGTCGATGATGTTATCGATCATGATACGTGTTTTGTCATGGTGTAATGTTCCTGCTGCGTTCTCATGAAGCCACGTTGTTTGATAATGATAGTTATGTTTATTTACTAACGTGATCTCAGCTTCGTCAGAACCTAGCTCTTTTTGTAAACGTACAGCTGACATAATTCCGCCATAGCCGCCGCCTAATATTAGAATTTTTGGCTTACTCATTTAAATTCACTTCCAGTTCTCATTTTTTTTAGTTTGACCTTTTCAATCATTAAATATGATGGAAAGGAATAGATTGTGATATATTTCACGTAATAAGATATAAATAAATGCAAAAAACGTCGAAATTTCGACATTTTTTAACCATACACCCTCATCTTATTCCTTTTTTCTTGTTTTTTCAACCCTTTTTTCGATATGATGATGTTTCAAATTCTTATGGAGCGTGCCCTTCTCAACATTGCTTAGATTGTCAAAATCTACAAACAAAAAGAGGACTTTGGGCTTCCTTCAAGAATGTAAAATGAGAGATAGCACGTTCTGGTCAGAACATATTACATGTTCATCAGTCATAAATCTAGAAGAGGTGAAAGTTATGACAAAAGAAATTTACGATATCACAATTATCGGCGGAGGACCTTCAGGCTTGTTTGCTGCATTCTATGGTGGCATGCGTCAGATGAAGGTAAAAATCATTGAGAGCATGCCTCAACTTGGCGGTCAGTTATCTGCTCTTTATCCTGAAAAGTACATATATGATGTTGCTGGATTTCCTAAAGTCCTTGCTCAAGATCTCGTGAATAACCTGAAAGAGCAAGCGATGCAGTTCAACCCAACTGTTGTTTTAGAGGAATCCGTTCAAAACGTTGAAAAAAATGAAGAGATCTTTGAATTAACAACAGACAAAAATGTTCATTACAGCAAGGCAGTATTAATTACGGCTGGCGTAGGTGCATTTCAACCTCGTCGTTTAGAACTAGCGACCGCTCAACAATACGAAGGCAAAAACCTGCATTATTTTGTGAATGATCTTAACGCATTCGCAGGAAAACGTGTATTAGTTTGTGGCGGAGGAGATTCTGCTCTTGATTGGTCATTAATGCTCGAACCTATATGTCCAGAAATTACTTTAACCCATAGACGCGATAAGTTTCGTGCACACGAACATAGTGTCGAGCAGCTAATGAATTCAAAAGTTGCTGTTAAAACACCTTATCAAATAAAAGAGCTGATTGGTGATGGCGAGAATATCTCAGCCGTTGTTTTAGAAAATGGAGATGTTAAAGAAACTGTTGAAGTGGATGCTGTTGTCGTAAACTATGGTTTCATCTCTTCCCTCGGTCCTATTAAAACGTGGGGATTAGATATTCAAAAGAATTCAATCGTTGTAAATTCTAAAATGGAAACCAATATAAAAGGTATTTATGCTGCTGGTGATGTATGTACGTATGATGGCAAAGTAAAGTTGATCGCTTCAGGTTTTGGAGAAGCGCCAACGGCGATCAATAATGCAAAATCATATATCGATCCAAACGCGAAGACGCAACCTTTACACAGTACTAGCTTATTCTAAACTATAATTGGCGCGGGCTAACAATCTCCCGCGCCTTTTTCATTTTCAATCGTTGTAGTAGTTATATTCTAAAAAGGAGAGAGTGAATATGAACAGACAATTTACAGAAGAGGAAATGCATGCTGCTGACTGCCTTCAGGAAATGCAAAGGATCATTAATCAGCTTTATATAACAGACGAATCTTTCCTTGAAGATACGAAAAAAGAAATTCCACGTTTAACAAAGTTATTGCAAGACCTAGAAAAATACACGGTGGAATAAATTGCTTATGGATAGCAAACGTCCTATCTGTTATCATTGTTTGTGAGGCGGACAAGTGCCGCTGACTGATATGAATTTATAACCCGGTGTTGGCGCACCGGGTTTTCTTTTATCCTTTTATAGATAAGGAGAATTACATAGTGGAAACTAACTTAATTCTTGGAATTGTATTCTTTATACTGGGTACCTTTTTAATGCCACTTGGTTTAAGGGAACATCAAAAACAAAAGAAAGTATTACTTATTGGTGCTGCTGTCTTATCTGATATCCTGGGTGTACTTTTTATCTTTAATATTCTTTAACTCAAAAAAGCTCCTGCCTCTTTTTCTAGAGGCAGGAGCTTTTTTGTTGTTGTTGCGTTAACACTCTTCTGGTGTTCCAGCGTTTGTTGCTGTACGGAATGATGATCCGCAGCCGCATGATGCGATTGCGTTCGGGTTTGTAATCGTAAACCCTCCACCCATCATGTTCTGTTTAAAGTCGACCACCGTGCCTTTTAATACTTTTGCACTTTCTTCATCCACAACTACGCGAATTCCCTCAATCATCTCTTCTCGGTCTGTGTCACTCTTATCACTATCAAAACCCATACCGTAAGATAGACCTGTACATCCTCCGCCTTTAACTGCTACACGGAGAAATTGATTTTGATTTTCTTCATCAGCAAGCATCTCTTTAATTCTACTCGCTGCACTTTCTGTTATTTCAACGATCATCGTGATCACTCCTCTAATAAGGATCTATATCTATAGTATAACGACTCTTAAATAACCCCTCAAGGAATCGGCTTTACATTAATTATCTCTTTGTTGCATCTCCATGATCTTATTATGTGTCTCATCAATTTTCCTACTATAATTTAACACCATGGGATGCTGCAGACCTAACGCGTTCGCCGCTTGTATCATTTTATTACGCAATGCCTCTAATTGTTCAATCTTTTCAAGTCTAGTGGCTGATATTGTGGCTTTCATTTTTGTCACTCCACTCTTTGTTTTCAACATATCCGTTCCTTTTATTTTACATTTTTTCTATTTATTAGACAACGAGTCACTTGTAAAAAACAAAACTTTTTTACATACAACCTACCTGTAAAAAGCAGCTTCCCTTGTCGTACAGTTTGAATAGGATTATAATGATTATGCAATTAAGACATGTATTGCATTCTCATAATACATAAGTATTCGTATAAATTTGGTAAAGAGAGAGTGTCGCTTTATGCCTATCTCTTAAAAAATTGTGTACATCATCCGAACATTTCATTTGAAAAATTAGGGGGATTAGTAATGGCAAATATATTAACGCTAGATACGCGTATGGAGGCAATCGCTGAGAAGGTTAATCACGGTGAGCGTCTTTCTATCGAAGACGGAATATATCTTTATGAAACGAACGATCTTTTGAGCGTTGCTTCTTTAGCAAATGAGGTAAACACGCGTAAGAACGGCGACCACGTTTATTTTATTGAAAACTTGTACATCAACCCAACAAACGTTTGTGAAGCCACTTGTAGTTTCTGTGGATTTAAGCGCAAGCCTGGTGAAGAAGGCGCTTATACGATGAACGATGAGCAGTTGTTAAGCTATGTTGAAAAACGCTGGAACGATAATATTCGAGAGTTTCATATCGTAGGTGGCCATAACCATGAAGTGCCATTCGACTATTATTTAGATACGATTCGTACTTTAAAGAAACATTATCCTCAAGTTACGGTTAAAGCATATACAGGTGCTGAGATCGAATTCTTCTCTAGAATTGCTGGACTTTCAATGAAAGAAGTATTAGAAGAATTGATTAAAGCGGGTCTTGATACGATGCCAGGTGGTGGTGCTGAGATTCTTACAGAACGCTACCGTTTAAAGATGAGTCCAGACAAAGCATCGACTGATCAGTGGTTAGAGGCACATGAAATCGCTCATGGTCTTGGTTTAAAAACACATGCAACCATGTTGTACGGATCTATTGAGACGAAAGAAGAACGTCTTATTCATATGGACCGCTTGCGTCAACTTCAAGATTCAACGAACGGTTTCATGGTATTTATCCCGCTAGCTATGCAGCCTCGTACACAATCAATGGGGTTGATGAGAAGAACTTCAGCTTTTGATGACATGAGAACAATCGCGATCAGCCGACTTATGCTAGATAACTTTGATCATATCAAAGCCTATTGGATCAACATTGGTGTTCAGTTAACTCAGATGGCATTAACGTTCGGTTCTAGTGACATCCACGGAACGTTGATCGAGGAACGTATTTCTCACGCTGTTGGAGCTTTAACATCATCAGGGATCACTCGTAAAGAACTTGTTCACTTGATCAAAACAGCCAACAAAGTTCCTGTAGAACGTGATACATTCTATAACATCATCCAAAAATACTAAAAAGTGGAGGCGATTGTGCCTCCACTTTTTTATGTCCATTACTTAATCCATTTCACAACATCGTCCATATTTTGACGAACTTTTGGACGAGGCTCGTTTACGCGATAGCCGAACCCTACCATAACCGCCACTTCAAAGTTTCCACCTTCAAGCACACCTTCTTTTTCTAAGATAGCCTGAACTTTCTCTTGATCAAATCCTTCAATTGGGCAAGAATCGATACCAATCTGTGCAGCAGCTGTCATCATATTTCCTAATGCAATATAGACTTGCTTAGCCGCCCAATCGACCATAGCGCGATCGTTTCCAAGAAGCTTAAAGTCAGATTCTAAGAACGTCTTATAAAACCCGCTGATTGCTTCATCCGCTTCTTTTGGCAGGTTCTTTACTTCTTTTTTCATGTGCTGGATATAATCTGAATCATACACCATATCCTCTGCTGTTCGTGCGAGCATCACTACATAATGACTGGCAGTAGGTAATTGTTTTTGTGCTCCCCATGAAACAGGCTTTAATTTCTCACGTAGTTCTGGGTTTTGAATAACAACAAAACGCCAAGGCTCAAAGCCGAACGAACTAGGCGAAAGACGTCCTGTTTCTAAAATAAATGCAAAGTCTTCATCTGAAATCTTTTTCTCTGGATCGAATTCCTTAGTTGCATGTCTGAACTGAAATGCCTTTAAAATCTCTTGTTTTTTAGCTTCTTTAGTCATGGTGAATTTATCTCTCCTTCAATATTGATGAATGTAATTAAGTTGTTTTGTTACCCTGCAAGTTATATTATAAGAGTAATAACTAAAATGAAAAGTACGCACATTTTTGTGTCATAGTATCATTTTTTATACTAAAGGAGTATTTCTATGAATAATCAGCAATTCGACCTTTCCAGTTGGCAATCTCACGGCTATTCATGTCCAGTCGAAGCAACTCTTGATATTATCGGTGGTAAGTGGAAAAGCGTTATTTTGTATCATTTGATTGATGGAGAGATACGTTTTAATGAACTAAAACGTCTCGTTCCTGGAATTACACAGCGAATGCTTACCCTGCAGTTACGTGAATTAGAGCGTGATGGGATCATACACCGAGAAGTATATAAACAAGTCCCCCCCAAAGTAGAATATTCTCTAACTTCGTTTGGTGAAACACTGATCCCTATTATTAAATCCATGCTTCAATGGGGAATTGAACATACGGAGAAAATCGTCCATCATCGAGAGCAGGCTGAAGTTAAGGATTAAAAAAAGAAAGCATCTCTGCTTTCTTTTTTTGGGTAAGTGCAGACCCATCGTCTGCACCCTCTACCTATTATTATGATATTCACCCGTACAGATTATTTCAGCTGGACCGGTCATCCAAACATCTCCATCATCTTTCCAGTTAATGATAAGATCACCCCCTGCTAAATGAACAATAATGTCTGTATTTTTTTCTGCTCTCCCGTTTAAGACCGCCGCTACAGCAGCTGCACATGCTCCAGTACCACATGCTTGTGTAATACCTGATCCTCTTTCCCAAACCCTAAAGTGCATTTCACTTTCAGAAACCACTTCAACAAACTCTGCGTTTACCCAATCAGGAAACATCGAGTCTTTTTCGATGATTGGCCCTAACGAATGCAGAGGCGCTTTCTCAATGTTATCCACAAAGAAAACGGCATGTGGATTTCCCATTGAAACAGCAGTTAGTCTTAAAGGTGTCCCATCAAAAGATACTTCCTCATTCACCACTTGTTGGAGGTGGTCAAATCCCGTCACAGGAATTTGTTGAGGTCGAAGGATGGGGTTACCCATATTAACCGTAACGAGTGATACTTTATTGTTGTTATCTATTGTTACTTTTGCAGTTACTAAACCACCTAGTGTTTCAATCTGAAATTCGGTTTCTGTTACTAATCTGTTTTCGTACGCATATTTGGCTACACATCGAAGTCCGTTACCGCAGTTTTTAGCTTCAGAACCATCATTATTAAAGATTCTCATTTTAACTGGCGCTAATTCGCTTGGACAGATTAGAATCATTCCATCTGATCCAATGCCCGTGTAAGGATTTGAGACTTCCTCTGCTAATCTCGGCAGATCAGCTTCATCAATCGACTCTTCAAACATGTTTATATAGATGTAGTTATTTCCTAATCCATGCATCTTTGTGAATTTTAAAGTATCCCTCACTTTTAACCCTGCTCCTTATGATTGACCTCTCAATTTTTCATCTGTATAAAAATAGTCATCGTCTGCGTTCCGTATCGTTAACTTGCCGTGACAGCAAGGCATGATCAAAATCTGTTTGATCCCTTCTTGAGCAAGATTTAGTTGTTCTTCTTTAAAAGAAGTCAAAACATTGTCTTGTTGGCAGAACGGACACTCCGAAATATAAATATCTTTCATCATTCTTTCATATGGCCATGTATATTCAAAAGTCAACTTCATATCGGTTCATCCTCTATTTGGAAGGTATGGTTGTTGCATATTCGTTCACAACTTACATTTTTTAAAGTATAATAGGTGATGTAACAAAATACAATAGCGATCCATCTTCGGGGCAGGGTGAAATTCCCGACCGGCGGTATTTGAAGATTCCCTCTTCATCAGCCCGTGAGCGAAAAAGTTTTCTTTTTTGCTGATCTGGTGTAATTCCAGAGCCGACAGTATAGTCTGGATGGGAGAAGATGTAGGTACAGCGGTTCAACTCTAATCAGAACCCTTTGTTTAAGCATGCCATTTGTGCATCTTTTACATGCTGTTTATCATACTTACAAACTCCCTTAGTCTCATTAACTGACTAAGGATTTTTTATTTTTGTGTGATTCAGGCTGTGCTGCATTCGAAATCATGAGATGGCGCAACACAAAAGAGGAGAGATTTCAATGCAAAAGGGAAAGATTAAACAAATGGTAGCGGTATCGATGCTTAGTACGATTGCTTATGTGCTGATGATGCTCGACTTTCCGTTCCCAGGGTTACCTCCATTCTTAAAGATTGACTTTAGTGAGGTGCCTGCACTTCTAGCCGCAATCATTTTCGGACCAGCGGCAGGTATTATGGTAGAAGCCATAAAAAATGTTCTACACTACGGAATTGTAGGGAGCTTTACAGGAGTACCAGTTGGTCAAATAGCAAACTTTGTGGCCGGTATTCTTTTCATTCTTCCAGTATCCTACTTATTCCGCAAAAAGAATTCTGTTAAACGTCTTTCAGCGGGCTTGATCTTAGGAACGGTTTTGATGACATTTATGATGGGGCTGCTCAACTACCTGATCATCTTACCAGCCTATACGTGGTTCCTTGGTGCTGATCCGATGTCTAGCCAGATGATGCTTGATCTTATATTAAAAGGTATAACACCGTTTAACTTGATAAAAGGTACGATCATTACACTGTTATTCGTAGCATTATACAACCGAATGCAGCCATGGGTGATGAAACAGATCGCTCAACAGGCTTAATAGATAAAACCGCAGGGGATGATTCCCACTGCGGTTTTATTATTGTTCATGATAGGGGTATTATGCTGGACTGGTGGTTAGATCGGTTGTCGAAATTTAGCGAATGGCCTTTATTTTAGAATTTAGACTTAATTGATCTTCGTTACGACTTAATTAAGTCTTATTTCGACCCAATTTTGTTTGCTTAGACTTAATTAGAGATGAAGATACCCAGATGGTATGATTCAAGAACTATGTCCCAAGTGTATGACAGAGAATTTTACACTACGCACCACGCTGTCTTCTTAGAAGCCTCCCTAACAAAACAAGATGCTCAAGCATCAGCTTGAGCATCTTTTAATGAAACCATTCTTATAAAATGAACATACCTGCGATTGCACCGCTTAGTAAGTTAGCAATTGTAGCTGCGATTACAGCGCGCATTCCAAGTCTTGCGATATCTGGACGACGGCTAGGCGCCATTGCTCCAAGACCACCTAAAAGGATTGCGATCGATGAAAGGTTCGCGAAACCACAAAGTGCGAAACTTACCACCGCTACCGTTTTCGGCATTAAGTCTGGAATTTGAGGTGCGAATGAAGAATAAGCAACGAACTCGTTCAACACGATCTTCTGACCGATAAACGTACCAGCTTTAACTGCTTCTTCCCAAGGTACCCCAATAATAAATGCGATTGGAGCAAAAAGATAACCTAAAATTTGTTGTAATGTGATCTCATAACCGAACCAGCCACCGATACCGCCAAGGATACCGTTTACTAGAGCGATAAGTGCGATGAAAGCTAGTAACATTGCTCCAACGTTAAGTGCGATTTGAAGTCCATCTCCAGCACCTTTTGCTGCAGCATCGATAACGTTTACTGTATCTTTGTCACGTTCTAATTTGATCTCACCCATTGTTTCAGGCTCTTCTGTTTCAGGAACAATGATCTTAGCGATTGCAAGTCCTGCTGGAGCACACATAAAGCTTGCTGCGATTAAGTATTCCAATGGTACACCTAATAGATAATAACCAATCAATACTGAACCTGCTACGGATGCTAGTCCACCTACCATAACAGCAAAAAGTTCAGATTGAGTAAGGCGGTTCATATATGGACGAATAACGAGAGGTGCTTCTGTCTGACCTAAGAAAATATTTGCAGTAGCACTCATTGATTCTGCTTTACTTGTTTTTAATAACTTAGATAATGCTCCCCCTAAGATTTTTACCACCCATTGCATGATACCTAGATAGTAAAGAACTGAAATTAGAGAAGAGAAGAAAATGATAACGGTTAACACTTGAAACGCAAAGATAAACCCTTTTCCTTCTGCTGGAATCATACTTCCAAACAAGAAAGTAATCCCTTCGTTCGCGTAAGCAACAACGTTTGAAACTTTTTGCGAGACGCCTTGCAATGCTTGTTTTCCAGCATCCCATTTAAGAACGATCAATGCAAAAGCAACTTGAATTGCTAGTGCACCTATTACTGTTCTCCAGTTAATCGCTTTCTTATTTTGAGAAAGTAAGAATGCGATTACAAGAAGAACGAGCATACCACCTAATCCCCATAAAATTTGCATATTCGTACACCCCTTTTGTAATTTGGAAGAAAACGCTTACTATTAGCACGTTAGTTGTCAGACATCCAATGACTGACCCTTTTCTAATGTAACAAATTTCGACAAAAAAGCAATCGTTTTTCTAAAAATTATATGCTAGATATTTTTCCCAATCTAGCGGTGCTTATCCATGAAAAAGCAGCTATCCAATTTTCGAATAGCTGCTTCTTAAAACATTCCGTTTTCTTCTATATGAGTGTAAATATTTTTAACAAGTTCATCTGATGTTTCTCCATGAACGATATCTCCGTTTACAAGAGCAAACATCGATTTTGCACAGTGTCCACAATAGCCAAGACACCCATACTCAATGACATCAAGATCGTAGTCTTTTTCAAGTTCTTCGAGCGCTTTTTGTGCGCCACTCGCTAAATTACTTACACAAAACTCTATAATCGGTCTCATTAATTTCTTCACCTCTTGATGAATCCATCCTAACGGTTTCTATAGTTGTAGTCAATGTAAACACTCATTCTTCCTGTGTTTTTTCCATAAAAGAGTTGTGAAATTGTTGCAAAGTGCTATACTTAAACATGTCAAAAACGTGTAATCGTTTACTTATTTCGAGTTAAGGTTATTTACTTATATAAAGCATTCTAAAAACAGATAAGAATTGTCTTGAAAGAAAAGGGGAAATGACAAATGAAACACCTTGTTTTACTTGGCGGAGGATATGGAAATATGCGTGTGTTAAAGAGACTTCTTAATTCCTCAGACCTCCCTGAAAACATTCAGCTTACGCTTATTGATCGTGTACCTTATCATTGTTTAAAGACTGAATATTATGCACTTGCTGCGGGTACGATATCTGACCATCATGTACGTGTTACCTTTCCAGACCACCCTCGCCTGAATATTAAATACGGCGAAGTTACGGCCATTGATGTAAAAGAAAAGAAAGTTCTATTAAAAGACCAAGATGCAGTATCATATGATGATTTAGTTATCGGCTTAGGTTGCGAAGACAAATATCATAATGTTCCTGGTGCTGACCAATTTACGCTTAGCATTCAGACCATTGATAAGTCTCGTCAAACATATCAAATTCTAAACAACTTACATGCTAATGCAGTTGTTGCAGTAGTAGGTGCCGGTCTATCTGGTGTAGAGTTAGCCTCTGAACTTCGTGAGAGCCGTCCAGATCTTACCATCAAACTCTTTGATCGTGGCGATATGATTCTCTCCGCTTATAAAAAGAGACTAAGCAACTATGTACAAAACTGGTTTATTGAACATGGAGTTGAAGTAATCAATAATTCTAATGTTACAAAAGTTGAAGAGGGTGCTCTTTATAATCACGACGAAAAGGTAGAGTGTGATGCTATCGTTTGGACGGCAGGGATACAGCCTAGCCGAATTGTTCGTGATTTGGACGTTGAAAAAGACAGTCAAGGACGTGTCGTTCTTACTGAACATCATCACCTTCCAACTGAAGAGCATGTTTATGTAGTTGGAGATTGCGCGAGCCTCCCTTATGCACCAAGTGCACAATTAGCTGAGGAACAAGCAGAACAGATTTCACAAGTTCTTTTAGCTCGTTGGAACGATCAACCTCTTCCTGAGATGAACGAAATCAAACTTAAAGGGGTTATGGGTTCTCTTGGTAAGAAGAGCGGATTTGGTACGATGGGTAGCACTGCTCTTATCGGTAGAGTGCCACGCTTATTAAAATCAGGAATTCTATGGTTGTATAAATATCAAGTATAAGAAAAGACCCATGCAGCTGCATGGGCCTTTTTCTGTATTCTTACCAATAATAAGGACGGAATCTACGAATGCGGTAAAAAGGAAAACCAAAAACTCCGAAGCCAGGAAAAAACGGCCCGACAAAAATGATACGGCTATTACGGTCGGCGTTCTCGCCAGGCATGATCATATACATGTTATCCTGATCATAGCTATGCAATTGACCGTGATATACATTCCCATCATTCAGTTCGATCGTAACCTTCTGCCCCATGTACTCGAGACAAAGATCATGATAATGATGGTGATGGTGATGATGTCCCGCAAATGAGGATGACTCATCTTTATGACTTTTACCTTTTAAAGGGTTCAACAATACAATTTGCCTCCTTTTTTCTCTATACATCTTATTCTTAAGAGAAGTTCAAGGCGTGTGTACAAACCCAAAATAAAAAAAATAGGCGCTTAACTTACAGCGCCATAATCATTCTGTTCTATAATTGCATAGATCGTTTTTAAATTTGGATTACCTTCTGCTACTACCTCTCCATCTATCACAACGACAGGATAAAAAAGGTCTTCTTCAACAATTCTTTCTGAAAATGCCTGATCGATCTCATTTTCCGTATTTTCCATGTCTATATAAAGAACATTAAACAATAAGTTCGGAAACTTTCTTGAGATTGCAGCCTCTAGCCATTCAGCTGTTTCTTTTGCTGAAGGAAGATGAACACAGCTGGCACATTTTTGTTCCGCTCCATATACTTTAATACTAAATGAGTTACTCATGAAGAATCACCTCAATGTATGCGCTTATTTGCTTTCATCATACCTTATTTTTCATAAAAGAAAAAGGAGCAAATATCATGATGCTTGCTCATGGATTTTTTATTCCATATCCCGTATACTAAGAGTAAGTTCTTTTTAAGAAAGGAGCCTTGATTATTATGGCTGAAACTCAAAACTTAGAGATGCGTGAACAAGTTGAAGAAGTTCTTGATAAATTGCGCCCGTTCCTTCTTCGTGATGGAGGAGACGTGGAATTAGTGGATATTGAAGAAGGTGTAGTAAAAGTACGCCTGATGGGTGCTTGTGGTAGCTGCCCAAGTTCAACAATCACACTAAAAGCAGGTATCGAACGTGCACTTCTTGAAGAAGTTCCTGGTGTTGTTGAATTAGAACAAGTATTTTAATGATAACGAAGAAGCCGCTCAATAGAGAGCGGCTTCTTTTTTTTGTTGTTTTTTGAAAACTTTGCCCCCCGGAAAGGGAGCACCTGAAACGGAAATCAACCACTCACTAATCTTCACTCGATTATACTTAACTCATCAAACGAACAAGCAGTGCTTTTTGTGCGTGAAGACGGTTCTCCGCCTCGTGAAAAACAACAGAATGAGGACCATCAATAATCTCCGCCGTTACCTCTTCTTCTCGATGCGCAGGCAAACAATGCATGAAAATAAAATCACTCTTTGCATATGACACAAGCTCTCGATTCACTTGATAACCCTTAAAATGTTCGAGACGTTCCTCCGCTTTCGCTTCTTGACCCATACTCGCCCACACATCCGTATAAATAACATCACTATTTTTAACACCAGCACCTGGTTCATGAGTTACCTCGATAACAGAGCCGTTTTGTTTCGCAACTTCCTTTGCATAAGAAACGATTTCTTCTTTTGGTTCGTAGTTTTTAGGTGAAATAATGGTGCAATCCATCCCCACTTTTGCAGCTCCGATCATTAAAGAGTGCGCTACATTGTTTCCGTCACCAATATAAGCGAGCTTTTTCCCTTTGAATGATCCTTTATATTCTAAGATCGTAAGAAGATCCGCTAGTATTTGACACGGATGAAAATCATCCGTAAGTCCGTTAATTACAGGAATAGATCCACTATGCGCAAGCTCTTCAACTGTGGATTGATGAAACGTACGAATCATTAGAGCATCTAGATAACCGGACAATACTTTCGCTGTATCTGAAATCGATTCTCCTCTACCCATTTGAATATCGCGAGTCGACAGATGGATTGCATGACCGCCGAGCTGCAGCATAGCAGCTTCGAACGAAACACGAGTACGTGTTGAGGATTTCTCAAAAATCATTCCTAAAATTTTTCCTTTTAACAAAGGTGGTGCAGATGGACCTTGTTTTTTTAAGTCTTTCGCAAGGTTCAATAAATCGATGATCTCAGATGTAGAACAATCCATCAACGTTAGGAAATCTTTCTTAGTTTGCGTTTGGCGAAGAGGGTGTACGATAGACATCAGATGATCACTTCCTTTCTCATTTTGTTTGAGGTGCGTATGGCATCTAAATATGCGTTACATGTTTCAATTCTTGTCAGCACATGAACTCTTTCAAGAATGGCACGTTTTGCATTATTTCTATCGCTATCATTCAAAAAGTTCATATATATGGCTTTGTTATCCGTTTTTAACCACTCTTCAAAAGTCTGATCATTTGACGTAAGTACGGTATACCCGCATTCCTCCCAGGCTTTTGAAGCTGCCTCAGTGAGATTTCCCTCCACAAAAATACTTCCTTGAACATTCCATAAATCTGCTAATTGAAGAGTCGAGCCTTTTAGGGCTTTAGTGAGAGCTTCAATAAAATCGACATCCGTTCCAATCACTTCTCCTGTTGAGAGCATCATCGGGCTCAACACCGGGGTAACACCAGGCAGTTTAATGGTTGAAAAAACAGGTGCTTTTACTGTAACTTCCGGTTGTCCGTTATGCTCTTGTTCAAGGTTCAGTGATTTTAATGAGTAACCTACAAGCAATTGCGTTGCTTTCTGGACAAGGTTTACATTCGTGATTTTGCTCATGATCGGTGCTGTTCGAGATGCTCTTGGATTCACTTCAATGACATAAACACACTCATCCTGTATGGCAAATTGAACATTAAACAATCCTTTATAGGATATGTTGAGTCCGATTTTTTTTGAGTAAGACTCTATTTGATCAATCACATGGCTAGATAAAGTTTGTGGTGGTGTAACAGTCAGGCTATCTCCTGAATGCACCCCGGTTCCTTCTAAATGTTCAAAGATGCCCGGAATGAATACTTCTGTACCATCACTTAAAACGTCTACTTCTGCTTCTGTTCCTTCTAAGAATGTATCGATCAAAACGGGATAATTCACTTGTTCATGGTTCAGATAACTGGTCAGTTCGCTATCAGAATAAAGTACCTTCATTCCGCTTCCACCAATTACATATGAAGGACGCAAAAGAATTGGAAACCCTAGTTTGTTTGCATACTGTTTAACTTCTTTTTCGCTTATTGCTGAGAACCCAGGAACTTTAGGAATATTTAATGACTCTAAAAATTGATAAAAGTGATCTCTGTCTTCCATTTGGTCTATAGTGTCCGCTGGACTGCCAAGAATAGAATACCCCGCCTCTTCTAACTTCTTAGCCAAATTAATAGATGTTTGACCGCCAAATTGCAGAATGACATCTGATATTCTTTCAAACTCCAAAACATGATTGATGTCTTCAAAAGTGAGAGGCTCAAAATATAGAGAGTCCGATACTTCATAATCCGTGCTTACGGTCTCAGGATTATTGTTGATCAGTATCGCTTCATAACCACATGCATGAAGAGCGATAGCACTGTGCACACAGCAATAATCGAATTCAACACCTTGCCCAATTCGAATAGGACCTGAACCGATAACGGCAACCTTCTTCTTCGAAACAGGGATTCTATCACTTTTCCCGCTCCAGCTGGAATAAAAATAAGTCGTTGTTGCTTCAAACTCTGCTGCGCACGTATCCACCATCTTATACGATGGGGTGATGTCCCATTCTACTCTTTTATTTCGGACTTCCAACTCTGAAACAGACCAGATCTCTGATAGATATTGATCTGAAAAACCATACTTTTTTGCCAGTTGTAGCTGCTGTTTTTCTACTTTTTCTAGACTCGTTTTTTGCAGCATATTGTCCATTGAAACCATCTCCTGAAAGATGGATAAAAAGTAAGGTGTGATTTGTGTTAATTCATGAATTCTGTCTGTAGTTATTCCTCTTTTTAACAGCTCCATCACCACGAAAAAACGGCGATCATCTGCTGATACGACAAAATCAAAAAGTGTATCCTCATCTAATGCAGATAGTTCTTTCAAATACATGCCGTTCGTTTTCAGCTCTAGTGAACGGATCGCTTTTTGAAACGCTGAAGCCATGTTTCTCTCTAACGCCATCACTTCGCCTGTCGCTTTCATCTGGGTTCCGAGTTTGCGGTCTGCATGAGGAAACTTATCGAACGGCCACCTTGGCATTTTTACAGCTACATAATCTAACGCCGGTTCAAAACTCGCAAAGGTCGTTCCGGTTACTGGATTCTTCAATTCATGCAGGTTATACCCTAGGGCAAGTTTGGCAGCAATCTTTGCAATCGGATATCCGGTTGCTTTTGATGCTAAAGCAGATGACCTGCTCACACGCGGATTCACTTCAATCAAATAATACTGTGAGTTATCCGGATGAAGCGCGAACTGTATATTACATCCTCCTACGATTTCAAGCGCAGAAATGATGGTCAATGATGCTTTTCTTAATGACTGATACTCATCATCTGTTAACGTCTGGCTAGGAGCTACTACTACAGAATCACCTGTATGAACACCAACGGGATCAACATTTTCCATGTTGCAAACCGTGATGCATGTTCCATTCTTGTCACGCATTACTTCATATTCAACCTCTTTGTAGCCTGCGATACTTTTTTCAATCAAGCATTGATTGATCGGACTTGCCGATAGTCCTTGTTTGACCAAAGTAATCAGCGACTCTCTTGTTGAAGCGATTCCTCCACCAAATCCACCAAGTGTATAGGCTGGTCTAACAATCACAGGGTACCCTGTCTCTTCGGCAAAACAGACCGCTTCATCTATCAAAGTAACAATCTCACTATCTGGTACAGGTTCTCCGAGCTGCTTCATCAATGATCGAAACAGCTCACGGTCTTCTGCTTTTTGTATAGAGTCTATATCTGTACCTAGAAGTCGAACTCCATGTTTCGCTAATATTCCGTTCTCATGAAGCTCCATAGCTAAGTTAAGTCCTGTTTGGCCGCCAACTGTCGCTAGAAGTCCATCAGGTTTTTCTTTTTGAATAATCTGTTCCGCATATTCAACGGTTAAGGGTTCAAAGTATATTACGTCTGCAAACGTGTTGTCCGTCATAATGGTAGCAGGATTGTTGTTGATCAGGACCACTTCTATGCCTTCTTCTTTTAATGCTTTACATGCTTGTGTTCCGGAATAGTCAAATTCTGCTGCCTGCCCGATCACGATCGGTCCTGATCCGATCACGAGCACCTTCTTAATGTCTTGTTGTTTAGGCATAACTTCTCACCTTCTCTGTATGTTGTACACTTTTAATAAAGTTCTGAAAAATTTCCTTATGTTCGTTCGGACCAGGCGCTGCTTCAGGGTGGAATTGAACACTCGCAATGTTGAATGAACGATGCCACAATCCTTCGACACTTCCATCGTTTACATTTTCAAACCAAATGTTGAACCCTGTTTGGGCTAAACTTTCTTTTTGAACAACATAACTATGATTTTGTGAACTCATCGATACTTTCCCTGTCTTCAAGTTCATAACTGGCTGATTCGCACCACGATGACCAAACTTCAGCTTTCGCGTCTCACTGCCGAACGCTAAAGCAAGGATCTGATGACCGAGACAGATGCCTAATGTGGGAAAGCGCATCGCGAGTTTTTTGTAACGTTGAAAATAGTTAACGAACCTCATAGGGTCACCAGAACCGTTTGAAAAAACTAAAGCATCAGGATTCAATTTTTCGATATCCGCTATATCTTGATCATAAGGAACAATTGTTACGCTGCATCCCTCGTTAACAAAAGCATCAGCGATGGACTTTTTATATCCAAAATCGATCAAGACAATATGCGTGTCTCCTGAACCCGTCTTTTCCATTGATGTAGCTGGCCAATATTCTTCTAGACTAAAAGAATCAGGAGTGATAGTTGGTATATGCATAACAGCAGGCGTAGATCCTTTCATGCGAATTTGTTGAATAAGAGATCTAGTATCAACATTTGTTAAAGCCGGAATTTGATAGACATTAAGCAAGTCAACAATTGATTGTCGGCCACCTTTTGCAGCAAATCCAAAGCAATCTGCCATAACTACTCCAGCCACTTGGATTTTTGCGGACTCCATATTCTTAGGATCAAATCCATAATTTCCGATGAAAGGATAAGAAAATACGACAATCTGTCCTTGATAGGAAGGATCAGTCAACACTTGTTCGTAACCAGTCATCCCTGTATAAAATACAATTTCACCTGAACCATACTGGTGATCACTAATCCAGTCACCATCGAATGTATTACCGTTAGATAGCGTTATACAGCCTTTCATATAGCGTTCCACTCCTTGTATAAAACATATATATAAATGTATTTTTATTCACTTATGGGTAAAAAAATATCTAGATTCTTTTTATTTCACTGTTTCATATATGCTATTAAATACTGCTAGAATCGTGTTTAAAGCTGATGATAGTTCTTCATCTGTAACGTTTAACGGGGGGAGTAGTCGAATAACATGCTCACCTGCAGGTACGGTTAGAAAGCCTTGTTCTTCTAAGTTTATCAATAATTCACTAGCCCGCTCACATTCTATTCCTATCAATAATCCTTTTCCTCGTATTTCCTTTACGGAAGGGAAATTTGTTAAGTGATTTTCTAGTTGCTCTTTGAAGTTCTTTCCTTTTCTCTCGACCTCATTTAAAAAGCTGTCATGAAAAATGATATCCAAAACACTTTGGCTGACTGCACATGCGAGAGGATTTCCTCCAAAGGTCGTTCCATGACTTCCTGGTCCAAAATCATCAGCTAGTTTTCTCTTTCCAAGCATAGCACCGATTGGAAAACCGTTTCCTAGTCCTTTTGCAAGGGTAACGATGTCCGGATCTAATCCGAAGTGTTCATAGGCATATCTTTTTCCCGTTCTGCCGATACCGGTTTGGACTTCATCTATAAGCAATAAGATATCGTTCTTCTCACAGATTTCTTGCACCGCTTCATAAAAATTTGGGTCAGCGATTTTAATCCCGCCTTCTCCCTGTATAACTTCCATCATGATTGCAGCTGTGTCGTTATCTGCCTGTTTCTTCAATTGCTCAATATCGTTCCAGGGCAGGTGTATGAATGTTGACAGAAGCGGTCCATATCCTTCTTTTATCTTTTGTTGACCCGTTGCCGACATGGAACCGAACGTTCTGCCGTGAAATGAATCGTTGAATGTGATAATCTTATTTTTCTTTGTGAATTTCTTAGCAAGCTTAATCGCAGCTTCGTTCGCTTCAGCTCCACTATTGCAAAAGAAAGCTAAATTCAAATTTGTGTGCGTCACAAGCGTCTCTGCGAGCAATTCTTGCTGTTGAATTTCGAAAAGATTGGAAGTATGCCAGATGCATTCGCTCTGTTTTTGGAGCGCTGCAACCACTTCAGGATGACAATGTCCTAGACTTGTAACAGCTATTCCGCTCGTGAAATCTAGATACTTTTTATTGTTTTGGTCATATGCATAAGTTCCGTTCCCTTTTTGAAGTTGTATTTGCTTTCTTTTATAAGTTGGAAAAAGTGCACTCATGTGATTAGTACCTCCTTAAGCAACTCTGTACCAGCCAGAGTTTGATCGGTGATTCGTACTTGCTTGATGTCTAAATCCAGACATTTTATTGCCGCTTCAACCTTTGGTACCATTCCACCGCTTATGTGTCCTTCAACGATACTTTTCAAAATATGCGAGATCGTTAAGTGTTTCATCCATTCTCCATTCACTGAAACACCAGGTGTATCTGTAACAAAACAGATCGACTCAGCAGATAGTGCAGCTGCTGTTTCTCCTGCCGCCGTGTCTGCGTTAATATTCACCGTTTCACCGGAATTAGTTACACCTAAAGATGCTATGACTGGAATTTTGCCATCATCTAACACGTTTTGAATGATCTTTGTATTTACTTTCTGTATACTTCCAACCCAACCATAATTCTCTTTATCTAAGAACTCACAAGTGAGTAAGGAATTCTCTTCTCCAGAAAGTCCTTGAGCTGATATATCTTCGTTATTTAATCTCTCTACAAGATTTGTGTTGGTAATGTCCTTTAACGCTGTTTTCACATGGGAAAGTGATTCTGGGCTTGTTACTCGGATGCCATTCTTCATTTCTAACGGTAACCCGGATTCTGACAGCTTTTTATTAATTTCCGGCCCTCCTCCGTGAACGATAACGACTTTTTCGCCTTGTTGAACCCTATTTTTAAGAGCATCAAAAAATGCAGGTTGCAAATTAGCTAGCGTACTTCCTCCGATTTTCATAACATGAAACACAACACTCGCCTCCTTTTAAGTACGATAACTTGCATTTATCTGAACATAATCATACGTAAGATCACATCCCCACGCTCTTCCACTTCCAAAACCTTCTGATAGTTCGACTGAGATATGAATTTCATGGCTTTTTAAATAGTTGCGAATTCTTTCCTCTGAAAATAGAACTGGCTCTCCATCTACTACAACTTCATGCCCACCAATCTGTATTTTTACAGCGTCCGGATTAAACGAAACTCCGCTATATCCTGCTGCAGCAAGAATTCTGCCCCAGTTGGCATCGCAACCAAATATAGCAGTTTTCACTAACGGAGAACCGACTATCGTTTTGGCTATGATTCTCGCATCTTTATCGGATGCTGCTCCGCTTACTTGAACCTCGATCAGCTTGCTCGCACCTTCCCCATCCTTCGCGATAAGTTTGCCTAAATCTTCACAAACGAGTACGAGAGCTTCTAAGAATAGTTGCCATTCAGGGTGGTCTTTGTTTAACTCTTCATTCTCACCCATTCCGTTTGCGAGCATGAGTACCATGTCGTTCGTCGATGTATCACCGTCCACGGTAATACAGTTAAACGTACGTTCTACAGCAAAAGACAAAGCTGCGTGGAGATCATCTTTTTGGACAGCTGCATCTGTCGTGATGAAGCCTAGCATCGTGGCCATATTAGGGTGAATCATCCCTGATCCTTTTGCTGTGCCTGCGATCGTAATATTTTTATTATTAATTTTCAGCGTGTAAGCTGTATTCTTGGAAACAGTATCTGTCGTTAAAATGGATTGAGCAAAATCGATCGAGCCTTTTAACTCAGAATCTAGTACTAGGTTTTCAATACCAGTCGATATTTTATCCATCGGCAGATGTTCACCGATTACCCCTGTAGAGGCAACTCCTACATAGTGCGGTGGAATATCCAGCTTTTCGGCAGTCTGAATCTGCATATGCTCAGCATCTCTCAAGCCTTTTTTTCCTGTACAAGCATTTGCATTACCAGAGTTAACGATGATCGCTTGAAGCTTCCCTTCTTGAGAGATGCTTTTCTGAGTAACTTTTAGCGGAGCTGCTTGAACTTGGTTCGTTGTATAAACACCTGCCGCATTTGCGGGAGTAATACTATACAACAATCCTAAGTCGAGCTTTTTATGTTTCAATCCACAATGAAGTCCACTTGCGTAAAATCCTTTTGGCGTCGCGATGTTAATACCTGTTATCTTCTGAATCGTTGCTTTTGTTGCCTGCATATACTGCCTCCTCTAGTTAAGGGAACATCGGTGAAGCTTTTAACCCCTTCGTTTCTTCCATTCCTAACATCACATTCATATTTTGAACCGCTTGACCTGCCGCTCCTTTTAATAGATTGTCGATACACGAGATTACCGTGATTCGGTTTGTTCGCTCATCAACGGCAAACGTTACATCACAAAAATTGGAGCCATACACTTGTTTGGTAAACAAATTTGCTTTTTCTTTATGAACTCTGACGAAGTATTCACTGTCGTAATAAGATTCATAGAGTTCCCTTACAGTTCGAGTGGTTACTGCATCTGTTAGCTCCGCATACATCGTAGTCATGATGCCCCTTGTCATTGGAACAAGATGTGTATTAAATGTAATTTTCGTTTCAATATCTGTACATGACTGTATCGTTTGCTCGATCTCTGGAATGTGCTGATGTTGATTGATCTTGTATATGCCGAGGCTATCATTTACTTGTGTAAAATGCGTTCCTTTGCCCGGAGTTGCACCTGCTCCGGAAATCCCGCTCTTTGCATCGATCACGACGGAAGAGGGATGGATTACGTTTTCTTTTAATAAAGGAAGGATACCTATGAGAGCTGCGGTCGGATAACATCCTGGGTTTGCGATCAGCATACCGTTCTGTACCTCTTCTCTCTTCCATTCTGTTAATCCGTACACCGCTTGATTGACGAGTGGTTGTGGAGGAGGCTCTTTTTTGTACCATGCTCGATAAGTGTCTGCATCTTTTATTCGAAAGTCTCCTGCTAAATCAATAATCTTTAAGTTCTCATCGACGAGCGAAGGAAGTAACTCTGACGAAACACCACTTGGTGCAGAGGAAAAAACGATATCTAAGCCATCGGATGGCAGTTGTTTCAGTGATCTTAGCTTCTGATCATGAACATGAGACAGATGCTGAATTTCTTCTGAAAGCTCATTACCCGCTTTAGAGGATGAATAGAGAACAACTTCGGTAATCTCCGTATGTGCCGATAGCAGCCGGAAAAGTTCCATCCCACCATATCCGGTTACACCAATAATTCCTGCTCTCATTCCATCACTCCTTAAATAAGTTATGGTTCATTATAGGACTGTATAAAAATTAATTCAATAGTATATTTATAAATAATTTAATTTTAATAAAAAAACTGACTTTTTGGGTATTCGAAGATACCACTAAAGTCAGTCTCAAAAATGTTTCTATTGTCTTAAGAATCCACCTTCTGAATGGATGATCTGTCCGGTTATCCACTCTGCTTCTGGTGTTGTTAAAAATGCAACTAACCTTGCCGCATCTTCTGGTTTTCCGATCCTTCCTCCAGGAAACTTAGGCAGAAGAATTTTTTCTAAATCCGGGTTGATCCAGCCCGTATTAGTAGGACCAGGGTTCACTGCATTAACAGTAATTCCTTTATGTCCGATTTCAGCAGCTAAAGATATCGTTAACGCGTCTACGGCTCCTTTTGTAGCAGCATAAGCTAATTCTCCAAGCATCGGACCTTTCGACTGGCCGGATGTTAGATGAACGATACTTCCTCTGTCCCCTGTAAAACGCTTGGCAAACTCTATACTTAATAGAGTTGTTGCACGAATGTTGATTGCATAATGAGCATCTAAAATCTCACTTGTTGTATCTTCCCAGCTGTGATTTTGTGACATACAGGCATTGTTTACAAGTATGGTCGGTGTACCTAAATCTCTTTCGACTTTTTCTAGGAGTTTCGGGATATGTTCTGAAACACTAAGGTCAATCTCTTCATAAAGAGATTTCACTCCGAGATCTTTTAATTTTTCTACAAGTAGTTCCGGGTCATTTGTATGATCACCTGCATGCATGGTTGTATCATATGTACCCCAAGTCGTAAAGAATATATGAGCACCCCTACTTGCCAGCTCCACACAAACGGCTGCGCCAATTCCGTTCAATCGGCTCGCTCCTGTAACGATAGCTGTTTTACCTTCTAAAGAACGATACATCTTGTACCTCCTTATGTAACAGGCGTTTCTGCGCCTTTTCCATTCAATATATTGGTTATATTTCTGCATGCAAGTTCAGCCATCTGCAACCTTGTTTCAACACTTGCACTTCCGATGTGAGGAAGGGCAACCACTTGTTTCATCGACAGAAGAGGGTGATCGACATCAATCGGCTCTTGCTGATATACATCAAGCCCTGCACCGGCGATTTCTTTGTTATGTAATGCCTCAATAAGGGCAGCTTCGTCAACTGTCGCACCTCTGCCTGCATTAATGAAGATCGCGCTATCCTTCATACTCTGAAACGCTTCTCGGTTAAACATTCCTTTTGTCTCAGGTGTTAATGGTGCAAGAGAGACGACAAAATCTGATTGCTTTAAAAGCTCATGAAATTCTTTGTATTCAGCGTCAAGCGAATTTTCAGCATGAGGCTTACGATTTCGATTATGATATAAAATTTTCATATCAAAGCCTTTTGCTCGTCTCGCTACAGCTTCACCGATCCTCCCCATTCCAACGATTCCGATTGTTTTATGATGCACATCTGCTCCAGCGAGTAATAAAGGTCCCCAGCTGTTCCACTTTCCTTCTTTCACATAATTCGCTGATTCAACAATTCTGCGAGCTGTTGCAAGAATTAAAGCAAATGCTAAATCCGCCGTAGAATCTGTTAATACATCTGGCGTGTTACAAACCGTTATCCCCTTTTGTTTGGCAGCTGCGACATCAATGTTATCGTAGCCAACTGCTAGATTGGCAATTACTTTTACTGAAGATGCTTCATCAAGTAATTCGCTATCGATTTTGTCTGATAGCATCGTGAGCAGCCCATCCGCTTTTTTGATTTCGGTTAAAAGTACTTCGCGTGGAACTGCCTTTTCTTCATATGGCCACATGTTGATCTGTGCGATCTGCTCCAATGGCTTAACCGTTTCTTTCGGTAATTTTCGTGTGATAAAAACATAAGGTTTTTGCATACGCTTTCACTCCTTGCTTGCTATTTTCTCATGGGAAAGTCAGAAAATAAAGAAATGGTACTTATGCAGGTAAATTCTTGTGCAAAGTGTAATCTAAAAGGTTGTTGATTTAGGTACTTTTACACTTCCTATGCAAGTTGATTGGAGCGCAAGGTGGCGAGACTCCTATGGGACGAGCGGTCAGGTGGAGACACTTAATGGCGCAAAGCGGCAATACGAAAAGTGGAAGTGACTCGTTCAGCCCCGACAAGCAAAAGGTAAATGGGCTATGAAGGCGTACTTTGCCTTCTTGACCGTTTAACTTTTGACCTCGAGGGGCTAGTCACTGCAACCAGACAAGTGGCTCACCGTTCGCCCCATGGAAAGCGAGCAACCTGGAGCGGAAATCAACTACTTTCAAAGACAACACTGTAGACGAAAACAACAAAAAAAGAGGTATAACTCAAAAATCTTACTTTTGAGCCACCTCTTTCTTTAGATCATGGGTACAAGCCAATCGACCATTGGAATATTTAACTCTTGGACAGGAAGACCGATCGATCTGTAAAAGCTTTTTAAGAAATATTCATTTTGCTTTTCATACGAGATTAAGTCAGTAAAGCGGCGCACATATAGTTCTTTTCCGATATCTCTCTCATTATTATAATGTTCATCCACTGTATCAAAATACTGTGAAGGAAAAAGGAGCCTGCCGTAAAGAAGTCTCCATGCTCCCTTGGATAATGGCTTCACTTTTTCATAATCGTCGATCAACTGAAGCACTTCATGACTTCTGAATTCTGGCTGATAGATCTTTTCTCTGATACATTCTGCAAGATCTCTCATCGGACTATCGATCACCCAGCCAACAGGCAGCTTTACAAAGCTGTTAGACGTACGTATCCAAGACCGCTCGCTGAATCGATCGTAACAGATGGCAGCAGAACCTATTCCTTTAGGTCCTCTCTCTAGTTGGTAATCTGTAATATATTGAATTGCATTTTCAGCCATTCCCTCATAATAAGGAAATGTCGTCAAAAACAATTCATCAAAATCGTTCTTCTGTTTTCTCGCCGAAATTTCTGCATAACGGCTATGCATTTCATCCACTCGATTGATCCATAATAACGGCCATTGTCCGTATGCAATTTGTTCTACAGGATAATATTGTTCTAATCCTTTTCCCCGCTTATGAAACTCTGCAAGTTCAGAGCCCATTTCACTACTACGATGCTCTCCTTTTTTCGGTTCTACTTTAAAGATGATCACAGACTCTCCATCCACATAAGCACTAGGCATATTGGTGATAGTTGGCTGTAGAACAGGAATGTTCTCTTCTCCTCGTTGCTGCAGATAATCACTAATATAAATCATTTCTTGCAGTTTTTCATAGGACATCTGCTGCTGTGGTATCACAATGTATTGGTTTCCTTTGCAATAGAAGGTCCGATAACCAGATTCAGATCTTCTGTCTTCACAAACTAGTTGATAATGATGAAATATATCTCTTTCAAACAAAGCCGATCCCCCCACCCCTTCAGCTTTCCAGCGGCAGATCATCTTTTCAGATTAAATGTTGAGCACACCACCGCATGATTGGATACAACATTGTATGCCCATATAGGCGAAGTGGTTAGTACTTTTTATAAATTCATAACTTTGCTATGAAAACATATACTATACAAAGCTAAGGAGACTAACAGAGAAAAGGAGTACAAGGATGCCAAACAAAAAAGTGGAAAAAGTCGAAGAAACGGCACGCAAACAGCTGAACGAACGGGGCGTTACGGTAAACGATATTGCTGAACTTGTTTATTTTCTCCAAGTCCCCTACCATCCTGATCTTAAAATGGATGTATGTAGAGAGAACGTTGAAAGAGTCATCGCCAAACGAGAAGTTCAGAATGCCATTCTCACAGGTATCGCGCTTGATGTATTAGCGGAACAGAAAAAACTTGAACAGCCGCTTCAAGAAATATTGGCTCGTGATGAAAGTCTTTATGGGATTGATGAAGTGATTGCACTCTCAATAGTGAATATATATGGCTCGATTGGTTTTACCAACTACGGATTCATCGATAAACAAAAACCTGGTATCTTAGAAAAACTTAATGATAAATCAACAGGCATGGTTCACACCTTTTTAGATGATATCGTCGGTGCGATTGCAGCAGCAGCATCGAGTAGGTTAGCACATCGTGCAGCAAATGAAGAATAAAAATAAGGCTTAAGAACAAGAGGAACCTCTTAGACTTAAGCCTTTTTTATTTTCTAATAAATAATTGTTGCTAAATAGTCCCCACCTGGAAAAGCAAGTACGCTGAAACAAAAAGCTGCATAAGTTCGTAACTATTAGTAAGTCATTCAGTTAACTTGGCTTCCTTGGCAAGTTGGTTGGAGTGCAAGGTGCGTGCCTGCTACCTGATAAGCTTCTTGCAAGGCATGCGACGAGGAAGCAAACTGCGTAAGTATCAGGTAGTAGACGCAGGAGCAAGGATGCTTCCTAGAAGCGGTCAGGTGAGACCATTAAGGGCGCATAGCGGCAAGGGGCTCACCGCCTGCCCCGCGGAAAGCGAGCATCCTGAAACGGAAATCAACCACTTTTAAGAGCAACTTCGTAATTAGCTTACTTGATCTCCCACTCATCCAATCCGTTAACTGTATAGGTTGGATGCAAATCTATAGCTTCAAGGTGTTTTTTTGTTGTTACTCCTGTGTGAACAAGCAGCGTATCAATCCCAGCACGAATACCTGCTAAGATATCTGTTTGATAGTTGTCCCCGATCATGAGCGTTTCCTCTTTTTTTGTGCCGAGTGTCTCTAATGCCATCTCCATTATAATCGACTCAGGCTTACCAATAAAAGTTGGCTCTGTTTGAGTAGAAACCGTAATAACAGAAGTTAATGAGCCGTTACCTGGTAGAAGTCCTCTTTCTGTTGGAAGAGCGATATCACCGTTTGTTGATATAAAAGTTGCCCCATTGCGGACTGCAAGGCATGCTTTTGCTAACTTCTCATAGTTAATCGAGCGATCGATTCCGATCACAACAAAATCAGGGTTCTCTTCTACAAGTTCCAGCCCCTGTTCTTGAAGCGCTTCTCTTATTCCATCTTCACCGATACAATAGACAGTCGCATTTTTCTTTTGTTCAGCAATATAATTGGCGGTTGCCATGCTCGTCGTATACACATGCTCTGCTGAGGCTGGAATATCAAAGCCTGCAAGCACATCTGCCACTTGCTTTTTTGTTTTAGAAGAATTATTGGTCACAAACAAATAGGGAAGATTTTTTTCGTTTAGTTTTTTTACAAAATCAACGGCCTCAATAATTCGTTCTGTACCACAATACATCGTTCCGTCTAAATCAATCAGGAATCCTTTATATGCCTTCATCATGCTCTCTCCTTTTATGTACCTTCTCATTTTACCCACTTCAAAAAAAAACACACCTGAAGCGTTTAGACTTCAGATGTTTGATTTTTTTCTTTTATCACATAACAACAATAATCTCCGCCTTTTGCCATGCACGTCTTTCGCTCAACAGCGTCTGTTTGAAGCATGCGCTTAAAGAGTGAAAGTTCACAGGAGCAAGCCTGCTGATATTCATTCGCAACTTTAGCAATTGGACAGTTGTACTCAGTGAATACATAGGTATCGGGATCTTTTCCTCTTTCCCAGTCCACCATATACCCTGCTTCATTTTGGATATTCGCCAGTTCATTTACTTTTTGTTCAAACTCTGTGAGTGTGTTCATTCGATCTTTGTATTTATCCTGCAGACGATTTTCGCGTCGTTTAAACAATTCATCAATTGTTTCTGTTCCACTCACTTCTTCTATATCTTTTAAAAAATCAACGGTAAGCCCTGAATAGTTACGTGGAAATTGTTCGTCACCGCTTGCTGTAAGATGATAAAAATGGATTGGTCTTCCCATAGCCTGTCGTACAAGAGTCGTTTCAATCACATGGTCACGTTCTAATGTGTTGAGATGACGACGAACAGCCATTTCGGTTATTCCGAGGGATTTTGCCATTTCCGTAACAGTCATCCTCTTATTTCTTTTTAAAAGATAGATGATTTCATCACGGGTTGAGGTGTGATTTTTCATGGTCATCACCATCCTTTGTCACCATTTTATCGTAAATAAGGGTAAACGTACATTTTTAAATATAAATGTATAAAAACTCTTTTTTCCTTATTCAGGTAAGAATGCAGAAACCGGCCCTAACTCTTCCTCCAAATACCTTTTTATGTGTAATGGAAATGCTGAGAGTTCTTTCTCTTTTGAAGCGATTGTATCATATATGATTTTACTATCTGCAGATGTATAATCTTGAACAAGTGATTTTCGAAGGTTCACCACTTCCTTGAGTGATACAGCTTCATCGTTCGGAATTACTTTTTCATCAATCAGGATATCCAGAATATCTTCAAAGCTACCTGGATCACGCATGATAAATCCATCAATGATCATATTTCCAACGTCCATCATCGATTCGATCAGCATATGTCCGATTCTTTCCACCACAAGTGTTTCAAGCTTATTTTTGGGAGCTGATAATTCTTTGAACGTATGGATTAACTCATTCATATACACTAAATGTTCATTGATTTTCTTTCGATCAACAAAATACATAGTCATCACCTTTTGTAAGTTTCTCAAGTAAAGTGTAACATAAAGTAAGAGCAATCATATGAACTCACATTTAAATTTCGATTTGTACGAAGGAGGAACAAAAATGAACGAGGAAACATTTTTCTTATATGATGATAAAGAAACAACAGAAACGCGCTTTGTAAGCTTTATGGGACGAAACACTCGATTCGATCTTGCCATCACGAAAACAACGAGACATTATGGAAAGTCATTAGTACTGAACATGTTAGGCAGTACATATGCCATCATCGGTCAAGATGACCTAGAAGAAGAAGGCTATTTGGAACACGCGTTTAATCTAACTGAAGAGGACGCAATGGAGCTTCGTGATTTTTTAGCAGAAGTTGTTTAAGATGTAATCAAAATGTACCAAAAAAGAATCATGCTTTCTTGGAGACACTTTAGATAAGGATACTTTCTTATCCTAAAATGACCGAAGAGAGGATGGTTTTTTTGTTCGAAAAAGAAAAAGAACAATATACCGATTTTTCGAATGTAGAGACTGGTCGTAATTACGTGCTTCCTGAGGATCTACCTGAAGGTCCATATGGCTCTCCAATTAAAAGAGCTTTAGGAAAATCGACTCCTTGGAGAGAAGAACAGCGTTATTATAGTGCCTTTAACTATGAAAACAAAACCCTTCATGAAGGTCTGGAAAGACAGGATCCTGGCGCTCATCCCACACACGATGATCCAGAATATCATACGGAAAAGCCTTATGAGGATTCTAGAGGCTCGTAAGGCAACTCGGATTATTCAATAAAGACAAAGAAAACCCCTGAATTTCTCAGGGGTTTACTTTTTTGACTACAAAATACGGACAACCGAAATTACAATATTCGTAAATGTATTCCGGCAATGTGCTGATCTTCGTATCAAACGTAGCCTTTTCATGATTGTCTTCAAAGAACCCACGAAGTCGAAGCTGCTCGTAACCGAGATCACCAACAATATAATCGTATTTATGTAAGATTTCACTATAGCGCGCTTTAAATTGTTCCTCGTTAAAGGCTTCTTTTACATCTTCAATCACTTCATAGGAATAATTACCAACTGTAATCAAAAATGCTTCACCTCGTTTCCTGATACTTATTTTACCATGCTTGTACTCTATACAGCCAACAATTTCTTCGTAAAGATCTTCCCATTTAAGGCACTCTATAGTATAAGGAGGTGAAACACCTATGAAAAAACTAGGAATGTTCTTATTGATCGGCTTAATGCTTGCTGGATGTGGCGGCGGTGATCAAAAGAAGATGGGGCAAGAATATAAATTTTCTAAAACGAATGTAAAAGATGAGAATCGAATTGGCAACAACATGAATTATGGGGACTTTGGATATATGCGTCATATGTCAGGGGACAAAGTAAAAACAGGAAATGCAGTTCCATACTTAAATCGTCAAAAGCTTGCTGATATGATCTCTGACATGGTTCTTCAATTACCAAATATTAAAGATGTCGGAACATTAGTGACAGATGAAGAAGTATTGATCGGCTACAAAACAACAAACAAGGATAGAAACGCAGCAGCTGATCAAGTAAAGATGACTGGTTTCTCTGTTGTCCCAAGATATTATCATGTGTATGTATCAGATGAAAAAGGAATGATCGATAAGATTGAACAATATCAATCCTTAAACAATGATACGGAACAGATCGAAGGAATCATGGACCAGTTGATCCTACAAATGAAAAAAGCGCCTCAAGGCAAGAAATGGAACTATGGGGAAAATGAGAACGGTGAGATGAACGGTGAAACAAACAGTATGCGTGGACAAATGGAAGGCAAATAAAAAACCAGAAGCAGATCGTTGCTTCTGGTTCTCTGTTTTTTTAGCTGTTTTGTGCAGCTGCGTTTACTTGCTCATCCGCATGGTAAGAAGAACGTACGAGCGGTCCTGACTCACAATGCTTGAATCCTTTAGAGAACGCGATATCACGCAATTCTTTAAACTCATCAGGTGTATAGTATTTTTGTACTTTTAAATGCTTCTTAGTAGGTTGTAGATATTGTCCAATCGTCATGATATCCACGTTATTTGCACGTAGATCATCCATCGTTTCTACAATTTCTTCCCATGTCTCGCCTAATCCAATCATCAGACTCGATTTTGTAGGAATGTTAGCATTCATTTCTTTTGCACGACGCAAGAACTCCATCGTACGATCGTACGTTGCACGTGCACGAACTCTTGGAGAAAGACGTCGCACCGTTTCAATATTGTGGTTCATGATATCTGGTTTAGCATCCATCAGTGTTTTCAGTGCATCAAAATCACCTAACATGTCAGATGGAAGAACTTCAATGGAACAGAACGGGTTACGAGCTCGGACAGCTCGAACGGTTTCTGCAAACACATGAGCACCGCCATCTTTAAGGTCATCACGGGCAACAGCTGTGATTACAACGTGTTTCAGACCCATTTGCTCAACAGATTCTGCAACACGTTCTGGCTCTTGAAGATCAAGTTCAGTTGGTAATCCAGTTTTTACAGCACAAAAGCGACAAGCGCGTGTACAGATGTCCCCAAGAATCATGAAAGTAGCTGTTTTTCGGACTGCCCAACATTCATGGATGTTTGGACATTTTGCTTCTTCACATACCGTATGTAGCTTTTTCTCACGCATCATTTTCTTTAGTTCTTTATAATTTTCATTCGTGTTTAACTTTATTTTTAACCACTCAGGTTTACGTACATATTCTTCTTTCTTTGCCATCATCATCACCCCAAATTTTCTTGGTCTTTCGTATAATGAACGTTCGTATTTTAGTTTCTACTTTAACATTATTGTCCCATCAATACTCTACCATACGACAGGGAAAAATTCCAAACAAGAGTTTTTTCCAACATTTTTCCTTCATGTTTTTTCTTAACTTCAACAAACTATAGATAAATGAAAGAAAGGAGTGGATTGGGACGTATGAGGAAATTTTCAGTCCTGTTCCTCACTCTGACAGCCCTTCTAATAGCCTTTCTTCCGGAAAGCAGGAGCACGGCAGCAGAGCGATTTACGAAAGAAGATGTGGAAAGGCTTAGCCTCTATAAAAAAATGGAGTCCGTCACTTTGATTCCATGGCATTACTTTGCAGGTGTAGATCAATACGAAAGAAGCGTAAGAAAAGCGAGAAGAGATCTGCCTGCCAGAAAAGGATTAGTCGGCATTTATTTTTCTCCCTTACAATGGTCTGGACCCATAAATCCAACAATGGACGATACGAACCCTGAACGTATTTCCATGTTTGGAGGCATCGGAAAAGACGGTAACAATGACGGAATTGCTGACCGAAACAACGATGAAGACATCTTATATACATTCAGTGAGATTATAAAAAAGCATGGGCATGATATAGAGAATTTCAGAATAGGCCTTTGGAGCTATTACCAGCGTGATAAAGCTGTGGATATCATCATGGAAAACGCTAAGATCTATGAGACCTATGGAACAGTCTCTCTAGACAAACACAGCTTTATTGTTCCATTAAGATCGAACTATAGCTACCGAAGCACTTGGGGTGATCGACGCGGCTTTGGTGGTTTACGTATTCATGAGGGTACAGATATTTTTGCGGATTACGGAGTTCCGGTAAAAGCAGTTTCATACGGAATTGTTGAAATTAAAGGATGGAACCGTTTTGGCGGATGGAGAATCGGTGTTCGTGATATCAATAACGTGTATCATTATTACGCACATTTAGGCAGCTTTAATAAAGCAATTGAAAAAGGGACGATCGTCGAACCTGGGACGGTGCTTGGATACGTGGGCAGCTCAGGCTACGGTCCTCCAGGAACATCTGGAAAATTCCCGCCTCATCTACACTTTGGCATGTACCGTGATAACGGATATACGGAATGGGCATTCGATCCATACCCTTATTTAAAAGCTTGGGAACGTCAGGAGCGAATTAGCAACAGGCGAAGATAATGATGTAGTGGTAAGTTAAAAAAAGAAGCTTGAGGGCTTCTTTTTTTATATGGCGCTCGTATTTTTCATATGGCGCTCGTATTTTTCATATGGCGCTCGTATTTTTCATATGGCGCTCGTATTTTTCATATGGCGCTCGTATTTTTCATATGGCGCTCGT